>NZ_JBICSO010000009.1:506588-650541 GCF_043197155.1 Nonomuraea sp. NPDC049269
GGCCCCGCCCCCCCCCCCCCCCCCCCCCGCGCCCGCGCCCCCCCCGCCCCCCCCCCCCCCCGCCCCCCCCCCCCCCCCCCCCCCCCCCCCCGCCCCCCCCCCCCCCCCCCCCCCCCCCCCCCCCCCCCCCGCTTCGCGGTGCCGTCATCCACGGGCCGTCATTCGCGCGTGCAGCCATGTCACTTTTCGAAGTCGGGTGCACGGCTGTCCTGGGGGTTCGGAATCTGTGCAGAGGACTGCGAACAGCCGGTCTGCCCATAGTCAGACGGCGTTCCTGGTCGACTTCCTGCCGGTGATCCGCCGGACGCTGAGGCGGACCGGCTTCACCATCGACCACGTGCAGTACTACAGCAACGTGCTCAAGCCCTGGATCGCCCGCCGCGACGGGTTGGAGAAGTTCGTGCTGCGCCGCGACCCGCGCGACCTCTCCCGGGTCTGGGTGCTGGACCCCGACGGGCACGCCTACCTGCCGGTGCCGTACCGGATGCTGTCGCGCCCGCCGATCAGCGTGTGGGAACAGCGCGCCGCGATCGCCCGGCTGCGCCAGGACGGCCGCGCCCAGGTCGATGAGAACGCCCTGTTCGCCATGGTCGAGCAGATGCGGCAGATCACCGAGAACGCGGCGGCCAAGACCCGCCGGGCAACGCTGGTGCGGCCGTTCGAGGTGATCGAGCAGTGGTGAGCAGCGAACCGAAGACCGGGCCGGAGATCGAGCTGGAGCCTGGGCCGGCAGAAGACCTGCCGAACCTGCATGAAAGCGCCCGGCCGGTGGCCCGGCTGCCCGCCGCCGAACGGCTGGCCCGGGTCCGGGCGGATCGGTGGATCGGCTACACCCGCGCCACGCAGGCACTGGACCAGCTGCACACCTTGCTGAACTGACCGGCCAAGCAACGGATACCGAACCTGCTGGTGATCGGGTCGACCAACAACGGCAAGTCGATGATCATGGAGAAGTTCCGGCGCCTGCACCCGCCGACCTCGCACCCGGACCGGGAGGAGATCCCGGTGCTGATGGTGCAGATGCCCTCCGATCCGCACGTGGCCCCGCTTCTACACCGCGCTGCTGACCGCGCTCGGCGCGCCGCTGCGCCCCCGTCAGCGGCTGGCCGAACCGGAGCAGCTCGCGGTGCGGCTGCTGCGGCAGGCCAGCGCGCGCATGCTGGTGATCGACGAACTGCACAACCTGCTGGCCGGGCGCGACGAGGCGCGCCGCGAGTTCCTCAACCTCCTGCGCTTCCTCGGCAACGAACTGAAGATCCCGCTGGTCGGCATCGGCACCCGGGACGCCTACCTGGCGATCCGCTCCGACGACCAGCTGGAGAACCGCTTCGCCCCCTTCGTCCTGCCGCGCTGGCAACCCGACCGGGAGGCGAGCACCCTGCTGGCCAGCTTCGCCGCCCCTCCCACCTGGCCACCCCGGAGATGACCGACTACCTGCTGACCCGCAGCGAGGGCACCATCGGGGAACTGGCCGCGCTGCTCACCGAGGCCGCCGCCGCGCGGCGATCGAGTCCGGCGAGGAGGCCATCAACCAGCGCACCCTGCTCATGGCGAGCTACGCTGGCCCGACCGAGCGGCGCCGCAAGTTCGAACGCGAGCTGGTGTGAGGTCCGCGCCTGTGCCGAATAGTGTGCGCCGCTGGCCCGTTCACCCCGAGCCCGGCCCCGGTGAGGCGCTCACCTCATGGCTCGGCTGTCTCGCCGGGCTGTACCGCCTGTCGGTCGAACAGCTGCTGACCCATAATCTCGGCCCGGCGTCGGCGCAGTTCGACGTCGTACGCCTACGCGACGCAGACCTGGACTACCAGGTGCCCGCTACCGTCTTACACGCGCTCGCCACGCGGACTGGCATCGCGGTAGGCCGGCTGCGCCCGATGACGATCACCGGGCGCGTGCCGTGGCTGGCCGCCACCCTGAATCCCGCCGACGGCCCGAAGGCCTTCGCCGCCTATGTCCGGCAGGACTCGGTGCTGCTGCCACTGGGCCAGGCCGGATACCACGTGATCAACCGCTGGCTGCCCTGGCTGCCGGTGAGCGGCCGCCCATGGCGGACGGCCCGGCGCATCTGCCCTACGTGCTCAGCCGACCCGGGGCGCGGCGTCGTTCTGCTCGCCGCGCTCCCGCTCATGGCCAGCTGCGCGGAACACGGCTGCCGCCTGGAGAACTTTCATGAGGTGCGCCGGGCCTGCCGCTACGGCGAGCCGATGCCCCCTCGCCCGGTCCCGGCCGCCGTCGCCGCGCTGGACCGGCTCACCTTCGAAGGCATCACGGCTCGGCGCTACAGCCGGTTCCCGACGGGCGGCAAAGGCCGCGGTGAGGTGGGTCAGGCCGTGGCAGGCGCCGCTGCCGTGTTGTCGTCGTGTTCGCGCAGCATCCGCAGCACGGTGGCCGGGGACGGATGCCGCCCCTTCTTCTTGCCCGTGGTGATGACGAGCCGGGCGGCGATGTCGCGCAAGCTGAGATTCTGCGCGCGCAGGTGCAGGGCCATGGCGAGCATGGCGTCGTCGGTGACGGTGGCGCCGCCGATGGTCTTGCCGCGGCTGCGGGCGGATTCGTGGCCTTCCAGGGTGCGGTCGCGGATGTATTCGCGTTCCATACCGGACAGGGCGGCGAGCACGGTGAACACGACGCCGGACGGGTCGTGGCTGCCTTGCAGCTCGCCGGTGAGGAACTCCAGGCCGATGCCGGCGGCGCGCAGCTGCTCGGCCAGGGCGGCCAGGTCGAGGCCGCGGCCGAGCCGCTTGTGCTCGTGCACCACGAGCGTAACCGCGACACCCGCCGATCGCAGCTCGCGGGCCAGGGCGACGGCCTTGTCGAGTCCGGGGCGGGTGGTGGCGCGGGTGGAGATCTTCTCGGAGAAGACGCGGGTGACGCCGGCGGCCTGGAGCGCGTCGAACTGGGTGTCGACGGACTGGCGGACGGTGGAGGCGCGGGCGTAGCCGATGCGTACGTACCCGGCCGGTTCGGCGCCCGCCGTGGCCGGGCGGGGCAGCTCGATCCAGGCCGTGCCTGGCTTGCGGACGGCCGGGGTGGCCACGGTGAGCGCCTTGGCGAGCGCGGGCACGAGCCGGAAGCGGGCGGTGTGGTACTGGACGGCAACCTTGCCCTTGCCCGTCCGGCAGGGCGAGCCGGCCGGGGCGGCGCAGGAGGTCATCGGGCAGGCGTGGGCCTCCACACGGAGGTAGTCGTCGTCGCGCACCCCGGAAGTGTTTCATAGGAGTGTTTCACAGCGCTCCCTGTTTGCACCGACCCATGAAACAGCGTTTGCCCTGGACGTGTCTCGCCGGAGGCGGTGTTTCATAGGCGGTTGCCTATGAAACAGCAAGACAGGCACGCCGGAGCCGTCCCGGGGTCCGGCTCGGCCGGGCTTGGCTTAGTGAAGAAACTGGTGGGTGAGTTCGTGGTGGCCAAGGACGCAAGCGCCGGTCGTGTCCAGCTGGAAGTTGACCTGCCAGATCTCCACTCCCTGGCGCACGGCCTCGGCGACGTGGGCTTTGACCCAGTCGTGCCGACTGCTTTTGAGGACCTGGAAGCCGGGATTGTCGTAGAGGAAGCAGACCAGCATGATCGCGCGTTCGTGTGCGGCGAGGCTGCGGCCCAGTTCGCCGATGTGCCGGACCAGTCGGTCGGTCGCATCGAGTGGGATGTGCGGCCGGGTCCGGACGTGATCGTCGAGGGTGACCTGGAGGTTGTCCAGCGGGGTCTTAACCTCGATGTAGGTGTCATCGTTGACGAGGAAGTCCAGCCGCGACTGTCCCAGGGCCTGTTCGCGGCGGACGGTGTCGGCGGTGACGATGCCGGGCAGGAGCCGGCTGTGCAGTGCCTGTTCGACGTAGCGGTTGGCCGCGTTCTGGTTGATCCCGATCCATGCGGGGTCGGGGTTCTCGGGTGCGTCGACGGAGATTCCCTCGACCGTGTAGGGCGTCTTGCGGGAACTGCTGTGGCTGCGTGACAGCAGGCAGGGCAGGCCGTCCAGGACGAGATTGCCGATGCGGCCGGTGGTCGGGCAGTGGCAGCCGACGACTTCCCCGGCGATGTCGACGTCGATGATGAAGCGGTTGGGCCGCCGGACGATGATCGCCGGTGCCAGCGGTTCGGGGAAGTAAATCTTCCCGTCCCGGACGTGCAGAGCCTGCTCTGTCATGCTGTCTCGTCTCCCCGATGCGGCGGCGTTAGGCCCGGCGGCCCAGTCGCGACCATGCGGGCTGATACGGACGGCCCGCGCGACGGGCGGGAGAGCGGCCGTGTGGGCCTGGCCGATCTCTCCCCCGCCCCTGGGGCCCATCCGCGGATGCTTGGAGTCACCGTCACTGCGCCTGCGGCCCGCCCTGGAGCGCTGCGAACGGGGTCTGGTCGTACACGATCCGCAGCGTGGCGATCTTGCCGTCAGTGATGGTGGCGCGCACGGTGGTGATGTTGCTGGGCACGGGGATGGTGGCGAGGTCGTACATCAGCAAGGCGGTCTCCTCATCACCGAACGCCGCCAGTAGCGTGGCGCCGGTGATCATGGGGAGGAAGCTCTCTTCGAAGGCGCGGAACCCTTCGCTGCCCTCGACGTGGGCCCCCGGGGCGTCGCAGACAATGTCGTCGGCGACGCAGCTCATGGTCTTGTCGATGTCGTGGCCGATTCGGGCGTGGAACCAGTCCAGAGCGACCTGAAGCGCGGCGCCGTTGGTTGCGGTCACACCAAGATCCTTTCGTTGCTTTCATCCCGGCAGCGGGCCGCTCAGACCTGGACGCCGTCAATCCCTGCAGCCTGGGACGCTCTGGGCCACCCGCGGCTGGGCAACCCGTCTACCTGCAATCTCTCCTCGGTATATGTCATCCTGTGTCATATACCGAGGTAATTTCTTGGAGCGGGTCTCGGCCGCGGAACCCTTGACCGGCCAGCTCAAGGAACATGGCAGATCACCTCAGCGGTGGCGGTGCCACCTTCGGTGATGGTGACATCCGCTGGGGTGCAGGGGGCACCGCCGTGCTCGGCGGTCAGGGTGTAGCGGCCCGGCGGCAACTGCTGAGTGAAGGTGCCGCCGGACACCTCCACGACGGTCACCGGGTCGCCTCCGCTGAGGATGGAGACCAATCCGTCGGCGGGCCGTGCGCTGCCGGGGGCGGGACCGCCCATCACGACGAGCTTTCCCTCGAGCGTGCCCATCGGCGCGGGTCTTCCGTGCACCGGATCACCTGTCGGTGCGGGGGTGCCGTGGACGGAGTGCCGCGTCGTCCCGGAGTCCGCCGGGGTGGCGTCCGCCGCGGTCACCGCGCAGGCGCTGGTCACCAGTACGATCACGCACGCTCCGATCATCTGCCGGTATCCGATCATGAAAACCTCCTTGCCACGAGAATCGTTGCCCCTCAAACGGCAGCGGGCCGACTCAGGTTCAGCGGCGCCTGGCCGAGGCAGGCCCACGGTGCTGCTGCAGGCGGGCTGCCCGGCGCCTCGCACCGCCCTGCGCGGAAGCCGGACCGCCGGTCGAGGCGGCGATAGCGGTCGCCGCCTCGACTCACCGGTTTGCGCCCATGAGGATGAGTCCCTTGCCGCCGATCTTGCGTCCTTTCTCCAGGTCGGTGATCAGATCGATGGCGGAGTCGAGGGTGACCGTCTCGCCGATCAGCATGCACAGGCTCCCGTCGACGGCCGCGCGCGCGACCTCGGTGAGGATCGGCGTGGTGGGGGAGCAGTTGAAGATCTTGTGGCGGCGGTTGAACGCCGCATGCAGGAACTTGGCGGGTGTGGCGTTGATGTCGAGGAAGACGCCGGCGGTGTTCAGCATGCGCATCGCGGTCTTGACCGGCAGGGTGCCGGAGGTGTCGTACACGACATCGAAGATGCCCCGCAGCTCGGACAGGTCGAAGGTGGCGTAGTCGTAGACCGTGGTCACCCCGAGCTCGCGGGCCCGGGATGCCGAGGCGGCGCTGCAACTGCCGGCGATGTCGGCGCCGAGCATGCGGGCGACCTGGACGGCGGCCTCGCCGACGCCGCCGGTGCAGCCGTTGACGAAGACGCGCTGGCCGCGAAGGAGCCGGGCGCGTTCGACCAACCCGTCCCAGGCCATGACGGCCACGGTCGCCAGAGCGGCCGCCTGCTCGAACAGCAGCTCGGCCGGCTTGAGCGCGAGGTAGGACTCGCGGGTGACGACCGCTTCGGCGTAGGCGCCGCTCTCCTTCAGGCGCGCGATGCCGAAGACCTCATCGCCCGGCTTGAACTGCGTGACGCCTGGGCCGATCGCGCGGACCACGCCGGCGAAGTCCGAGCCCATCCCGCGAGGGAAGGACCGGCCGGTCAGCATCTTCAGCTGGCCTTGGCGCAGCTTCCAGTCGATCGGGTTCACCGAGGCCGCTTTGACGGTCACAGCGACCTCGCCGGCCTGGGGCGACGGCAGTTCGAATTCCTCGAGCCGCATGGTCTCCGGGCCGCCGTAGTGGTGGTATTGGATCCTGCGCATGTGAAGGTGCTCCTGAAGGTGATCGGGTCGCAGGGGTGTCGGGCAGAGTGACGTGGGCCGCCGTGTTGCGCGAGGTGCCGCTGCACGGCGTGATCTCCAGGGGTCGCGAGGCAGCCCCTGGAGACGCCGCTCGCACAGTCGGGTACTGAAGCGATGGGCCCCATGCCGTGGGCGCAGAGGATTTGCCTCGGCGCGGCCGCGCCTTAGAGGGCTTTGAGCGCGGCGGTGACGACGTTCGCGAGGGGCGTGGCGGGCCGGCCGATGAGCTGCTGCAGGTCGGTGCTGCCGGTGTGCCAGTCACCGCGGCTGATGGCGAAGCTGGTGTCGGCCAGCAGGTCGGCGAACGGCTCGGGCACACCCCAGCCGACGAGCGTCTTCGCGTATTCCTCGACCGGCAGGTCCTGATAGACGAGCGGCTTGCCGGACTGCGCGGCGAATTCGGCGGCCACATCCACCAGGGTGAACGCCTCCCCTCCGAGTTCGTAGGCCGTGTTCACCGGGCCGTCGCCGGTCAGGACGGCCGCCGCGGCCGCCGCGAGGTCGGGCCGGGCGGCCCCGGAGATCTTGCCGTTCCCGCCCGAACCGATCATCCTGCCCGACTCCAGCGCCGGGGCGAGGTCTCCGAGTTCTCCGCAGTACAGCTCGGTGTAGGCGCCGTTGCGCAGGAAGACGAAGGGCAGACCGGACTCGCGGATACAGGCTTCGGCCTGCTTGTGCTCATCAGCCAGCCGCAGGGTGCTGGTGGCGGCGTTGACGAAGCTGGCGTAGGCGACCAGTGGGACGTGCGCGGCGACGGCGGCCTGCACCGCGGTCTTCATCTGGGGGAAGCGCTGGCCGTAGATGGCGGAGGGAATCAGCAGGAGTTTGCCGGTGCCGGCGAAGGCGGGCTCGAGCGTTTCCGGTTGGTCGTAGTCGGCGTGGCGGACCTGCACGCCGCGCTCGGCCAGGTCGGCCGCCTTCTGGGGGTTGCGCACAGCGGCGACGATCTCGCTGGCGGGCACGCCGCTCTCCAGCAGTTCTGCGATGACGAGACGGCCGAGTTGGCCGGTGGCCGCGGTGATGGTGATCATGGTGAAGTCGGTTTCCTTCTGAGACGTTGCGAGGTGATAGCGGCGAAACGCAGGCAGCCACGTCGGGCGCATGAGTGAGTGAGGCGCGATGACGGATGGCCACCTGCGCATGGGGCCGGCAGCCATGACGGAGGGTGCTGCTCTTCGCGTATACGGGCCCGCCTGCGTCCGGCCGGGTCAGTGCTGGATGTCGCCCCCGGCCTGAGCCATCGGGAGCAGGTCGAAAACGCTGACCACGCGCGTGATCTTGCCGTTCTCGACGGTGATGTAGTCGATGCCGCGGAAGTCCTTCAGGAAGGGCGTGTCGGTGGTGTACACGGTCGCCGCGTGGGTGTCATTGCCCAGAACGTCGATGACGGTGGCACTGATGATCGAGCTCGCGAACGGCTCGAGGAACCCGCGGTAGCCCTCTATTCCCTCGAACCTGCCGTTCGGGGCCTCGCACACGACGCCGTCGGCGAGGAAGCTCAGCGCCTTCTCGACGTCCTTGCTGGTCCACGCGCGGACGAAGTCCTCGGCGATCTTCTGGGCGAGCGCGCTGGTTGCGGTCACAGCACAGTTCCTTTCGTGGTGCTTTATCCCTGGCAAGGCCAGGGACGCTCGGAGCCGCCCCCTGTGGGTGGCTCGTCTGCTCTGCAGCTTTACCGAGGTATATGTCAGGTAGTGTCATATACCTCGGTAAATTTGGAGTCATGAGATCAGAGCGGCTGCTGTCGATCATGCTGCTGCTGCAGACCCACGGGCAGCTGCCCGCCAGCGACCTGGCCGAGCGCCTGGAGGTGTCGGTCCGCACCGTCATGCGCGACGTGGAGGCACTCTCGGCGGCCGGCGTGCCCGTCTACACCGTGCGCGGCCCCCACGGCGGCATCGCCCTGCTGCCCGGCTACCGCACCAACGTCACCGGCCTGACTACCGACGAGGCCCGCGCCCTGTTCGTCCTACTGTCCGACCAGGCTCACACCGAACTGGGACTGGGACAGGCCCTCGGCTCCGCGCTGCGCAAGCTGATGGCCGCCCTGCCCGCCCCGCACCGGCCCGACGCCGACCTGGCCAGCCGCCGCATCCTCATCGACCCCGTGCGCTGGCGCGGCGGACCCGCACACCCCGCCACCGGCTCCGCCGTCGACCTGGCCGTGCTCCAGCAAGCGGTCTTCACCGACCGGCGGCTGCGCCTGCGCTACCGGCACGGCCGCGACACCCGCGTCCGCTCCTACACCCTTGACCCCTACGGCCTGGTCAACAAGGCAGGCATCTGGTACCTGGTCGCCGACCACCGCGGCGAACCCGCGCTCTTCCGCACCGAGCGAGCCCTATCGGCGAGCATCCTCGACGAATCCGTCCAGCGCCGCCACGGCCTCGAACTGACCGACGTCTGGGACAACCTGCGCCGCCACATCGACGACATCCCCGCCCCGCTACCCGTCACGGTCAGCGTGCGGCGAGAGATCCTCGCCAAATTCCTGCGCATCCACGAAGCCGACCTGGCCGGTCCACCTCCCACCGACCTCACGCCTGACACCGACGGCCAACCGGAGCGGGTGCACGTCGAACTGCGCTTCCGCTCCCTGACCGCAGCCGAGGCACTGCTGGCCTTCGGCACCGACGCCGAAGTCCTCGCCCCGGCCGAGCTCCGCCAGGCGCTGGCCCGCAAGGCCGCCGAGGTCGCCGCCCGCTACACCGCTGACACCGACAATCGGTAGGACTACCAGCGCAACTTGCAGACCCACGGGTTGGATCTGATGCGGGCATGACGAACACCGATATCCCGGTGCCCCGCAGGGCCCCGTCCTCGCCGCGACGCGGCTCTGCCGGCATCCGCCGTCTCCGCCGCACCGTCGGTATCGCCCTCGCTGGCGGTACCGCCCACGCTACGGGTGCCGGCCTCGTCGGCCTGCTGTTCTGTGGATCACCCACCGCTAAGCCGGGACATCACCACCGAAGTGGTCTGCACGCCCAGTGGGCGTGCAGACCACTTCGCACTTTTGTGCACTCGACTTCGGAAACTGACAAGCCATCCGCGGGCAGCCATTCGCGGGCCGTCAGGAGTCTTCCAGGCGGAAGCCCACCTTCATGCCGACCTGGAAGTGCGCGACCTCGCCCGCGTCGATGTGCCCGCGAACCTCCGTCACCTCGAACCAGTCCAGGTGCCGCAGCGTCTCCGACGCGCGCCTGATCCCGTTGCGGATGGCCTGGTCGACGCTCTCCCCCGACGTGCCGACGATCTCGGTCACCCGGTACGTACGATCCGTCATCTCCACATCCTCCTTACTCGAAGGCCATGATCGCATGACCGCTGCCGCCGACCCAGGTCCCTGTCGCAGGCGACCCCTACGGGGTCTACCGTGGAAGTCATGAAGGGGTGGCGCAAGAAGCAGGACGTCCACCAGGTCACCGACGCGCAACCGTCGCTGAGCTCGGACATCCATCGGCGGGAGATCAGCTACCTCATCAAGATGGGCATCCGCACGATGTGCCTGATCCTGGCCGTGGTGGTGCCGGTGCCGTGGCCGTACCGGCTGCTGTTCATCGCCGCCGCAGTTTTTTTGCCATACATAGCGGTAATCGGGGCCAATGAGAGGGGTCGGGATGCCCCTCCCTCGACCTTTCACACACCGGAAGCTAACCAAAGCGAGATACCAAGGCATCGACGCGAGATCGGGTCGTGACTAAGTCTTGACGCATCCCATGGGTTGTAGGTGTACGCTTTAGACAAGCGCTCCGGTCCCCCGTCGGAGTGCTGGTGCCGGCGTTCCGGGCCCCCGTCGGAACGCCGATGAAGCGACGCCGGGTGGTTTGCCCCCGTAACCACCCGGCGTCGCCCCTTTCCTGGGGAAACTCCCTCTCGGACGATCAGTCCAACAGCCCTGGAACCCTCTTGGGTAGGGCCGCTTTCCCGAAATCGTTTACGCTCCGCGGCGCTCATTGTTCGCACGAAATCCGCAACTTTGAGCACGGCTTGACATCAACAGTTCGTTGGAGTGTCAACTGTCGGTCAGCGTCTCGGCCGTGGCCTCACCCCAGTTCCTGGCGAGCTCGGTAATCCGGGCGACCGCGTCGGCGGGCGCGGTGCCGGCGCCCTCGGCGAGCCCCAGCAGATAGGCGGTCAGCGGGGCGGCGGGCCTGGCGACGCCGTGCGCCACCTCCTTGGTCAGCTCCAGGATCAGGTCCCGGTCGACGCGGGCGGGGTCGACGCCCAGCTCCTTGCAGGCCAGGGCGGTCCATTCGTTCAGCACGTTCATGCGAGCCTCCTCTAGATCGTCCATTGTGTCGCAGTCGAACCACGGCCGGCCGGGCAGCGCCACGCGCGCGTGGACAAGCGGTCCGAGCAACCCTCTCAGGGAGCGCCCCGTATAGCCGTCCAGCGCCCGGCGCAGCGTCTCGGCAGGCCACAGGCTCAGCAACCACTGCTCCCGCCCGCCATCGTCGACCACCACGACCCCACCGCCCACGTCGCCAGCGCTCTCGTGGTCGGCGCTCACATAGCCGCCGATGTACGCGCCGCTCAGGTCGCCGCCGCTCACATCGGCTCTCACGTCTCCGCCGCCCCGCCCGGCGGCTGCTGCCTGGGACGAGGCGTGGAGCAGTTCTGTGATGTGCCCGGCTCTGAGGTGCGGCAGATCTCCGGCGAGCAGCACCACCCGTGGCGCCGTGACCTCGCGCAGCCCAGCCCGTAGCGCCGGCACCGGCCCACTGCCAGGCGGGTCCTCCCGCGCGAAGACGATCCGCGGCCGCTCCTCCAACCAGGGCGCCGTCCCCTTCCAGCCCTCGCGCGTGGGCTCCGCTTCTTGCCGGGCCTCGCGCGAAGGCCCCACCTTCCCGTGGTTCTCGCGGGCCCCCGGGAGCGGGCGTTCGGGGCCGACCACGATCACCGTGCGGGCCCCTGACGCCGCCAGCACGACGCTCTCGATCATCGCCCGGGCCCCGACGCTCAGACCGGGCTTGTCCAGGCCGCCCAGCCGACGCGCCTGTCCCCCGGCCAGAATGATCGCGTCGTACTCTCCACCGATCGTCACGCCCCCACGGTACGCACTCCGGCGGGGAGCCGACCGGCCACCCCGTTTCGGCACGCGACTCTCGCCGGGCGGCGACTCCTACCGCACGTCGTACGGAAAAAGTGAAGCCGTTCCGTACGACGCACGATAAAAGGCGGTCAGCCGCCGATCGCCGACATCGGCCGGGACGGCTGGAGGAACGACGGGTCGTCGATGCCATGTCCGGCGCGCTTGCGCGACACAGCGGCGACCCAGCGGGCGGCGAGCTCCTCGTCGGAGGCGCCGTCCCGCAGAGGTGTCTTCAGATCGGACTCCTCCGTGGCGAACAGGCAGTTGCGGATCTGCCCGTCGGCGGTCAGCCGTACGCGGTCGCACGCGCCGCAGAACGGGCGTGTCACCGACCCGATCACGCCCACCCGCGCGGGCCCGCCGTCGACCAGGAACCGCTCGGCGGGCGCGCTGCCGCGCTCCTCGAGGTCGTCGGGCGTGAGGTCGAACGAGACCGACAGCAGCGCGAGGATCTCGTCGGCGGTCACCATGCCCTCGCGGCTCCAGCCGTGCTGGGCGTCGAGCGGCATCTGCTCGATGAAGCGCAGTTCGTAGCCCCGATCAAGGCAGTAGCGCAGCAGCGGTACGGCCTCGTGGTCGTTGACGTCGCGCATCAGTACGGTGTTGACCTTGACGGGACGCAGGCCCACGTCATGGGCGGCGCTCAGCCCGGCGATGACGTCCTCGAACCTGTCGCGGTGCGCGAGCCGCTTGAACGTGTCGCGGTCGAGCGTGTCGAGCGAGACGTTCACCCGGTCGAGACCCGCCTCGACGAGCGTCCCGGCCAGCCGGGCCAGCCCGATGCCGTTGGTCGTCAGCGACACCTGCGGCTTGGGGCTGAGCGCGGCGGTACGGCCGACGATGTCGGGCAGTTCGCGGCGCAACAGCGGCTCGCCCCCGGTGTAGCGGACCTCGGTGACACCCAGTTGTTCGACGCCGATCGTGACCAGCCTGACGATCTCGTCGGCCGTGAGGAGCTGGGCGTTGGGCAGCCAGTCGAGCCCTTCGGGTGGCATGCAGTAGGTGCAGCGCAGGTTGCACTTGTCCGTGAGGGACACCCGCAGATCCGTCGCCACCCGTCCGAACGAGTCTCGCAACATGGCGTCACCTCCTGTATCGCTAGAACGCCAGCCTATGTCGGTCTTCCGGCCGCCCCAAAACCGACAAGTCACCCGACGACAACGCGGCTCGCGATCAGGTGATTCCTGGCTAGGCGTGCCGGAACGTGGTGGCGTGGCGGGTGATGTGTTCGATGTCCGTCAGGTAGAGGTCGGCGTGCCCATTGGCCAGGTGGGCGGCGAACGCCTCGTTCCCGGCCGCGGCCTGCTGCCGCATGTGGTCGACCAGCGCCCGCAGCCGTTCCGCCGCCACCTCGGGCAGCGCCGCCCGCTCGTCGTCGGAAAGGCCGTAGGCGTCGCCGAGCAGCCGCAGCCGCTTGGCCTGCTCTTTCACCGTCAGTACGGCCTCGCCGTTGCCGACGGCCGACAGCGGGACGAACCGGTAGGCGGCGTAGGCGACGTCCCACAGGCGCGGCCCGGGATGGGCGGTGTCGAAGTCGATGAGCGCCACCGGCAGGCCGTCGCGGTAGACGCAGTTGTAGGGCGCGATGTCACCGTGGCAGATGACTTCGGCCGGTTCGCGCGCCGGGAAGTACCACTCGGCGTCCTGTTCTGTGAAGTCCGCGGTGGCGTCGTGGTAGGCCCGCATGAGTACGGCCAGCGCCTCCAGCGCGGTGTCGCTCCAGGCGTAGGCGGGCACCGGGTAGTGCGCCACGTCTCCCGGGACGAAGTCGAGGATCTCCCGACCGGCCTCGTCGAGCCCGTGAGCGCGGGGCGCCCCTTCGAACCCGGCCGCGGCGAGGTGCTCCAGCAGGCGGTGCACGGCCGGCGTCCAGGGACCGACCGGCCGCCGGACGGTGGCACCGACCCGGACGACCAAGTTGACCCCGCCTCCGGCCAAAGGCTCTTCGATCACCCGCGGGACTCTACGCCATGGCCGCGACCCTCGGCTGAGAGCCCTGTGGTCTGGGATCGAGGAGCGCGGTCTCACGAGCACCCGGCCTCGGGATCCCCGCTTCAGGGACGGCGCCTCACGAGGACCGTCTCATAGGACCTCGGCCTCAAGATCGAGCACGTGGTCCGTCGGTGATGACCAGGAGATGCGCGATGTCCGGGAGCCAGCCGACCCGCGCGATCATCATCACCACGATCGCTCGACGCACCTCCATCAGGCCATCAGCGGTACTTCGACCATCGGCTTCCTGGGTGTCGCGCACCCAGGAAGAGCGCAGCCTGTCACCGGCTACGGGCGGGCGGGAGACTGACGCCGGAACAGGCAACCGACGAGGGGGATGCGATGTCCGGCGAGGCAGCCGACGTGAACGTGGTCGGCATGTGGGTGACGGCCGACGGCTACATCCGGCAGGAACTGCTGGCGAACGGCCGCTACGACGAAGCTCGCGGTGATCGGCGCAGCGCCTACACCGGCCGCTACACGGTGACGGGCGCCCACCTGGATTATGTGGACGACACCGGGTTCACCGCGACGGGCGACATCCGCGACGGCGTCCTCTACCACGAGCACCTCGTGCTCTACCGGGAGGAGCCGCGCCCCGGAGCGTGAATCCGTCGCTTCCGGATCCGGGGCGGTGAAAGACACGAAAACGCCCGGCGCCCTCCTGGGGACCGGGCGCATTCGCGAGCCGGGTGCGTGGTCAGTGGCGGCGGCCGCCGACGACCTTCACCCAGTCGGTGGCCTGCGCGCCATCGAGATACCTGGACCCCTCGAAGACGGCCTTCCAGGTGCCCGAGGTGTACGCGGGGACGCGGGTGGAGAAGTAGCCGTCACCGCTGGTCCTGACCGACTCCACGTACTCCCAGCGGCCGCTGCCGTCCGCCTGGAAGAGAATCGCGACCCGCTTCCGGCCCAGGCGGTGCCACGACTCCGACTCCTTGCAGTAGTCGGCGTTGTGGACGGACACGAAGCCGCTGATGTAGTCCTCTTCGCACTCCACCGACAGCTTGCCTTCGAGCGTGAGCGGCTTGCCGCGCCAGGCCGGTTCGGGGTTGGCGTCGAACTGCAGGCGGGTGTGACCACCGTCGAACCCGGGATCGGCCAGCGCCGGCGTGGCGGCGGTCGCCACGACCGTGGCGCCCAGAGCAGCCGCCGCCAGTCCGGCGGCGAGACGTCGCATCATGAATGAACTTCCTTCCCCGTAGGAGAACGCGCCCCAAGGACAGAGCACGTCAACGCCAATGACGCCCAAAAGAAAGGAAAAGTTGCGAAATCCTCGATCACAATCGTGCAACGACAATTCGCCTGACGGGCTTTATCGCACGATTTTTATGCTTTTATCCGGTTATTCGGAGCTCTCGTGGATCCGGGAGACCTTTGGGGCGTAGTGGTCGGTGCCCAGGTAGCGGGCCCGCCAGAAGCCGTCGGCGCGTCCCTGCACCGTCTTGGCGAAGTCGCCCGTCTCGCCGGTGGTCGTGACCGCCACCCGCTCCCACTCGTCGTCGGCCTCCGCGCGCCACAGGATCTCCACCCGCTGGTCCGCGAACGGCGCATATTCCGCGTATCCGCGCGGGTCCACCCTGGTCAGGGAGCCGTGCAGTCGTACGGAATCGGTAGCGCCCGCCTTTTCCGCTCGTACGGACGACAGCTTGGTCTCGCGCTTGAGCTGGAACGTCTGATGCCGCGTCACGCTCGTGCCGTCGTCGCCCGTCGCGGTGGCGGTGATCGTCCACGTTCCCGAGGGGTAGAAGCGGTTGAGTGCCTTGTCGGGGAGGAACCGCCAGGTCTGCCAGTCGTCTCTCATCCGCATCCCGCCCGGCGTCGTACGCCAGACCGGCATGAGTGCCAGGGCGGGTTCGACGTTGACGGGGCGGGGCTGCGGCTCCCTGGCCGCCGTCCAGGCACCCGGCCCGAACCATGACGGCCACCCGGCCCGGCCGGGCTCGGCAGCCGTGTTGACGCCCCCGGCAGCACGGTCCACGGCGACCTCTCCGCCCGGGACGGGGTTGATGGCCGTCTTGGCGTCTGAGACGGGGTTGATCGCCGTCTTCGCGCCCTGGGCAGGGGCCGTGTTCCCGCTCTGGGCCAGCATCGTGTCCGTGCCCTGGGCGGGCGTCGTGTCCGTGCCCTGGGCGGGCGTCGTGTTCGCGGCCTGGGCGGGCGTCGTGTCCGTGCCCTGGACGGGGGTCGCGTTCGCGCCCTGAGTAGCGGGGGTGGTGGAAAGTCGTACGCCCTGGGTTGGCCTCGCGTCGTGGGCGGTCGGTGGTGCGTCCCAGGCGGACCATTCGGCCAGACGGGCGTGCCCGGTGCGCTGTAGGAGAGCGGCGGGAAGCCCCTGGGCGCGAGAGGCGTCATCGGGGCCGCCGGCTGCCACCCGCAAGGCGCCGCCGGGCCTGGTGGCCGCGACGCGCAGGGCGCCACGGTGCCCGCCGACGGCGGCGCGTGGAGCCGGGGCCGGAGCCGCTGCGGCCGACCGAGCCGCGGCGGCGGACCCTGTGGGGCCGGGTGCGAGCACCCCGGTGCCGGGTGGGGAGGGCTTGGAGGTGATGGGGGATCCGCTGGTGACAGAGCCTGTGGCGTCGGGTGTGGACCCGGGCTCGACCTGGATGGTCACCCCGTCCCTCCCCTTCACCCCCTTGGCGATCACGTCGATCACCAGCCGGACGGAGTTCCCGGCCCCGACCACAGGGCTCGCCGGTCGTATGTTGATCTCACGGATCGCGAGCTCGGTCGCGGCGGAGGACGCCGGTATGGGCACCGTGAGCGCCCCCGCCGCGAGCGAGACGAGAAGAAGACTTCTGGTCATGATCGAGACGGTAGGAACCACCCGGTAATGACCACGACCACGACTCACGCTCCCAACGGCAAAGGATCAGCCGGAGTACAGCCCCTCGATGACGTCGGCGTACTTGGCGTGGATGACCCGCCTCTTGAGCTTGAGGCTGGGCGTCAGTTCCTCGGTCTCGGCCGTCCACTCGGTGCCGAGCAGCGCCCACCGCTTGACCTGCTGCACCCTGGCCAGCTTGGCGTTGGCCACCGCGACGGCGGCCTCCACCTCCTTGAGCACGTCGGAGTGCTCGGCCAGTTCGGCGAGCGAGCCGAACGTGATGCCGCGCGCCTGCGCCCAGCCGGGTGCCACCTCGGCGTCGAGCGTAAGCACGGCCACCGGGTAGGCCCGGTTGTCGCCGTAGGCGAGGGCCTGGCCGACGAGGGGGTGTTCCTTGAGGTGGTTCTCGATCTCGGCCGGGGAGATGTTCTCGCCGCCGGCGGTGATGATCAGCTCCTTCTTGCGGTCGACGACGCGGTAGAAGCCGTCGGCGTCGACCGTGCCGATGTCGCCGGTGTGCAGCCAGCCCTCGTCGTCGATGAGCTGGGCGGTCTCCTCGGGGCGGTTGAGGTAGCCGCGGGTGTTCAGGGGGCTGCGGGTGAGGAGTTCGCCGTCGGCGGCGATGCGGACCTCGACGCCCGCCTCGGCCCGGCCGACGGTGCCGAGGCGGTAGCAGGCGGGGCCATTGCCGGTGAAGGCGCCGGTCGTCTCCGTCATGCCGTACACGTCGATGACCTTCAGCCCCAGACCGGCGTAGAAGCGTTGCACCTCGGCGGGGAGCGGCGCGGCGCCGGTGGCGGTCCACTCGGCGCGGTCGAAGCCGATCATGCCTCGGATGATGGACAGCAGTGAGGAGTCGGCCTGCTCGTAGGCGGCCCTGATCTCGGGGGTGATCGTGCCGCCGTACTGCCCGGCCTCGACGTAGGCGACGCCGGCCGCCATGGCCTGGCGTACGGCGGCCTGCTGCTCTTCCGGCTGGGTGGCCAGGACCGCCAGCAGGCGGGCCATCATCTTCTCCCACACGCGTGGCACGCCGAAGAACATCATCGGCTTGACCTGCCCGAGCGTGGCGCCGAGGTTGGCCAGGTCGGTGCAGAAGTGCACGTGGGAGACCTTCACCAGCGGCAGGTAGAGGCTCAGGACCCGCTCGGCGATGTGGGCGTAGGTGAGGTAGGAGATCTGCGTGCCCTGGATGGGCAGTGAGGTGATGCGGTCGGTCGATTCGACCTCGTAGAAGACGTTCGCGTGGGTGAGGGGGACGCCTTTGGGCCGGCCGGTGGTGCCCGAGGTGTAGAGCACGGTGGCCACGTCGCCCGCCGTCACGGCGCGCCATCGGGCCTCGACCTCTTCCGGGTGCGCGGCCAGCGCGGAGCTCCCCAGCTCCAATAAGTCCGGCCAGGACATGAACCGGTCATCGTCGTCGGGCGCGCCCTCCAGCATGATGATCTTGCGCAGTCCGGTCAGCTCGCCGAGCACCGGCCGCCAGCGGGCCAGTTCCGCGGGCCCGCCGAGCACCACGATCCGGGCGCCCACGTCGGCCGCGACGAACGCGACCTGGTGGGGCGCGAACGTCGAGTAGACGGTGCAGCCGACGCCGCCCGCGTGCACGGCGCCGAGGTCGGCCAGCACGTGCTCGCTCCTGTTGACCATCATCAGGGCGACCGACTCGCCGGGTTCCAGGCCGAGTGCGGCGAATCCGGCCGCTATCTCCAGCACCCGCTGCCTGGCCTGGCCGTAACTCAGCGTGCTCCAGCCACCGTCGACGGGATCGGAGTAGGCGGGCGCGTCGGGGTATCGCTCGGCGAGCTCGCTGAGCTGCCCGCATACGGTACGTCCGGCGATTGACCGCTCGATCTCCGCCCGGACCTCGAGGACATCTGCCATGGCACCCGCCTCCAGTCAGTGGTCACTTGCTGAGCTGGCATGCATCGCACCACACCACCGGGGTAGCGGCAAGGCCTCGGCACCACCGTCACGTAGAGTGATGAGTCGCACGCGGAAGGAGACGGCGCATGAGCAAGGGCGAGCGGACGTTCTTCGGGCATCCGTGGGGCCTTGCCACGCTGTTCGGCACCGAGATGTGGGAGCGTTTCAGCTGGTACGGCCTGCGCGCCATCCTCGCCACCTTCATGGCGGCCTCACCCGCCCAGCACGGCCTCGGCATGACCGAGCAGACCGCACAGGCGGTCGTCGGCGTCTACGGCGCGCTGATCTACCTGGTGGCGCTGCCCGGCGGCTGGATCGCCGACCGGATACTGGGCCCGCGCAAGTCGGTCTTCTGGGGCGGCTTCATCATCATGTGCGGCCACATCAGCATGGCCCTCCCGGTCGGTGGGGCGTCCTTCATCTGGCTCGGGCTGCTGCTGATCATCTCCGGCACCGGCCTGCTCAAGCCGAACATCTCGGTCATGGTCGGCCGGCTCTACCGCGACGAGGAGGACGGGCGCAGGGACGCCGGGTTCTCGCTGTTCTACCTGGGCATCAACCTGGGCGCTTTCATCGCGCCGATCGTGGTGGGCGGGCTGGCCGCGGGCGATCGCTGGCATCTCGGCTTCGGCGCGGCGGCGGTCGGCATGGCACTCGGCCTGCTGCAGTACACGCTGGGCAGGAAGAGCCTCAGAGGCGTCGGCGACCAGCCCGGCCTGCCGCTGACGCCGCCCGAGCGGGACCAGGCCATCAAGATCGTCTCGTTCGCGATGGCCCTGACCGTGGTGGCCATGGCGATCTGGGTGGCGACGGGCACGTTCACGCTGTCCAGGTTCACCGTGGTGGTGACGGTCGTGGTGCTGGCGGTGCCGGTGCTCTACTTCGGTTACATCATGCTCGGCAGCCACGATCTGACCGAGGACGAGCGGTTGCGGATGAAGGCCTACATCTGGCTCTTCGTGGCGGCCGCGATCTTCTGGATGATCTTCGATCTGGCGCCGAGCAAGCTGCTGTTCTTCGCCCAGAACAACACCGCCCTGTCGCTGTTCGGCATCCCGATCCAGGCGGCGACCACGCAGTCGTTCAACTCGCTGTTCATCCTGATCCTGGTGCCGGTGTTCGCGGCGCTCTGGACCAAGCTGGGGACCCGGGTGAGAACGCCGCAGAAGTTCGCGTTCGCGCTGTTCATGGCGGGTCTGAGCTTCGTGGTCATGGCGGTGGCGGCCAGGCTGGCCGAGACGGGCAAGGTCTCGGTCTGGTGGCTGGTGCTGGTCTACCTGATCCAGGTGTTCGGCGAACTGTCGCTCAGCCCGGTGGGGCTCTCGGTCACCGCCAAGCTGGCGCCGCGGGCGTTCAAGGGGCAGATGCTCGGCATCTGGTTCATCGCGGTGTCGGTGGGCGACGCGGTCGGCGGGCAGACCGGACGGCTCGGCGCCGTGCTGTCCGAGCCCGCGTACTACCTGCTCCTGGCCGCGATGGCGGTCGTGGGCGGAGCGGTGCTGCTGGTGTTCACGCGGCGGCTGCGGGCGTTGATGGCCGAGCACCATCCGACCACTTTCAGGTAGAAATCAGTCTTGTGTCGGTAATTCTCGATCTCGTAGGTATCTTCGTCTTCGCCCTGTCGGGTGCGCTGATGGGCGTACGCAAGCGGCTCGACGTGGTGGGCATGGCGGTGATCGCCGAGATGACCGCCCTGGGCGGCGGCGTGGTGCGGGATCTGATCCTGAACGTCCGGCCCACCGCCTTCCAGAGCTCCGGCTACGTGCTCGTGCCGGTGGTGGCCACGGCCATCGTGTTCTTCTGGCATCCGCACGTGGCCAAGGTGATGCCCGCCATCCTGGTGCTCGACGCGGCGGGCCTCGGCCTGTTCTGCGCGGTGGGCACCGAGAAGGCGCTCGACTACGGGCTCGGCCCCCTGCACGCGGCCCTGCTCGGCGTCACGACGGCCATCGGCGGCGGCATGCTGCGCGACGTGCTGGCCGGGGAGATCCCGACGCTGCTGTACGACCGCCAGCTCTACGCCGTGCCCGCGATGCTCGGCTCGGCGGCCATGGCGGCGCTCTACACGATCGACCTGCACGGCTGGCAGGCCACGCTGGCCGCCGCCGTGCTGGCCTTCGTCCTGCGCATCGCCGCGATGCGTTACAACTGGCGCGCCCCGCTGGCCAGGGGCGTCAAACCGGCAGAGTGAACCGGGCCGGTGCCGGTCAGACCATCGGCATGAGCGAGTCGGGCAGCCGCGGCCGGACGCCGACTGGCCCGCGCTCGTGGGCCGCCGCGATGCGGGTGACGGCTTCGGTGAGCACCTGGGGCGGCTGCGTGTACGGCAGGCGCAGGTAACCCTCCAGCGTGCCCTCCAGCCCGAACCAGGGCCCCGGCGCGAGCCGTACCCCATGATGGGCCGCGGCGTCGGCCAGGGCGACGGACGAACCGCCGTCGAGCCGCACCCACAGCGTGCCGCCGCCCTTGGGCACGGTGAAGCTCCACCCGGGCAGCCGTTCGCGGAGCTCGGCGACGAGCGTGTCGCGGGAGGCCCGCAGCGTGCGGCGGCGCTCGGCCCTGGTCTGCTCCATCCGGTCGAACAGCCGCGCCACCACGAGCTGCTCCAGGACCGGGCTGGCGATGTCCACGGCCCCGCGGTGCACCGCCAGGCGGCGGGCCAGCGCGGCCGTGGTGCGCACCCAGCCGATGCGCAGCCCGCCCCACCACAGCTTGGAGGCCGAGCCGATGCTGATCATCCTGCTGTCGGTGTCGAAGGCGGCCATGGGCGCCGTACGCGGCACCTCGTCCAGGGCCAGCTCCGACCAGGTCTCGTCGATGACCAGCATGGTGTCCGTGCGCCTGGCGGCCCCGGCGATCGCGGCCCTGGTGGCGTCGTCCATGATCGCGCCGGTCGGGTTCTGGAAGTCGGGCATCAGGTAGGCCAGCCGCGCCGCGGACTGGCGCATGGCGCAGGAGACCAGGTCGGTCTGCCAGCCCTCGTGCGAGATGCCGACGGGCACCATCCGGGCGCCGCGCCCGCGGGCCACGTCCATGGCGTGCGGGTAGGTGGGCGACTCGAAGAGCACCGGGTCACCCGGGCCGACGAGCAGGCCGAGCACGAGCTGGATCGCGTGCTGGGAACCGGTGGTGACGAGGATCTGCTCCGGCCTGGTGGCCAGCCCGCGGCCGGTGTAGTGGGCGGCGATCCGCTCCCTGAGCACGGGCAGGCCCATCGGGTCGTAGCCGTGGCCCATGCCGTACCTGGGCAGGTCCGCCACGGCCTCGGCCATCGCCTCGGCCAGCGCCGACGGGGCGGGCGGGGCGGCGCAGTGGAGCGGGATGAGCCCGTCGCCGTCCTGGGACAGCCACGGGTTCTCCGCCGACATGGCCGGGTCCGGCAGTACGGTCCAGCTTCCCGAGCCCTGCCTGCTCTCCAGGTAGCCCCGCTCGCGCAGCAGGTCGTAGGCGGCGGTTACCGTGGTGCGGCTGACCGCCAGCGTCTGGGCCAGGTCCCGCTCGGCCGGCAGGCGCACCCGGACCGGCAGCTGGCCGTCCATGATGAGCTCACGCACGGCGTCGGCGAGCGCGCGGTAGTACGGCCTGGCGCCCGCCGGGATGTCCACCAGCCTGGCCACCTGCGTCGCCGACAAAAACCTCATAAAGGCCACTTTCCGGGATTGGCCCTGGTTTGGCAAGCGGTGGCCCTGCCACTCTGTGACCACTATGAGCGAAGCATCCGTCCCCCGCCCGAACACCCTGCCCATCCGCCTCCTGCGCCTCTACGGCGGTCTGGCTCTGTACGGCGCGGGCATCGGCTTCCAGGTCGACTCCGGGCTCGGCAACGCCCCGTGGAACGCCCTCCACCAGGGCCTGGCCATGCGGACGGGCCTGTCGATCGGGACGGTCATCATCGTGGTCGGCGCGCTGGTGATGCTGCTGTGGATCCCGCTGAAGGAGAAGCCCGGGATCGGCACGATCAGCAATGTCGTCTTCGTCGGCCTGTTCGCCGACGCCGCGGTCTACGTGCTGCCCACCGCCACGCACTGGGCGGCGAGCTGGCTGTACCTGGTGCTCAGCGTGGTGTCGATCGCGCTGGCCACCGTCCTGTACATCGGCGCGGGGCTGGGCGCGGGACCGCGGGACGGCATCATGACCGGCCTGGCCCAGCTCGGCCTGTCGCTCCGGCTCAGCCGCCTGCTCATCGAGGTCACGGTGCTGGTCCTCGGCTGGCTGCTCGGCGGCACGGTCGGCGTCGCGACGCTGGTCTACGCGCTGGCCATCGGCCCGGTGACCCAGTTGTTCGCCCGCCGGTTCCCCCTGACGTGATCTCGCGGCCGTGCCCGCTCACGACGCGACGTGCACGGAGCGGCCGCGAGATCGCCTTCCCGCCGGTAGCGTCGGTACATGCGGATCGAGGACTACGCGCTCATCGGCGACATGCAGTCGGCGGCCCTGGTCGGCAGAGACGGTTCCATCGACTGGCTCTGCCTGCCCAGGTTCGACTCCCCCTCCTGTTTCACGGCGCTGCTCGGCAGCGAGCGCAACGGCCACTGGTGGCTCGGCCCCACCGGCAGGCGGGCCGCCACCCGGCGGCGCTACCGGCCCGACACGCTGATCCTGGAGAGCGAGTGGGACACCCCCACGGGCACGGTCCGCGTGATCGACTTCATGCCGCCCCGTGACCGCAACCCCGACGTGGTCCGCATCGTCGAGGGCGTCTCGGGCACGGTCCAGATGTCCACCCAGCTCAGGGTCCGCTTCGACTACGGCAGGATCGTGCCATGGGTGCGCCGCACCAACGGCCACCTGCAGGCGATCGGCGGCCCGGACTCGATCTGGCTGCACTCCCCCGTCCCGCTCAAGGGCGGCGACTACGCGCACCGCGCCACCTTCACCGTCAAGGAGGGCGAGCGGCTGCCGTTCGTGTTCACCTGGCACCCGTCGCACCAGCCGATGCCGCCGCGGATCCACGCCGAGACCCAGCTCGCCGAGACCGAGGCGATGTGGGCCGAATGGGTGGCCAAATGCACCTATGAAGGCCCCTACCGCGAGGCCGTCGTCCGCTCACTGATCACGCTCAAGGGCCTCATCTACGACCCCACCGGCGGCATCGTGGCCGCCCCCACCACCTCCATCCCCGAGGACCTGGGCGGCGTGCGCAACTGGGACTACCGCTACTGCTGGCTGCGTGACGCCACGATGACGCTCGACGCGCTGATCAACTCCGGCTATCTGGACGAGGCCGAAGCCTGGCGGGCGTGGCTGCTGCGCGCGATCGCCGGCCGCCCGCAGGACCTGCAGATCATGTACGGCGTCGCGGGCGAGCGCCGGCTGCCGGAGATGCAGCTCGACTGGCTCGACGGCTACGAGGACTCCCGCCCGGTCAGGATCGGCAACCAGGCCGTCAAGCAGCTCCAGCTGGACGTCTACGGCGAGGTGATGAGCTGTCTGTTCGTCTCCAGGACCTCCGGCCTGGCCGCCGACGACCGCGCCTGGGCGATCCAGCGCCAGTTGCTCGACTACGTGGCCGAGCACTGGGACGAGCCCGACGAGGGGCTGTGGGAGGTACGCGGCCCGCGCCGGCACTTCACCCACTCCAAGGTGATGTGCTGGGTGGCGCTCGACCGGGCCGTCCAGTACGTGGAGCGGTTCGGCAGGACCGGCCCCGTCGAGCGGTGGCGTGAGCTGCGCGACGCCGTCCACGCCGAGATCTGCGAGAAGGGCTTCGACGCCAGGCGCAACACCTTCACCCAGTCCTACGGCTCGCCGGACGTCGACGCCGCGCTGCTGCTCATGCCCCTGGTGGGCTTCCTGCCGGTCGACGACCCGCGCGTGGCCGGCACGGTGGCGGCCGTCGAGAAGGAGCTGATGTCCGACGGTTTCGTGCTGCGTTACCCGGTGGCCGAGGACAACGACGTCGACGGGCTGCCCGGCGGCGAGGGCGCGTTCCTGGCGTGCAGCTTCTGGCTGGTCGAGGTGATGGCCATGCAGGGGCGCAAGGAGGAGGCCAAGCAGCTGTTCGAGCGGTTGCTGGCGCTGCGCAACGACGTGGGGCTGCTGGCCGAGGAGTACGACCCGCGATACGCTCGGATGGTGGGAAATTTCCCCCAGGCGTTCAGCCACGTCCCCCTCGTACACGCCGCCCGCGCGCTCTCCCAACCGGGCTGAGCTCCACTGGCCCGGCGGTCAGACGGCGAGCCGGGCCAGCACCTTGGCGAACTCCGGTGGCGGCGCCACCACGAGGCGGGCCAGGCCGTCCTGCAGGACGATGTCCGCCCTGATGAGCGTCAGCCGCCCCTCGTGCCACCAGTAGACCTGCGGGCTGAGCCCGTCGGTGCGTACGGCGTGCACGCGCAGGCGCTCCAGCGCCCGCACCACGCCGATCCCGTCGACCGGGTGCACGATCAGTGTGTACGGATCCGGGAGCACCACGAGCACCCCGTCGGCGGGTATCGGCAGGTAGTCGCCGAGCCAGCGCAGATGGGTGGCCGCGGCCGGGGTCCGGCCGGTCAGGCGCCACACCGGCGTGCCCGACAGCTCGATGGCCTCGAGCTCCAGCCGCTCGTCCCGCCCGACGTTCGTGATGGCCAGTTCCAGCGCCCGGCCCGACGGCACGGGCCAGCAGCCGGCCTCCTCGGGGCGTACCGGCCTGGAGCCCACCGTGAGCAGCTCGACCAGGTCGCCGTTGAGATGGCGACCCACCACCCTGGTCAGGTCGGCGACCTCGTCGACCGCCTCGACACGGGTCCGCAGCAGCGGCTTGACCTGGTCGAGGTCGCAGACGTCGAGGCGTTCGTCGGCCGCCGCGAGAGCGTTCGCGAGGTGTTCGGAGACCAGCATGGGCCAGTCGTCCCTTGGCCGGCGGCCCACCTCGCGGCGCAACCCGGTCAGCCTGACCAGGATCTCCCTGTCGCCGCTCAGCGCCAGCGAGGCGCCGTCGGCGGCGAAGACGCAGGTGTACCCTAGGGACTCGGCGACGAGCCCGAGCAGCGAGTCGAGATCGACATCCTCGATCGACCGCCGAGAGGGCTCCCGGTCACGCTTGAACAAGTTCACGCGCCGCGTCCCCTCTGTCCGTTTCATCCCTATCCGTGTATTCCTACCTTGCCTGCTCCTCGTTGCGGAACAGACCAGCCAGCGAGCACGATTCGGTATCGATAGCCCCAAGAGCCCCAAGCCACACACTCATCTGTGGTGCGCCGTGCCCCACCGGCAACCCCGCCAGGACCGGCACTCCGAGCGGCAGCAGCCGGTCTTTAAGGACGGGGTAGGGATCTCCGCAGCCCACCCACGAGCCGAGGGCGATCCCGCGCACGCCGTTGAAGGCGCCCGCCTGAAGTAACTGGGTGAGCATCCGGTCGATCCGGTACGGCTCCTCACCGATGTCCTCCAGCAGCACGATCTTCCCGGCGAACGACGGGTGGTAGCGCGTGCCGCACATGGAGGCGAGCAGCGACAGGTTACCGCCCGCCAGCACACCCTCGGCCCGGCCGGGAGACAGCACGAGGTCGCCGATGACGGGTGGCGCCTGGCGGTCCAGGGCGGCCCGCAGGTGCTCCCAGGTGCGCGGCTCGGGCCGCTTCTCGTCGGCGATCACGTCGCAGGCCGGCATCGGCCCGTGCAGCGTGGGCACGCCCAGCTCCATCGCGAACGCGTGATGCAGCGCCGTGATGTCGCTGGACCCGATGAGCGTCTTGGGTCCCGCCGCGCGCATGGCGGCCCAGTCGAGCAGGCCGAGCAGCCTGGCCGCGCCATAACCGCCCCTGGCGCAGAACACCGTGGAGACGGCCGGGTCGCACCAGGCGGCCTGCAGGTCGGCGGCGCGCGAGGCGTCGGCTCCGGCGAGGTAGGGGAGCTCCTGGCGGCCGAGCACGTGCTCGCCGACCACGACCTTCAGCCCGAGCCCCTCCAGGCGCTCGACCCCCCGTCTGAGCAGGATGGCGTTCGGCGAGCCCGACGGCGAGACGACGGCGACGGTGTCACCCTGCCGCATCGACCAACTCCTTGACGAGGACCGACACCGACGTTGGCTTTTTCACCCGCCAAACGGTGTCACACTTACCTCTCGTATGCGACTTCCGCCCCACATCCTCGTGGTCAACGGCATCAAGGTCCGCAGGCCGGTCTTCCTGCTCGGTGCTCCGCACTCCGGCGCGGACCTGCTCGCCCGCGCCCTGAAACGGTCCCCCGGCTTCCACGTCACGATGGGCCGGGCGTCCGTCGCGCACGTGGTCTACGCCTTCGCCCGCAAGCCGTCGATCGGCCAGACGTCGGGGGCCGTACGCGTGCTGCGCGACGCGCTCGCCGAGGCGTGGCAGGTGCTGCCTCGATCGTGCGGCCAGTGCTCGGAGCCGTGCAGGGAGGCCGGCGGCGTCACGAGCATGGGCCCGTGCGTGGCGACGAGCGAGGTGACGAGGTTCGGCGACGGCAGTCCCGACCTGATCTACAGCGCTCCCGTGCTGCTCCAGGCCTTCCCCGACGCCCGGTTCGTGCAGCTCATCCGCGACGGCCGCGACGTGGTCGCCGACATGCTCGACGATCCGGCCTGCCTGGCCTGGTTCAAGCCGGTGATGCTGTCGGAGGAGACCGAGTTCCCCAATCCCTTCCTCGGCGTCAACCGCGACGAGCACCGCGACCGGTGGAAGGGCATGCCCGCCGCGGGCAAGAGCGCCCTGCGCTGGCGCAGCGCCGTACGGCTCAGCGCCACGCTGCGCAAGGACCTGCCCGCCGGCCAGCTGCTCACGCTGCGCTACGAGGACCTCGTGCGGAAGCCGGCCGAGCCGGTGGCTGCGCTGACGGAGTTCCTGGAGACGCGCGTCTCCAAGATCGGCTTGTACGCCCCGCGCGTCTCCGAGGTCGGCTCCTGGCGCGCCCGCCTGCGGCCCGGCGACCTCACGCTGGTGGAGAAGGTCGCCAGGCAGGAGCTCACGCGACTGGGCTACCTGAGGAACTGAACTGGGTGCGGTAGAGCTCGGCGTAGAGCCCGCCGCGCGCCAGCAGTTCCTCGTGGCCGCCCCGCTCGGCGATGCGGCCGTCCTGCACGACGAGGATCTCGTCGGCCTCCCTGATCGTCGACAGCCGGTGCGCGATCACCAGTGAGGTGCGGCCGGCCAGCGCGGTCTTCAGCGCCTGCTGCACGGCCGCCTCCGACTCCGAGTCGAGGTGCGCGGTGGCCTCGTCGAGCACCACCACGCGCGGCGCCTTCAGCAGCAGCCTGGCCAGCGCCAGCCGCTGCTTCTCGCCGCCGGACAGCCGGTAGCCGCGGTCGCCCACGACGGTGTCCAGCCCGTCGGGCAGCCCCTCGATGAGGTCGCCTATCTGCGCGGCCCTGAGAGCGTCCCAGATCTCCTCGTCACTCGCCCCTGGCCTGGCGTAACGGAGGTTGGCCCCGATCGTGTCATGGAAGAGATGAGCGTCCTGCATGACCACTCCCACGGTGTCGCGCAGCGAGGCGAGCGTGGCGTCGCGCACGTCGAGCCCGTTGATCCGGACCGCGCCCTCGTTGACGTCGTAGAGCCGGGAGACCAGCGAGGTGATCGTGGTCTTGCCCGCCCCCGAGGGACCGACCAGGGCGATGAGCCGGCCGGGGCCGGCCGTGAACGACACGCCGCGCAGCACCGGCTGGGACGGGCCCGTGTCCTGCCTGGCCACCGACTCCAGCGAGGCCAGCGACACCTCCTCGGCCGCCGGGTAGCGGAAGTGGACGCCGTCGAAGTCGATCGTCACCGGCCCGTCCGGCAGCGGCTTCGCGTCGGGCTTCTCCGCCACCATGGGCTTGAGGTCGAGGATCTCGAAGACCCGGTCGAAGCTGACGAGCGCGGTCATCACGTCCACCTGCACGTTGGACAGTGAGGTGAGGGGGCCGTACAACCGCATCAGCAGCGCGGCCAGGGCCACCAGCGTGCCCAGCTCGAAGGCGCCGCCGACGGCCAGCACGCCGCCGATGCCGTAGACCAGCGCGGTGGCCAGCGCCGCGACCAGGCCGAGCGCCACCCGGAACACCGTGCCGTACATCCCGACCGTCACGCCCACGTCGCGCACCCGGGCGGCGCGGGCGCCGTAGACGGCGGCGTCGTCCTCGGGCCGGCCGTAGAGCTTGGCCACCATCGCGCCCGCCACGTTGAAGCGCTCGGTCGTGACCGAGCTCATCTCGGCGTCGAGCTGCATCTGCTCGCGGGCCAGCGCGGACATGCGCCGCCCGACCCACTTGGCGGGCACGATGAAGATCGGCAGCAGCACCAGCGCGACCAGCGTCACCTGCCACGACAGCGCCAGCATCGCGCCCAGCACCAGGATCAGGCTGATCACGTTGCTGACGACCGACGACAGCGTGCTGGTCACAGCGCGCTGGGCGCCGATCACGTCGCTGTTGAGCCGGCTGACCAGCGCGCCGGTCTGCGCGCGCATGAAGAAGGCGACCGGCATGCGCTGCACGTGGTCGAACACCTCGGTGCGCAGGTCGTAGATCAGCCCTTCGCCGATGCGCGCGGAGAACCAGCGCTGCACGAGCGTGAGACCCGCGTCGACCAGCGCGAGCGCGGCGATCGCCACGGCCAGGCCGGCCACGACGCCGCTCTTCCTGGGCAGGATGCCGTCGTCGATGATCGCCTTCATCAGCAGCGGGTTGGCGATCACGATGACCGCGCCCGCTATCACCAGCAGCAGGAACGCGGTGATCTGCCCGGTATATGGCCGTGCGTAGCGTGCGATGCGCCGGACCGTGCCGGGTGTGAGCCGCTGCTGGGTCACGGAGTTGTCGCGCCGCAGGGACGTAAATATCTGGGGGCCGAAGCCCCCTCCCATCATCGCCATCGGGGGGTCCTCCTCCCCCGGCTCAGCACCGGGGACGGCCGGGCGATTCCCAGGTCAGCTCAGCGCGTAAAAACCCCGGCGCGGCTCAGCCGAACAGCGCTTTGAGGCGCTGGGCCTGCTCGGCCCCTTCCGCGGCGCTCTGCTCCTCCAGGGTGCGCGCCCGCGCCCCCTGGAGGAGTCGCTTGGTCGCCGCCGCCGCGTCCCGGTTGGTCGACAGCAGCTCCGCGATCTTGTCTTGTACGGCGCCCGCCAGGTCGCCCGGTGCGACCACGCGTTCGGCGAGGCCGATCCGCATGGCCTCGTCGGCCTGGACGGTCCTGGCGGTCAGGCAGATGTCGATCGCCTTGGCCAGGCCCACCAGTTCGACCAGTGGCTTGGTGCCGGTCAGATCGGGCACCAGCCCCATGGCGGGCTCTTTCATGCAGAACTTGACGTCGTCGGCCACGATGCGCAGGTCGCAGGCGAGCGCGAGCTGGAATCCCGCGCCGATCGCGTGCCCCTGTACAGCCGCGATGGAGACGATCTCTGGTCGGCGAAGCCAAAGGAATCCCTGTTGGAATGTCCTGATGCGCTCCTCGAACGCTGTGGTGTCGAGTTGAGCCGCCGAGCTGAACGAGCCCTGTCCGGGCACTCCCTCAGGCGTGAACATTTGCAGGTCGATACCTGCCGAGAAGGACGGTCCCTCACCTTTCACGACGACGATGCGCACCTGCTCAGGCAGGTTGCCCCCGATGTCAGCCAGTGCCGCCCAGGTCGCGAACGTCTGTGCGTTGCGCTTACTGGGCCGATCCAGCGCGATCGTCGCGATCTCACCGTCCACCTCGAAACGGAGTCCGATCTCCGCCAGCCTTTCGGCAGAGACTTCCTCCGCGTACCCCCCGCGCTGTGGCGCTGCCTTCGCTTCCGCCATCGCCCGCTCCCTCATTCGCCTTAGCCGTCGCGCCCGAGCCTACAGAATATGATTCTGGCTCGGGCGCGACGGCGGCTGACTTGGGACGAGCGGCTGCGGTCGCACGTACCGAGGCGGCCGTCAGCGCTTGGACTTGCCTCGAGTCGCTCCCCCGCGCCCGCGCAGAGTCACACCGGACTCGCTCAGGATGCGGTGGATGAACCCGTATGACCGACCGGTCGAAGCGGCCAGGGCGCGGATGCTCTCGCCCGCGGCGTAGCGCTTCTTAAGATCGCCGGCCAGTTTCTCACGATCGGCCCCGGTGACCCGGGTGCCCTTCTTCAGTGTCTCGGCCACGAGTACCTCCTGTAGTGCCGGACTTCCGCAGCGTTACTCCGCCATGATCAGTCATTTCAGCGGGATCGGCTACCTACTCCACGGGAAAAGATCCGTACCCACCCAAATTAAGATCAGGCAAGTGCCACAAGATCGGAAAATTCTTCGCTCCATGCGTCTTCAGTTCCGTCTGGTAGCAAGATCACCCTATCCGGTGACAAGGCGTCAACGGCACCCTCGTCATGGGTGACCAGGACGATTGCTCCTGAATACGACCTCAGAGCGTTCAGAACTTGCTCGCGGCTGACTGGATCTAGGTTGTTCGTGGGCTCATCGAGCAGAAGTACGTTCGCACTCGAGAGGACCAGCATGGCCAGTGCCAGCCGAGTCTTCTCGCCGCCGGACAGCACACCCGCCGGCTTGTCGGCGTCGTCGCCGGAGAACAGGAACGAGCCGAGCACCTTGCGCAACTCGGTGTCGGTGAACTCGCCACCGGCCGAGCGCATGTTCTCCAGGAGGGTCCTGTCGGCCTCGAGGGTCTCGTGCTCCTGGGCGTAATAGCCGATCTTGAGGCCGTGTCCGGGCCTGATCTCGCCGCTGTCGGGTTGTTCGACCCCGCCCAGCAGCCGCAGCAGCGTGGTCTTGCCAGCGCCGTTGAGCCCGAGGATCACGACCCGGTGACCTCGGTCGATGGCCACGTCGACGTCGGTGAAGACCTCCAGCGAGCCGTACGTCTTGGACAGGCCCGCACCCGTCAGCGGCGTGCGCCCGCAGGGCAGTGGGTCGGGGAAGCGCAGCTTGGCGACCTTGTCGCTCTGGCGCTCCTCCTCCGTGCCGGCCAGCAGCCGGTGCGCGCGGCGCATCATGTCCTGGGCGGCCTTGGCCTTGGTGGCCTTGGCCCGCATCTTGTCGGCCTGCGAGAGCAGCGCGCCCGCCTGCTTCTCGGCGTTGGCCCGCTCGCGCTTCCTGCGCTTCTCGTCGGTCTCGCGCTGGGCCAGATAGGCCTTCCAGCCGACGTTGTAGTGGTCGATCACACTGCGGTTGGCGTCGAGGTGCAGCACCTTGTTGACCGTCGCTTCAAGAAGGCCCACGTCGTGACTGATGATCACCAAGCCGCCCTGATGGGATCGCAAAAAATCACGAAGCCATCCGATTGAGTCCGCATCTAGGTGGTTTGTCGGCTCGTCGAGAAGGAGAGTTTCCGCTCCACTGAAAAGAATGCGTGCCAATTCCACGCGCCTTCGCTGGCCGCCTGAAAGCGTTTCCAGTGGCTGCCCGAGCACCCGGTCGGGCAGGCCCAGACTGGAGGCGATGGAGGCGGCCTCGGACTCGGCCGCGTAGCCGCCGAGCACGTGCATCTGGTCCTCGAGCTTGCCGTACTGCCGGACGGCCTTGTCGCGGGTGCGCACGTCGGCGGAGGACATGCCGAGCTCGGCCGCGCGCAGCTTGCGCAGCACCTCGTCGAGCCCTCTGGCCGACAGGATGCGGTCGCGGGCGAGCACCTGCAGGTCGCCGGTGCGCGGGTCCTGCGGCAGGTAGCCGACGGCGCCGCTGGTGGTGACGGTGCCGCCGGCGGGCAGCCCCTCACCGGCCAGGACCTTGGTCAGCGTGGTCTTGCCCGCGCCGTTGCGGCCGACGAGGCCGATCTTGTCGCCGGGATTGACCCGGAAGGAGGCGTTCTCTATGAGCAGGCGCGCGCCCGCGCGCAGCTCGATGTCACTGGCGATGATCATGATTGACGGAACACTCCCGAGCTAGGGGTAAGAAGAGTTGGGCGTGGCGACGCCGGTCAATCGGGAGTGTGCATACAGATCAGTGTAGGGCCCCCGCCGGGAACCCCACCTCTGCTTAATCCGTCGCCAAGTGGCCGCCGATCAGCGCCAGGTTCTGGATCGCGGCCAGGCCGTACTGGGCGGCGTCGTTGGTGGAGACGAACGGCGCCTCCAGCACGTGCGCCAGGACGTGCGGCCCCTCGACGCGGGTGAGACGCCAGTCCGGCTCGCGCTGCAGCGGGTTGCGGTTGAGCTGGTCGCCCTCGTCGAGGAAGAACTTGCGCCAGGCCAGAGCGGCCAGCCCGGCGTCGCCCGAGCGGGCGGCGGCGTACGCGGTGAGGCGGCTGTGCGCCTGCACCAGCGAGATGCCGCTCAGCGGATGGCCCACCTCGGCGGCCTGCTGCTCGGCGGGGGCGAGATAGAGCCGGCAGTAGTCCAGCCAGGCCTGTTCGAACCCGGGCACGTCCAGGCCGAGCGAGATGAGCTCGGAACACATCTCGGGCAGCCCGAAGACCGACGACAGGTGGGAGACGGAGATCTGGTCGCGGGAGGTGTCGAACCGGCCCGTGGCCAGGTCGAGGCGGGCCTCACCGGTCAGGAACCCCCGTGGCAGCGCGCCGATGCCGGCCATCGTGCCCAGCAGCCTGTCCTTGGCGTGCTCGTCGCCGTGGCGCTCCCACCGGGTGAGCCAGGCCGCCACGAGCGAGCCCCAGTCGGTGCCGAGCCCGACCGCCAGCGCGGACGGGTCGGGGGTGTAGACGTCCTGGCGCACCTTGCGCGTGGGGTCGATCGCCAGGAACGTCTCCTCGGGCCTGGCCAGCTCGTCGAGCAGGTCGCCGGTGCGCTCGTCGGCGGTCAGGTAGTAGAAGAAGCGCCGGTAGGCGGCGTTGGAGATGCGCAACTGCTTGGCGCTGCAGCCCCAGTGCTGCACGTTGTGCCTGGTGCCCAGGCCCTTCCAGCGGCCGAGATGATAGACGTCGACCTCGCCGGTGTGGCGGGTCATGGCCTCGGCGAAGCGGAAGACGTCGGCCCGTCCCGTGCGCAGATACTGGTACCAGAGCCACAGGTCGGGCGAGAGCTCGGAGTTGTCCCACGCGTAGCCGCCGACGTCATAGCGCCAGGTGTGCCGGTCGGCGTCGTAGGTGTGCATCACGTCGCCGTAGTCCCAGAACCCGTACCACCTGCGCTGCTCCCGCTCGCGCCGGTAGAAGTCGAACAGCAGGTCCAGCCGGTCCTCGATCGCGGCATGGGCGGGCGTGGAGCGGTCGGGCAGCGCCCAGTCGCCGAACACGCCCGCCGCGCGGAGGCGTTCGGGGGCGGCGGTCAGCAGCGCCGGCTCGTTCATCGCGGCCGCGTGCCCGGCCAGGGCCGCCGACGACGGCGTGGCGTCGTGGACGCGCAGCGTGAGTTCGTGGGTACGGGCGATGCCGTGGGCGTCGCCGAAGCCCGGCTCGTAGTCCTCGTAGGTGATCTCCAGGCCCTCCAGCTGCTCGGCGAAGGTGTTCTGGCCCATGCCGTCGTGGTAGAAGCGCAGGTCCATGGCGGGGGCGGAGGGCGACCAGAGCCAGACGGTCGCGGTGGCCAGGCCGGTGGCGGCGCCCCTGACGTCGAGCCGGGTGGGGTGCAGCCGCCAGAAGTCGCGCAGGCCGAAGCCGAGGCCGCCGCTCGCGCCGCCGAGGTAGCCGTACCCGGCCGAGCGGGTGCCCGACGGGACGGTCACCCAGGCGTGGCCGCCGGCGGTGCGTTTGCGCAGGGTGAAGCCGTCGGCCGAGGTCTGGTCGAGGGTGTAGTCGTTCCACGCGGGGATGAGGTGCAGGCGGTCGGCCACCTCGGGGTTGCCGATCGGGCCGCACGGCCGACCCTCGACCTGGGCCCGCCGTACGGCCTCCCCGGGGTCGCGGCGCAGCCCGGTCAGGCCGCGTACCGCCTCGGTGAGGAAGCCGTCCTGCCCGGCCAGCCGCACGTGGCGGTCGTGGAGCTCGTCGCGCATGACCACGTCGGCGCGCAGGCCGAGCCCGGCCAGGAAGTCCCGCTCGGGGTCGCCGTCCCAGACGAACGTGTGCATGACGCGCACATCCTCGGCGCCCGCGTAGAAGTACAGGCGGACGGTGAACGGGAGCCGCCCGTCGTGGTCGCCCGTGAGGCGGATCACGGCCCGGACGGGGCCGTCCTGCTCGACGGTGACCTCGCGGACGATCCCCGTGGCCTGCTCGCGGGTGACCGCGCCGGCGTCGTCCGGGGTGGGGCCGTCCTGGTGGAGGCTGATCAGGCGGACGTCCCTGGCGATCTCGCGGGCGCCGTGGTAGACGGAGCGGGCCAGCGTGTCGCCCGTCTCCTCGATCGTCCAGGTGACGGGTCCCGTGCTCACCCGCAGCACGCCGTCCTCGCGGACGACGGTGACGGGCCGCTCCGGCTCGGCGGCCCGCGGCCGGGCTTGGTCGGCGGCCGCCTGTCCTTCCTGGCCGGTGGCCGGGCGCTTTGTCGTGAGTTCGTACGACGCGGCGGGCTCGGCCTGCGGTCCGATCGCGTGCGCCGACCACTTGACCGACCCGTCCGGCCAGGTGGCGGTCACCCAGCTCTGCACCGGCACCGCGCGCCCCTCGGGGTCGGCGAGCGCGAACGGGGCCGCGCGCTCCACCTCGCCGCGCCGCCACGGCACCCCCCAGGTCACGCCCTGGTCCGTGGGCCGATCCAGCCAGTTCAGCGTGGTCAAAAGATCTCCTTGAGTCGCCCGGCGACCATCACCGCCACCGCGTCGGCGCCGCGGAAGCAGAAGTGGGTGTCGTCGGCCACGCCGTCGGGGTACAGCGGGTGCTCGCCGGGCGCGAAATGGGTGAACAGGGCCTTGGAGCCCTCGGGTCCGAGCCGCTCGTACAGCTCGGTGGTCGCGACGGTCAGGTCGATCAGCGGCAGGCCCTCGGCTGCCGCCAGCTCGCGCACCTGGCCGGGATAGCCGCCGTGGGTCGGCACCAGCCGGTCGCCGTCGAACCTGCGCCGCTGCACCGGCGTGCACAGCACCGGCAGCGCGCCCGCCTGCCGCGCCTCCTCGGCGAAGAGGCGGAGATTCTCCCGGTACGGCAGGCCAGGTTCCTTCTGGTCGTTGTGCCCGAACTGCAGGACCACCACGTCACCAGGCGTGATCTCCAACAGCAGCGCCGCCCACAGCCCGTCGGCCCGGTGGCTGGCGGTGGTCGCGCCGCCCTTGGCGAAGTTGCGCACCGGGCCGCCGGTGTGGGCCGCGAGCTGCGCGCCCCACCCCGACATGGGCGCCTCGGCCGCCGGGCAGGAGGCGACGGTCGAGTCACCCGCCAGCAGGACCGTACGGGTCACTCCTTGACCGACCCGAGCAGCACACCCTTGGAGAAGTGCTTCTGCAGGAACGGGTAGAAGAACAGGATCGGGAGCGTCGCGATGACGACCACCGCGAACTTCAGTCCCTGGGTGGGGAAGAACACCGACTCCAGCATGGCCATCGCGTTCTGGGCGTCGGGGCTGGTCAGCTGCCTGACGAGCACCTGGAGCGTCCACTTCTTGGAGTCGTCGATGTACAGCAGCGGCGACATGTAGTCGTTCCAGATGCCCACCGCGTAGAACAGCGAGAACGTCGCGATGATCGGCTTCGAGAGCGGCAGCACGATCTTGAAGAAGACGCCCATCTCGTTGCAGCCGTCGATGCGCGCCGCCTCCTCCAGCGCCTGCGGCAGCTCCTGGAAGAAGCTCTTCACGATGATCAGGTAGAAGGGGTTGATCGCCAGCGGCAGGATCAGCGCCCAGTAGCTGTCGAGCATCCCCAGGTCCCGCACCACCAGGTAGGTGGGGATCATGCCGCCGGTGAAGACGAGCGTGAAGATGACCAGGTTCAGGACCAACGTCCGTCCCGGCAGGTACCGCTTGGCCAGGGGGTAGGCCATCGTGAACGTCAGCAGCACCTGCACCACCGTGCCCACCGCCGTCACGCAGATCGTGGTCAGCAGCGCCCGGACGAACGTGCCCGAGTCGAAGATGTACTCATAGGTGGTGGTGACGAACTTCTCCGGCCACAGGAAGAACGGCCGTGAGGCGATCTCCGCCTCCGAGGCGAACGACCCGGCCAGCACGTACAGCAGCGGCAGGATCGTGATCAGCGCCAGGAACAGCAGCACGGCGATGTTGAGCACGTCGAACACGCGACTGCCGAGCGTGTGCTGGTGTGTGGGCGACTGGTTGGGCATTCAAGCGCTCCTTAGAACAGTCCACGCTGGCCGAGGCGCTTGGCCAGCCAGTTGGAGCCGAAGATCAGGAGGACGCCCACCAGTCCCTTGAACAGGCCGACGGCCGTGGAGTAGCTGAAGGCGCCCTGGGTGATGCCCATGTAGTAGACGAAGGTGTCGAACACGTCCGCCGCCGAGCGGTTCAGCGCGCCGGTCATCAGCCAGATCTGCTCGAAGCCGGTGTCGAGCAGGTGACCCGATGTCAGGACGGCCATCACCACGATCGTGGGGCGGATCGCGGGCAGCGTGACGTGCCAGAACTGCCGGAAGCGCCCGGCGCCGTCCATGCGGGCCGCCTCGTACAGGTCGGTGTTCACGCCCGCCAGCGCGGCCAGATAGATGATCGTGCCCCAGCCGGTCTGCTTCCACAGCAGCTGGAAGACGATGATCGGCCGGAACCAGTCGGGCTGGGCCACGTAGTCGATCTTCTTGCCGCCGAGCCACTCGTGGAAGAAGGTGGCGATCACCCCGAAGTCCACGGAGAACAGCAGGTACGTCAGTGAGGCGACGATCGTCCAGGACAGGAAGTGCGGGATGTAGACCAGCGACTGGATCGACCGCTTGAGCACGCTGTGCCGCAGCTCGTTCAGCATGAGCGCGACGATGATCGGCGCGGGGAAGACGAAGACCGCCGTCAGCAGCGCCAGGATGAGCGTGTTGAACATCAGGCGGCCGAAGTCCGGCCCGTTGAACAGCTCCTCGAAGTGCTTGAAGCCGACCCACGGGCTGCCGGAGTAGCCGAGGAACGGCAGGAAGTCCTGGAAGGCGATGGTCACGCCGTACATCGGCAGGTACTTGAAGACGATGAAGTACGCGAGACCGGGCAGCAGCATCAGGTACAGCCAGCGGTAACGCAGCACGGCGGTGCGGAACGTCAGCCTCTCGCGACGGCGCCCGGGTTTGGTGGCCGCCTTCGTGGGAGGCGGCGCCAGGTCGGTGGCCACAGCCACCTCCTTTCACAGAAGGGGCCCGGGAATGTCCCGGGCCCCTCGGGCGAGGTCAGTTGCCGAGCTTGGAGACCAGGTCGTTGGTCTCGGCGGCGATCTGGGTGCCGCCGTTGTCGTACCAGCGCTTGATCTCGGCCTTCAGCCCCGCCTCGTCGATCGCGCCGGAGATGAACTTGATCCGGGCGTCGGTGATGATCGGGTCGAGGGTCTGGCCCTTGGCGATGGTGGTGGGCGCCATGACCGCGAGCGCCGGGTTGTGCACGGCGGTCTTCAGGTCCTCCTCGGCCAGCTTGTTACGCAGCGTGACCTGGTCCTGGTGCGGCTTGTCCGGATAGATGTCCGGGTAGGCGCCGAGGCCGACGCTGGCGGTGGTGCCGAGCTGGATGAACGCCTTGTCCACGTCCTGCTGGATCTGCTTGACCTTGGGGTCGTCCTGGCTGATGCGGGCGGCGCCGCCGTCCTGGACCTTGAAGTTGCGGCCCTCGAGCCCGTTGCTCAGCAGGATCCCGCCCTCCTTGGAGGCCAGCTTGTCCAGGACCGCCAGCACCTCGTCGAGCTGCTGCTCGGTCTGCACGCTCTGCCGCGGGATGGCGATGACGCCGTTGTAGCCGGTGAAGGGGTAGGAGAACTTCTTGCCGTCGGAGCGCTTGAGGTTGCCGACCGTGAGGACCTTGTCGAAGTCGTTGGGGTCCTTCTCCTTGAGCAGGTCGAGGAGGTTGGTGCCGCGGACGTTGACGTCGATGATCATGCCGCCCTTGCCCTGGACGAACGGGTCGTTCCACTTGGCCGAGTCGAGGGTGGCGTAGTCGGGGTTGACCAGGCCCTCGTCGACCATCTTCTTGACGAACTTGTTCGCCTCGATGAACTCAGGGGTGTCGAAGCCGGGGACGAGCTTGCCGTCCCGCTCACCCCAGACGTTCGGGGCGCCGAACCAGGTCTCGATCACGTCGTACGGACTGGCGCTGCCGTACTGGGGGGACGGCCACTTGGGGATGATCAGGCCGTAGGTGTCCTTCTTGCCGTTGCCGTCAGGGTCCTTCTCGGTGAACGCCTTGGCGATGTCGTAGAGGTCGTCGACGGTCTCAGGCGTCTTCAGCTTGAGCTTGTCCATCCACTGCTTGTTGATCACGACGGCCGAGCGGAGCAGGGGGCGGATCCGGTAGAGGCCGTAGATCTTGCCGTTGGTGGAGGAGTTCCGGACCGTCTGCGCGTCCCGGTTCTTCAGGTTCGGGTACTTGTCCAGCTTGTCGGTCAGGTCCCAGAACGCCCCGGCCTGGGCGGCGCGGACGAACGACGAGGTCTTGTCGCCCTGGATGACCATGATCTGCGGCATCTTGTCCGAGGCCAGCGTGACGTTGGTCTTGTCGTTGTAGTCGGCGTTGGGCACCCAGGTGATCTGGAGCTTCTTGCCGACGAGCTTCTCGACCGCCTGCTGCATCTCGCCCTTGGGGTCGGGGGCCGTACCGAACAGCGGGACCATCATGGTCACCGTGCTGCTGTCGGTCTCACTCCCCCCGCCGCCGCTGGAGCAGGCGGACGCGAGAAGAGCAGCCGTTAGCGTCAGCACACCGGCGACCAGCCGGCGTCGACGAGATGCGCTCATGAGTTCCCTTTCGAATGCAGGCGCGCCTCGTTCTCCTCGAAGAAACGCAGGCAGAGCCACGTGTTGAGATAGATCCACGCACCGATGCTGATCACCGCTGCGAGGACGGGCATCGCCGAGGTCACGAAGGCGATGGCCGCGAGCGCGAACAGCAGCAGCGCTGAGGAAGCGGGTCGAGTTAGCGCTAACAGCGAAGCTTTGGGAACATAGGCCCAGAGCGGCAGGTCGTAGTGCGCGTAGAGCGGCCCAAGATAGGCCCCCACCCCGGCCAGCGCCACCAGCGCCAGAAGGGTCGCGATCCGCAACGCTCCCGAGCCGGGCCCGAGAGCGGAGAAGTACAGGTAGTTGCCCACGAGGACGGTGGCGAGCACCGCCACCGGCAGGATCAGCAGTGAGGCGCGGACGAACTCCCGTCGGTAGACGGTCCAGAATTCGGTCCAGGCCTGAATCGATTCACCGCGGGCATGCCGCCGAGCCAGCGTGTAGGCGGCTACGGTGGCGGGCCCGAGGCCCAGGATCACGCCACCCGCGAGGGTGAACAGGATCCACAGGAGGTTCAGGCGAGCCGCCCAGATGAGCTCTGAGCAGGCAGCTTGAATCCTGATCGACGTGGCGGGATGGTTCATCCGGCACCACCTTCTCGTGGCGTGTGCGCGGACACGGGGGTGGAGTGTTGCGCCGCCGTTCCTTGCCCGTTTCGCACGGGTGAACGGCGGTTGGTGCGAAATTAGTGTTGAATCGACTCAAAGTCAATGACGAGAAACCCGCAGATTCGCATATTCCCCGATCATCGGGGCCATCTGCCGGAACCCGATCTTGCCGCCCACCAGCGCGGGGCCGCCGGTGCTGCCGTCGTCCGTCCAGCGGAACGAGACGACATCGTTAATCGCGAACGTGATCACGCCGCCCTCGACGTCCAGGCGCATGGCGTACGGACCGTCGGCGTCGAGCACCGCGGGTAGCGGGTCGGCACCCTGCGCGACCAGGTGGAATCCATGGCTCTTGCGCAGGTTGCAGGTGTGCAGGGCGCGTTCCGACGCCCACATCCTGCGGAAGTAGGACACGTGGTAGGCGTCGATGTCGCCGTGGTGGTACTGCTCGTACGGCCCGCTGCGCGGCGCGAGGCCCGGATCGAACAGATCCTCGCCACCCCGGCCGCGGGCATGGAAGAACATGATGCACAGCCCCGGCTCCCTGACCGGCCAGAAGTCCCATTCGATCCGCACGTCGGCGGGCAGGTCCTCGGGGCACCACAGCACCACGTTCGCCGCCTGCCCGTCGGCCGGCGGCCTGAGACTCTCCAGCCGCATCCGCCCCATGGGGAACGTCGTCGCACCGTCCCCTTCCAGCCGGAACCCGGCCAGATCGTCGGGGCCGGCGAGCGGATTGCGGTAGATCTCCATCAATGAGGACTCCTGTGCAGGTCGCTGGACTGCCGGACCACCAGGTCCGGCTGAAAGATGACCTGCCGGTGCCGGTGCAGCTCCGGCTCGGCGACCTCCTCCAGCAACAGGTCGATGGCCGTGCGCCCGAGCAGCTCACGCGGCTGGCGGACCGACGACAGCGGCACGGTCGCCGCGGCGGCGAAGTCTATGTCGTCGTAGCCGACGATCGCCATGTCGTCCGGCACGCGCAGCCCACGCGCGGCCATGGCCTGCAGGAACCCCAGGGCGAGCAGGTCGTTGGCGCAGAAGACGGCCGTCGGCCGCTCCCCGGAAGGCAGCGCCGCCACCCGCTCACCCGCGCTCCGCCCGTTGGCGACGCTCAGCGCGGGCATGAACCAGGCGACCAGTTCGACGCCACCACCCGGTCCCATCCCGCCGCCCGGGTCGACTCCCCCGCCCGGCTCGGTGTCGCCCGCCTCGGTGACCGCGCTCGTGAAGCCCGCGTGCCGGTCGGCCACCTGCTTGATCGACTGCGGCCCGCCCACGAACAGGATCTTGCGGTGTCCCCGCTCGATCAGGTGCGATCCGGCGATGTGGCCACCGAGCCGGTCGTCGACCGCCACCGAGCACTGCAGCCCGGTGGCGGCGCTGTCGACGAGCACCACGGGCGTGCCCCTGGCGGCGAGCTCCGCCAGCCGCGGGTTGCCCGCGTCGACCGGCGTGATCAGGATGCCCATCACCCGCTGCTGTTCGAGCTGGTAGAGGTAGCGCAGCTCGCGGGCCGGGTCGGCGGCGCTGTTGCACAGCACCACCATGGTGTCGTGCTCATCCGCCAGGGTGTCGGCGCCCTGCGCGACGTCGGCGAAGAACGGGTTGGCCACGTCCAGCACGATCAGGCCGACCGTGCGGCTGCGGCCGACCCGCAGGTGGCGAGCCACCTCGTTGCGGACGAAGCCCAGCTCGCGGATCGCGCTGAAAACGCGTTCACGCGTGGCGGGGGAGACGATCTCGGGGCGGTTGAGCACGTTGCTCACGGTGCCCACGGAGACGCGTGCCCGCTGCGCGACCTCCTTGATGTTCGTGGTCGCCATTGATCCTCACGTGGCCGCTCCGGTGTTGAACGGGCCTCATCATAGCCGTACACATGATCTTTTTGAATCGACTCAAGGCGATGAGATACCAATTCGCTTGCCGTCGCGCATCAGATCACTGATCACGAGGCCATCATCGCTCCCCACGGCGTACGATGCCGCTCTCGTACGCGAGGACCACGAGCTGTACTCGATCACGCAGGTGAAGCTTGGTAAGGATCCGCCCGATATGCGACTTGACCGTCGCCTCAGAGATCGTCAACGACCCCGGCGATCTCGATGTTGGACCAGCCCCGGGCCACCTGCCTGAACACGTCCCGCTCCCGCTCGGTGAGCCGGCCGAGCAGCTGGTCGGCCGGAGACTGCCCGGTCGCCGGGTCGGGCAGGTGACCGGCGAACGCGTCGATGAGCCGGCGGGTCACACCGGGCGACACCATCGCGTCACCGGCCGCCACCGCCCGGACACCTGTCAGCAGGTCGGCCGGCGGCACGTCCTTGAGCAGGAACCCGCTGGCTCCGGCCCGCAGCGCGGCGTAAACGTACTCGTCGAGATCGAACGTGGTCACCACCAGCACCCTCGCCTCGGCCCCCGACCCGACGATCCGCCGGGTCGCCTCGATGCCGTCCAGCACGGGCATCCGTACATCCATCAACACCACGTCGGGCCGCAGCGCCCCGGTCATCGCCACGGCCTGCGCACCGTCGCCCGCCTCGCCCACCACTTCCAGGTCCGGCTGCGTCTCGATCACCGCCCGGAACCCGAGCCGTTGCAGGGGCTGATCGTCGACGAGCAGTAATCGGATGCTCATGCGAGCATATTGTCGTCGAACCGCAGGCGAACGCGCACCCGCCACCCACCGCCAGGGATTGGCCCCGCCTCAACCCAGCCACCGTACGACGCGGCACGCTCGACCATCCCCGCCAGCCCATGACCACCCTCCGCCCCCGGCGTCCCGTAGCCACCACCCGACCCCACCAGCCCGTGGCCACCACTCGGCCCCGCCGTCCCGTAGCCCCCATCCGGCCTCGCCCAGCTGGGGCCACCATCCGGCCCCACCAAACCGCCTCCGTCATCCGGGCCCGCCAACCCGTGAAGACCACCCGGCCCCGCCAGACCGTCTTTGCCATCCGACCCTGCCAACCCGTGCGCACCGTCCGGCCCCACCAATCCACGGCCACCGTCCGGCCGAACCGACACCGGACGTGCGTGACGGCCGGCGCCGTCGTCGGTGATCTCCAGATCAGCGCCGTACGTCGTGTAACTGAGCTGGACGCGCACACTGGCCCGCCGTCCCGCGTGCTTGAGGACGTTGGTCAGCGCCTCCTGCACGATCCGGTACACGGCCAGCCCCGCCCCTGGGCCCCAGTTGCCTGCCACACCCTCGCGGAGCACCTCGACCCGTACACCCGCCTCCCGCACCTGGTCCACCAACCGGTCGAGATCGTCCAACCCCGGCTGCGGCGCCCGATCCGAACCTCCACCCAGCCGCGACTCACCGCCGCCATCGCGCAGCAGACCGACCAGCCGCCGCATCTCCGACAACGCCTGCCGCCCGGTCTCCGAGACCTTCTCCATCATGACCGCCACCCGCTCGTCACCGACTCCGGCGAAGTACGAGGCCCTGTCGACGTGCAAGGGCGTGTCGACGTGCAAGGGAGTGTCGACGTGCGAGGCCCCGGCGGAGTGAGAAGCGCTGTCGGCCAGCGAGTCTCTGGCGGCATGCGAAGCACCGTCGGTAGGCGAGGCACCGTCCACAGGCGAAGCACCGTCCACAGGTGAACCCCCGCCGGAGCATGAGCCGCCCTCGGCAGGTGAGGCACCGTCCGTAAACGCGGCACCGGCGGCGTACTGTATGCCGCCGGTGCCCGGGGCCCTGTCGGCGAGCGAAGCTCTGGCGGTGTACGAAGCGCCGTCAGCGAGCGCGACCATGACGGCCAGGCTGTGCGCGACGATATCGTGCACCTCCCTGGCGATCCTGGCCCGCTCGGCGGCCACCGCCAGCCGGGCCTGGTGATCGCGCTGCTCCGCCAGGTGCCGGGCGCGCTCGGCCAGATAGCCCTGCCGCATCCGCAGGGTGACCCCCAGCAGCGCGACGACCACCAGGACCGAGGACATCCCGATCAATGTCGGCCAGCCGGGGTCGTCCCGCAACCCACTCAGCCCCACGGCGCCCGCGACCGCCCCCACCGCCGGCCACAGGTGGCGCTGCGGGCGGTGCCGGGCCACCGTATACACCGCCAGCAACGGCACGAAGACCAGGAACACGCCAGTGACCCCGATCAGGCCGCTCACGCCGACCAGCCCCAGCACGATCCAGAACACGACGGCAGGCGCCCGCCGCCGCCACACCAGCGGAACATGAACGACGGCGAACCACAGCCAGGCGGCCCCTGTGACACCTGTCCCCGGTTCGAGCACACCGCGGGCATCCGCACCCCCCGCCGTCGCCGGTATGGCCAGCGCCGCGACCAGGCAGGCCAGCCCTGCGTCCGCCATCTTCGGATGGCGGACGGCCCAGGCACGCAGCCGACCAGCGGAAACAGCCCAGACGCGCACCCGACGGACGGCACCGGCCCCGGCACGGAACCGACCGGCGGAAGCGGCCCCGGGACGCACCCGACCGGCGGAAGCAGCCCCAGCATGCGTCCGACGGGCAGAGGCGAGCCAGACACGCACCCGACGGACAGGCGCCGCCCAGGCACGCGGCCTACGAGGGGCGGAGGCGGCGTTCATGCGTCCCGCCCGCGCAGCATCACCGCGGCACCGCACAGCGCCAAGACGATCCACCCGAGCACCACGACCGTCCCCGGTACGGGCTCCAGCACGCCGCCGGTGCCGTCGATCTCGTACATGGCCTGCAGGGCGGGCGTGGGCAGGTAGGGCAGGACGGTCTCGCGCACCGGGGCGGGCAGCGCGCCCGACAGCACCGGAGGAAGGAGCACGATGACGGCCACGAACACGGCGATCGCGCCGGCGGTGTGCCGCACCATCGTGCCGATGCCCAGCCCGAGCAGGCCGACCGCGACCGTGGCGGCCGCCACCCCGAGGATCGCCCGGACGATGTGCGGGTCACCGAGCGTGAGGCGGGCGGTCTCGTCGACGAACGCCTGGTTGGCCAGGAACGCCAGTAAGTAGGCCGCGACCATGATGGGGGCGGTGACGGCGACCAGGACCAGCGCCTTGGCCCACAGCACCGGCAGCCGGCGCGGCACCGCGGTCAGCGTGACCCGAATCAGGCCACCGCCGTATTCGCTGGTCATCATCAGCACCCCGAACACGCCGATCGCCAGGGCGAACAGCAGGAACCCGCCGCCCACCGCCTGATCCGCGACCGGTGTCGCGGGCGCCGGCTCGCGGGCGGCGGTCCAGCCGATGATCGCGGACAGGCCGATCAGGAGTTGCGGGATCATGCCGAAAACGAACCACGTAGCGCGCAGCGTGTACAGCTTGGTCCATTCCGACCGCAGGACCCGGCCGAAGGTGATCTGGGACGCGGTCACGGCAGGCTCCCTTCCTTCGCGGAGAACTCCATGGCGTCGCGGGTGAGCCGCATATAGGCCTGCTCCAGCGACGCGCGGCGCGGGCTGAGCTCGTGCAGGGCCAGGTCGTGCCCCCTCGCCAGGGCGCTGATCGTCTCGACCGGCAGGCCGCCGATCAGCAGGGTGCCCGGCTCATCGGTCGTCACCGCGGCTCCCTGCCGGACGAGCAGGTCGCGTAGCTCGGTGGCCTGCGGGCTGCGGACCCGCACGCGATCCACGCCGGAGCGGGCGATCAGCTCGGTGGTGGAGGTGTCGGCCAGTAATCGGCCCCGGCCGATGATCACCAGGTGCTGCGCGGTCATGGCCATCTCGCTCATCAGGTGGCTGGAGACCAGCACGGTGCGGCCGTCGGCGGCCAGTCGCCCGAGCAGGGTACGCAGCCACAGCACGCCGTCGGGGTCGAGCCCGTTGACCGGTTCGTCCAAGATAAGGACGCCGGGGTCGCCGAGCAGCGCCGCCGCGATGCCCAGCCGCTGGCGCATGCCCAGGGAGAAGCCGCCCGCCCGGCGCCTGGCCACCGGCTCCAGGCCCGTCAGCGCGAGCACTTCGTCCACCCGGGACGCGGCGATCCCGTGCGTGCGCGCCAGCGCCAGCAGGTGGTGGTAGGCCGTGCGTCCCCGGTGCGCGGGTGTCGCCTCCAGCACCGCGCCGACCTGCCGCAGCGGGTCGGGGTGGTCGGTGTAGGGGCGGCCGTTGACGGTGGCCGTCCCGGCGCTCGGGCGGTCGAGGCCCACGATCGCGCGCATCGTCGTGGACTTGCCGGCGCCGTTGGGCCCCAGAAAGCCGGTGACCTGACCCGGCCGTACGGAGAAGGACAGGTGGTCGACGGCGGTGACGCCCCCGTAGCGTTTGGTCAGCTCCCTTATCTCGATCACGTGGTCAACGCTAGAGACGGGCGCTTCGGCGCACGACCACCCTGGGTCTGGTCTTGGCCGCCGTGCGTGTCAGCCTCAGGTCTTACGAGGCCCCGCCTGTGGTGGGTGGGTCCACCACGCGAATGCGTACCGCGCGGAACAGGGCGGGCGTGTCCTTGAGTACGGCGAGCTTCGGGTCGGGGACGACGAGGAACGGTTCGGTCTCCAGCGCCAGCAGGCCGGCCAGGCGCCGGTCGGCGCGCAGCGCGTCCACGGCCCGGCGGTCGCCGCCGAGCACGACCGCGTCCAGCTCGCCCTGGCACGGCGACAGGACGCGCAGCACGGTCTCGGCCGCCGCTTCGAAGGCCTGGCCCGCCTGGTTCTGCCTGCGTCTGGCGAAGCGCTGCTGCGACCACCCGCCCGCCGCGGTACGCCCCTGGACCAGCCGCGACCCGACCTTGGACGTCACCAGCCGCGACCCATGGAACAGGCCCGCCGCGTAACCGCCCATCCGTACCAATATGACCCCTATGTGCCGCTCCGTCCGCGCGTGGGCGACAAGCCTGGTCACGTACGGCGGCCCGGCCTGCAGCGGCGGGAAGGGCACGTACAGCTCCGCCAGCGCCCCGTCGGCGGCCACCAGGCGCACGACCCGCTCGTCACCGGTGGCCTCGAACGGGCCATGCCGGTCGGCGAAGCCGTCGATCCACGGGTGCACGCGCTCGGGCACCACGGACACCCACCGCCCGCCACCCTTCGCCGGTCGCGCACTCATGCCGGAAGGCTATCCGAACGGAGACCACGCCCAACTCCGTGGGAAATATCGGTGAATTTCGCTTCAAGCCACTTCTGCCCGACGTGGCGCACCACCATCATCGCAACGTGTCCTCCCTGCTCACCAGCCCCGTAGTGGATCTTGACACGGGAGCCGTCATCGCACGCCCGGCGGTCATCGACCCGGCGGGCTACCTCAGGGCCGACCCGCTGCCCATGGTGCTGGAGCTGCCCATGCGGATCGTGCTGGCGGGCGCGGGCGCGCTGGCTCCGCTGCACGAGGCGATGCGGCGGTCGGGCAGGCACCCGCGCGAGGCCATCGTGCTGCTCACGGGCCCGTGCGGGGCGGCCGACCGGCCGGTGTTGAAAGTGACGCTCGACGGGCTGCGCAACCTCGGCTACCTGCTGGGCTTCAGCGACGTGGGCACGGAGAGCGTGCCGCTCGACATCATCGCGGACGCCTCCCCGTACCTGCTGGCCCTGGCCCCGGAGCCGGCCGGGGGGCTGCCGGGCGACCATCGTCCGGCGGCGGTGGCACGGGCGGTGGTGGCACTGGCCCGCGGTCTCGGCGCGCACGCGCTGGTCGCGGGGGTCGAGCACGAGGCGCAGCTCGCCGCGGTGCGCGGCTGGGAGGTGCGGCTGGCCTGCGGGCCGCTGCTGAGCCCGGGACCCGACGGGAAGGTACGGGTGCCGCTCCCGGCCACCGCCGGGGAGCCGTCCGTCACCGCACGGCTCGGGCCGCGCGTGCAGGAGCTCCTGCTGCCCGCCGTGACCCTGCCCGCCGGAGCGAAGGCGGAGGAGGTGATGGCGGCCTTCGGGCAGGAGCCGTCGATCACCAGCGTGATCCTGGTGGACGAGTACCAGCGGCCCAGGGGCAGCCTCGATCGCAGCCGGTTCCTGCTGTCGTTCGCGGCCCGCTACGGGCATGCGCTGCACGGCTCGAAGCCCGCCCAGCGGCTGGCCGACCCGCCGCGTACGGTGCCGAAGAGCACCCCCGCCGTGGCGGCCATGCAGGCGGCGGGCCGGGACTCGGGCCGCGTCTACGACGACCTCGTGGTGACCGACGAGCTGAACCGCTGCCTGGGCATCGTGCGGGTGTCGGACCTCATCCGGCAGGTGGCCTGGGCAGGGTGATCGCCAAGCTCGACCCTGACGTGATCGCCATGCAGGAGTGGGCGGGCCAGGCAACAAGACACGGCTACCACGAGGCGCGCAGCTCCTCGCTCCTGGTGCTGTCGCAGCGGCCGATCGCCCTGAGTCGGAGGTACGGCAGCGCGGTGCCGGCCGAACTAGAGCCAGCCCTGGGTTTTGGCGCGCTGGACGGCCTCGATGCGGTTGCGGGCGTGCGTCTTCTGGATGGCCGACGACAGGTAGTTGCGCACGGTGCCCTCCGACAGGTGCAGGTGCCGGGCGATGTCGCCGATGGTCGATCCGTCGGCCGCGGCGGCCAGCACGTCGCGTTCGCGGGCCGACAGCGGGTTGGGCCCCGCGCTGAGCGCCGCCGCCGCCAGCCCCGGGTCGATGACCCGCTCCCCCGCGTGTACGCGCCTGATCGCCGCCGCCAGCTCGCGGGCCGGGCTGTCCTTGACCAGGAAGGCCACCGCACCCGCCTCCATGGCGGTACGCAGGTAGCCGGGGCGGCCGAACGTGGTCAGGATCATCACCCGGCAGCCGGGCACCTGTTCGGTGATCCGGGCGCCCGCGCTGAGGCCGTCCATGACGGGCATCTCGATGTCGAGCAGGGCGATGTCCGGGCGTTCCGCGAGCGCGACGGCCACCGCCGCCTCGCCGTCGGCCGCCTCGCCGACGACCTCGATGTCGGGCTCCAGGCCGAGCAGCGACGCCAGCGCGCCGCGTACCATGCCCTGGTCCTCGGCCAGGATCACCCGGATCACGCCGCCGCTCCGGCGGGGACCAGCACCCGCAGCCGGAAGCCCGCCCTGGCTCCCGGACCCACCTCCACGGTCCCGCCCGCTCCGCGCACCCGCTCGGTCAGGCCCTGCAGACCGCTGCCGAGCCGGAACGGCTCCTTGCCCTGCCCGTCGTCCATGATCTCCAGGATGGCGTGTTCGCCGTCGTACGTCACCCCGATCTCGCAGCGACGCGCCCGCGCGTGCCGTACGACATTGGTGGTGCCCTCGCGCACCGCCCACCCGAACAGGCCGTCGAGCAGACCGGGCAGCGGTGTGCCCGAGATCCGCACCTGCGGCTCCACGCCCGCCGCCCGCAGCACGGACCTGGCGTTGTCGAGCTCTTCCGGCAGGCTGCGCTGGCGGTAGCCGGTCACGGCCTCGCGCACCTCGGTCAGCGCCTGTCTGGCCACCGACTCGATGTCCTGGATCTCCTTGGACACCCGTGGGGAGTCCTCGGCCAGCCGCCCGGCCAGCTCGCTCTTGAGCACGATCAGCGAGAGGCTGTGGCCGAGCAGGTCGTGCAGGTCGCGGGCGATGCGCAGCCGCTCGTCCGCCGCGGCGAGCCGGGCCACCTCGCCCTGCGCGTCGCGCAGTTGCTGGGCCAGGACCCTGGTGTTGCGTACGCCGATGAACAGCACGCCCAGAGTGACCACCTGGAGCCCCAGTATGGCGATGGAGGTGGCATCATTGCCGTGCAGCAGCCCGCAGCCGACGACGACCCCCAGCATGGCGACGATGCCGAACCCCGCCCGCCGGGGCGACAGGATCATGGAGAAGAGCACCGTGGTGTAGACGGGCAGGCTCAGCCAGCCGCCGCCGAAGACCAGCGCGGCGCCCACGGCCAGCGTCGTGGTGAGGGCGAGCAGCGGGTAGGTCGACGGCGTCCGCTCACGGAAGCTGCGCGGGCTCACGACGGTCGCCAGGTACGAGAGCACGAACGCGACCAGCGACAGCCCCGCCCAGACGGCCTTGACGCCGGCGACCTCCCCGGTCACGATCTCCGCCAACGGGAAGATCAGGTAGATCATCCCGAAGGAGATCCCGAACAACCGCCGGTAGCGGGACGAGTCTCCTCTCGTCCCGCCGAAGGTCAGCAGATTGGCCCAGTTCATCAGATACCTCCGAGGGAAACTCCCGCCTTCAGGCCATATCGAACACTCGTACGATACTTACATGATCGTGTAGTAGAATGTGAGGCGTGGCGCAGATCGTGAAGCGGGCATACAAGTACCGCTTCTACCCGACGTCCGGGCAGGCCGAAGAGCTGGCCCGGACGTTCGGCTGCGTCCGCCTCGTCTACAACAAAGCCCTGGAAGAACGCACCCGCGCCTACACGCTGCAAAAGCGTCGCGTCTCCTACGTCGAGTCATCGGCGATGCTCACGGCGTGGAAGCGCAGCGGCGAGTTCGACTTCCTGTCCGAGGTGTCGTCCGTCCCGTTGCAACAGGCGCTGCGGCACCTGCAAGCGGCGTTCGCGAACTTCTTCGCCAAACGCGCGAAGTACCCGACATTCAAGTCCCGCAAGAAGTCGCGGACGTCGGCGGAGTACACCAGGTCGGCGTTCCGCTGGCGAGACGGCGCGCTGACGCTGGCGAAAATGGACGCGCCGCTGGACATCCGCTGGTCGCGTCCGCTTCCCGATGGCGCGCTCCCGTCCACGGTCACCGTGTCCCGGGACGCGGCCGGGCGCTGGTTCGTGTCCCTGCTGGTCGAGGAGAAGATCAGCCCGCTTCCACCGGTGGATCAGAATGTGGGCGTGGACGCTGGCATCTCGGCGCTGGCCACGCTGTCGACCGGCGAGAAGATCGTCAACCCCCGCCACGAAAGCCGCGACCGGCGCAAGCTGGCCACGGCGCAGCGGGCGCTGGCCCGCAAGGAGAAAGGCTCGGCCAACCTGGCCAAAGCGAAACTGAAGGTCGCCAAGATACACGCCCGCATCACCGACCGCAGACGCGACCACCTGCACAAGGTCACGACACGGCTTGTTCGCGAGAACCAAGTGATCGCCGTGGAAGACCTGACCGTCCGCAACATGGTCAAGAACCACTCGCTGGCCCGCGCCATCTCCGACGCGTCCTGGCGCGAACTCCGCTCGATGCTGGAGTACAAGGCAGCCTGGTACGGGCGCACACTCGTGGCGGTCGACCGCTGGTTCCCCTCCTCCAAGTTGTGCTCGGCATGCGGGACGCTGCACGACAAGATGCCGCTGAACGTCCGGGAATGGACATGCGCCTGCGGCGCGGTCCATGACCGGGACGTCAACGCGGCCAACAACGTGCTCGCCGCCGGGCTGGCGGAGAGCTGAAACGCCTGTGGAGCCGATGTAAGACCTCAAGAGGAGACCTCCTCGACGGGCGACCGGCGGTGAAGCAGGAATCCCCTCCCTTCAAGGAAGAGGAGCAGTCAAGCCCGAACAGTAGCCCGCCGATAGGCGTACGCGGCGGCGCCTCCGAGCACGACCGCCCACGCCACCACGATGAGCACGTCGGACATCGGCACACCGTTGCCCGCGATGACGTTCCAGCCGAGATTGGCGTAGTGGTAGGAAGGCATGAAGTGGGCGAGGGTCCGCATCGTGCCCCCGATGGCGTCGATGGGGAACCAGAGCCCGCCGAGCAGCGACAGGGCGAACATACAGATCATCGCGGCGGGCTGGGCGGCGTCGGCGCTCAGCAGCGAGCCGATGAACAGCCCGAGCGCGATGAACGGGACCGTGCCGATCCACAGCGACAGCAGCAGCGGCAGCCACTGGCCGGCCGGCATCGACACGCCCTGCTGCAGCACGCCGGCCGCGCTGACCAGCAGCAGCGACGGCAGCACGAGGACCATCGCGGCGCCGAGCTTGGTGACGATGATCGCCCAGCTCGGCAGCGGGGTGATCTGCAGCTGGCGCAGCCAGCCAGACTGGCGTTCCTGCGCCCAGGGCACGGCCGAGCTCATCATGGACGAGGCGAGCGCGCCGTAGGCGGCCATCGACACCAGCAGGTAGGTGCTCATCCGCACGCCGCCGGCGTCCTTCTGGTCGCCGTAGATGTTGGCGTTGATCAGGTAGAACACGACGGGGAACAGCACCACGAAGATGATGTAGCGCCGGTTGCGCAGCATCCGCAGCGCCTCGATCTTGGCGTAGTAGAGCATCAGGACTCCCTGGTGAGGGCGAGGAAGGCGTCCTCTAGGTCGGCGCCGGAGAGCTGGAGGTCGCGCACGTCGAGCGTGGTGCCCCGGTAGAGCCCGGCGAGGGTCGCGTCGGTGTCGGAAGTACGCAGCGTGGCCGTGCCGGCGGCGATCTCGACCGCGGTGACGCCGGGCAGCAGGTCGAGCCCGGCCGCGGGCTGCTCGCCGAGGGTGAAGCGGACGGCCTGGCCGCCGACGTCCGCCTTGATCTGCGCGGCGGTGCCGTCGGCCACCACCTTGCCCTTGGCGATGACGATCACCCGGTCGGAGTGCTCATCGGCCTCCTCCAGGTAGTGCGTGGCGAACAGCACGGTCCGGCCGCCCGCCGCGTAGCCGCGCATGCTCTCCCAGAACCGCAGCCGCGACTCCACGTCCATGGCCGCGGTCGGCTCGTCCAGCAGCAGCGCCTTGGGCGCGCCCGCGATCGCCAGGGCGAACCTGACGCGCTGGGACTGGCCGCCGGACAGCTTGTTCGCGCGCCGCTTCACCAGGTCGGTGAGGTCGGCCAGCTTGAGGATCTCCTCCAGGCCCAGCGGCTCGGGGTACAGGTTGCGGACCAGGTCGATGAGCTCCTTGACCGACAGCTCGGGGATGAGCTGGCCGCTCTGCAGCATGGCCCCCATCTGGCCGGCCGCGACGGCCTGGCGGGGCGTGCGGCCGAACACGCTGACCGTCCCCCTGGACGGTCGCAGCAGGCCGAGCAGCATGTTGATGGAGGTCGACTTGCCGGCGCCGTTGGGGCCGAGCAGGGCCACGGTCTTGCCGGGCTCTATGGAGAGGGACACATCGTCGACGGCGAGGACGTTCCCGTAGTCCTTGCTGACGTGGTCGAACACGATGGCGTTCATGAGGTCAACGGTAGGTTCGTGGATCTTGCCTGGTTAGTGCGTTACCTCCGGGGTTGGCGGTGACATTTGTCAGGCGACGCGCCGCACCAGTCCCGTGTCGAGGCTGTAGTAGGCGCCGACCACGCTGGCGGCCTGGCCGGATAACACGGCGTCGGCTCTCAGACTCGCTACCGTACGTACGGTGTGCGCACGGACCATTGCGTCCACCTCGCCCCCGGAACCGGTGTAGACGGGTTCGAGGGCGGCGACGATGCTGGGCAGCTCGCCGGGCAGCGTCTCCTGCTCGCGCAGCGCCCTGGCCGCGGCGGAGACGGCGCCGCAGCGCTGGTGCCCCAGGACGACGACGAGCCTGGCGTGCAAGGCCTGCGGGCCGAACTGGACCGCCGCGGTGACGAGCCGGTCGACGGTGTGCGCCGCCGTACGCACGACGAGCAGATCGCCCAGCCCGGCGTCGAAGACGACCTCGGGCGGCACCCGTGAGTCGATGCACGACAGCACCACCGCGTATGGCGACTGGCCCGCCGCCACCTGCCTTCTGCGGTCGGGGTCCTGGCGCGGACGGCGGGACGCGCCCGCCGCCCAGCGCCGGTTACCGCGCTGCAACGAAGCCCACACCTGCGACGCCCCGGCATCACAGAAGGGGAGATAACGGGTGGCAAGCGATTCGTCACGCACAGCTATGTGATTCCCGGACGGGACATCACCTAGCGGACAGATCTCACAGGCGGCAGGCGTAGATGTCGGTGGCCAGGATGGCCCTTGCCCCGATCTCCCAGAGCTGGTCCATCACCTGCTGGTGCCCGCGCCGCCGGACCATCACCCGGACGGCGACCCAGCCCTCGCGGTGCAGCGGTGAGACCGTGGGGCCCTCCATGCCGGGCGTGAGCGCGATGGCCTCCTCGATCCGCTCGGCGCGGATGTCGTAGTCCATCATCACGAAGTCGCGGGCGTGCACGACGCCCTGCAGGCGGCGGACGAGCTGCTCGATGCCGGCGTCCGCCCCGTTGCCATTGCCCTGCTGCTTGATCAGCACGGCCTCGGAGCGCATGATCGGCTCGCCGAACACCTCCAGGCCGACGTTGCGCAGCGTGGTGCCGGTCTCGACGACGTCGGCGACCGCGTCGGCGACGCCCAGCCTGATGGCGGTCTCGACCGCCCCGTCGAGCTTGATGACGCGGGCGTCGACGCCGGACTCGGACAGGTATTTGCCGAGCACGCCGGCATAGGAGGTGGCGATGCGCAGGCCGTCGAGGTCCTTGACCGACGTCATGGCACCCGCCTTGGCGGCCAGCCGGAAGGTGGAGCCGCCGAAGCCGAGCGGCATGATCTCCTCGACGGGGGCACCGGAGTCGACGCGCATGTCGCGGCCGGTGATGCCGGCGTCGAGCATGCCCTCGCCGACGTAGACCGCGATGTCGCGGGGTCGCAGGAAGAACAGCTCGCAACCGTTGTCCTCGTCGACGACGACGAGCTCCTTGCTGTCCCTGCGGGACCGGTAACCGGCCTCTTTGAGCATGGTCTGGGCGGCCTCACTGAGCGCGCCCTTGTTGGGTACGGCCAGACGCAACATGGCTGTGTGTCCTTGATGTCTCGCGGGCTGGTAGGTGTACGGGCTGACGGGCGCGGGGCGCCCTAAAGATGCTTGTACACCTCATCCAGCCCGATGCCCTTGGCGAGCATGAGCACCTGCACGTGGTAGAGCAGCTGGGAGATCTCCTCGGCGGCCCGGTCACTCGACTCGTGCTCGGCGGCCATCCAGCTCTCGGCGGCCTCCTCGACGACCTTCTTGCCGATGGCATGGACGCCGGCGTCGAGCGCGGCCACGGTGCCCGAGCCCGCGGGCCGGGTGCGTGCCTTCTCTGACAGCTCGGCGAACAGCTCTTCGAAGGTCTTCATGATCTCTCTCGTCGGTCGGCAGGCGTGCGTGACAAGCCTAGTCTGCGCGCGCGGGTCACCGCCCCGCCGTCCGCCACGCGAGACGACCGGGCGACTATAGCGCACTGTTGACTCCCACATCTTACTCATCTATTGTCACACGAGCTAAATAAGGCAATTGGCGCAGTTTTTAGCGGTATATGGAGACTTGGTGTCGACGGAAAGTCCCTTTCCACATTCGCTCCGTGTCCTACTAAAACCGGAAATGCTACGCAATCCAGCTCCCGTCTATGCCGCCTGGCGGGAAACGGACCCGTTCTTCTGGTACGGCGAACTCGGCACCTGGGTGCTCACCCGATATGCCGATTGCGCCGCCGTACTCAAGGGTCTGGATCGCTTCACCTCCGACTGGCGGCGGCTCGGCGAGCGAACGCCCGACGAGCTGGTCATGTTGCAGACCGTCGATCCACCCGACCACCCGCCCGTGCGGCGACTGCTCACCGCCGCCTACCGGGCCCAGGACCATGCGGTGCTGGCCGGACGCACCTCGGAGCGGGTACGGCGGCGCCTGGCCGGGCTGGCGGGAACCGAGTTCGACTTCGTCCACGAATTGGCCATCCCGCTGACCGTGGAGACCATCTGCGAGGTGCTGGGAGTCGATCCCCCGGATCTCGACTGGCTCAACCGTGTTTCCCCGCCCGTCATCGACACCATGGACGGCGGACTGCGCCCCGAGGTGATACCGGCGGGCATGGCCGCGCGGGCCGAACTCGATGAGTTAATAGAACATTGGATGGCCGACCATCATCCGGGCGGCATGTTGGCGTTTATCAGTGATCGTACCCATGAAGCCGACCGCCGCCTGGTGCTGAATTCACTCCGATCGACCTTCCACGCCGGCTTCGAATCCTCTGCCCGGTTGCTGACACTCTCTCTCCTCGCCTTGACCGATAATCCTGGCAGCCTCCTCGAATTCTCCAAAAATCCTGATTTAGCGGTTGAAGAGTTGATTCGCTACACCAGTCAGGTTCAGGTGCTCGCCCGCGGCTGCCTGGCCGACACCGAAGTCGGCGGCAGAAAGGTCCGCGAAGGAGAGGGCGTGACGCTGATCATCGGGGCCGCCAACCGCGACCCGGCCGTCTTTCCCGACCCCGACGTCCTGCGGCTGGGCCGTTCCCCCAATCCCCACCTCGGCTTCGGCCGCGGCCTGCACGCCTGCCTGGGCGCCGGTGTCGCCGCGATGCAGACCAGGGCGCTGTTCACGGAGCTCGCCCGCGGCTACCCCGCCGTCCGGCCGCGCGCCGAGCCGGTGATGTGGGACAGCGGCACCCTGCGAGGAGTTCGGACTCTGCCCGTCGACCTGGGGAGGTGATCCGACATGCGGTACGCCTACTGACCGACTGGTCGCCGTGGCCCGGGCCGGCCACGGCGACCGGCATCACCTGGGGGGGACTCGATGAACCAGCCTGCGGCCGCCCGAGCCCGGTACCGTGACGCACTGGCCGTGCCCGAGTTCCGGGCGATCTTCCTGTCGCACGTCATCTGCATGCTGGGCACGATCGTGACCCAGTTCGCCCTGACCGTGCTGGTCTATCGCCAGACCCGCTCGCCCTTCCTGGCCGCGCTGGTGTTCACCGTCGCGTTCGTCCCCTATCTGTTCGGTGGCGTGCTGCTGTCGGCGCTGGCCGACCGGATGGCCATCCGGCGCCTGCTGGTGGGCTGCAACCTGACGACGGCCGCGCTGGCCGCGGCGATGGCGTCGACCGGCTCGCCCGTCGGCGTCGTGCTGGTGCTGGCGTTCGGGATGGGACTGGTGGCCCCGGTCTTCGCGGGCGCGCGGGCGGCGCTGCTGCCGCGCATCCTCGACGGCGACGCCTACATCGCGGGGCGCAGCCTGTTCCGGCTGGTGGCGCAGGGTGCGCAGGTGGGTGGGTTCGCTCTCGGCGGGCTGCTGCTCATCGCGCTGACACCACGCGCCGCGCTCCTTCTGAACACGGGCGCCTTCCTGACCTCGGCGGCGCTGCTGGCCGCGGGGGTCAAGTCCCGTCCCGCCGTCACCTCGGCCACGTCGCTCTCGCTCGTCCGTGACTCGCTGGCGGGGCTGGGGAAGGTCTTCCGGCTGGTACCGCTGCGCCGCGTGCTCGTGTTCGGCTGGGCCGTCCCCGCCATCGGGGTGACGCCCGAGGCGCTGGCGGCGCCGTACGCCCAGCTGGCCGGATTCGGGACCGTGGGGCTGGGGCTGCTCATGTCGGCGCTGCCGGTCGGCACGGTGCTGGGTGAGGTGCTGTGCCTGTGGATCCCTTCGCCCGCCCGCCGCCTGCGGCTCATCGTGCCGCTGGCGCTGCTGATGTTCCTGCCGCAGCTCGCCTTCGGCCTGCGTCCCGGGCTGCCGCTCGCGGTGGGGCTGCTGGTGCTGTCGGGCATGGGGCTGGCCCACCACCTGGGGCTGGACCAGCTCCTCATGGACGCGGCCCCGGAGCCGGTGGTGGGCAGGGCGCTGAGCATCCAGACGGCGGGACTGATGTTCTGGCAGGGCATCGGCTTCGCCGTGGCGGGCTCGGCCGCCCAGTGGGTCGCGCCGCCGATGGTCATCACGGCCGGTGCGGTAGTGGGGCTCGCCGTGGTGGCGCTGCTCAGGCCCCGCTGACCGCCACCCTCCTCCCGCTCTCCCGGGCACGCGGGATACCGCTCACCGGGCTCGCGTCGGCTTCCAGCCTGAAGGCCCTGGGAGCACGGCAGCTGTCCCCCTGAGCACAGCGAAAACGGCGCTGCCCGCCGTACCCCCGCAAAAGGGGTACGGCGGGCAGCGCCGTGTGCTGGTCAGCGGTGGGTCACCGGTGACCCGCCGGTGTCAGCGGTCGAAGCGGCGGGCGGTGCCGCTGCGGAAACCGCCGTTGCCACGGTCGTCGGAGCGGTAGCCGCCCCGCGAAGCGCCACGGTCGTCGGAACGCACGGGGCGGTCGTCGGAACGCACGGGCCGGTCGCGGTCGGCCGTGAACGGCCGGCCACGGTCGCCGCTGGGGGCGCGGGTGCCACGGTCGTCGGAGCGGAAGCCGCCGCCCTGACCACGGTCGTCGGAACGGTATCCGCCCTGACGATCGTTCGAACGGTAGCCGCCGCCCTGACGGTCGTCGGAGCGGGGGCCGCTCTGACGGTCGTCGGAACGGTAGCCGCCGCCACGCGGGGCGTCCGCGCGGGGGGCGCGGTCGTCCGAGCGGAAGCCGCCGCCACGCGGGCCACGGTCACCGCCGCGGTAGCCGCCGGCCTGGCCACGGTCGTCGCCGGTCGTGCGGGGCTCCGGCGAGCCGCCCTCGGCGTGCCGGCGCGGGTAGCGGTCGTCACCGTCGTGGCGACGGGGACGCCGGTCGTCGCCCGCGACGAAGGGACGCTGACCGTCCTCGTGGCGGCGCGGACGGCGCTCGCCGTCGAACTCGCGGCGCGGACGGCGGCCGCGACGGTCGGAGCCGCTGTGGCCGCCTTCGCGGCGGGGGCGCAGCGGCTTGCGGACGTCGGGCTCCCAGACGGGGACGGGCTCGCCGCTCGGGACGCGGGCGCCGGTCACCTCGGACAGGCGCGGGTTGCCCGGCTCGGCCTTGAGGCGGAACGGGTGGATCCCGGCCCTGCGGGTGAGCTGGTCGGTCGAGCGGCGCTCGCTCGGCAGCACCAGCGTGACGACGGTGCCCTTCTCACCCGCGCGGGCCGTGCGGCCACCGCGGTGCAGGTAGCTCTTGTGGTCCTGCGGCGGGTCGACGTGCAGCACGAGGCTGATGTTGTCGACGTGGATGCCGCGCGCCGCCACGTCGGTGCAGACCAGCACGTTGACGGAGCCCTCGCGGAACTCGGCCAGGATGCGGGTGCGCTGGTTCTGGCGCTTGCCGCCGTGCAGGCCGCCCGACTTGATGCCGACGCGGGCCAGCTGCTTGCACAGCCGGTCGACGCCGTGCTGGGTGCGGACGAAGATGATCGTACGGCCCTCGCGGTTGGCGATCTCCGCGGTGACGTCGAACTTGTCGTCGCGGGTCACCTGGATCACGTGGTGCTCCATGAGCTCGACCGGGGAGGTCGCCGGCGCCACGGAGTGCGTGATCGGGTCCTTGAGGAAGCGCCGCACCAGCTTGTCGACGTCGCCGTCGAGCGTGGCGGAGAACAGCAGCCGCTGCCCGTCGGCCGGGGTCTGCGCGAGCAGCTCGGTGACGACGGGGAAGAAGCCGAGGTCGCACATGTGGTCGGCCTCGTCGAGGACGCTGACCTCGATGTCGCCCAGCGAGCACTCGCCCTGCCGGATGAGGTCGCCCAGGCGGCCGGGGGTGGCGATGACGACGTCGACGCCGCGGCGCAGCGCCTCGATCTGCTTGCCCATCGACATGCCGCCGACGATGACCTTCATGCGCAGGCCGAGGCCCCGGCCGAGCGGCTCAAGGGCGTCGTGCACCTGGAGCGCGAGCTCACGGGTGGGCACGAGGATCATCGCGCGGGGGCGGCCCGGGGTGGGCCGGACGCCGGAGATGCGGGCCATGAGGGGCAGGCCGAAAGCGAGGGTCTTGCCGGAGCCGGTCTGGCCGCGGCCGAGCACGTTGGCGCCGGTGAGGACGTCGGGGATCGTCGCGCTCTGGATGGGGAACGGGCTGGCTATGCCCTGCTTGGCCAGTCCGGTGATGAGCGGCTTCGGCAGGCCGAGCAGCTCGAATTCGGACGGACCCGGCTCGGGGGTGTTCTCGTTGAGCTCGGGCAGGACAGCGTCAAGCATGGTCACGAACTTCGTGCCTTTCAGTCAGAGTGGCGCGTCACTTCTGCGAAAAGGACGAGCCGGGACGTACGGCAGAGCCGTACTTCATTGCGAGGCGCGGATGGTCGGCATCCGCTGGGTGGGGACTGGCCCGGAGGACGGGCCGTCTACGCGCACCCATTTGCCGGCCGCAGGCGGCGTGAAACGCACTTTGGTGCGTTAGGTGCACGTGTTGCCAACACGGGGAAGACACCATGTATTCCCCGAGTATCTGAGTTATCAGACTTCGGCAGGCTGAAGTGGCTGACACCAAGATGTCAGCCCTACAGCAATGATCAGACGTTGAAGCCTAGCATACGAAGCTGCTCGCGCCCTTCGTCAGTGATCTTGTCCGGTCCCCACGGCGGGAGCCAGACCCAATTGATCTTAACATCGGAAACCATGCCCTCGAGCGCGGAATGCGCCTGATCCTCGATGACATCGGTCAGCGGGCAGGCCGCGCTGGTCAGCGTCATGTCGATGGTGGCCACCGGCCGGCCGCCCTCGGCGGGGTCGAGGTTGAGCCCGTAGATCAGGCCCAGGTCGACGACGTTGATGCCGAGCTCGGGGTCGACGACGTCCTTGAGCGCCTCCATGACCTCGTCGACGGTGGCCTCACCATCGAACCCGGTCGGCGTCTCCACCGGCTTGCTCATCGCGCAGCACTCCTCACAACAGCGTCCTTGTAGGCCATCCACGACAGCAGCGCGCACTTGACGCGCGCCGGGAACTTGGCCACGCCCGCGAACGCCACCGCGTCGCCGAGCACGTCCTCGTCGGCCTCCACCTTGCCCCGGCCCTGCATGAGGCGGGTGAACTCGTCGACCACGGACAGCGTGTCCTCGACCGTCGAGCCGGTGGTCAGCTCGTGCAACACCGAGGCGGCGGCCTGGCTGATCGAACAGCCCTGCCCGTCGTAGGAGACGTCCTCGATCTTGCCGGCGTCGCCCAACTTGACCCGGAGCGTGATCTCGTCGCCGCACGTGGGGTTCACGTGGTGAACCTCGGCGTCGTACGGGTCACGCAGCCCCCGCCCCTGCGGGTGCTTGTAGTGTTCCAGGATCAGTTCCTGGTACATCGACTCGCCGATCATGGCTATGCGAACACCTTCTGAACATGATGGAGGCCGCGGACCAGGGCGTCGATCTCGCCCGTGGTGTTGTACAGGTAGAACGACGCCCGAGTGGTCGCCGGTATTCCGAACCGCAGGTGGAGGGGCCGGGCGCAGTGGTGCCCGACGCGTACCGCGATGCCGAAGTCGTCGTCGAGCAGCTGGCCGACGTCGTGCGGGTGGATGCCGCCGAGCGTGAACGACAGGGTGGCGCCCCGCTGGTCGAGCGAGTCGGGCCCGATCAGGCGCAGCGTGGGCACCTCGCGCAGCGCGTCGAGCGCGTAGGCCGTCAGGCCGCGCTCGTGCGCCTCGATGGCCTCCATGCCGATGCCGGTCAGGTAGTCGACGGCCGCGCCGAGACCGATGGCCTCGACGATCGGCGGAGTGCCCGCCTCGAACTTGTGCGGCACCGGCGCGTACGTCGAGTGGTCCATCCAGACCGCCTCGATCATCTCGCCGCCGCCCAGGAACGGGGGCATGGCGTCGAGCAGCTCGGCCTTGCCCCAGAGCACCCCGATGCCCGAGGGACCGACCATCTTGTGGCCGGTGAAGGCGACGAAGTCGACACCCAGCTCGGCCATGTTCACGGCGTGGTGCGGGACCGACTGGGAGGCGTCGAGCAGCACCAGCGCGCCCACCTCGCGGGCCCGGCGCAGCACGTCGGCCACCGGGTTGATGGTGCCGAGCACGTTGGACTGATGCGCGATCGACACGATCTTCGTGCGCTCAGTGATCAGTCCTGAAATATCCGAAATATCGAGGCGGCCGTCGTCCGTGACACCGAACCACTTGAGCGTCGCGCCGGTGCGCTGCACCAGGAACTGCCACGGCACGATGTTGGAGTGGTGCTCCATCTCGGAGATGACGATCTCGTCGCCGGGGCCGAGGGTGAAGCGGGGGTCGGTGTTGGCCGGGTTGCCGAAGGAGTAGGCGACCAGGTTGAGCGCCTCGGAGGCGTTCTTGGTGAAGATCACCTCGTCGCGCGACGGGGCGCCGATGAACTCGGCCACCTTGTCACGCGCGCTCTCGTAGGCCTCGGTCGACTCCGCGCCGAGCACGTGCATGGCGCGCCCGACGTTGCTGTAGTGCATCGCCAGGTGCTCGCGCATGGTCTCGACGACCGCGGTGGGCTTCTGGGAGGAGTTGCCCGAGTCGAGATAGACGAGCGGACGCCCGCCGGGCAGCTCGCGGGAGAGAACCGGGAAGTCCTTCCTGATCCTCTCCACGTCCAAGCTGGTGGAAGTCATACAGATGCCTTCGTGTACTGCTCGTAGCCCTCGGCCTCGAGCTTGTCGGCCAGCTCCGGCCCGCCCTCCTCCACGATCTTGCCAGCGGCGAAGACGTGCACGAAGTCGGGCTTCACGTACCGCAGGATGCGGGTGTAGTGCGTGATCAGCAGGACGCCCGTGTCGCCCGAGGCGCGGAAGCGGTTGATGCCCTCGGACACCACGCGCAGCGCGTCGACGTCGAGCCCGGAGTCGGTCTCGTCGAGCACCGCGATCTTCGGCTTGAGCAGCTCCAGCTGGAGGATCTCGTGGCGCTTCTTCTCACCGCCGGAGAAGCCCTCGTTGAGGTTGCGCTGGGCGAACGCGCCGTCGATCTGCAACGCGTCCATGCCGCTCTTGAGGTCCTTGGCGAACTGGCGCAGCTTGGGCGCCTCGCCGCTGACCGAGGTGACCGCGGTGCGCAGGAAGTTGGAGACCGACACGCCGGGGACCTCGACCGGGTACTGCATGGCCAGGAACAGGCCGGCGCGGGCCCGCTCGTCGACCGTCAGCTCCAGCAGATTGACGCCGTCGAGCAGCACCTCGCCGCCGGTGATGGTGTATTTCGGGTGGCCGGCGATGGCGTAGGCGAGGGTGGACTTGCCGGAGCCGTTGGGCCCCATGATGGCGTGGGTCTTCCCCGACTGCACGGTGAGGTTGACGCCGCGCAGGATTTCCTTGTCCTCGACGGCGACCTTCAGGTCACGGATCTCAAGGGTGGACATGTGTTTTATGACTCCTTCGAGAGCGAGACGAGGACGTCGTCGCCGTCGATCTGGACTGTGTAGACGTTCACGGGTCTGGTGGCGGGCGGCCCGGTGGGTTTGCCGGAGCGGACGTCGAAGCACGAGCCGTGCAACCAGCATTCGAGTGTGCCGTCGTAGACCTCCCCCTCGCTGAGCTTCACCTCGGCGTGGGAGCAGACGTCGTGCAGGGCGAACACCTCGCCGCCCTTGCGGACCAGCGCGACCGGGGTCTCCCCCACCTCCACGCCGATCACTCCGCCGTCGGGGATGTCCTCGACCTTGCACACCTTCTCAAGACTCATCGCGCGAGCTCCGCCTCCACCGCGTTCAGGACGCGATCGCGGATCTCCGCCACCTGGATCTTCTCGATGAGCTGACCGAGGAAGCCCTTGATGACCAGGCGCCGGGCCTCGTCGAAGGGGATGCCGCGGGCCTGCAGGTAGAAGATGTGCTCGTCGTCGAGGCGCCCGGAGGCGCTGGCGTGGCCGGCGCCGGCCACCTCGCCGGTGAGGATCTCCAGGTTGGGCACCGAGTCGGCGCGGGCGCCGTCGGTGAGGATCAGGTTGCGGTTGAGTTCGTAGGTGTCGGTGCCCTCGGCCTCGACCCTGATGATCACATCGCCGATCCACACGGCGTGCGCGTCCTCGCCCTGCAGAGCGCCGCGGTAGTCGACGTTGCTCTTGCAGTGGGGCTGCGAGTGGTCGACCAGGAGGCGGTGCTCCAGGTGCTGGCCCGCGTCGGCGAAGTAGACGCCGGACAGGTCGGCGTCGCCGCCCGGGCCGATGTAGGACACGCTCGGCGACAGGCGCACCAGGTCGCCGCCCAGGGTCACCACGAAGCCCTTGAACGTGGCGTCCTTGGCGAGCTGGGCGTGGTGGTGGGAGACGTGCACGGCGTCGTCGTCCCAGTCCTGCAGGCTGACGACCTTGAGCGTGGCGCCGTCGCCGACGACGAACTCGATGTTGTCGGCGTAGACCGCGCTGCCCTGGTGCTCGATGACGACCACGGCCTCGGCCAGCGGCTCCAGCACGACCACGATGTGGCCGTAGCTGACCCCGTCGCTGCCGCCGCCGCGCAGCTCGATGCGGATCTCCTCGCCGGGCACCGTCTCCTTGGGCACGGTCACGACCAGCGCCTTCTCGAAGGCGTTGTAGGCCTGCGCGCTGACGCGGTCGGCCGGCACGTACGCCTTGCCGATGCGCGCGTCCTCGCGCCCGACCCACTCGGCGGCGACGCCCGCCGGGGTGTAGACCTGGGTGAGCACCCGCCCGGTGATCTCCGCCTTGCCGCTGTGCAGGCCCTTCAGGCGGGACAGCGGCGTGAAGCGCCACGCCTCTTCGCGCCCCGTCGGGACCTCGAAGTCGTCCAGGTCGTAGGACGCCTTCTCGTGCAGGGTCGACAAGGGCTTCTCGGTCAGGCCCATCAGCCGACGGCTCCTTCCATCTGCAGCTCGATGAGGCGGTTCAGCTCGAGGGCGTACTCCATGGGGAGCTCGCGCGCGATCGGCTCGACGAAGCCGCGCACGATCATCGCCATCGCCTCGTCCTCGCCCAGACCGCGGCTCATGAGGTAGAACAGCTGGTCCTCGCTCACCTTGGAGACCGTGGCCTCGTGACCCATCGAGACGTCGTCCTCGCGGACGTCGACGTAGGGGTAGGTGTCGGAGCGGCTGATCTGGTCGACCAGGAGCGCGTCGCACTTGACCGTGCTGGCGCTGCCGTGGGCGCCCTCCTCGATCTGGACGAGACCGCGGTAGGAGGTGCGGCCGCCGCCGCGCGCCACCGACTTGGAGATGACGGTGGAGCTCGTGTGCGGAGCCAGGTGCACCATCTTGGAGCCGGCGTCCTGGTGCTGGCCCTCGCCCGCGAAGGCGACGCTCAGCGTCTCACCCTTGGCGTGCTCGCCCATCAGGTAGACGGCCGGGTACTTCATGGTGACCTTGGAGCCGATGTTGCCGTCGATCCACTCCATGGTCGCGCCCTCGTAGGCGACGGCGCGCTTGGTGACCAGGTTGTAGACGTTGTTGGACCAGTTCTGGATGGTCGTGTAACGGCAGCGGGCGTTCTTCTTCACGATGATCTCGACGACCGCGGAGTGCAGCGAGTCGGAGGAGTAGATCGGCGCGGTGCAGCCCTCGACGTAGTGGACGTAGCTGCCCTCGTCGACGATGATCAGCGTCCGCTCGAACTGGCCCATGTTCTCGGTGTTGATCCGGAAGTAGGCCTGCAGCGGGATCTCGACCTCGACGTTCGGCGGCACGTAGATGAACGAGCCACCGGACCACACGGAGGTGTTGAGCGAGGCGAACTTGTTGTCGCCGACCGGGATGACCGAGCCGAAGTACTCCTTGAAGAGCTCCTCGTGCTCCCTCAGGCCCGTGTCGGTGTCGACGAAGATGACGCCCTTCTCCTCGAGGTCCTCACGGATCTTGTGATAGACGACCTCGGATTCGTACTGGGCGGCGACACCGGCGATGAGGCGCTGCTTCTCCGCCTCGGGGATGCCGAGCTTGTCATAGGTGTTCTTGATGTCGTCGGGCAGCTCGTCCCAGGAAGCGGCCTGCTTCTCGGTCGAGCGCACGAAGTACTTGATGTTGTCGAAGTCGATGCCCGTGAGGTCGGAACCCCAGGTGGGCAGGGGCTTCTTGCCGAACAGGCGGAGGCCCTTCAGGCGAAGGTCGAGCATCCACTCCGGCTCGTTCTTGAGCGCGGAGATGTTGCGGACGACCTCCTCGGACAGGCCGCGCTTGGCCACCGCCCCTGCGGCATCCGAGTCGGACCAGCCGAACTTGTAATTCCCGAGGCCTTCCAGCTCCGGGCGGTCGGTGACAGTCACCTTCCGGTCTCCTTGCTTTTGTCGCTATGGGTGGCCCTGCTCGTTGCAAGGCCCAGCGCGTGCGGGCTCACATGGGTGGTGCAGACCCCGTCGCCGTGCGCGATCGTGGCCAGGCGCTGCACCGGGGTGCCGAGCAGTTGCGCGAACGCCTCCGTCTCGGCCTCACACAGCTGCGGGAACTCCGCCGCCACGTGCGCCACCGGGCAGTGGTGCTGGCAGAGCTGGTCGCCGCCCGACTTGGCCTTGGTGGCCGAGGCGGCGTACCCCTCCGCCGACAGCGCCTGCGCCAGCACTTGTACGCGCTGGTCGGCCGGCACCGTCAGCATGACCGGCTCCAGTCGTCGCATCAGGCTGGACACCTGCGAGCGGGCGAAGTCGGTCACTGCTTTGTCGCCCACGCGCTCGGCCAGGAAACGCAATACGCTGTTGGCCAGGTCGTCATAGGCGTGCTCGAAAGCACTGCGCCCCGCGTCGGTGATGGCGAACAGCTTGGCCGGTCGCCCTCGTCCGCGCTGTCCGCGCGGACGCACCGTACGAGGCTCGATCATCCCGTCAGCCAGCAGCGCGTCAAGATGACGGCGGACGGCGGCGGGCGTGAGCCCGAGCCGCTCGCCCAGCGCGACCGCCGCGACAGGACCGTGCTCAAGGATCAGCCGAGCGACCCGGGCGCGGGTGCCGCGCTCGTTTCCTGGCTCGATTGACGTGGGCACGTTTTTCACAACATCAGTGTGCCGTAATTCCTTCCCGCTTCACAAATGGATCCTGAAAGACGAGGAATGGAATTTCTCACGCAGGGTAGGCTTACCTAACTCGGCCGATGACCAGGAAGGTCACCGCAGAGCAGGCGATGAGCGCCAGCATCACCGAGGCCATCGGCACTGCCGTGGCCGCCCCCACCAGCCCGACCAGCGGCGCGGCCAGGGCGCCCAGCGCGAACTGGAGCACACCGAGCAGGGCGGAGGCACTGCCCGCGATCTGCTGCGGCTGGCTGGCCAGGGCCAGCGCTCCGGTGCCCGGAAGCACCAGGCCCTGGCCGCACATGATAACGAACAGCGCGGCGACGATGCCCGCCAGGCCCAGCCCGAGGACGGCGGCGGCCAGCAGCAGCGCCGCGCCGGCCAGGGCCACGCACAGGCCGGCGACCACCAGGCGGGCCGGCGCCACCCGTCCCGAGAGCCGCCCGCCGACCTGGGCCATGAGGGTCAGGCCGAGCGCGTTGAGCCCGAAGATGAGCGAATACTGCTGCGGTGTGGCGTGGTACACCTCCTGCAGCACGAACGGCGAGCCGGAGATGTAGCCGAACATGGCGGCGAAGGCCAGCCCCGCGGTCAGCGCGCCGCCCATGAACGAGCGGTCGCGCAGCAGCCGCCAGAAGATGCGCACGGTGTGCTTGAGGCCGCCGCTCTCCCGCTGGTGGGCGGGCAGCGTCTCGCGGACCCCGCCGAGCATGGCCACGAGCAGCACGATCCCGGCGATGCTCAGCGCGACGAAGACGCCGCGCCAGGAGGTGAAGGCGAGCAGTTGCGCGCCCAGGATCGGGGCCAGGATCGGCGCGAGGCCGCTGACGAGCATGAGCGTGGCGAAGATGCGCGCGATGGCGGCGCCGTCGTAGAGGTCGCGGACGACGGCCCGGACGATGACCAGGGCCGCGCCGCCGAGGATGCCCTGCAGCAGGCGGAACAGGATGAGCACGGGCACCGAGGGGGCGAAGGCGCACAGCAGCGAGGCGAGCGCGTACCCGGCCACGCCCACGATCAGCGGCAACCGCCGGCCGCGCACATCGCTCACCGGTCCGGCGACCACCTGGCCGACGGAGACGCCGATGAGACAGGCGGTCAGCGTCAGCTGTACCTGCGCGGGGGTGCTGAGCAGTTCGCCGGTGATGGCGGGCAGCGCGGGCAGGTACATGTCGATCGAGAGCGGGCCGATGGCCGACAGCGCTCCCAGGACGAGCAGCAGGAGTCCGCGGCGCTTCTCCTTGACGACAGGTGACGTGATGACTGGCGTGGCTTCTGCCACGGACATGCGTGAACCCCTCTCCCTCGCAGGCGTGTGACCCACGAGGGCCGAGGGGTTCAACCAAGATCCGGTCTGCCAGATTCCCGATTATGGGATGTTTAGCTGATTTCGCGGAGTTGGATCACGGAGAGTGCCGCTCCCTGCGGGTCGGTGAGCATGGCGAACCGCCCCGGAGGCGCGTCCATGGCGCCGACGAGGATCGTGGCACCCGCCCGCTCGGCCGCGCTGACGGTGGCGTCGAGGTCGGCGACGGCGAAGTACGTCATCCAGTGGGACGGCGTCTCCGGCGGGTACTGCGGCGCCATCTCGATCATGCCGGCGATGCTCGCGTCCCCGGCGTGCCATTCGGTGTACTTGACGCCCTCCATCTCCTGGAGGTGGGGGGTCCAGCCGAAGACGGCCGAGTAGAAGCGCTCCGCGCCGGCGACGTCGCGGGTGACGAGCTCGTTCCAGCAGAACGAGGTCGGCTCGTTGACCAGTTCGGCGCCCTGGTGCCGGCCGGCCTCCCAGATCGAGACGAACGACCCGTCGGGCGACTGGAAGACGGCCATGGTGCCTTCCTCGAACACCTGCATGGGCTCCATGACGACGGTCCCGCCCGCGTTCCTGACCCGGTCGGCGGTGGCGGCGGCGTCTTCGGTGGTGATGTAGGTGTTCCAGGTCGCGGGCATGCCCTCGCCGAAGACGGGGCCCACTCCGGCGACCTTCTTGCCGTCGTAGGTGAACTGGCCGTAGCCCCCGGCCGCCGGGTCGTCGATCATCTCCGCCCGCCAGCCGAACACCTCGTCGTAGAAGCGGACGGACGCCTCGACGTCGGTGCTCGACAGATCCACCCAGCATGGGACGCCGGGCGCATAGCCACTGCGTTGTGACATGGCAACCTCCTGTGATGTGGACGTCACTCTCAGACTTTCACTCCTGGTGGGGACTTTCCGAGAAATGGCCGGGTCAACAGCTGTCCATATCCGGCCAGGATCCGGCCTCCCGGACGGACCGGGCAGGGTTGCCAGGCGGACCGTTACGGACAGTCCCTAAACTCGTGGCCATGGAATCCCCAGCCGTCGAGCTCATCGGCCTGGTCAAGCGTTACGGCGGCAGCACCGCCGTCGACGGCCTGTCGCTGCGCGCCGAGCGTGGCGCGGTCACCGCCGTGCTCGGGCCCAACGGCGCCGGCAAGACGTCCACGGTCGAGATCTGCGAGGGGTTCCGGACGGCCGACTCCGGCACGGTGCGGGTGCTGGGCCTGCCGCCCGACCGGCCCGAGCTGCGACCCCGGGTGGGCGTCATGCTCCAGGCGGGCGGCGTGCCGCCCGCGATGCGCTGCGGGGAGTTCCTCCGCCTGGTCTCGCGCTTCTACGCCCATCCCCTCGACGCTCCCGCGCTTCTGGTACGGCTCGGCCTGGCCGACCATGTCCGCACCCCCTACCGCCGCCTGTCGGGGGGCCAGCAGCAGCGGCTCTCCCTGGCCGCGGCGGTCATCGGCCGGCCGGAGCTGGTGTTCCTCGACGAGCCGACGGCCGGGCTCGACCCGCAGGCCAGGCATGCCTGCTGGGACCTGGTGGGCGAGCTGCGGGCCGCGGGGGTCTCGGTGGTGCTCACCACGCACCACATGGACGAGGCCGAACGCCTGGCCGACCAGGTGGTGATCATCGATCGGGGGCGGGTGGTGGCCGAGGGCAGCCCGGCGTCGCTGACCGGGGCCGAGCGCCAGCTGCGCTTCAGGGCCCGGCCGGGGCTCTCGCTGGACGAGCTGCTCAACGCGCTGCCCGGCGGCAGCGCGGCCAAGGAGTCGCCCGCGGGCCACTACATCATCGAGGGCCTGGTGGGCCCGGAGTTGCTGGCTACCGTGACGACCTGGTGCGCCGCCGAGGGCGTCATGGCCGCCGACCTGAGCATCGAGCGAAGAACGCTCGAAGACGTGTTCCTGGAGCTGACCGGCAGGGAGCTGCGATGACCACGCTCGACTTCACTCCCGCACCGGCGGCGGCGCCGTTCGCGCGCATGGTGCTGGCGCAGGCGGCGGCCGAGACGCGCCAGACGCTGCGCAACGGCGAGCAGCTGCTGCTGACGTTGATCATCCCGGTGCTGCTGCTCGTCGGGTTCTCCCTGGCCCCGCTGATCGACATCGGCGGCGGCCGGCGGATCGACTTCCTCGCGCCGGGCGTGCTCGCGCTGGCGATCATGTCGACGGCGTTCACCGGGCAGGCCATCGCGACGGGCTTCGAGCGCCGCTACGGCGTGCTGAAGCGGCTCGGCGCGACCCCGCTGTCCAGGGCCGGGCTGTTGCTGGCCAAGACGGCGGCCGTGCTCGCGGTGGAGGGCGTCCAGGTGGTGGTGCTCGTGGCGGTCGCGCTGGCGCTCGGCTGGCGGCCCCAGGGCTCGCCGGTGGCCGCGCTGCTGCTCGTGCTGCTGGGCACGGCGGCCTTCAGCGGGCTGGGGTTGCTCATGGCGGGCGTGCTGCGGGCCGAGGCGACGCTGGCCGGGGCCAATCTGGTCTACCTGGTGCTGCTCGGCGCGGGTGGGGTGATCTTCCCTTTGGACAAGTTCCCCGCCGGGGTGCGGCCGGTCCTGGAGCTGCTGCCGATCTCGGCGCTGACCCGCGGGCTGCGTTCCGTGCTCGCCGGGGGCGCGGCCCTGCCGCTGGGGGCGCTGGCGGTGCTGGCCGCCTGGGCGGTGCTGTCCCTGGGCCTGGCCTCGCGTACGTTCCGCTGGGAGTGAGCAGCCCCCTGAACGCGGCGGGGGTGTGAGCGCGGCGAGCGGTCAGGCTGACGTGCACCGCCGGCCGTACCCCGTTGTGCTCCAGGGCCGTGGCACCCGCCCCGGGCCGAGGTCGGCGGGCTGGGCGGGTGCCACGATCCTCGACACCACCAGCGCGCCCAGCACCGGCATCAGCGCGGAGGCCACCCCGGCCAGCGGGACGCCCAGGTCGGCGGCGATCAGGACGAGCATGGGGGGTTTCAATGATCCAGTGCGTATTAGTACCACCTCAGGGAGGGAATGTCGGCCTGGCTCGGTACCGTTCTACCCGCCAGCCGACCTACCGAGGAGTGCCGTGACCGCGTTCGCCCTGGATGATCCTTTCGACCGCGGATCGGGGCTCCCCAAACCCGGCAGCGTGCTGCGTGCCGCTGCCGACTCCATCCCGCCTTCCGGGCTGGTGCTGCTGGCGATCTTCTCGGTGCAGCTCGGGGCGGGCTTCGCCAAGGAGCTGTTCGCGGCGCTGCCGCCGAGCGCGGTGGTGTTCCTGCGCATCGGGGCGGGCGCGCTGATCATGGGCGCGGTGGCCAGGCCCAAGCTGAAGGGGATGTCGTGGCGTGATCTCGGGGTCGGGGTCGCCTTCGGCGTGACGCTGGCGGTCATGAACCTCGTGTTCTACGAGGCGATCGCGCGGCTGCCGCTGGGCATCGCGGTGGCGATCGAGTTCCTCGGGCCGCTGGGCGTGGCGGTCGCGGCGTCCAGGCGCCGGCTCGACCTGCTGTGGATCGGCCTGGCGGCGGCGGGTGTGGCGCTGCTGGCGCCGTGGGGCCAGTCGGCGTCGATCAGCTGGGTCGGCATCGGGCTCGCGATGGCGGCCGGCGCGTGCTGGGCCGCCTACATCCTGCTGTCCGCCTCGGTCGGGCGGCGCTTCCCCGGCACGACCGGGCTGTCGTTCGCGATGATCGTGTCGGCCCTCGTGATCGCGCCGGTGGGCATCACCTCGGGCGGCGGCGACCTGCTCCAGCCGCAGTTGCTGCTGATCGGGCTGGGAGTGGGACTGCTGTCGTCGGTGATCCCGTACTCGCTGGAGCTGAACGCGCTGCGCCGGATGCCGAAACACGTGTTCGGCATCCTGATGAGCCTGGAGCCCGCGATGGCCGCGCTGGTCGGCGTGGTGGTGCTGGGCGAGATGCTGCACGCGCAGCAGTGGGCGGCGATCATCTGCATCGTGGCCGCCAGCCTGGGGACCACGCGCGCCACGAAATAGCCCCCAGGGTGTGATCAGTGCTGGTCGGCCCAGATGCCGCGGACGTGCTGGATGTGCTCGGACATGATGCTGCGGGCCGCCGTGGTGTCGCCGGTCTTGAGCGCGTCGAGCAGCGCGACGTGCTCGCGGGCCGACTCCGACAGCGTGCCGCGCTCCCGCAACTGCGAGAGGCCGTAGAGCCGGGCCCGGTTGCGCAGGTCCTTGACCACCTCGACCAGGTGGGCGTTGCCCGACAGGGTCAGCAGCTCCACGTGGAAGCGCAGGTCGGCGTCCACGTAGCCGAGCAGGTCGCCCCGCTCGGCCGCGGCGACGATCTCCTCGGCGACCGGCCTGAGCCGTTCGAACTCCGCGGCGCGCGAGGCGTCGGCCAGGCGGGTCACGGTGGGCACCTCGATGAGCTGCCGGATCTCGGTCAGCTCGTCGAGATCGCGGTCGGACAGCTCGGTGACCCGGAAGCCCTTGTTGCGCACCGCCTCGACCAGCCCCTCCTTGGCCAGGTCGAGCATGGCCTCACGGACGGGCGTCGCGGAGACGCCGAACTGCGCGGCCAGCACCGGCGCGGAGTAGACCACCCCCGGGCGCATCTCGCCGGTGACCAGCGCGGCACGGAGCGCGTGCGCGACCTGCTCACGCAAGCTCTGCCGCTCGCCCACCATCGGCAGGTCGAGCCGGTTCTCGGCAGTCATCCGGCCATCCCCTCACTCTCAGTACACGCCCGCTGGGGAACGCCCCGCTAGGCCCACGCCTCGTACGCGGCGGCGGCGACCACCAGGTCCTCCCACGCCATCCCGGTGCTCTTGAACACGCGGGGACCGGCACCCGTGGGCACCCGGCCGGCGATCAGGTCGGCGAGGTTACCGGCGAGGTGACCGGTGGTGATCGTACCTTGGCGCACCGGGATGACCACATCCCCCGCCTCGGCCAGCGCCGCCGACCTGGCCTCGACCACGACGGTGGCGCGGGCGAGGAGGTCGCCGCCCAGCTCACGGGCGTCGGGCTCGTGCGACCCGACCGCGACGACCGTGGCGCCGTCGCGGACCAGCTCGCCGGGGAAGAGCGGCTCCCTGGCCGTGGTGCAGCAGGCGATCAGGTCCGCCTCGGCCACGGCACGCAGGTCGGGGTCCGGACCGTGCCCGGCCAGAGCGGGCAGGCCGTGCTCGCGGCAGCGGGCGGCGAGCTCCTCGGCGCGGGCGCGGTCGCGGCCGACGACCGTGACCCGCTCGACGGGCCGGACCGCGCTCAGCGCGAGGATGTGCCCCCACGCCTGCGGGCCGGTGCCGAACACCACCAGGGTGCGGGCGTCCGGCTCGGCCAGGTGCGTGACGGCCAGCGCGGAGACCGCCGGGGTGCGCAGCGAGGTGAGCGCGACGCCGTCCATGGCGGCCAGCGGGGCCAGGGTGTCGCCGTCGAGCAGCAGGTACGTGCCCTGGATGCGGGGCAGCCCGCGCGCGGCGTTACCGGGCGCGACGGTGACGGCCTTCACGCCCGCGTAGCGTCCCGCGGCGGCGGGCATCAGCAGGAGCTGCCCGGCGGGCAGCTCGACGACCGGCCGCAGCGGCGTCTCCTCCGGATCGAGCCCGGCTCGCAGGGCTTCCTCCAGGATCCGTACGGCCCGCGCCACGGGCACCAGCCGCTCGATGGTGGCGGCGTCGAGGTAGGGCAGCGGGCTCACCGGAGCACGAACCCGGTGCCGAGGGGGTCCGCGGGGTCGAGCTCGAAGGTGTGCCTGCCGGTGCGGTAGGCCATGCCCTCGATCTCGGCGACGACGCCCTGGTCCGTGACCTTCCCCACGGTGGCGACGAACGTGCCGCCCGCGATGCCGGTGTGGATCAGCGGCCCCTGGTGGCCCTCGTCGTACAGCAGGGCGAGCCGCGCGGCCGTGCCGGAGCCGCACGGCGACCGGTCCACCTCGCCGTCGGCGAACACCGTCACGTTGCGCTGGTGCGGCCCTTCCCCTTCGTAGAAGATCACTCCGTAGACGCCGGACAGCCGGTCGTCCGCCGGGTGCCGCGTGGCCGGGTGGTCCGCCAGGGCGGCCTTGATCCGGCGGGCGTGGCCGATGAGCTCGGGCAGGTTCGCGGCCTCGACGGACAGGCCGACGGCCGAGACCGGCAGGGCGGCGTAGATGGCGCCGCCGTAGGACAGGTCGACCTTGACGCCGGCGGCGGGGACGGCGCGGGCGATGACGTACGACGGGACGTTGACGAAGGTGACCGACTCGACGCGGTCCCGCGAGCCGCGGACGCGGGCCGTGACGCGGCCGGACGGCACGTCGATGACCACGTCCGTCTCGCCGCCGGGGTCCGCCTCGACCAGCCCCTCGCGGACAGCGTGCACGCCGAGGGCGATCGTGCCGTGGCCGCAGGCGGTGGAGTAGCCGTCCTTGTGCCAGAACAGCGCGCCGAAGTGGGCGCCGGGGTCGTCGGGCGGGACCAGGAAGCAGCCGTACATGTCGGCGTGGCCGCGCGGCTCGTGGCAGAGCAGCCGCCGCACCCGCTCGGCCGGTCCGCCGGGGGCGGCGGCACGGCGTTCGAGCACGGTGGCGCCCGGGAGGTCGGGGGCGCCGCCGATGACGATCCTGAACGGCTCGCCCGCGGTGTGGTAGTCGACCGTGGTGACGCTCATAGCTCGAACCCCTCGGGGAACGGGTCGCGCGGGTCGAGGAAGTACTGGGCGGTGCCGGTGACCCAGGCGCGGCCGGTGATGGCGGGCACGACCGCGGGCCGCCCGCCGACGGTGGTCTCCCCCAGCAGCCGGCCGACGAACCGGGTACCGATGAACGACTCGTTGACGAAGTCCCAGCCGTCCGGGCCCACCGGCAGTTCGCCGCGGGCGTGCAGCTGGGCCATGCGGGCGCTGGTGCCGGTACCGCAGGGCGAGCGGTCGAACCAGCCCGGGTAGATGGCCATCGCGTGCCGCGAGTGGTGCGCGTTGGAGCCCGGCGCGGCGAAGTAGACGTGGTGGCAGCCGCGGATGCGGTCGTCCTCGGGGTGCACGGGCTCGTCGGCGGCGTCGATGGCCGCCATCGTGGCCAGCCCGGCGGCGAGGATCTCGTTCTTGGCCTTGCGGTCGAAGGGCAGGCCGTAGTCGTCGAGGTCGACGATCGCGTAGAAGTTGCCGCCGTAGGCCAGGTCGTAGCGGATGTCGCCGAAGCCCGGCACGGTGACGACGGCGTCGAGTCTATCGCTGTAGGCGGGCACGTTGCGCAGCGTCACCGACATGGCCATGCCGTCCTCGACGGCCACGTCCACCTCGACGAGCCCGGCGGGCACCTCCAGGCGTACGGTGGTGACCGGCTCGACGACCTCCACCATGCCGGTCTCCACCAGCACGGTCGCCACGCCGATGGTGCCGTGGCCGCACATCGGCAGCAGCCCGGACACCTCGATGAACAGCACGCCCCAGTCGGCGTCGGGCCTGGTCGGCGGCTGCAGGATGGCGCCGCTCATGGCGGCGTGGCCGCGCGGCTCGTTCATCAGCAGCCGGCGGATGTGGTCGAGGTGGTCGCGGAAGTAGACGCGCCGCTCGGCCATGCTCGCGCCGGGGATCACGCCCACGCCGCCGGTGATCACGCGGGTCGGCATGCCCTCGGTGTGCGAGTCGACGGCGTGGAAGACCCGTTTCGTCCTCATCGCAGGCCCTCCGCGAGCGCCTTCTCCGTCGCACCGCGTACGGCCGCCGCCTGCTCCTCCGTCAGCGGCACGCGCGGCAGGCGGCAGGGCCCGCCATGACGACCCGCGAGGTCCATCGACAGCTTGATGGCCTGCACGAACTCCGTCTTGGAGTCCCAGCGCAGCAGTGGGTGGAGCGTGCGGTAGAGCGGCAGCGCGGTGTCGAGGTCACCGGCCAGCGCGGCCCGGTAGAGGGCGACGCTGGAGGCGGGCAGCGCGTTGGGGTAGCCCGCGACCCAGCCGACGGCGCCGGCCACCGCCAGCTCCAGCAGCACGTCGTCGGACCCGATCAGCACGTCCAGCCCGGGGGCCAGCTCGGCGAGCTCGTAGGGCCGGCGCGGATCACCGCTGAACTCCTTCACGGCCACGATCAGACCCTCACCGTGCAGGGCCGCGAGCAGCGCGGGCGTCAGGTCCACCTTGGTGTCGTACGGGTTGTTGTAGGCCACGATCGGCACCCCGGCCTTGGCCACCTCGCGGTAGTGCGCGATCACGGACCGCTCGTCGGCCCGGTAGGTGTTGGGCGGCAGCAGCAGCACCGAGCCGCAGCCGGCCGCGCCCGCCTGCTCGGCCCAGCGCCGCGACTCCGCCGCGCCGTACGCGGCGGCGCCCGCCATCACGTTCGCCCCGCCGACGGCCTCGACGGCCGTCTCCACGACCCGGGCCCGCTCCTCGGGAGTGAGCGTCTGGTACTCGCCCAGCGATCCGTTGGGGACCACGCCGTCGCAGCCGTTCTCGACCAGCCAGCGGCAGTGGTCGGCATAGCCGTCGAAGTCGACGGACAGATCCGGGTGCAGCGGGAGCGCCGTGGCCACCATGACACCGTGCCAGGACTTAGCGCGATTTGTCATTAAAGTTTCCTCCAAAATCAGTGGGTGTCGAGGTCGGCGAGGGCGCCGAGAGAGATGGGTTGCGCGATGGGGCGGCGAGGGGGCCGGGGCTGCTCCCCGGCCAGGCAGGCGACCGCGTAGCCGCAGACGCGGCCCTGGCACCAGCCCATGCCGGGCCTGGCCAGCAGCTTGACCGAGCGCGCGTCGGTGGCGCCGAGCGCCAGCGCCGCGCGTACGCGGGCGACCGGCACCTCCTCGCACCGGCACACCAGCGTGTCGTCGCGCAGCCAGCTCTGCCAGCCCGGCTTGACCGGATAGGCGTGGTGCAGCGCCTCCCCGAACGCGCGCATCCGCCGGCGCCGCCTGGCCAGCACGCCGGGGACCGGCGCTCCGGCCACGGCCAGGCCCGCGATGCGGCCCTCCAGCTCGGCCAGGTGCCTGCCCCCCACACCGGTCGGCTCGCCGGCCGCCCAGACGCCCTCCACCGTGGTGCGCTGGCGGCCGTCCACCGCGAGTACGGGCATGCCGTCCGCGTCCTGGCGGGTCTGGCAGCCCAGCTCGACGCCGAGCTCGATCTGGGGGACGAAGCCGTAGCCGACGGCCAGGGTGTCGCAGGCCAGCTCCCTGGTGGCGAGCACGTTCCAGTCGGCGTCGAGCCGCGCCACGGTGACGGCCTCCAGCTCGCGCTCGCCGTGCGCGGCGATCACCGCCTGGTGCGTCCGGTACGGCACGCGGTGCCTGGCCATGGCCAGGCCGTAGCCCGCGGCCTCCCCCGCCTTGCCCAGGGCCAGCACCGGATGCCGGGCCAGGGCCAGGCCGCCGTTGGCCTCGAACACGCCCAGCACCTCGGCCCCCGCCGCGGCCAGGCCCGTGGCCACGGGCAGCAGGAACGGCCCGGTGCCGCCGACGACCACCCGGCCGCCGGCGACGACGCCGTTGCCCTTGAGCAGCGCCTGGGCGCCGCCCGCCGTCAGGACGCCGGGCAGGTCCCAGCCGGGGAACGGCAGCGGCCGGTCATGCGCGCCGGTGGCGATCAGGAGGTCACGGCAGCGGATCTCCACCGGGCGCCCGTCCGGTGTCTGGCAGTGGACGGTCAGCCGGTCGCCGTCGCGCGTCACGGTCCACACCTGGTGTCCGAGCAGCACCTCGGCCCGCTCGCCCAGCGCGCGGGCCTGCCGCAGGAACCGGTCCAGACCCGGCGTGACGGCGCGCGCCGCGTCGGCCGGGTGACGGAAGTACTGACCGCCGAGACGGGCTCCGGAGTCGATGAGGACCACATTCAGGCCGCGCAACGCCGCCGCCAGAGCGCCCGCCACTCCGGCAGGCCCACCTCCGACCACGACGAGATCGCAGGCCGCACTCACGCGGTCGTCGCGGACGCGGTCGTCAGTCGCCCTCAGGCGGTCGTCGCTGTCGCTCAGGCGGTCGTCGGGCGCGCTCACGAGGTCGTCACCTCGTCTCCGGGCCGGGCCTCCAGCAGGCAGGCGCGTTCTGGTGGGCGGCCGTTCACCGTGATCAGGCAGTCGAAGCAGACGCCGATGCCGCAGAACAGCCCGCGCGGCCGCCCGCCGAAGCGGGTGGTGCGCCACGCGCGGACCCCGGCGGCGTGCAGGGCCGCGCCGATCGTCTGCCCCGGCTCGACCGGCACGGCCCGGCCGTCGATCGTGATCTGGAAGGTCACTCGGACTCCTCGCTCGCGTGAGAGGACTCGAAGCGGTCCGGGCGGAAGGGGTGCGGGTCGAGGTCCGGGCGGGCGCCGGTCAGCAGCTGGGACAACACGAGCCCGGTCGCGGGCGCGAGACCGATCCCCGCCCCTTCGTGCCCGCACGCGTGATACAACCCGGGCACGCGCGGATCCGCGCCGATCACCGGCAGATGGTCGGGACAGTACGGCCGGAAACCGCAGTACGACCTGATCACCCGCACGTCCCGGAGCACCGGGAACAGGGCGACGGCCTGGGCCGCCAGCCGGGACAGCACCCGCGGCGAGGTCGTCCGGTCGAACCCGACCCGCTCCCTGCTCGCCCCGATGAGCACGGTCCCCGCCGGGGTGCCCTCGACGACGGCCGAGGTCTCCAGATCGGCCGAGTCGCTGGCCACGTTGGTGACGTAGGCGGCGGTGTAGACCTTGTGCCGGATCAGCGGCTCGCGCAGCGGCTCGGTGACCAGGATGAAACCGCGCCTGGGCAGGACCGGCAGGTCCACGCCCGCGAGCCGGGCGATCTCGCCGCCCCAGGTGCCGGCCGCGTTGATCACCGCGCCGCCGAGGATGTCACCCCGGTCGGTGCGTACGCCCGTCACCCGGTCGCCGGACCGCGTGAATCCGGTCACGGTGACCCCGGTGCGCAGGTGCAGCGTCCCGTGGCCGAAGCTCTCCGCGCCGTGCCTGAGCAGGTGCGCGGCCGCCAGCATGGGCTGCACCTGGGCGTCCTGCGGGTAGTAGACGCCGCCCGCGAGCCCCTCGGCCAGGTGCGGCTCGTAGCCGCGCAGGTCGGCGGCGGGCACGACGGCGTACTCGACGCCCTGCTCCGCCGCCAGCTCGGCGAGCTGCTTCTGGACCTCGTCCGTCTCGGCGACGACGAGTCCGCCCTTGGGTTCGTACTCGAACCCGCCCAGCGCGGCCAGCTCTCCCCAGAGGCGGTTGGACAGCAGTGCCAGGTCCAGCTCCGGACCCGGCTCCTTGTCCGAGACCAGCACGTTGCCCTCGCCCGCGCCCGTCGTGCCGCCCGCCACCGGGCCGCGGTCCACCACGGTCACGTCGAGTCCGGCCCGGGCGGCGTAATAAGCGCACGCGGCGCCCACCACTCCGGCGCCGATGACGATCACATCGGACATTTCACCTCCCGGTCTGTAATATGTCACATACCCATGCCGCTTGAGAAGCACGTTCCCGATGGGAGGACCGGACAACCAGGCCCTTACCATCGTTGACGTGAAGCTCGTTGACGTGAAACTACCCACGGACCACTCCAACGCCCTGGTCCGGCGCCTGTTCTCCTTCTGGGCGCCGACCGCCGAGTCGATGCGCGGCTGGGCACTGGCCTCCGTGGTGGTCAACGCGGGCATCACGGTGACGGGCGCGGCCGTGCGGGTCACCGGCTCGGGGCTCGGCTGCCCGACCTGGCCCAGGTGCACCCCCGAAAGCTTCGTGCCGATCGCGCATCCGGAGATCTCGCCCGTCACCATGGCCGTCGAGTTCGGCAACCGGCTGCTGACGTTCCTGGTGCTGGCGGTGGGGTTCGCCTGCGTGGTGTCGGCGATGCGGCTGGCCCCGCGGCGCCGTCCGCTGCTCCGGCTGGCCCTGCTGCAGCCCGCGGGCATCGTCTTCCAGGCGCTGTGGGGCGGGCTGGTGGTCAGGAGCCTGCTCAACCCGTTCACGGTCAGCGTGCACTTCCTGGTCTCCATCGCGCTGATCGCCGCCTGCTGGGCGCTCTACGCGCGCTCGAGTGAGGGCGACGGACCGGTCCGCCGGGTGACGCACCGGGACATCCGGCGCCTCGGCCACGTGCTGGTCGCGGCGGTGGTCGTGCTGCTGCTGGCCGGGGTGCTGGTGACCGGCACGGGGCCGCATTCCGGCGACGCGCTGGCCTCCCGCTTCGACCTCGACATCGAGAGCGTGGCGCGGCTGCACGCCGACATCGTCTACCTCGTGGTCGGGCTGTCGTTCGCGCTGATGTTCGCGCTGCACGTGACCGACTCGCCCAGATCGGCCCGCCGGGCCGCGCTGGTGCTGATCATGGTGGAGCTGGCCCAGGGCGTGATCGGCTACACCCAGTACTTCCTGGCGGTGCCCGCCTTCCTGGTCGGCGTGCACGTGCTCGGCTCGACCCTGGTCTGGATCGCCACGCTCAGAGTGGTCACCTCACTGCGCACCCGCGACCCGCTGACGGCCCCGGCCGCCGCCTCCCCCACGGAAACACCGGCCAAAGTCTAAGGTGTGAGGGACTACGTCCCCCTATCTGTGAGGTCGTCGAGTGGCTTTCGCCCGCCCCGCTCGGAAGACCCTGCGCCGGCTGTACCAAGGACTGGTGCTGCTCAGCGTGCTCGCCCTGGCGCCGATGACGTGGGCGTGGCTCGACAGCTCGGACAGCCGCGTGGTGGCCGACACCGGCGGCTGGCTGGCCCGGGTGCCCGCCTCGCAGGTGGCGCTCGTGCTGGGCGCGGGCCTGTTCAGCGGCCACCCCTCCCCCTTTCTGGCCCGGCGGCTCGACATCGCGGCCGAGCTCTACCGAGCGGGCAAGGTCAAGGCGCTGCTGCTGTCGGGCGACAACAGCCGCAAGGAGTACGACGAGCCGACGGCCATGCGTGACTACCTGCGGGCCAGGGGCGTGCCCGACGCGGTGATGGTGCTCGACTACGCCGGCTTCGACACCTGGGACTCGTGCGTGCGGGCCCGCCAGGTCTTCGGCGCCGAGCGGCTGACCGTGGTCACGCAGGTGTTCCACCTGCCGAGAGCGGTCACGCTCTGCCGTACGGCGGGGCTGACGACCTTCGGCGTGGGCGACGACTCCGCCAAGCAGTGGGCCGTGACCACCTACGCCTCGGCCACCCGTGAGCTGTTCGCCACCGGCAAGGCGTTCGCCGACGCGCTGCTGCTGCACTCCGACCCGGTCTATCCCGGTCCGCGCGAGACCTCGCTGCGGCGGATCCTGGCTCAGCCGGGGGCGCCGGGCGCGTAGCCCGGTGGCGGGGTGCCCCGCGCCGCGGCCCTGAAGTGGGCGGGCGTCATCGGGAAGCCGGCCCTGGCGGCGCTCATGCATTCGAGCAGGGCGCGCTGCTCCTCGTGGAAGGTCTGCTCGTCGACCATCCGCTTGGCGGCCCGCTCGTGCAGCAGGCCCAGCTCGGTCGCCGCGAGCTGGTAGTCGCGCATCGCGCGCAGCCCCCGCTTGCCGCCGTGGACCTTGGCCCACTGCCTGGCCTGCCGGCGCCGCGACAGGGCGGACAGCATGTAGATGTCGGCCCGGTTGACCAGCTTGGTCGGCTCGTACGGCGGCAGGTAGCGGTGGATCAGCGCGACGATGCGCCGCCGGTCCCTGAGCACCAGCGCGATGAGCACCACCAGCACGACCAGCAGCACCAGGTAGGCGATGACCAGGCCGGGGAAGCCGCCGTAGGAGGTGAGACCGTTCCAGAGCCCGTGCAGGAGCATCGCGCCGACCCAGCCGGCCATGATGATGAAGACCCGCTCGGACCCGTTGCGCTGGGCGGCGTAGGCGACCGCGACGCCGATCATCGAGGTGAACAGCGGGTGCGCGAACGGCGACAGCACACCGCGCAGCACCACGGTGACGGCCAGCCCCATGCCGCCCTGGTCGGAGTTGAGCGCGGCGACGTAGTAGCTGACGTTCTCGCTCATCGCGAAGCCGAGGCCGACCATGCTGGCGTAGATGACGCCGTCGGTCGGCCCGTCGAACTCGGCCCGGCGGAATCTGAGCAGCCCGAGCAGCACCAGCCCCTTCATCGACTCCTCGACCACCGGCGCGCCGAACGTTGCGGCGACGTTGCGCGCGTTGGCCGCGCTCAGGTTGGCCGTGTCGATGATGTAGTGCAGGTTGAGCGAGTTGATCAGGCCCGCGACCAGCACCGCCACCCCCGCCCCCCAGGCGAAGGCGAAGATGAGGTTGCTGCGCGGCTCCGGCTCCATCCGGTCGAGCGCGAGCACGGCGGCCAGCAGCAGCGGCACCGGCGCCAGCGCGAGGAGGAGCGAGATGAAGAACTGCACGGGCGCGCCGTTGAACACGTCGAAAGCGAAGGAGACGAGCGCGCACAGGCCGGTCACGATCAGCCCGATGATCAACGCGAACGACGGGCGGTCCTTCAACACCCAGCGTGGATCACGGGACGCCATACGGTGACTGTAACCGATCAAAATGGTGCTGTCCTGCCCAGGTGGCGTGGCCTGTCAGCTCAGTAGCGGGTCGATGGCCACGGCGAGGAACAGCAGCGCCAGATAGGCGTTGGACCAGTGGAAGAAGCGCATCGGCCGCAGGTCGACACCGCTCTTGCCGGAGTTGAGCCGGGCCAGCAGGCGGTGCACCTCCCACAGGCACATGACGCCCAGGACGCCGGCCGCGATCGGGTAGAACAGCGTGGTGCCCGCCACCGGCCACAAGGCCAGCGAGCAGAGCACGGTGGCCCAGGTGTAGGCGATCGACTCCAGGATCACCCGGCGCTCGGTGGCCACCACGGGCAGCATCGGCACCTCGGCCGCCGCGTAGTCCTCCTTGTAGCGCATGGCCAGCGTCCAGGTGTGCGGCGGCGTCCAGAAGAACACCACCCCGAACAGCACCAGCGGCGCCCAGTCGAGCCGCCCGGTGATGCCCGCCCAGCCGATCATCACCGGCATGCAGCCCGCGATGCCGCCCCAGACGATGTTCTGGGCGGTGCGCCGCTTGAGGATCATCGAGTAGACGATGACGTAGAACAGGATGGCGCCGGTGGAGAGCATGGCGGCCAGCCAGTTGGTGGTCAGCCAGAGACCGACCAAGGACAGCACGCCGAGCACGATGCCGAAGATGAGCGCGCCGGTCGGCGAGACCTGGTGCCTGGCCAGCGGTCGCCGCCTGGTGCGGCGCATCTTCTGGTCGATGTCGCGGTCCACGTAGCAGTTGAGCGCGTTGGCGCTGCCCGCCGACAGGGTGCCGAACACCATGACCGCCACGGACGTCCACAGCGGCGGCAGCCCGCCGGCCGCCAGGAACATCACGGGGAGCGTCGTGATCAGCAGGAGCTCGATGATCCGCGGCTTGGTGAGAGCGATGTAGGCCTTGACGAGCATGCCGATCGTCCTTGGCGGCTCGGCCGCGGGAGCGGGGGCCGTCGTCTGCCTGTTCGTCAGCACCGTCAAGGCGCTTCCAGCACGTGCGGAGTCAACGCGTAACCTCTGATTGGAGCGGAATCTCATGGACGGACGCCAGGCGTCCCTGTGACAACGAGAACAACCAAACTGTAGTAGCAGGGTCGTCCGGTCCGGCCAATGGGGGGACACGCACGGGGTGGAGGGGGAATCGATCGCCGACTCCACTCAGTTAGGGTCCGGTGTGGGCGGGATATGCCAACCGGTACCACCACAAGACAACTAGATTCCGGAGACCGAGCACTTGAGCACCGAACTCGTGCCAGCCCTCGAATGGACCGACCTAGACAAGCAAGCGGTCGACGTCGTTCGAGCCCTGGCCATGGACGCAGTCGAAAAGGCGGGTTCGGGTCACCCGGGCACCGCCATGAGCCTGGCTCCCGCCGCGTACCTGCTGTTCCAGCGCGCGATGCGCCACGACCCCACAGATCCCACGTGGATCGGGCGTGACCGTTTCGTCCTGTCGTGCGGGCACTCCAGCCTGACCCTGTACATCCAGCTGTTCCTGTCCGGATACGGGCTCGACCTGGACGACCTGAAGCGGCTGCGCCAGTGGGACAGCCTGACCCCCGGCCACCCCGAGCACGGGCACACGGCCGGTGTGGAGACCACCACGGGCCCGCTCGGCCAGGGCCTGGGCAACGCCGTCGGCATGGCCATGGCGGCCCGCCGCGAGCGCGGCCTGTTCGACCCGGACGCCGAGGTGGGCACCTCGCCGTTCGACCACCACATCTGGTGCATGGTCAGCGACGGTGACATCGAGGAGGGCGTCAGCCACGAGGTCAGCGCGATCGCCGGCCACCAGAAGCTGGGCAACCTCATCGTCATCTACGACGACAACCACATCTCCATCGAGGACGACACGCTGATCGCGAAGTCCGAGGACGTGGTCAAGCGCTACGAGGCCTACGGCTGGCACACGCTCAGCGTCGACTGGACCGAGACCGGCGACTACGTCGAGGACGTTCAGGCGCTGCACGCGGCGCTGGAGTCGGCGCGCGCCGAGACCGACCGGCCGTCGTTCATCCGCCTGCGCACGATCATCGGCTGGCCCGCCCCGAACAAGCAGAACACCGGCAAGATCCACGGCTCCGCCCTCGGCGCCGACGAGGTGGCCGCCACCAAGCGGGTCCTCGGCATGGACACCGAGAAGAGCTTCGACGTGCCCGCCGAGGTGCTGGCGCACGCGCGCGAGGTGGCGCACCGGGGCCACGAGGCGCACGCCGCCTGGCAGAAGGGCTACGAAACCTGGCGCGCGGCCAACCCCGAGCGGGCCGCCGAGCTGGACCGCATCTCCCACCACGAGCTGCCCGCCGGCTGGACGAAGGCGCTGCCCACGTTCGACAAGGGCGGCTCGATGGCCACCCGCAAGGCGTCCGGCGAGGTGCTCACCGCGCTCGCGCCGGTGCTGCCCGAGCTGTGGGGCGGCTCGGCCGACCTGGCCGAGTCCAACCTCACCACGATGAAGGGCGAGCCGTCCTTCATCCCGGAGGAGTACCAGACCAAGGACTTCCCCGGTAACCGCTACGGCCGCACGCTGCACTTCGGCATCCGCGAGCACGGCATGGGCGCCATTCTCAACGGCATCGCCCTGCACGGCGGCACCCGGCCGTACGGCGGCACGTTCCTGGTCTTCTCCGACTACATGCGCCCCTCGGTGCGTCTGGCGGCGCTGATGAAGCTGCCGGTCACCTACGTGTGGACGCACGACTCCATCGGGCTGGGCGAGGACGGACCGACCCACCAGCCGATCGAGCACCTGTGGGCGCTGCGCGCGATCCCCGGCCTCGACGTGGTGCGCCCCGGCGACGCCAACGAGACGGCCTACGCCTGGCAGAGCGTGCTCCAGCACGTCGACAGGCCCGCCGCGCTCGCCCTGACCAGGCAGAACCTGCCGGTCTTCGAGGGCACCAGCCCCGAGGGCGTGGCCAAGGGCGGCTACATCCTGCACGAGGCGTCCGACGGGCAGCCCCAGGTGATCCTCATCGGCACGGGCAGCGAGCTGGAGCTGGCCGTCAACGGCCGCGAACTGCTCGAAGCGCAAGGCATCCCGACGCGGGTCGTCTCGATGCCGTGTGTCGAGTGGTTCAACGGGCAGGACATTGCGTATCGGCAGACTGTTCTGCCGTCAGCGATCAAGGCCCGGGTCGCGGTCGAGGCGGGCATCGCCCTCGGCTGGCGAGAGTTCGTCGGCGAGAAGGGTGAGGTCGTCAGCCTTGAACACTTCGGCGCGTCGGCACCGTATAAGACGCTGTACGAGCAATTCGGGCTGACGGCGGAGCGCGTGGCCGCGGCGGCCAAGGCGAGCCTCGCCAAGCTGGGTCACGACAAGGGCGAGACGACGGGAAACTGAACGAAAATGAGTGAGATCCTCAACAAGCTCTCCGGCCAGGGCGTGTCCATCTGGCTGGACGACATCAGCCGGGAGCGGCTGCGCACGGGCAACCTGGAGCAGCTGATCCGCGAGAAGAACGTGGTGGGCGTCACCTCCAACCCGACCATCTTCGCCGGCGCGCTCAGCAAGGGCGACGCCTACGACGCCCAGCTGCACGACCTGGCCGTGCGTGGCGTCGAGATCGGCGAGGCCGTGCGCGCCATCACCGCCTATGACATCCGCTGGGCCGCCGACGTGCTGCGCCCGGTCTACGACGCCACCGCCGGCGTCGACGGCCGCGTCTCGCTGGAGGTCGACCCCCGGCTGGCCCGCGAGAGCGAGAAGACCGTGGCCGAGGCGCGGGCGCTGTGGTGGCTGGTCGACCGGCCCAACCTGTTCATCAAGATCCCGGCGACGCTCGAAGGGCTGCCCGCGATCACGCAGGCGATCTCCGAGGGCATCAGCGTCAACGTCACGCTGATCTTCTCGCTGGAGCGCTACCGCGCGGTCATGGACGCCTGGCTGGCCGGTCTGGAGGCCGCCCAGGCCAAGGGCCTCAACCTGGGCACGATCGAGTCGGTGGCCTCGTTCTTCGTCAGCCGGGTCGACACCGAGATCGACAAGCGGCTCGACCAGCTCGGCAGGCCGGAGCTCAAGGGCAAGGCCGGCATCGCCAACGCGCGCCTGGCCTACGCCGCCTTCGAGGAAGTGATGAACTCCGAGCGCTGGCAGCGGCTGCGCGCCGCCGGTGCCCGCCCGCAGCGCCCGCTGTGGGCCTCGACCGGCGTCAAGAACCCCGACTACTCGCCCACGATGTACGTCGACCAGCTCGTCGCCCCCGGCACCGTCAACACGATGCCGGAGAAGACGCTCGACGCGACCGCCGCCGGCGCCGTCATCACCGGCGACACCGTGCGCCCCTTCTACGAGGACGCGTGGAACACCATGGCCGCGCTCAAGGAGGCGGGCGTCGACTACGACGACGTGGTCAAGGTGCTGGAGGACGAGGGCGTGGAGAAGTTCGAGTCCTCCTGGAACGAACTCCTCGAGAGCGTCAGCAAGAACCTGGTCCCCTGATGACCGTCACGTACCGCGAGGAGGGGGTGGCCGAGGCCGCCTCCTCCGCCGCGGGGCGGCTCGTCGCCGATGGCGTGCCCACGCGGCTCGCCGCCGGCGATCCCACGCTGTGGGGCGCGGACGCGGAGGCGGTGGCGGCCGTCCGGCTGGGCTGGCTGACCCTGCCGCGCACCTCGCGCGAGCTGCTGCCCGAGCTCGGCAAGCTGGCCGAGCGGGCGCGCGCCGAGGGCCTGACCAACGTGGTGCTGGCCGGCATGGGCGGCTCGTCGCTGGCGCCCGAGGTGATCTGCGCGACGGCCGACGTGCCGCTGACCGTCCTGGACACCACCGACCCAGGTCAGGTGCGGCGGGCGCTGGAGGAGCCGCTCGACACCACGATCCTGGTCGTGGCCAGCAAGAGCGGCTCGACCGTCGAGACCGACAGCCACCTGCGCGTCTACGAGGAGCTCTTCCGCGAGGCGGGCATCGACCCGGCCGGCCGGATCGTGGTCGTCACCGACCCGGGCTCGCCGCTGGAGCGGGCGGCCGTGGACGCCGGCTACCCCGTGGTCCTGGCCGTGCCCGACGTGGGCGGCCGCTACTCGGCGCTGTCGGCGTTCGGCCTGGTGCCGAGCGCGCTGGCCGGAGCCGACGTGAAACGGCTGCTCGACGACGCCGACGAGGTCCTGCCCCTGCTCTCGCTCGACACCGGCAATCCCGGGCTCGACCTGGGCGCGGCGCTCGGCGGAGCGGCGCTCGCCGGACGCGACAAGCTGATACTCGACGACCGGCTGTCCTCGATCAGCGGGCTGCCCGAGTGGATCGAGCAGCTCGTCGCCGAGTCCACGGGCAAGGACGGCGTGGGCATCCTGCCGGTCGTCGGCGCCGAGCCGAACGGCGCCCGTGACGAGCTGGTCGTCGGGATCGACTCCGACGATGGCGACGTGCGCGTCGACGGGCCGCTCGGCGCGCAGTTCCTCATCTGGGAGTACGCCACGGCCGTGGCCGGGCTGCTGCTGGAGATCGACCCGTTCGACCAGCCGAACGTGGCCGAGTCCAAGGCCAGCACGGCCGCACTGCTCGACATGGAGGCGTTGCCGCTGGGCGAGCCGGTACTGGTCGACGGGCCGGTGGAGGTCTACGGCTCGACCGGGGCCAAGGATCTGCCCGGCGTGCTGAGCGAGCTGCTCCACGCGGTGCCCGATGACGGCTACCTGGCCGTGATGGCGTACCTGGACCGGCTGTCGGCCTTCGATGTGTTCGTCCCCGAAGGCGCGGACTTCGAGCAGATGACCGACGCGTGGATGGCGGCCGACCCGGCCACGCTCCGGGCGCTGCTGGCCCTGCGCACCGACCGGCCGGTCACCTTCGGGTGGGGGCCGCGGTTTCTGCACTCCACCGGCCAATATCACAAGGGCGGCCCGCAGAACGGGGTGTTCCTGCTGATCACCGGCGCCGTGGCCGACGACGTGCCGGTGCCCGGCAGGCCGTACACGCTGGGTGAGCTCCAGCTCGCGCAGGCGCTCGGCGACCTCGGGGCACTGCTGCAGCGCGGGCGGCCGGCCGTACGCCTGCATTTGACCGATCGCGCGGCTGGAGTCGCGTACCTGCTCGAAGCCGCACAGGAGGCTTGAGATGACAGAGCCCGAAGCACCTCCGGAGGAGGCCGCCCTTGACAGCACGGCGGCGGCCACAATAGCCACCTCAGCCGCGGGCACCTCCACCACCATCGAAGTGGCGGCCGCCAATCCGCTGCGCGATCCGCGCGACAAGCGGCTGCCCCGGGTGGCGGGACCTTGTGTCATGGTGCTGTTCGGCGTGACGGGGGACCTGGCCAAGCGCAAGCTGCTGCCGGCGATCTACGACCTGGGCAACCGGGGGCTGCTGCCGCCCGGTTTCTCGCTGGTCGGGTTCGCCAGGCGGGACTGGAAGGACCAGGACTTCGCCCAGGTGACCCATGACGCCGTCAAGGCGCACGCCAGGACGCCCTTCCGCGAGGAGGTCTGGAAGCAGCTGCGCGAGGGCATCCACTTCGTGCCCGGCGAGTTCTCCGACGACGGCGCGTTCGACGCGCTGGCGATGGCGCTGAAGGAGATCGACGAGACCCGGGGCACCGGCGGCAACTATGCGTTCTACCTGTCCGTGCCGCCGAAGTTCTTCCCTGTGGTGGTGGAGCAGCTCAAGCGGACCGGGCTGTCCGACGCGCCCGACGGGTCGTGGCGGCGTGTGGTGATCGAGAAGCCGTTCGGGCACGACCTGAAGTCGGCGCACGAGCTGAACGAGATCACCACTTCGGCCTTCCCGGAGAGCTCGATCTTCAGGATCGACCACTACCTGGGCAAGGAGACCGTCCAGAACATCATGGCCCTGAGGTTCGCCAACAACCTCTACGAGCCCATCTGGAACCGCAGCTACGTCGACCACGTGCAGATCACCATGGCCGAGGACATCGGCATCGGCGGCCGGGCCGGCTACTACGACGGCATCGGCGCGGCCCGCGACGTGATCCAGAACCACCTGCTCCAGCTGCTCGCCCTGGTGGCGATGGAGGACCCGACGTCCTTCGACGCCTCCGCGCTGCGCCGGGAGAAGGAGAAGGTGCTCAAGGCCGTGCAGCTCCCCTCCGACCTGGGGCTCAACACCGCGCGCGGGCAGTACGACGCGGGCTGGCAGGGCGGCGAGAAGGTCGTCGGCTACCTGCAGGAAGACGGCATCTCCGCCGACTCCACCACCGAGACGTACGCGGCCATCAAGCTGGAGATCGCCAACCGGCGCTGGGCGGGCGTGCCGTTCTACCTGCGGGCCGGCAAGCGCCTCGGCCGCCGGGTCACCGAGGTGGCCGTGGTGTTCCAGCGGGCGCCGCACCTGCCCTTCAGCAAGGACGACACCGAGATCCTCGGCCAGAACGCGCTGGTCATCAGGGTGCAGCCGGATGAGGGCATCACCGTGCGGTTCGGCTCCAAGGTGCCGGGCACGGCCATGGAGGTGCGCGACGTCTCGATGGACTTCGCCTATGGCGAGTCCTTCCTGGAGTCGTCCCCCGAGGCGTACGAGCGGCTGCTGCTCGACGTGATGATCGGCGACCCGCCGCTCTTCCCGCACCAGCGAGAGGTCGAGCTGTCGTGGAAGATCCTCGACCCGATCGAGGAGTTCTGGGCCACGCAGGGCCAGCCCGAGGGCTACCCGTCGGGTGCCTGGGGGCCGGAGTCCGCCGACGCGATGATGGCGCGTGACGGTCGTGTGTGGAGGAGACTCTGATGACCACCTTTATGCTCACCGACACGACGGCGGGGAAGATCTCCGCGCAGTTCACGCACCTGCGCCACCAGATGGGCGCGCCCGCGATAGGGATGGTGCTGACGCTGGTCGTGGTCTGCGAGGAGCGCGACCAGTACGACTCGCTCCGCGCGGCCAGCGAGGCGGCCCGCGAGCACCCCTCGCGCATCATCGTGGTGATCAACCGCGAGTCCGACGAGACCAACCGGCTCGACGCGGAGCTGCGCATCGGCGAGTCCACGCCGGGCGAGGTGGTGGTGCTGAGGCTGTACGGCGAGCTGACCCAGCACGCCGACTCGGTGGTCAGCCCGCTGCTGCTGCCCGACACGCCGGTCGTGGCGTGGTGGCCGGGCCTGGCGCCCGAAGTGATGTCCAAGGACCCGATCGGGATGCTCGCCCAGCGGCGCATCTCCGATGCCAGGTCCGCGCACGACGGCGGGGTCAAGTCGCTGGTGACCAGGGCCAAGGGCTACGCCCCCGGTGACACGGACCTGTCCTGGGCCCGGCTGACGCCGTGGCGCAGCCTGCTGGCGGCGGCGTTCGACCAGCCCGCGGGCCAGTTGCGCAAGGGCTGGGTCGAGGCGTCCGAGGGCAACCCGAGCGCGCCGCTGCTGGCCGCGTGGCTGTCGGAACGCCTCGGCGCGCCGGTCAAGGTGGGCGAGTCCAACGGGCCCGGCATCACCGCCGTACGGCTCACGATGACCGACGGCGAGCTGGCGGTGTCCAGGAGCGACGCCAGGCTGGCGACGCTGTCGCGGCCCGGCCAGCCGGACCGGATCGTGGCCCTGGCCCGGCGGCAGACCTCCGAGCTGCTGGCGGAGGAGCTGCGGCGGCTCGACTCCGACGAGATCTACGGGGTGGCGGTCAAGCGGCTGGCCCGCACGCACAAGTCCTGACCCCATCTCCCACCGGCCGGCGCGGGCCCTGTCCTGGGGGTCGCGCCCGGCCGGTGGGTGCCCATCGTGAAAGAGTGAGCTCGTGAGCGTTCCCAATGTGGTCGTCCATCGTGACGGCGACGTCCTCGCCAAGGCCGTGGCGGCGCGGATCATCACCCGGCTGGTCGACGTGCAGTCGGCCAAGGGGTCGGCGTCGCTGGTCCTGACCGGCGGCACGGTCGGCCACGCGACGCTGGCCGCGATCGCCGCCACGCCGGCGCGCGACGCGGTCGACTGGCACCACCTCGACATCTGGTGGGGCGACGAGCGCTTCCTGCCGGCCGGTGACCCCGAGCGCAACGAGACGGGCGCCCGCAAGGCGCTCCTCGACCACGTCGAGCTCGACCCCGAGCGGGTGCACGTCATGCGCGGGCCCGACTCGGGGATGTCGGCGGAGGAGTCGGCCGAGTCCTACGCGGCCGAGCTGCGCAAGGCGGCCCGGCCGGAGGATCACGGGCCGGTGCCCAACTTCGACGTGATGCTGCTCGGCATCGGGCCCGACGCGCACGTGGCGTCCCTGTTCCCCGGGATGCCGGCGCTGTACGACACGCGGCCCGTGGTGGCCGTCCACGGCGCTCCCAAGCCGCCGCCCACACGCGTCTCGCTGACGCTGCCGACGATCCAGGCCTCGCGCGAGGTGTGGGTGGTGGCGGCGGGCGAGGAGAAGTCGGGCGCGGTACGACTGGCGCTGTCCGACTCCGGGCCCGTGCAGGTGCCCGCGGCCGGGGCCAGGGGCCGGGTGCGGACGCTGTTCCTGCTCGACCGGGCCGCCGCGGCCAAGCTCCCGCCGGGCCTGGGCCGCATCGCCTCCCCCTGAGCCGTTTCAGGCGGTCAGCGCGTCGATCTCGGCCAGGAGCGCCCGCTTGCGCTCCGGCGCCAGGAAGGACGCGTGCACGCCGTTGCGGGCGAGCTGGGCCAGTTCCGGCTCGCCGAGGCCGAACACGTGGGCGGCCACGCGGTACTCCCCGGCCAGGGTGGTGGCGAACATGGGCGGGTCGTCGCTGTTCAGCGTGACGAACAGCCCCTCCTCCAGCAGCCTGGGCAGCGGGTGGTCCTCGATGCGGGCCACCTGCCCGGTGCAGACGTTCGACGTCGGGCAGACGTCCAGCGGGAGCTGCGTCTCGCGCAGGTAGGCCACCAGGCGCGGGTCCTGGAGGCAGGAGATGCCGTGGCCGACGCGCTCGGCGCCCAGCCCCTCGATGACCTCCCAGACGCTCTCGGGACCGGTCATCTCGCCGCCGTGCGGCACGCTGTGCAGCCCCGCCGCGCGCGCCGCCGCGAACGCGTCCCGGTAGGCGTCACGGTACTGCGGGCGGCTCTGCTCGATCCCGCCCAGGCCGAAACCTACCAATGCGGCGGGAGGTTCCTCCAGAGCGTGCATGACCGTGATCTTGGCCGCCTCCTCGCCGAACTCGCCGGGGATGTCGAAGATGTAGGCCATCTCCACCCCGTGGTCGGTCGCGGATCGGCGGGCGGCCAGGTCGAGCGCCTCGGTGACCTCGCGCATGGGCATCCCGACGATGCTGTGGGCGTACGGGGTGACCTGCAGCTCGGCGTAGCGGGCGCCCTGGGACGACAGGTCGCGGGCCAGGCCGAGCACGAGGATGGCGACGTCCTCCGGCTCGCGGACCAGCGCGTTGACCGCCCCATACACCTGCGCGAAGTGGGGGAAGTCGCGGAAGGCGTAGAACGCGCGCAGTCCCTCCTCCGTCGTGGGGACCGGGCCGCCCGGGTGGCGGCGGGCGAGCTCCAGGACGGTGGCCACGGAGGCGGAGCCGACCAGGTGAACATGCAGCTCTACCTTGGGCAGGGCGTCGATGAAGGCGTCGGTGGGGGTCGTCATGGCGACGACCATAAGCCCGTCATTTCGCCCCAAAACAGAGTTTCAGGCGAAATTTCACACAAAAATGTGAGGTTATCTGGACCAGGCGTGGACCAGCGGCAGCAGGACCGTGTCCACCGAGTCCGCGACGAAGGACTCGTCGAACAGTGGCCCGAGGAAGATCATGCGGTGCCAGACCAGCGCCTCCGCCACCCCGAACAGCCGGCCCGCATCCACCGGCCCCGGCAGGTCGCCGCGCTCCCTGGCCCGCCCCAGCAGCGCCTCCACCCCGCCCAGGTCCTTGGCCGGCATGTGCTCCCGCAGCGTCCTGGCCAGCTCCTGGTGCGAGACCAGCGTCGAGGACAGCCCCATGATGAGGCCGTGCTTGCGTTCGACGGCCCCGCACAGGCCGCCGAACACCGAGGCGAGGTCGCCGCGCAGCGAGCCGGTGTCCTCGGCGGCCGGGGTGTCCATGTCGAACCGGCGGCAGATGACGTCGACCACCAGCTCCGGCTTGCCCGCCCACCGGCGGTAGATGGTGGCCTTGCTGGCCTTGGCCCGCTTGGCGATCTGATCGACCGACATGCGGTCGTAGCCCATCTCCGACAGCAGCGCCAGCGTCGCGTCGAGGATGGCCCGCTCCCGCTCGGGGTCGAGTGGTGCCACGTGCACGTCCTTCAGCTGTAGGTGATCTCGTCGAATCGTACGCCGGTCAGCCGCGTGGACACGTCCCACAGCTCGGCGGCGAGCTGCTCGGAGCGGGCCGCCTTCGACGGCGTGAGCAGCTGGGTCTTGGGGCCGACGAACTCCCCGCCGTGGATCTCCGGCGAGGTGGCCGCGTACAGGGAGGACACCGCACCGGCCGCCGCGCTCTGCAGGAACACCCCCATGAGGGGCTGTAGCGGCCCCAGCGTGAAGAAGTTGGTGGCCGTGACACCAGGATGGGTGGCGACACTGACCAGGTCCGCCTGGGACCGCTGAGCGCGTCGCTGGAGCTCCAGGGTGAAGAGCAGGTTGGCCAGCTTGGAGCGGCCGTAGGAGGTCATCTTCTTGTAGCCGCGCTCCAGGCCCAGGTCGTCGAAGTCCAGCTTGCCCACTTTGTGGGCGTCGCTGGAGACGTTGACCACCCGCGCGCCGGGCCGCGACAGCAGCAGGGGCAGCAGCAGGCCGGTGAGCGCGAAGTGGCCCAGGTGGTTGGTGCCGAACTGCATCTCGAAGCCGTCACGGGTCAGCTGTCGCGGGATCATGCCGACGCCCGCGTTGTTGACCAGCAGGTCCACCCGGTCGACGCCGGCCGCGAAGCTCCTGACCGAGGCGAGGTCGGCCAGGTCCAGCGTGCCGTGTTCGACCTCGGCGCCAGGGACGGCCCGGCGGATCTCCGCCACGGCCGCGCCGCCCTTCGCGGCCGAGCGGGTGGCCACGATGACGCGGGCGCCGTGTCGGGCGAGCTCGAGTGCGGTGGGCAGGCCGATGCCGCTGTTGGCGCCGGTCACGATGGCCGTCTTGCCGCTCAGGTCGGGCATGTCGGCGGGGGTCCAGGTCATCACTACTCCAGGTGTACGGAACCGTTTCGTACACCATAACCTAACGCTCCGCCCGCTGCCGCGCGTGCCGCTCCTCCCGCTGGGCGACCTCCAGCCGCTGGGTGCTCTCAGCGAGCCTCTTGCGGGCCTTGGCCAGCTTCCGCTCCAGCCGGGCGACCCGCTCGGCCCGCTCGTCGTGCTCCTTCCCGGCCTGCTCCAGGGCGGCGACCCACTCCTGGTGGGCGTTCTGCGCCTCCTGCCGTTCGGCGGCCTTCCTGGTCTCGGCCTCTTCCCGCCGTTTCGCCTCGGCCGCCGAGTCCGCCGGCTTTTTGGCAGGTCTGCCGCGCGGCACCGGGGCCGGGGCGAAGCCGCTGTAGCTGAGCGGCTTGGCCAGCCGGCCCCGCCGTACCTCCTCGGCCGCGCCCGCGTCCACGACGGCGGCGTCGAGCGTCTGCTCGGCCTCGGCCGCCGCAGCGGCCGACAGGCCGGTGTCCCGCCTGAGCAGCCGGGACAGGACCCCCGCCAGTTCGCCGCGCCGCCGGGTCAGCTCCGCCAGCGCCTCGGCGTCGTGCGCCGCCCACGCCTCACGCAGCCGCCCCCCGAGCGCCAGCAGCTCGCCGAGGTCGTCCGGATGCTCGCGGACCAGCCGGTTCACGGCCGAGGCGGACACCGTGGGCTTACGCAGCCCGGCGATGTCGCGGGCCAGCCGTACGTCGCCCGCGTCCTTGGCGGCACGGGCCTCGGCCGCGCGCGCGGCGGTGAACTCGGACGGCGGGAGCGCATACAGGCGACCGGCCACCTCGTCAAGATCCACACTGGTCAAATACCCCACATCCGCTGGTTTGTAGCGCATAGTGGAGGCACGCCACTCGAACGGAGGACCACCGGTGTTCGAGCGCTTCACCGACCGTGCCCGAAGAGTCGTCGTCCTCGCCCAGGAAGAGGCGCGGATGCTGAGCCACGACTACATCGGCACGGAACACATCCTGCTCGGCCTCATCCACGAGGGCGAGGGCGTGGCGGCGCTGACGCTCGACAGCCTCGGCGTCGAGCTGGGGAACGTGCGCGCGTACGTCGAGCGCGAAGTGGGCCAGGGTGACACGGCGCCGAGCGGGCACATCCCGTTCACCCCGCGCGCCAAGAAGGTCCTGGAGCTCTCGCTGCGCGAGGCCCTGCAACTGCGCCACAACTACATCGGCACCGAGCACATCCTGCTCGGGGTGATCAGGGAGGGCGAGGGGCTCGCCGTCCGCGCGATCGTGGATCGCGGCGTGGAGCTGGGCGACCTGCGGCACCGCGTGCTCACCCGGGTCGGCCAGGGGTCGAAGGAGCGGCCGAGTGAGATGTTCTTCGCCGCCGGCTCGATGCTCGGCGAGCGGCTCACCCAGATCCAGGAGAGCCTCGACCGCATCGAGCGCCACCTGGGCATCCAGCGGCCCGACCGGGCGGCGTCCGACCCGGAACCGTCAGAGCGGGAATCCGGGCCGGACGAAGGCGAGCGGGAGTCAGGCTGACGCCAGCGCGCCGACCGGCAGCCTGGCCTCGATCACGCCCGGGTCCTCGGTGTAGCCGAGCGTGGCGCCCAGCGACAGCAGGAGCCGCCGCATCCGCACGTTGTCGGACAGCATCGTGGCCCTGACCTCGGCGTAGCCGAGATCACGCGCCTCGCGCACCAGCGATCGGGCCAGGGCCGTGCCCAGACCGCGCCCCTGCCAGCGGTCCTCGACCAGGAAGGCCATCTCGGCGATGCCGGGATCGGGAGTGAACATCAAGGAGGCCATGGCCACCACCTGGCCGTCGTGCCCGCCCACGATCGAGTGGCCGCGGCTGCGGTCGCAGAGCCGGTCGAACATCCGCGCCGGCAGCGCGGGCATCGAGGTGAAGTAGCGGAACCTGCGGGCCTCGGGCGAGCACCTGTCGTGCAGGTCGCGTACGGCCTCGCGGTAGATCGAGGTGAGCGGCCGGACCGTGACCTCTTCACCGTCGCTCAGCCTGATCACGGGCTCGCCGGCGCTCTGCTCGACCGGCGGCTGCGCGAGCCGGACGAAGGAGGCCGCCCTGGCCGCCTCGGTCAGCGTGAAGGGCAGCTCGGCGCGGCGCAGCCGGACGGCCCGCTTGGCCGCTACGGGCACCACGAGCAGGGTCGGGTCGGGAAGATCACTCACGGCTTCACCATAGATCCACCGGGCATCGTCGGCGCGCAGCAGCTCGGCCAGGAACTCCGGCAGCCGCCACGGCATGGACCGCAGCCGGGAGGCGAGCAGCAGCGCGCGGGTGGGTTCGTCGGTCAGCTCGTGCGCCGTCGCGGGGACCACCTGGACGCGGCGTCCACCCGCCGCTTCCAGCGCCTCGCGCACCGCCTCCGGACCGGCCGGGATGTCGGCGACGAACTCGTCGACGGTGCCGTCCGCATCCGACTGGACGCTCAGGCCGAGGATGTTGCCGCCCCTGTCGGCCAGGGCCGCGGCCAGGGAGGCCAGCCGTCCCGGACGCTCGTCCACCGTCGTGCGAATGCGCAAGAATCCCATACGAAGAGGATGCCGGGGAGGTGTTACCTGGCCGCTACCGCCGTGTTTCGAATGCGAATTTCATAGCGAGATGCGGCGTATAGGAGGATAACGGCCATGAACGCGCAAGTCTCCTTGTCGTCCGGATTCGTGAACGGCGACGTGTCCTTCTGGTACCGCGCTTCCGGCGTGCCTTCCCCTGGTCCACGCCTCGACGGCGACCTCCAGGCGGACGTGGTGATCGTCGGTGCGGGCTACACGGGACTGTGGACCGCCTACTACCTCAAGCAGGCGCGGCCGTCGCTGAACGTGGTGGTGCTGGAGAAGGACTTCGCCGGGTTCGGGGCCTCGGGGCGCAACGGCGGCTGGCTGACCGGCGACCTGGCCGGATCGCATCAGCGTTATGCCGCGACGCACGGCGTGGAGGCGGCGCGGCGGCTGCAGCGCGAGATGTACGCCTCGATCGACGAGGTGATCGGGGTCTGCGAGAAGGAGGCCATCGACGCCGACGTCGTCAAGGGCGGCGTGGTCAACGTGGCCCGCACTCCCGCCCAGGCGGCGCGGCTGCGGGCCTCGGTGTCGGCCGCCCGCGCCTGGGGCATCGAGGAGACCGACCTGCGGCTGGTCGATCCCGCGGAGCGGCTGCGGGTGGCGGGGGCCGTGGCCGCCTCCTGGAGCCCGCACTGCGCGCGGGTCCAGCCCGCCAAGCTGGTACAGGGGCTGGCGCGGGCCGTACGGGAGCTCGGGGTGACCGTCTATGAGCGGACGCCCGTCACGGAGATCGCCCCGGGGCGGGCCGTGACGCCGTTCGGGACGGTCCGGGCACGTCACGTGCTCCGCGCGACCGAGGGGTTCACCTCGCGGCTGAAGGGGCTGCGGCGGCAGTGGCTGCCGATGAACAGCTCGCTGATCGTCACCGAGCCGCTGCCCGCCTCGTTCTGGGAGACGGTCGGCTGGCAGGGGTCCGAGCTGCTCGGGGACATGGCCCACTACTACATGTACGCCCAGCGGACCGCCGACGACCGCATCGCCTTCGGCGGGCGCGGCCGGCCGTACCTGTACGGCTCGCGGGTGGACGCCAGGGGGCACACGCACGAGCGGACGGTCGAGGCGCTCTGGGAGCTGCTGATCGACTTCTTCCCCGCCGCGGCCTCCTCCTCGGTGGCGCACGCGTGGTCGGGGGTGCTGGGGGTGCCGCGCGACTGGTGCTCGACCGTGCACGTGGCCCCGGCCACCGGCCTCGGCTGGGCGGGCGGCTACACCGGGCACGGGGTGACGACGGCCAACCTGGCCGGCCGTACGCTGCGGGACCTCGTCCTGGGCGAACGGACGGCGCTGACGGAGCTGCCGTGGGTGGGGCGCCGGGTGCGGGCGTGGGAGCCGGAGCCGCTGCGCTGGCTGGGGGTGCACGCGATGTACCGCTTGTACCGGATGGCCGACCATCGGGAGCGGTCGATGCCGCGTACGTCCGCGCTGGCCCGCGTGGCCGACCTCATCACCGGCCACTGACCACCGACCCATCACCGAGATCTGGGAGCACCATGCACACGCTCTTCCGAGGGGGACGCGTCTTCACCGCGAAGACCGATGTCGCCGACGCTGGTTTCGCCGAGGCCGTACTCGTCCGCGACGGTGTGATCGCCGCCGTGGGCGACGAGCGGGAACTGGTACGGCTGGCGCCGGGCCACGAGACCGTGGACCTGGAGGGCGGCCTGCTGGTGCCCGGGTTCACCGATGCTCATGTGCATCCGGTGCAGGCGGGCCTGGAGCGCGCCAAGTGCGATCTATCCGAAATTTACGGACTCGATGCCTACTTGGCGAAGATCGCCGACTATGCGGCGAAAAATCCGGAAAAAGAGTGGATCGATGGCGGTGGGTGGGACATGTCGGCCTTCCCGGGTGGGTTGCCGCACCGTGATCAGCTCGCCTTCGCCGACCGGCCCGTCTACCTCATCCAGCGTGACCACCATGCCGCCTGGGTCAACGCCCGCGCCCTGGAGCTGGCCGGCGTCACCGCCGACACCCCCGACCCCGCCGACGGCCGGATCGAGCGCGATGCCGACGGCACGCCCAGCGGCGTCCTGCACGAAGGCGCGATGGACCTCGTCGGCCTGCTCACCCCCCGCCCCGCCGCCCAGGACCTGGACCGGGCGCTGGCGGAGGCGGAGCGGTACCTGTTCTCGCTCGGCGTCACCGGCTGGCAGGACGCCATCGTCGGCTCGTACGCGGGCTCGGTGGACCAGCTGCCCACGTACGTGTCGGCGGCCGGCTCCGGCAGGCTGCGGGCCCGCGTGGTGGGCGCGCTGTGGTGGGACCGAACCCGTGGTCTCGACCAGCTCGACGACCTGGCCGCGCGGCGCGCCTCGGCGGAGGGGCTGGACCGGTTCCGCGCGACCTCGGTGAAGATCATGCAGGACGGCATCACGGAGAACTTCACGGCCGCGACGCTGGAGCCGTACTGCCTCTGCGGCGGCACGGGCCTGTCCTACGTCGACCCGGGCAAGCTCAGGACGTACGTGGCCGAGCTGGACCGGCTCGGCTTCCAGGTGCACGTCCACGCGATCGGCGAGCGGGCCGTACGCGAGGCGCTCGACAGCCTCGAGGGCACCTCCCCCGGCAACCGGCACCACATCGCCCACCTGCAGATCATCGAGCCGTCGGACGTGCCGCGCTTCGCCGCGCTCGGCATCACGGCCAACCTGCAGCCGCTCTGGGCGACCCACCACGCGCAGATGGACGAGCTGACGCTGCCGTTCCTGGGCGAGCCCCGCTCGTCGTGGCAGTACCCCTTCGCCGACCTACTGGCCCACGGCACGCGGTTCTGCGCGGGCAGCGACTGGCCGGTGTCGAGCGCCGATCCGCTGCAGGGCGTGCACGTGGCCGTCAACCGCACCGAGCCCGGCGGCTCGGTGCACGCCGGCTACCCGACGGCGCAGACCCCGTTCCTGCCCGGCCAGCGCCTCGACCTGGCGACCGCGCTGACGGCGTACACGGCGGGCTCGGCCTGGATCAACCGCTCACCCGCCGGCGTGATCGAGCCGGGCCGCCCGGCGGACCTGGTCGTCCTGGACCGCGACCCGTTCGAGCTGCCGGAGCGCGACATCTGGACGACTCGGGCGCGCATGACGTTCGTGGACGGCGTCGCCGTACACGAGGGGTAGCCGCGCGATCCGGCCCTCCGGAACGCGCACCCTTCCCGGGTACGGTCGCCTCCGACTCGAACGGAGGTTGACATGGTAATGCGGCGAACGTGGGCCGTCGCGGCGCTCGCCTGCGCGATGACGGTGACCATTCCCGGAGTCGCGCAGGCGACGACCCAGCGCGGCCAGGACGTGGTCATCACGTCCAGACGCGGCTGGCAGGACACCGGGATCTACGTGTTCGGCGGCGACCGCGTCCGGGTCGAACAGGTGGGCGGCAGTTGGACGGTCGACCACAACTCCTTCCCCTGGGTGGGCGCCGACGGGTACGACTGGGACACCGACTCGCACATCTACCAGGGCTGCAAGATCCGCGACGACTCCCCGTACGCCCGGCTCCTGTCCCGGGTCAAAACCGGCTCGCGTGCCCTGGGCGCGCACCGGAGCTGGCGGGCCACGACCAGCGGCCGGCTGCTCATGAGGATCAATGATCAGGACCGCTGCCTCGGCGACAACGCGGGCGCGCTGGTCATCAGGATCTGGCACTAGCCATCGGGTCCGGAGTCTAATGACCGTGTGACGGGGACACACGGCAAGCGCGTGGTCGTCGTGGACGACGACGACATCAGCCGCACCGGCATCGTCGCCATCCTGTCCGAGACACCGGGTGTGGAGGTGGTCGCGGGACTCGACCACCGGGCGGCGGCCGGCTGGTCGTACGAGGGCGTCGACGTCGTGCTGGTGGACGCCGCCGACGAGCGGCGCCCCGACGACCACTTCCCCGGCGTGGCGGTCGTCGAGGCCGTCCGCCGGGTCCGGAGCCGCCGCCAGACCACGGTCATCGTGCTCACCGGCCACTTCCTCGACGGCGCGGTCCGGAGGCGCATGCGGGAGGCCAGGGCCGACTACTTCTACCACCGCAGCCAGCTCGGGGACGCGGCCCGTCTGCGCGCCGCCGTACTCTCCCCGTCGGGAACCGTGCCCGGCCCCGCCGACCCCGAGGAGGAGATCAGGCTCGGCCTCTCGGCCGCCAGCCGGGTCAACGCGGCTGTGGCGCACGCCCTGGCGGAACACCTGCCGGAACGGCTGGGCGAACGGGCCAGCCCCCGGTCGCGGGCCTGGATCCGATTACGGGAGCGGTTCAACCGGCAGGCCCGGCTCGCGGCGATGACCTCCGACGGCCGGGCTCCGGACCGCGCCCAGTCGCTGCCGTCACTGCCGCAGATCGCCCGGTTCCTGACATGGGCGACAAGAGTCAAGACACCCCCACCACCGTCCCTGTCACCACCACCCCCACCGCCCTCACCGCCGCCCTCACCGCCGCCATCGCCACGGGATGAGTGAGCCGCTCAGTGGGACCGCGCGGTCCACCTCCTTCACCGCGATCCGCCTGTTCCTCAACCTGCGGCTGGCCTCGCGGGTGACGATCTGCGTGACCCTCTGGAAGACCCTCACGCCGCCCGTGGCGGCGCTCACCCTGCTCGCCTCGTGCCCGTACGACGTGCTGGTGTTCCTCGCCCTCAGACGCCACAGGATCCCCGTCCCGGTACGGCTGGCGCTGGACGTCGTCGACGTGGCCGTCTGGTCCGCACTCTCCGGAGACCCGATCGACGCCCCTGCCCTGCTGGCCGCTCCCCTGGCATACGAGCTGGCCCTGGAGCACGGCTGGGCGGCACTGGCCGTGCCCCTCACCTCTGGGGCGGTGACCAACGTGGCACTGACCGTGGCTGGCTGGCCGTACAGTCTCGCGCCCTTCCTCTGGCCCGCAGGCGGCGTGGCAGGTGGCGTGTTCATCGGCCGCTACCTGCGCGGGCGCCTGCGGCAGCGGCTGCGCGTGGCCGCGGCGGAGCGGCAGGCCGCCAGGAGCCAGGCCGAACTGGCCGGCCGGCACAGCGTGGCCGTGGGCGCCGACACCGTGGTGGACCTGCTGACCCGTACCTGGCCACTGCTGGCGGGGCCGGGCCGCCCGGTGGCGTCACCTCTGTCGGCCTGGCGGCAACGGCTGGCGGAGGAGACTGCCGACCACGCCGAGTACCTGGCGGTCGCGTTGCTGCGCTGGGAACAGCGCCACAATCTGGCCAGTCCGGACCTCTCCCGCGACGTGGAGTTCCGCCCCTCGTCCGGAAGCGGCGCACTGCTGCTCTCCCCCGCGCAGACCGCCGCGCTGCACGACGCCCTGGTACGACTGGCCCCCGCGGGCGTGCTCACCGTCACCGCGGACCAGCCACGGCCCCTCGGACGACGGCAGGAACTGCGCATCGGCTCCAGAAAGGTGGTGCTGCCCGAGGATGCCCGGCCGCACACTCCGCCGTTCGACGCGGGACCGATCGCCATCGCGCTGGGCGCCATCGGCTCACTCAGTCACTCCTGGCGCGACATGGACGGCGTGCCACTCCCGGCCGGCGCGGCCCTCACGCTGACCGGGCTGCTGGTCGCCCTCTGGGCGCACCGGCGCATCGTCGCCCGCGGCACGGCGGCGCACGCGTGGGTGCTGGCCGCGGGGCTCTGCTTCGGCGCGGTGGACGCGCTCGTCTCGACGTCGCTCATGCGCACGATGGTCGCCGGGGGACTCACCCGGATGCCGTTCCTGCACTCGATGCTCTTCGCCGTCCCGTTGACGGTCGTGTACTGGCGCGACCTGGGGCTGGGAAGACGGGTCGCGGCCGTGGCCTGGCTGGCGTCGATCCTCGCGGTGTGCGGGTGGCTGCTGCCCGTACCGCTGCACTGGACCGATCTGGCGGCGCTGGTGTGGCCGCTGGCCTTCACCATCGGCGCCTCGGGAGTGCGCGACCTGCTGGACCTGGACACCACGGGGGTGGACCACGAACTGGCCGCCGAGCACGCCGCCGCCGTACGCGAGGGCTACCTCAGCGGCCGGGCCGACGTACTACGGCTGGTGGAGCGGGTCGCGGAGGAGGCCGCCCACCGCCTGACCACGGACCGGGACTCGCTCGACCCGCGCTTCCTCCCAGAGCTCGAACGCCGCCTGCACCAGGTCCGCGAACGCGTCTCGGCCTTACGCGGCCAACCAGACCCCTGAATGACGACCGACTTCAGCAGTGCGACCACCCGACACGCGCCCCCGCTCAACAGCCCGCAACCCGCAAGGCCCCCGGGCGCAACGCCAGAAGGGCCCCGGCGCGGTGCCGGGGCCCTTCTGACATATGTACCTCTGAGCTAACAAGATCCTGCTGTTCCTACCAGGGAGACTTGTTGTTGCGCAGACGCTCCAGCGCTTCCTCGAGGATCGCCTTGCCGTCCTTGTCGCTCCTGCGCTCCTTCACATAAGCGAGGTGCGTCTTGTACGGCTCGTTCCGGGGCGGGGCAGGCGGGGCCTGCTCGTCCTGGCCGGCCGGGAGACCGCAGCGTGGGCAGTCCCACATTTCGGGCACCGCCGCGTCGCTGGCGAAGCTGGGACGCGTCTCATGCATGTTGGCGCACCAGAACGAGACCCGCACTCTCGGAGCTGCCTCGCCGCGCTCGGCCTCCCCCATCGGGCCGGCGCCGACACGGCTGCCACGGATCGCGTTGCCACTACCCACGGATGAACTCCTCGCTCGATCGCCCCGTGACACACGGGGGGAGAATCACTGTCACGCGTCAACCTGACTCAGGGCCGCAGGAGCAGGCCCAGAGCGATGATGCAGACGAACCAGACGGTGCCCGTGATGACGGTCAGCCGGTCGAGGTTACGCTCCACCACCGAGGAACCACCGAAGTTCGACGAGAAACCGCCGCCGAACATGTCAGACAAGCCGCCACCCTTGCCCTTGTGGAGCAGGACGAGCAGGATCATGAGACAGCTCGCCAGGATGAGGGCGATGGAGATTCCGATTTCCACGGTATGCCTAGTCCTTCAATGCTCTGTCACGCGTGACGATTCAAACTTGCCTCTAGAGGGTACGGCTTGTTGTCAAGTCGCACCCCCGGAACGACTCAGTTAGCCGGACATATCGGAGAAACGGCAGATCTTTACGAACTCCCCGGCATCGATGCTGGCACCGCCCACGAGCGCGCCGTCGATATCGGGTTGAGCCATGATCCCAGCGATGTTGCCTGACTTTACTGACCCTCCGTAGAGGATACGTACTGCGGAGGCCACTTCGGGGTCGTACAGCTCAGCGAGTCTGCCTCGCAGTGCTCCACAGACCTCTTGGGCGTCCTCGGGCGTGGCCACCTCGCCGGTGCCGATCGCCCACACCGGCTCGTAGGCCACTACTATCGATTGTGCCTGCTCAGCGGAGATCTTGCGCAGTCCACCGTCAAGCTGGTTCAGGCAATGTGAAACGTGTTCGCCTGCCTGGCGCACGGGCAGGCCCTCGCCCACGCACAGGATCGGCGTGAGCGAGTGGCGGAACGCCGCCTGCACCTTGGCGTTGACCAGGTCGTCGTCCTCGCGGTGGTATTGGCGCCGCTCCGAGTGGCCGGCCAGGACGAACGTGCAGCTCAGCTTGGCCAGCATCGCGCCCGATATCTCGCCGGTGTAGGCGCCCGCGTCATGCTGGGACAGGTCCTGCGCGCCGTAGACGATGCGCAGCTTGTCGCCGTCGACGAGCGTCTGGACGCTGCGCAGGTCGGTGAAAGGCGGCAGGACGGCCACCTCCACCCGGTCGAAGTCCTTGTCGGTGAACGCGAAGGCGAGCTTCTGGACCAGCGAGATGGCCTCAAGGTGATTGAGGTTCATCTTCCAGTTGCCGGCGAAGAGCGGCTTTCTCACGGTCAGTCCTCCAGGGCGGCGAGTCCGGGGAGGGTCTTGCCTTCGAGATATTCGAGGCTCGCTCCGCCACCGGTGGAAATGTGCGAAAAGCCGTCTTCGGGCAGGCCGAACTTACGCACGGCCGCCGCCGAGTCGCCGCCGCCGACCACCGTCAGGGCCTCGGCCCTGATCAGCGCCTCGGCCACGGCGCGGGTGCCGCCGGAGAAGGCGTCGAACTCGAAGACGCCCATGGGGCCGTTCCAGAAGACGGTTTTGGCGTCGGCCAGCTTGGCCGCGAACAGCTCACGGGTCCTGGGACCGATGTCGAGCCCCTCGCGGTCGGCCGGGATGGCGGTGGCCTCGACCACGTCGTGCGGCGCGTCCTCGGCGAAGCCGGTCGCGGCCAGCACGTCGACGGGCAGCACGAGGTCGACGCCACGCTCGGCGGCCTCGTTGAGGAAGCCGCGCACCTGGTCGAGCTGGTCCTCCTGGAGCAGCGACTTGCCGACCTCGTAGCCCTGGGCCTTGAGGAAGGTGTAGGCCATGCCGCCGCCGATCAGCAGCCGGTCGACCTTGGCCAGCAGGTTGGAGATCACGCCGAGCTTGTCGGAGACCTTGGCGCCGCCCAGCACCACCACGTAGGGGCGCTCGGTGTCCTCGGTGAGCTTCCTGAGCACCTCGACCTCGGCCACGATGAGCCCGCCCGCCGCGTGCGGCAGCAGCCGGGGCACGTCGTAGACGCTGGCGTGCTTGCGGTGCACCGCGCCGAAGCCGTCGCCCACGTAGAGCTCGGCGAGTCCGGCCAGCTTCTCGGCGAACGCGCCCCGCTCGGCGTCGTCCTTGGACTCCTCGCCCGGCTCGAACCGCAGGTTTTCCAGCAGGGCGACCTGGCCCTCGCGCAGCGCGTCGACGACGGCGTGCGCGCTGTCGCCGACCACGTCGGTGGCGAAGGCCACGTCCTCGCCGAGCAGCTCGGCGAGGCGTTCGGCGACCGGCTTCAGCGAGAAGCCGGGGTTGGGGCGGCCCTTGGGGCGGCCCAGGTGAGCGCAGACGACGACCTTCGCGCCCGCGCCGGTCAGAGCCTTGATCGTCGGCACCGACGCGCGGATGCGGCCGTCGTCGGTGATCGTCTCACCGTCGAGTGGGACGTTGAGGTCGGCGCGTACGAGCACGCGCCGACCCTTCACGTCGAGATCGTCGAGCCTACGCATCAGAGGTCCGCGCCCACCAACTGGATGAGGTCGACGAGGCGGTTGGAGAAGCCCCACTCGTTGTCGTACCAGCCGACGACCTTCACCTGGTTGCCGATGACCTTGGTCAGGCCGGCGTCGAAGATGCAGGAGTGCGGGTCGGTGACGATGTCGCTGGAGACGATCTCGTCCTCGGTGTAGCTGAGCACGCCCTTGAGCGGCCCCTCGGCGGCGGCCTTGTACGCGGCGTTGACCTCTTCGACGGTCACGTCACGGGAGAGCTCGACGGTCAGGTCGGTGGCCGAGCCCGTGGGGATCGGCACACGCATCGCGAACCCGTCGAGCTTGCCCTTGAGCTCGGGCAGCACCAGGCCGATGGCCTTGGCCGCACCGGTCGAGGTGGGCACCACGTTGACGGCGGCGGCGCGGGCGCGGCGCAGGTCCTTGTGCGGGCCGTCCTGCAGGTTCTGGTCCTGCGTGTAGGCGTGGATCGTGGTCATCAGGCCCTTCTCGATGGTGAAGGCGTCGTTGAGGACCTTCGCCAGCGGAGCCAGGCAGTTGGTGGTGCAGGAGGCGTTGGAGATGATCGTGTGCTTGGCGGCGTCATAGGCGTTGTCGTTGACGCCCATCACGATCGTGACGTCCTCGTTCTTCGCCGGAGCGGAGATGATGACCTTCTTGGCGCCGTTGTCGGCGTGCACCTTGGCCTTGGCCGCGTCGGTGAACAGGCCGGTCGACTCCAGCACCACGTCGACGCCGAGGTCGGCCCACGGCAGCTTGGCCGGGTCGCGCTCCTCGAAGACCTTGATCGCCTTGCCGTCGACGATGATCTCGTCGCCGGCGACCTTCACCTCGTAAGGCAGGCGGCCGAGGATGCTGTCGTACTTCAGCAGGTGGGCGAGCGTCGCATTGTCGGTCAGGTCATTGACCGCAACGATCTCGATGTCCTTGCCACTGGCGGCCACCGCACGCCAGAAGTTGCGGCCGATGCGGCCGAAGCCGTTGACGCCTACGCGGATGCTCACGGGAACCGATCTCCTCGTACGTGATGGCGAGTGAAAACCTCGATGACAAACCCTATCGGACCCAAATTGGTTTAGACCACTGGACTCCCCTTAGCGCGAATCCGCGATCCGGGCGCGTAATTTGTGAGCTTCGAGTAAAGTGCCCGACTCATCGGAGTAAATTCGGGCATTCTCTGGGGGCTGAGATGTCACAACCTAGGTCCGGCCTGCTGTCTGGCCTGGTCGTGGGCTTCATAGCCACGCTCATCTGCACCATCGCGCAAGCGGCGGCACTCCACTACGGAGCCCGCTTCCTTCCGGCTGCCTTCCTGGCGGCCGGCGACGGCCTCTGGGCGCTGACCGCGATCGCCTTCGTCATCGCGCTCCTCCTGTCGGTCCTGGTATGCCTGGTCAGATCGAGCAGCCGGGTGCTGCCCTGGTGGTCAACCCTCTGCGCGATCGCGGCGGTGGCCCTGGGCTGGACCACCGCCCGCGCGACGAGCACCGGCGGCCAGCCGGACCTGAGCCTCGACCGCCTCAGAACCACCTTCCCGAGCGAGCTGACGAACCTCTGGTCCTCGCTGAAGGACTCCTGGGAGCCCTGGCTGCCCCTGGCCGCGGCGGCTCTGACGGCCTATGTGGTCGTACGCATCCGGGTGGGCCGCGTCCGAGCCCGCCAAACGTCCGTCACCCCACCCGAGGACGAGGACCCGACCTCTGCCGAACCGGAGTACCGGGCCCCCTTCGAGCCCCTCCAAAGCCCCACCAACCCCTCCCGCCCCACGGGCGACCTCTTCGCCCCAAGAGACCCGGGCCGCGCCTGAAACGACGCACGGGCCGACCCACGGACTCGGCGCACAAGCCCCTGTCACCGGAACAGGCGCACAAACCCGATCCACGGGATCGGCCGACGAGCCCGCACGTCACGGCGAGAAGTCCCTCCACCGGAGGAGCGTTCCCCTGGACAGGGCCCAGCTCACGACGGCGGTTGGCGCCCACCGTGCCTGCCGTAAAGCATGAACCGCCTTGACGGCAGGCCACGCACGGGGAGCACCCGCACAGAGCCGGACAAAGAACGTCCCGCACAGAGCCGGACAGAGAACGGGTCTACTGGGCGAGCATGTCCACGGTGAGGTTGGCCTCGGTGTTGGGGATGCCCAGGTCGGTCGCGCGTTTGTCGGCCATTGCCAGCAACCGCCGGATACGTCCGGCGATCGCGTCCTTGGTCAGCGGCGGATCCGCGATCTGCCCCAGCTCCTCCAGTGACGCCTGCTTGTGCTCCACCCGCAGCCGCCCCGCGATCACCAGATGGTCGGGTGCCTCGTCGCCCAGGATCTCCAGCGCCCGCTGCACCCGCGCCCCCGCCGCCACCGCCGCCCGCGCCGAGCGGCGCAGGTTGGCGTCGTCGAAGTTGGCCAGCCGGTTGGCCGTGGCCCGCACCTCGCGGCGCATCCGCCGCTCCTCCCAGGCCAGCACGCTGTCGTGCGCGCCGAGCCGCGTGAGCAGCGCGCTGATCGCGTCGCCGTCACGTACCACCACCCGGTCGACGCCGCGCACCTCCCGCGCCTTGGCGTGGATCTTGAGCCGGCGCGCCGAGCCCACCAGCGCCAGCGCCGCCTCGGGCCCCGGGCAGGTGACCTCCAGCGACATGGAGCGCCCCGGCTCGGTCAGCGAGCCGTGCGCCAGGAACGCCCCGCGCCACGCGGCCTCGGCGTCGCAGGCGGCCCCCGCCACCACCTGACGAGGCAGGCCGCGCACCGGGCGCCCGTGGTTGTCGATCAGACCCGTCTGCCGGGCCAGCGCCTCACCGTCGCGGTAGACGCGCACGACATAGCGCGATCCCTTGCGCAGCCCGGCGGGTGCCAGCACGAGCACCTCGGCCTTGTGACCGAACACCTCCCCGATGTCCTTGATCAGCCGCCGCGCGGTGGCGTTGGTGTCGAGCTCCGCCTCGATCACGATGCGCCCGCCCACCAGGTGCAGCCCACTGGCGAACCGCAACAGCGTGGACACCTCCGCCTTCCGGCAGCAGGGCTTCAGCACTGGCAGGCGGCTCAGCTCGTCCTTCACCACACCCGTCATCGCCATAAGCGTTAGTCCTCCCCCATTCAGACCGACTCTCAGCAGTCTCTCGCACCTTTGCGCCGCGCCGACCAGGATCAACGCTTCTGGAGGAAAATCTCGTCCAGGACGGAGGCAAGACGTCGTGCGTCATGTCGGGGAGAGCCGTCGGCGGCGGCGACGTCGGCCATGACGAGCCGTCCGCCGAGCGCGGCGGCCGCCTTCTCCAGGGCGTCGGGGTCGTCGACCACGCCGGTGTCGGCGAGCACGACGTCGACCCGAAGATCGCGCGCGTGCTGCCGGAGCACCTCCAGGTGCTGCTGGGGTGAGAAGTCGTCGGTCTCGCCGGGCTGCGGCGCCAGGTTGAGGGTGACCAGCCGCTTGGCCTTCGACTCGTGCAGCGCCCTGGCCAGCGCGGGCACCTTGAGATGCGGTAACACGCTGGTGAACCAGGACCCCGGCCCGAACACCAGCCAGTCGGCCTCCAGCACGGCCCGCACGGCCTCGGGCCGCGCGGGCGGATCCTCCGGCACCAGGGAGATGGCCTGCACCCGGCCGGGGGTCAGCGCGCAGGCCACCTGCCCGCGTACGGTCGAGATGACGCCGTCGAGCTCCACCTCGGCCACGATGTCGAGCGGCACCGACGCCATCGGCAGCACCCGGCCGTGGGCGCCGAGCAGCCGGCCCACCCAGTCGAGGCCCGCCACGGGGTCGCCGAGCAGCTCCCACAGCGCCACGATGAGCAGGTTGCCCACGGCGTGGCCGTGCAGGTCGCCCTCGCTGCGGAAGCGGTGCTGGACGACCTCGCTCCAGGTGCTCCCCCACTCGTCGTCGCCGCAGAGCGCGGCCAGCGCCATGCGCAGGTCGCCGGGAGGCAGCACGCCGAGCTCGCGCCTGAGCCGCCCGCTGGAGCCGCCGTCGTCGGCGACCGTCACCACCGCGGTCAGGTCACCCGCCACGCCGCGCAGCGCGGAGAGCGAGGCGTAGAGCCCGTGACCGCCGCCCAGCGCCACCACCCGCGGCCGATCATCGGACGCCGGGCCTGCTACGACCGCGTCACCTGGGGCTTCGCCCTCATCGGTCACTCCCGCCCCACATCCCGGTGGCTGACCTGTACTTCCATGCCGCGGTCACGCAGCCGGCCGGCGACCTGCTCGGCCATGGCCACACTGCGGTGCTTACCGCCCGTGCAGCCCACCGCGAGCGTCGCGTAGCTCTTGCCCTCGCGCGCGTATCCGGCGGCGATCACCTGCAGAACCTCCTCGTACGCGTCAAGGAACTCCTTCGCGCCCGGCTGGCCGAGCACGTAGTCACGCACCGGCGCGTCAAGCCCGTTCATCGGCCGCAGCTCCGGCACCCAGTGCGGATTGGGCAGGAACCGGCAGTCGACCACGAGATCGGCGTCGACCGGCAGCCCGTACTTGAAGCCGAACGAGACCACGTTGAGCCGCAGCCCCGGCCGGTCCTCGCCGCCGAAGAAGTTGACGATCTTGTTGCGCAACTCGTGCACGTTGAGCGAGGAGGTGTCGATCACCAGGTCGGCGTTGGCCCGCACCTCGCGCAGGATGCCCCGCTCACGGGCGATGCCGTCGACCAGACGGCCCTCGCCCTGGAGCGGGTGAGGTCTGCGGACGTTCTCGAACCTGCGCACCAACCCTTCGTCGCTGGCTTCCAAGAACACCACGCGCACGCGTACGCCGCGACCTTCGAGCTCTTCGATGGCGGCGTTGAGATCGGTGGTGAAGGCCAGGCTGCGCACGTCGACGACGGCGGCCACCTTGTCGGCGGCCAGCTTGACCTTGCCCGCCTCCTCCGCCATGGCGAACAGCAGCCCCGGCGGCAGGTTGTCGATGACGAACCAGCCCAGGTCTTCCAACGCCTTCGCCGCGGTGCTGCGCCCCGCCCCTGACATGCCGGTGACGATGACGAACGCCGGCTCGGTGTTCATTGCCTCACTCCGTTCGGCGGGCTCACTGTCCCTCCCCCTTCAGCGTCGACGCGATCACCTCGGCGATGGCCGGACCGATGCCGGGGACCTGGCAGATCTCGGCGGCGGTGGCCTCGCGCAGCTTCTTCACGGAGCCGAAGTGTTTGAGCAGCGCCTGCCTGCGCGCCGGCCCGAGGCCGGGCACGGCGTCGAGCGCGCTCTCTTTTACGCTCTTGGACCTCTTAGCACGATGGTAGGTGATGGCGAACCTGTGTGCTTCGTCCCGCACGCGTTGCAGCAGGTAGAGGCCCTCGCTGGAGCGCGGCATGATCACCGGCTGATCGTCGCCGGGCAGCCACACCTCTTCGAGCCGTTTGGCCAGACCGCACACGGCGACGTCGTCGATGCCGAGCTCGTCGAGCGCCCGCTGGGCGGCGGCCGCCTGGGGGCCCGCGCCGTCGACCACGACCAGGTTGGGCGGGTAGGCGAACTTGCGCGGCTTTCCGGTCTCCGGGTCGATGGGCCCGTTGGGTCCGTCGGCGTCGTCGTCGGCCGCCAGCTCGCCGGTGGCCGAGCGCTCCTCCAGGTAGCGCCGGAACCGCCGCTGGATGACCTCGTAGATGGAGGCGACGTCGCCTTCCTTGGTCCTGACGGCGAAACGGCGGTATTCGCTCTTGCGCGGCAGGCCGTCCTCGAACACCACCATCGACGCCACGACATTCTCGCCCTGCAGGTGGGAGACGTCGTAGCACTCGACGCGCAGCGGCACCTGGTCGAGGTCGAGCGCGTCGGCGATCTCCTGCAGCGCCTTGCTGCGGCTGGTCAGGTCGCCGGCCCGGCGGATCTTGTGCTGGGCGAGCGACTCCTTCGCGTTGCGCTCGACGGTCTCCATCAGCGACTTCTTGTCGCCGCGCTGCGGCACCCGGACCTCGACCCGAGCGCGGCGCTGCTCCGACAGCAGCTCGGTGAGCGCCTCGGCGTCGGGCGGCAGCACGGGCACGAGGACCTCGCGGGGCATCGACTCGGCGCCCGCGTCGCCGTACATCTGCAGCAGGAACTGCTCGACGAGCTCGCCGGGCGAGGCCTCCTCGACCTTGTCGACCACCCAGCCGCGCTGGCCGCGGATGCGCCCGCCACGCACGTAGAAGACCTGGACGGCGGCTTCGAGCGGGTCTTCGGCCAGCGCGATCACATCCGCGTCGGTGCCCTCGCCAAGGACGACGGCCTGCTTCTCGAGAGCGCGCTGCAGGGCCTGGATGTCGTCGCGGAGCCTGGCGGCCCGCTCGTACTCCTGCTCGGCGGCGGCCTCGCGCATGTCGCGCTCCAGCCGCTTGATGAAGCGGCCGGTGTTGCCCGCCATGAAGTCGCAGAAGTCTTCGGCCAGGAGTTGGTGCTCTTCGGGCGTGATCCGGCCGACGCACGGCGCCGAACACTTGTCGATGTAGCCGAGCAGGCACGGCCTGCCGATCTGCCCGGCCCGCTTGAACACGCCCGCGCTGCACGTGCGGACGGGGAAGACGCGCAGCAGCAGGTCGACGGTCTCGCGGATGGCCCAGGCGTGCGAGTAGGGGCCGAAGTAGCGGGTGCCCTTGCGCTTGGCGCCCCGCATCACCTGCACGCGCGGGAAGTCGTCGGCCAGGGTGACGGCGAGGTAGGGGTAGGACTTGTCGTCGCGGTATTTGACATTGAACCGCGGGTCGAACTCTTTGATCCAGGAGTATTCGAGCTGCAGCGCCTCGACCTCGGTCCCGACCACCGTCCAGTCGACGTCGGCGGCGGTGGTGAGCATCGACTGCGTGCGCGGGTGCAGCGCGGAGAAGTCGGCGAAGTAGGAGTTGAGCCGCTGCCGCAGGCTCTTGGCCTTGCCGACGTAGATCACTCGGCCATGCGTGTCCCTGAACCGGTAGACCCCCGGAGAGTCGGGAATGGAGCCCGACCGGGGCCGGAAACTCAGGGGGCTGCGCGTTGATCTCGCCACGTTCAAAGACTAACGGTCCGCACCGACAAGGCAGCCCGCCGTACCAGCCATCCTGGTACGGCGGGCGTGCGCCTAGGCGAGCGTGATCTGGTCTCCGTCCACCTTGATCTGCTGCTCCGGAAGCGGCTTCTTGGCCGGCCCGGCGGTGACGGATCCATCCTCGATCTTGAACTTGCTGCCATGGCACGGGCAGTCGATCGTGCCGTTCGCGACGCTGGCCACCGAACACCCCTGATGGGTGCAGATCGCGCTGAACGCCTTGAACTCGCCCGACTTGGGCTGCACTACCACCACCTTCTGCTCCTTGAAAACCGTCCCCCCACCGACGGGGATCTCGGAGGTCTTCGCCAGTGCGCCACCCGCGGCAGCCGGAGCGCTGGACTCCGTCGTGGCCGCCGAGGCCTGCGTGCCGGACGTGGCGTCATTACTACCGCACGCGGTCAGCGCCAGTGCCAGGCCACCCACACCCACACCGGCGATCACCGCCCTGCGACTCTGAAGGTCTTCTCCCATGTCGCCCACCCAACCGCACACAGGTGAGAAATTCATGAGGACTCGCTACGCGAGCGTGATCTTGCCCCCGCTCACCTTGATCTTCTTCTCCTTCAGCGGCTCGGAAGCCGGCCCACCTGCGACGGAGCCGTCCGAGATCTTGAACTTGCTCCCGTGGCACGGGCAATTGATGGTGCCGTCGGCCACCTCGTCGACCGTGCACCCCTGATGGGTGCAGACCGCCGTGAACGCCTTGAACTCACCCTCCGTCGGCTGAGTGACGACCACCTTCTGACTCTCGAAGACCTTCCCGCCCCCGCTGGGGATGTCGCCGGTGTCGGCGAGCGCCTTGGCGCCGGTTGCCTTCTTCTTCTTCGGAGCCTCGGACGACGGTTCGTCGGCCGCCGGTGCCTCACTCGCCTGAGTCGCGGGCGAGCCGTAGCTCGCGCAAGCGGTCATCACCACTGCGAGCCCGGCGCCTCCGGCTCCAAGCACCACCGCCCGGCGCGTCGTTTCGGTCATCGTGCGTCCTCCCAGGTCTAGTTCTCTCTTTAGGTACGGCCAGCGCCCTCGCGCCGGTTCAGCGTGCCGTACGCCAATCCCGGAAACCACGCAGAATTACCTGTTCAGACGACCACGACGCCGTCACCCTCGACTTTGACCGAATAGACCGTCAGCGGCGCGGTCGCGGGCCCCTGCAGCGCCTTGCCACTGTCGGCGGCGAACTCGCTGCCGTGGCACCCGCACGTCATGACGTTCTTTTCGGGCGCGCTGACGACGCACCCCTTATGCGTGCACACCGCGCTGAACGCCTTGAAGACGCCCTTCGCCGGCTGGGTGACCACGATCTTGTACTCCTGTACGACGATGCCGCCGCCCACGGGCACGTCCGCGGTCTTGGCCAGCACCTGCCCCTTGATCCCGGCCACCGGCGCCGCCTTGGCACCGCTGCCGCATCCCGCGATCGCGAGCCCGCACGCCGCCAATCCGGCGGCTCCCAGTGCCTCGCGACGCCCGATTTCAGGCATGGCGATGCCCGGCTCCGTAATCCCCATGGTGCCGACCCTTCCCCGTGGCCACTGACCCCCTGCAGGCCAGGCCGCTGTCGTCGGGTCAACTTTATTGCCGACCCCCCTCGGTCCCCCGTCCGGGTCAGACCCGAACGGCCGCCTGCCCCGCCAGCACCCGGGCGGCCGCGCTCCCGCCAACACCTGGACGCCCGGCGCCCAGCCGCACCACACGACGCTCCTCGGGGACTCGCGGCCACCCGACGCGAACTCTTGGTCCCGCGTCAGGTTTCATCCCCGCGATGCCGAACGACCGTCTCCCGGCCTCGGCCGCGGCCACCATCTGCCGCACCACCAGATGTCTCCACCGGGACCCGCACGACCGATGCGGACCCACCGGCCGACTGCCTCAACGCCGCAGCCATCACCAGGCAGCACTCGACCCCGCCCCTGGGCACGGTCATGCCCGATGGGCGGGGTCCATGGTGTGCGAAACCCGCGGTCCGACAGTGCGCAGCTCTGTACGGCGGACCCCCGCCGCACAGAACCCTGGCCTTCAGAGCGAAAGGATCTTACGAAGGAAGCGCCCCGTGTGGCTCTCATCCACCAGCGCCACCTCCTCCGGCGTGCCCGTGGCAACCAGCGTGCCGCCCCGCGACCCACCCTCAGGCCCCATGTCGATCACCCAGTCGGCCGTCTTGATGACGTCCAGGTTGTGCTCGATGACGATCACGGTGTTACCGCCGTCGACCAACCGCCCGAGCACGCCGAGCAGCCGCCGGATGTCCTCGAAGTGCAACCCGGTGGTCGGCTCGTCGAGCACGTAGATCGTCCGCCCCGTCTGCCGCCGCTGAAGCTCGGAGGCGAGCTTGACGCGCTGCGCCTCGCCACCGGACAGCGTGGTCGCCGGCTGGCCGAGCCGCACGTAGCCGAGGCCGACGTCGTTGAGCGTCTGCAGGTGTCGCTTGATCGCCGGAATGGCGTCGAAGAAGCCGAGCGCCTCCTCGATCGGCATGTCGAGCACCTCGGAGATCGTCTTGCCCTTGTAGTGCACCTCCAGCGTCTCCCGGTTGTAGCGGGCGCCGTGGCAGACCTCGCACGGGACGTATACGTCGGGCAGGAAGTTCATCTCGATCTTGATGGTGCCGTCGCCCGCGCACGCCTCGCAGCGACCGCCCTTGACGTTGAAGCTGAACCGACCCGGCTGGTAGCCGCGGACCTTCGCCTCGGTGGTGGCCGCGAACAGCTTGCGCACGTGGTCGAACACGCCGGTGTAGGTGGCCGGATTGGAGCGCGGGGTGCGCCCGATCGGTGACTGGTCGACGTGTACGACCTTGTCGACCTGATCCATGCCGTTGATCCGGGAGTGGCGTCCCGGCACCGTGCGGGCGCCGTTGAGCTCCTTGGCTAGCGCGTTGTAGAGGATGTCGTTGACCAGGGTCGACTTGCCGGACCCCGACACGCCGGTGACCGCGGTGAACACGCTGAGCGGGAACTCGATGTCGACGCCCTTGAGGTTGTGCTCGCGCGCGCCCTTCACGGTGATCTGCCGCTTCTTGTCGCGCTTGCGACGCTTGGCGGGGATCGGGATGCTCCTGCGGCCGGACAGGTATTGGCCGGTCATCGACTCTTCGCTGGCCAGCAGCTCCTGGACGGTGCCGGACACGACGACCTGGCCGCCGTGCTCGCCCGCGCCCGGACCGATGTCGACCACCCAGTCCGCGGCGGCGATCGTGTCCTCGTCGTGCTCGACGACGATCAGCGTGTTGCCCATGTCGCGCAGCCTGATCAGCGTGTCGAGCAGCCGCATGTTGTCACGCTGGTGCAGGCCGATCGACGGCTCGTCGAGGACGTACAGGACGCCGACCAGGCCGGAGCCGATCTGCGTGGCCAGCCGGATGCGCTGTGCCTCGCCGCCCGCCAGGGTGGCGGCGGCGCGGTCCATGGTCAGGTAGTCGAGGCCGACGTCGAGCAGGAAGCCCATGCGGGCGTTGATCTCCTTGACGACCCGCTCGGCGATCTGCATGTCGCGGTCGGACAGCTTGAGCTCGGCGAGGAACTCCGCGCACTCGCCGATCGACATGGCCGACACGTCGGCGATCGACCTGTCCGCGACCGTGACGGCCAGCGTGACCGGCTTGAGTCTGGCGCCCTTGCAGGCCGGGCAGGGGATCTCCCGCATGTAGCCCTCGAACCGCTCGCGGGTCGAGTCGCTCTCCGCTTCGACGTGCCTGCGCTGGACCCACGGGATGACGCCCTCGTAGGTCGTGTAGTAGGAGCGCTGCCTGCCGTAGCGGTTGCTGTAGCGGACGTGCACCTGCTCGTCGTGGCCGAACAGCAGGGACTTCTGTGCGGCCTTGGGCAGCTTCTCCCAGGCCGTGTCGAGGGTGAAGCCCATGGTGTGGCCGAGCGCCTCGACCAGCCTGACGAAGTATTCGCTGGTGTGGCCGCCGGACCACGGGTGGAGCGCGCCGTCGCGGAGCGTGCGCTCCGGATCGGGCACGACCAGGTCGGGGTCGACCTCCATCTTGGTGCCGAGCCCCGTGCACTCGGGGCAGGCGCCGAAGGGCGAGTTGAAGGAGAACGAGCGGGGCTCCAGCTCCTCGAACGACAGGTCGTCGTAGGGGCAGTAGAGGTGCTCGGAGAAGAAGCGCTCCCGGTTGGGATCGTCTTCGGGCAGGTCCACGAACTCCAGCGTGATCGTGCCGCCGGACAGCTGCAGCGCGGTCTCGACCGAGTCGGTGAGCCGTCGGCGCGACGACTCCTTCACCGACAGCCGGTCAACGATGACCTCGATGTCGTGCTTCTCCTGCTTTTTCAGCGTGGGCGGCTCTTCCAGCCGTACGACGACGCCGTCGACCCGGGCACGGGCGAAGCCCTTGGTCTGCAGTTCGCGGAACAGCTCGGCGTATTCGCCCTTGCGGCCTCTGACGACCGGGGCCAGCACCTGGAAGCGGGTGCCCTCGTCGAAGTCCATCACGCGGTCGACGATCTGCTCCGGCATCTGCCTGGCGATCGGCCGCGCGCACACCGGGCAGTGGGGCTTGCCGATGCGCGCCCACAGCAGCCTCAGGTAGTCGTAGACCTCGGTGATCGTGCCGACGGTCGAGCGGGGGTTCTTGCTGGTGGCCTTCTGGTCGATCGACACCGCGGGCGACAGGCCCTCGATGAAGTCGACGTCGGGCTTGTCCATCTGGCCGAGGAACTGGCGGGCGTAAGCCGACAACGACTCGACGTAGCGCCGCTGACCCTCAGCGAAGATCGTGTCGAAGGCCAGGCTCGACTTGCCCGAGCCGGACAGGCCGGTGAAAACGATCAGAGAGTCTCGCGGCAGGTCCAGCGAGACGTCTTTGAGGTTGTGTTCTCGTGCACCACGCACGATCAGGCGGTCTGCCACGGCGATCCCGGATGTCGAAAGGCGGATAGGTCCACGGGGGATGGTAGACGGGGGCTCCGACAATTTCGGCGGCCCGCAGTCCGAACCCCGAAAATCCGTCGCTACCAGGTTACGGCCTACTCCCACCCCTACAGGAGGCCTTTAGCGGTCAACCGCATGACCTGCGATTTTATGCCCCGGGGATCTCCCCGCACCCCACCAAATGATGAAATATCCGGCATGATCGTTCTGCTGGCGCTCCAGGCCGAGCTGGCCGCGGCGACCGACCGTTTCCTGGCCACGGCGGCGTCCCTTACCGACGACGACCTCGCCGCGCCCTCGCGCCTTCCTGGCTGGTCCAAGGGTCACGTGCTCTCCCACCTGGCGGGGAACGCCGGCAGCCACATCAACCTGCTGACCTGGGCCAGGACCGGCGTCAAGACACCGCAGTACCCGACCCCCGAGGCCAGGGCGGCGGGGATCGAGGCCGGCGCGGGCCGTACCGCCGCCGAGCACGTGGCCGAACTGGAGGCCGGCACCGCCCGGCTGGCCGCCGCGATCCGCGACCTGCCGGAGGCGGCGTGGCGCACGACCGTCGCGGGCATGCGCCCGCCGCCGCACCCCGCCTGGTACATCCTCGTACGGCGGCTGCGCGAGGTCGAAGTGCACCACGTGGACCTCGGCGCGGGGTACGGCCCGGCGGACTGGCCGGAGACGTTCGTCCACCGGGAACTCCACGACAGCCTGCGGACCTGGCCGCACGCCCAGAGCACGGTCAGCGAGATCAGTCTGCACGGCGGGCGGACGTGGCGCGGCCTGGGCTCCGGACCCGCGGTCGAGGGCGGCGCGGCCGACGTCCTGGCATGGCTCATCGGGAGATCCGATGGTGAGGGCGTTAGGGTGGTGACGGTGGGGCGGCCGTCCATGCCGGTTCCCGTGGCGCCGCCGTGGTTGACGATGCCCGCCCCCGCTGATCTGCCCGCGACGCCCCCGAAGGACTATCCATGACCTATACAGGTGACGTCCAGGTCGGCGGTCCCGCCGACGTACGCGAGCTCCCGAAGCTGTCGATCTGGAAGCTGGCAGTCGGGCCGTTCGACAACAACGCCTACCTGCTGCGCTGCACCGAGACCGGCGACGGGTTGCTGATCGACGCCGCGGCGGAGGCCGACCGGCTGCTGGCGCTCTTCTCCGACCAGCCGATCAGCGAGATCGTCACGACCCACCAGCACGGCGACCACTGGCAGGCGCTGGAGCAGGTGGTCAAGGTGACGGGCGCCCAGGTGATCGCGCATCCGCTCGACGCGCCCGCGCTGCCGGTCCCGGTGGACCGCACGGTCGAGCACGGCGACACGATCGCGGTCGGCGTGGTCGACCTCGAGGTGATCCACCTGCGCGGGCACACGCCGGGCTCGATCGCCCTGCTGTACGACGGCGGCAAGGGGGAGACCCACCTGTTCACCGGCGACTCGCTCTTCCCCGGCGGGGTGGGCAACACCCAGAAGGACCCGGAGCGCTTCGCCCAGCTCTACAACGACGTCGTCGAGAAGATCTTCAACCGGCTGCCCGACGACACGTGGGTGTACCCGGGCCACGGCAAGGACACCACGCTGGGTGCCGAGCGCCCGTCGCTCCCGGAATGGCAGGCCAGAGGCTGGTAAATGCCCTCGACCGGCCGCCGGTCAGCGGTTCGCCAGGACCCTGGCGATCCGCTGGGCCGCCAGGGCGGGATCGTCGGCCAGGCCCACGATCTCGCCCCACGACCAGCGGTAGAACCACCCTTCCGGCAGCGGCACGCAGTCGACCGTCTCGGCGAGCATCGCGGTGTCGGGGTCGCTGACCCGCAGCGCGGGCGGATAGGCACGCAGCGTGGTGGTCAGCCCGTGCAGCTCCAGCTCCCTGGCCAGCTTCGCGAGGAAGTACGTTCGCGTGTGCTCGCGCGGCGTGGCCGACATGGCTCCATCACCATCCGATGACGGCGGACGTATCCGCTCATGTGCCGATGCGCTCGGCTTCCTTGCGCTGCTCACGCTTGTAGAACAGCACCCGCAAGGGGATCGCCGCCACGAGCGCGATCTGCATGGTGGCGCCGATCTTGATGGGCAGGTCGCCACCCTCGGGCCAGGCCACCCAGAAGGTCAGGAAGGCCACATTGATCATGATCCACCCAAGCACCACCGCGGCGAGCTGCCCCTTGGGCTTGGGGTACTCGATCCGGCTCACCATCAGCCAGGCCACGCCGAGCACCGCGAGCAACGAGTAGGGGCTCGGCTGGAAGAGCATCACGATCGAGATGACGGTCATGGCGCCCATGGGAATGGGCAGGCCCATGAAGTCGCCGCTCTTGGTCTTGACGCAGGCGAACCTCGCCAGCCGTACGACACCGGCGACCAGCACCGCCGCGGCGGCGGCCACCACCGCGGCGAACGGCACCTTGTCCGTGAAACCACCCCAGATCACGACCATGAACGCGGGCGCGAACCCGAAGCTGATCACGTCGGCGAGGTTGTCGAGCTCGGCACCCATGGCGGAGGCGCGGAAGCGCCGCGCGACCAGGCCGTCGAACAGGTCGCACGTGGCGCCGATGAGCAGTAGCACCACCGCGGTCGCGAAGTAGCTGGGCGCGGGTGTGAAGTCGCCGCCGGCCTTGAGCGACTGGATGGCCGATGAGGCCAGGACGCACACCGCGAGGAACCCGCAGATGGCGTTGCCCAGTGAGAGCGAGTCAGCCGCGGACAGGCGGAACGCCTTGCCGACGGGTCCTCGAGGTTCTTCGTCTTCCGCCTGCCAGCTGCCGGCATCAGCCGCGGTCAATTCTGGTCACCCCCGCAACCGTCTTCTCGCCCACGGAAACCGCGGGAGAGATCCCTTCGGGAAGGTAGATGTCGACCCGCGAACCGAACCTGATGAGCCCGATCCGCTCGGTCTGCGAGACCTTGGCCCCGGCGCTCAGGTATGGCACGATCCGGCGCGCCACGGCGCCCGCGATCTGCACCATCTCGACGTCGCCGAGCGCCGTCTCGAAATGCCACACCACGCGTTCGTTCTGGTCGCTGTCCTTGTTGAAAGCCGGCAGGAACCCACCCGCCACATGCTGCACGGAGGTGACATTTCCCGCAAGGGGGGCTCTGTTGACATGGACGTTCAGCGGGCTCATGAAGATCGCGACGCGGGTGCGTCCGTCGGCCCGCGGGTCGATGCTCTGCACGACGCCGTCGGCCGGTGACAGGATCCGCCCGTCACCTGGCGTGCGGTCGGGGTCGCGGAAGAACCAGAGCATGGCACCGGTGAGGGCGCCCAGCGGCACGGCCGCCAGCGCCCATCGACGGTCCCGGCGCGTCAGCAGCGCGGAAGTGGCCGCGGCGGCCACCGTTGGGAAGAGCCACGGGGACACCCCGCGCGCGAGCCGCACGCGGCGCGTCTTGGCAGAATCGTCTGACACGTACAACCTTCGATGGTGACTGGACTGGGCGCTTTGCCGTGATGTTACAGAGTCAGCAACTATTACACGGCGCAACTTCTCAAGCAAAGCGCCTCGAAAGCCATTTAGCTAGCCCTGCTGGTTTCCTCGCCCTTGCGCGCATCGACACGGGCCTTGATCAGGCTGGCCGCGGTAGTGATGACCATGGTGGCGCCGATGACCGTGAGCGACACCCAGATGGGGATTTCGGGCGCCCAGGAGACCTCGCTGGCGTGCAGTGCCTCCAATATCAGCTTAACCCCGATGAAGCCCAGTATGAACGCAAGTCCATAGCTGATGTAGACCAGCCGCTGAAGCAGGCCACCCAGCAGGAAGTAGAGCTGACGTAGTCCCATCAGCGCGAACGCGTTGGCCGCGAAGACGATGAACGGGTCCTTGGTGAGCCCGAAGATGGCCGGAATCGAGTCGAGCGCGAACAGCAGGTCGGTGCTGCCGATGGCGACCATCACGATGAGCATCGGGGTGACCATCCGCCGTCCGTCGATCTTGACGGTGACCTTCGACCCGACATACCCCTCGGTGGTGGGGAACGCCTTGCGCACCCACCTGAGCAGGATGTTCTCGCTGAACTCCTCTTCCTCATCCTTGAGGTGCTGGCGGATCAGGTTGATCGCCGTGTAGACGAGGAAAGCCCCGAAAACATAGAACAACCAGCTGAACCGCTCCAGCGCGGCCGCGCCGAGCGCGATGAAGACGCCGCGCATGACCAGCGCCAGCAGGATCCCGACGAGCAGCACTTTGTGCTGGTACGCCCGGGGCACCGCGAACCTGCTCATGATGATGAAGAAGATGAACAGGTTGTCGACGCTCAAGCTGTATTCGGTGATGTAACCGGCGAAGAACTCCCCCGCCTTGGGGCCGCCGATCGTGGCCCACAGCACCCCGCCGAACACCACCGCGAGCAGGACATAGAAGGTGACCCAGTATCCGGCCTGCCGCATCGAGAACTCGCGGGCTTCACCCCGGTCGACGATCCAGAGGTCGATGGCGAGGACGACCAGCAGGCCACCGATGACGGCGATCCAGGCCCAGACAGGTACGGTCACGTTCCACTACCTCCGGCATGCAAAATACGACTGCCGGAGGTCTCTCCCGCCCGCCAAGAGCGCGGACCGGCAGCCCCGGGGGCCCCGTGGAGCGGGGCTGCACCGTGATGACGAGGCTACCGCGAAGGGATACTCCCCTCCCTAACGCACGCAGTATATGAGAACGCGTAAGTCTCGCCTAATCATGTATGTGATCATGACCGTGCGTAAACATTCAGCACACTTTCGACCGCGTCTTCGGCATCGGGCAGCTCGGCCCCCCGCCGCGCCGCCGCCGCCGCCAGCCGCGCCGCCTCGGCAGCATCTCCGACCACATCCCGCACGGCGTCCCGCATAGCCACCGCGTCCCCGTACGGCACCAGAATCCCCGCCCCGGCGACCAGGTCGGGCACCCCGCCCACGGCGGTCGCGATGACCGGCCGCCCGACCATGAGCGCCTCGCTCAGGCTCAGCGGCTGGCCCTCCCACCTGCTGGCCCACACCACGACGGTCGCGGCGGCGAGCAGGTCGGGCACGTCGTCCCGGTTGCCCAGCAGCACCACGGGCAGCGCCTCGGCCTCGATCCTGCGCCGCATCTCGCCAAGCAGCGGCCCCTCCCCCGCCACCGCGAACAGCGGCGTCTCACCCGGCCAGGGCCCGCGAGCGGCGTCCAGGAGGGTCTCGTAACCCTTCTGCTGAGCGAGCCTGCCGACGGCCAGCACGATCGGCCGTCCCCCGGCCCCCAGCTCGGCCCTGACGTCCTGCGGCGACCTCCGGGCCACCCGCGGCACGGGCGCGGGCACCACGGCCGGCCGCACGTCCCGCGCCCCCAGCGCCCTCATCCGCGCCCCCAGGTCGGGCGAGACGACCAGCACCTGATCCGCCCTCCTGGCCACAACCCGTTCGAGCCCGCCGTAGACGATCCCGATCAGCCCTCCTGCGGTGAGCGCGTTGTGCAGCGTCACCACCAGCGGCACCCGCCCCTTCGCCCCGAACGGCACCAGCCCCCCGACACGGGCCCGCTCATCCCCCGGCCCCCGCACCGTCGCGCCAGATCGCTCATCCTCCGGTGCCGGTCCCGGCTCGCCGGACCGCTCATCCCCCAGCGCCCGTTCCGCTGCGCCAGACCGCTCATCCCCCGGAGCCGGACTCGTCGCGCCGGACCGCTCAGCCACCCGTGTTCGTCCTGCCGCCCGGCCCCACAGCCCCAGCCCGGCCAGGGCCCCGGCCCGGAGCCCATGGGCGTGCACCACGTCGGCGTCCTTGGTCATCCGCCTGATCGCGAGCACCGCCCGCAGGTCATTGACCGGATGCGGCCGATCCGACATCAGCACCTCCACGAACCGGGCCCCGGCGCCGCCGAAGGAGAACCGCTCCTCGACGCTCCCCGGCCCCAGGACCACCACGCGATGGCCACGCCGCACGAGCCCCTCGACCAGCATCCGGACATGCCGTCCCGTACCACCGGACGTGGTGCCCAGCACGAAAGCCACCCGCACAGCCGCTCCTCACTTCCCAGATCCACGTCTGAACGAACCGGCCACCGCCCGAGCCGTCGGCCGATCCACCAGTGCCACGACCACGCCACCGGCGACGACCGCCACGAACGCCGCCAGCACGGTCGCCCCGACATTGGGCCAGATGCCCCGCGCCCCCAGCACCCCCACGACCGCCGCCCCGGCCAGGTAACCAGCCCCACCCCCGGCGACCGAAGCCAGCCCGGCCCGGCCCAGCCCGGCCACCGCGACCCGGCCCCGCGCCCACACCACCGAGACGAGCAGCAGCGCACCCCCCACCGTCATCCCGACGGTCATGCCGAGCGCCATCCCGCCGATCTTCCACTCATCGGGAAACGTCAGCGCGAACACGGTCTGCGCCACCATGACGACGCCCCACCCCACCACGGTGCCCGTCGCCGCGGCCCGCCCGCGCCCGGCCGCGTACAGGACGCGGCTCAGATGCGCGATGAGCCCGTAACCGATCAGCCCGGGCGCGAACAACGCGATCGCGTGCGCGAACACCTGCGCGGGCACCTGGCTCTTGAAGCCGAGGAACACCACCGCCCCCGGCTCGGCGACCGCGGCGAGCACCCCGGCGGCCAGCCCCGACACCAGCACCACCGCCCGCGTGGTCCGCGCCGCCAGCGTCGCGAACCCCTCCGCGTCGCCGTTGCCCGCCTGCGCGGACAGCCGCGGAAAAGCGCTGGTGGCAATGGGTACGGCCAGCACCGCGTACGGCACCAGGTAGATCGCCCAGGCGTAGTTGTAGATCGCGATGGCGCCGTTGCCGATCTGCTTGTTGGCCAGCACGAGCACCACGACCATGGCGGCCTGCTGGGCCAGCAGCGCGGCGACCCCGGCCAGCGCGAGCCTGCGCACCTGTACGGCCACGCCGTCGGGGAAGCGCAGCGTGGGCCGCCACCGCAGCCCGAGCCCGGCGACCGGGCCGATCACGGTCAGCACCAGGGCCAGCACCCCGAGGCTGGTCCCCACGGACAACGCGAGCTCGGCGGCCCCCGGCACCCGGGCAGGATCGATGATCCCCCCGCTGAGCGGCACGAACAGCAGGTAGGCGACGATGACCACGACACTGGACACCAGCGGGGCGACCGCGGGCCCGGCGAAGCGGTGGTGGGCCTGGAGCACGCCGTACAGGACGACCGCGACGCCGTACAACGGGATCTGGGGGGCGAAGACGACCAGCATGCGGGTGGCGACCGCGGTCACCGCACCCGCGTCGCAGTCGCGCACGAAGTCGCCGAAGAACAGCCCGACGATCGGCCCGGCGAGCACCGCGGTCAGCACGCCGAGCGGCACGAGCACCACGACCACCCAGCTCAGCAGCGCCGAACCGATCCACCCGGCCCGCTCCCGCGCCACGCCGCCACCCAGAACATGACCCGACCTAACGCCCGCCTCGGACGCGGCCCCCGTCTCGGACGCGACGCCCGGCTCGGGCTCCGTACCCAGCCCCGGCCCGACGTCGGGCTCGCCCCCGATGTCCAGCTCGCGCGCGCCCCCCGGCTCCCGCCGGACACCCGCCTCGCGTCCGGCTCCCGCGAGCACCGGGACCACCATCCCGGCGAGCGCGCCGCCGACGACGACCTCGAAGACGATGTTGGGAATCTGGTTGGCAGTGCCGTAGGCGGTCGCCAGGCAGTTGGTGCCCACGGTCTGGGCGAACGCGTACTGCTTGGCGAACCCCGCGACCCGCGCCAGCACGGTGATCGCGCCGATGAGCAGCGCACCACCGGCGACGCCACGCACGAGCCGCTCTCTCACCACGCCCGCCCCGCCCCGCACCCGATCACGGGAACATCCTGGCAGGCCGCACCGACATTCGCGCAGCGCGTCCCATCACCTCACACGGGGTCGACGGGACGGCGACCGAGCATGTCGAGCCGGTTGAGCACCGGATTGCCGGCGATGACCTTGGTGAAGCTGACCTTCTCCGACGCGGCCGTCAGCGCCGCCACCGTACCGAGCAGCACGAACCGCCCCCGCCGCCCCAGTTTGGTCACCGCGGCCAGCCCGAGCAGCGCGCCCAGCGCGTTGGCCCCGGCGTCCCCGAGCATCGCCCGCTCTCCGAGGTCGTCGGGAAGCAGCGCGGCGGCCGCGCCGAGCGGCACGGCGGTGAGCGCGGCGGTCAGCGGCGCGTCGCGGAAGAGCGACGCCGCCAGCAGCGGCCCGCCCGTGAGCAGGCCCACCTTGATCGCCCGCCCGGGCCGCAGGTCGAAGAGGTTGGCCAGGTTGGCCGTGCCCGCGATGGTCGCCCCGTTGACCAGAGTGTCGACCGGCCCCCGCGAGACGAGCGCCGCCGCGCCCAGCCCGGTGGCCCCGATGCCGAGGATCTTGACCGCCCCGCTGGTCACCTCGCCGCGGCCGAGCGCGGTCAGGTGCCCCTTGAAGCCCTTGGACTTGGTCGTGCCGTAAAGGTCGTCGTAGGCGCCGAGCGCTCCGCTGCCGACGCCGGCCAGCAGCGCCGCCAGGCGTACCCGGGGAGGAAGACCCGGCGCCAGCGCGGCCGCCACGCCGGAGCCGGCCACGAACGCGGGGCCCTCCAGCAGCGTGATCGGCTCGCCGCGGTGGTTGGTGCGGGTCCAGCGGCCCGACTCCTTCTCCTCGCCGGCGCGCGGCGCCAGGCGGGTGAAGGCGGTGTAGGCGGCACGGGCGGCGACGGCGCCGATCGCGGCGCCGACGAGGGCGTAGCGGAGGCCACGAGCCATGTCAGCTCCCTGACTGGGTGGGGGACGGGGTCGCGGTCGGTGCCGCGGGCTGGAAGGACGAGGCTCCCGTGCCGATGCCGTAGTGGCCGTAGCGACCGCTCAGCTGCTCGCGGAGCGCGTCGACGATCACGATCCGGCCCGCGGGCATGTCGGGTGTGTCGACGGTCGAGACGCGCTTGTTGACCTCGCCGTCGTCGCGCAGCGCGTTGATCACGCCTCCGGACACGGCGGCGGTGGGGGCGGAGGCCGTCAGCACCGAGCCCTTGCCGCCGGCGTCCAGGCCGCCCACGAGTGAGACGAGGGCGTCGGCCTGGGCATCGGCGTTCTCGCCCTCGAACGGCTTCTCCGGGGCGAACATCACGGCGAGCGTGGCCCGCTTGCTCGGGTCGCCCTCGACGCTGAGGAACCCGCCCTCCTCGAAACCACCGAGGACGGCGGCGGTGGCCGGGTTGGCGGTGCTGGCCTGGGCCGGGTCGGTGGTCATGACGGCGGCGGCGAGCACGGCGCCGGCCTTCTGGTAGGCGGTGGCTGCCGCGGGGAAGGTCATGTCGCCTGGTTTGAGGGTGTTGGCCAGACCGTCGATCACGCCGCTCTGCTTGGGGTCGACGAACTTCTCGCTCAGCGCCACCCGCCCCGTTACCAGGGCGCCCGCCTGGGTGAGCACCTGCTGCTCGGCTTCGCGGTAGGTGGTGCTGGAGCCCGGCGCCTCGATCAGCACGACGTGCTGGCCGGTGAGCTCGCCCGCGACGCGTTGCGCGGTGAGCGCGGTGACGAAGGAGTCGTTGCCCGCCTCCCGGCCGCGCAGCGCGTCGATCTCGGCCCGGAGGCTGCTGTTGTCCTTGGTCATCTGGTCACTCGTCCGCCTGGCCGACTCGATGGCAGGCGACTGGAGCAACGTGGTGCCCATGACGATGCCCACGGCCAGCGCGAGGAAGATCGCGACGATGGAGACGAGGTGATAACGGAAATCGATCACGAGAAGAGTCCGACCAGCCAGAAGATGAAGGCGTTCCAGAAGTCCTGCACGCCGTTCAGCCAGGTCTGGCCGATCGGTGACAGGAAGAGCGCGACGCCCATGGTGATCAACGCGGTGATCACGAGCAGCAGCAGTTGCGGCGTCGAGATGCGGCTGCGGTAGAGCCTGCTCACGCCCTTGGCGTCGATGAGCTTGCTGCCGACCCGCAGCCGGGTGAGGAAGGTGCTGGCCATCCCTGAGCGCCCCTTGTCGAGGAACTCCTCCAGCGTGCCGTGCGTGCCGACCGCCACGATCAGCTCGGCGCCCTTGTCGTCGGCCAGCAGCATCGCGATGTCCTCGCTGGTGCCGGTGGACGGGAAGATCACCGCTTCGCGGCCGAGCTGGTGGACCCGTTCCAGCCCGGGCGCCCGGCCGTCGCGGTAGGCGTGCACGACGAGCTCGGCACCGCAGCTCAGCGCCTTGGTGGAGACCGAGTCGAAGTCGCCGACGATCACGTCGGGCAGGTAGCCGGCCTCCAGCAGCGCGTCGGCGCCGCCGTCGACCCCGATGAGCACCGGGCGGTATTCCCTGATGTAGGGGCGCAAGGTGGCGATGTCGTCTTTGTAGTGGTAGCCGCGCACCACGATGAGGACATGCCTGCCCTCCATGGGGGTGCGGATGTCCGGCACGCCGACTCCGTCGATGAGAAGCTTGCCCTCGCCCCGAACGTACTCCATCGTGTTGACGGCGAAAGCCTCAATCTGCACCGCGAGTCCGGCGCGAGCCTCGGCCATGGCGGCGTCGACCGCTTCGGGGGTCTGCTCCTCGCCCTTGCCGACCACATCGCCGTCGAGGTAGACGACCCCTTCGTGGAGCCGTACGACGTCACCGTCCTTGACCCGCTCGAACAGGTCCTGGGTGGCGTTGTCGACGAACGGCACCCCGGACTCGATGATGATCTGCGGACCGAGGTTGGGGTAGCGGCCGCTGATGCCGGCGGCCACGTTGACCACCGCCGACACCCCGCACGCGACAAGCGCCTCCCCGCTGACCCGGTCCACGTCGACGTGATCGATAATCGCTATTTCACCGGGCTGGAGGCGCTTGGTCAGCCTCTTCGTCCGCCGATCGACTCTCGCCACTGCCGTGACACCGGGAAGGTCCGCGACCTTCCTAGCGCGGAGGCCCGGCATCCTGCTCCCCGGAACCTTCATCAAGACCATCCTGCCAGAGTGAAGCAGCGCAGAGGCCACGCACTGCGCGGCGTGTCCGCTATGTCACTCAGAATCACCGATCGGCGGCCGCCAGCCCGAGTAGTTCTTCGGCGTGGGCTCTGCCCAGCTCAGAGTCTTCCAACCCGGCCAGCATGCGGGACAGTTCGCGGACGCGACCCTCATGGTTGAGGGCGAGGACACCGCTGCGCACGACACTGCCGTCACTGGCCTTCTCGACCACCAGATGCTGGTCGGCGAACGCGGCCACCTGCGGCAGGTGCGTGACGACGATGACCTGGGCGGTACGCGCCAGCCTGGCGAGGCGGCGCCCGATCTCGACCGCGGCCTTGCCACCCACCCCCGCGTCGACCTCGTCGAACACGAACGTCGGCACCGGATCGGCGCCCGCGAACACCACCTCGATCGCGAGCATGACGCGGCTCAGCTCACCGCCGGAGGCGCCCTTGTTCAGCGGGAGCGGCGGCGCGGCGGGGTGGGCGGCCATGCGCAACTCGACCTCGTCGACGCCTTCGGGGCCGAAGTCCGCGACCTGGGTGAGCTGGACGATGACCCTGGCGTGCGGCATGGCCAGCGCGGTCAGCTCGTCGGTGACGGCCTGGCCGAACCGGTCGGCGGCGCTCTCACGCACCCGGGTCAGCTCCGCGGCCAGGTCGGTGAGCCTGGCGGTCAGCTCGTCGTGCTCGCGGGTCAGCTCGTCGATCCGTTCGTCGTCGCCTTCCAGCTCGATCAGCCGGGCGGACGCCTCCTGGGCCCACTGCAGGACACCGGCGCTGTCTTCGGCATATTTCCGAATCAGTCCGGTCAGCAGGGCCCGGCGATCCTGCACGGCCGCGAGTCGCGCGGGGTCGGCCTCGATCGACTCGGCGTACGCGGCCAGGTCGGTGGCGACGTCGGAGATGAGGTAACCCGCCTCGGCCAGCCGGTCGGCCACCCCGGCGAGCTGCGTGTCGTAGTCGCGCACCGCCTCGACGGCCGCGCGGGCCTCGCCCAGCAGGGAGATCACGTCGTGCGTGCCGCTCGAGGACTCCATCGGATCGCCGAGCAGCGCCGTGTGCGCGGTCGTCGCGGCACCGCGCAGCGCGTCGGCGTGCGAGAGCCGCTCCTCCTCGCCGCGCAGGTCGAGGTCCTCACCGGCCTTCGGCTCGACCTTCTCGATCTCCTCCAGGCCGAACCGCAGCCGGTCGGCCTCCTGAGCGCGCTCGCGCGCCCGGGTGGTGAGCTCGTCGAGCAGCGCCCCCACCTGCTTGTGCCGTTTGTACGCCTGCGTGTAGGCGCGCAGCGGCTTGACCAGATCGTCACCGGCATAGCGGTCGAGCGAGGCCCGCTGCCTGGCCGGCTGCAGGAGACGCTGCTGGTCCATCTGCCCGTGGACGGCGACCAGGTCGTCGGCCAGGTAGGTCAGCGTGCCGACCGGCACCGTACGGCCGCCGAGCCAGGCCCGCGAGCGGCCCTCGGCCGAGACGGTGCGCGAGATGATGAGCTCGCCGTCCTCGATCTCGCCGCCGATGTCCTCGACCTGCTGGGAGACGCGGCCGCCGGCTTCGATGACCAACGTGCCCTCGATGGTGGCCTTGTCGGCGCCCGGCCGGATGCGGGAAGGGTCGGCCCGGCCACCGAACAGCAATCCGAGCCCGGTGACGACCATCGTCTTGCCGGCACCGGTCTCGCCGGTGACCACGTTGAAGCCTGGCGAAAGCTCCAGAACGGCCTCATCGATGACGCCGAGCCCCTGGATGCGGACCTCCTCGACCCTTGGTCGCACTGCCCACTCCCGTCGCTCCGAACGCTTGTGCGAACTAACTCTACGCGCTGCACCTGTAATTGACTCAGGGACGCACCCGTCCGCGCCAGCCCTGAACGGGTAGTTCGAACTTGGCGACCAACCTGTCGGTGAAGGGGGCGCCGGTGCTCTCCACCCCGTGCAGGCGGGCCAACCGTACCGGCTCGGAGCCCCGTCGTACCTCCACCCGGCTGCCGGAGGGCAGGTCGAAGCGGCGCCGGCCGTCGCACCACAGTACGCCGCCCGGGGTGTCGGGCAGGATCTCGACGGCGAGCGTCGAACGCGGCGAGACCACGAGCGGCCTGGCGAACAGCGCGTGCGCGCTGATCGGCACCATGAGCAGCGCCTCCACCTCCGGCCACACGACGGGACCGCCCGCCGAGAAGGCGTAGGCGGTAGAGCCGGTCGGGGTCGCGCAGATCACACCGTCGCAGCCCCAGCGGGACAGCGGCCGCCCGTCGATCTCGGCGACCACCTCCAGCATGCGCTCGCCCTTTTCCACGCTGGCCTCGTTGAGCGCCCACGTGTCGGCGAGCACCTGGCCGTTCTGCCTGGCCAGCACGTCGATCGTCATGCGTTCCTCGACGTCGTAGCGGCCCGCTACGACGCTGTCGACCGCCGACTTCAGATCGGCGACCTCGGCTTCGGCCAGGAAGCCGACGTGCCCGAGGTTGACGCCGAGCAGCGGGGTGCCGGTGGGCCTGGCCAGGTCGGCCGAGCGCAGCAGCGAGCCGTCGCCGCCGAGCACGATCAACATCTCGGCGTCCTTGGCGGCGAGGGGATCACACGGCACCACGTCGATGCCGTGACAGCCGATCTCACCGGCCTCCACATCGAGCACCCTGACCTGGATCCCCGCCGCGACGAGGCGGTCGATGACCAAACGGGCGCTGTCGACCGCGGCCTCCCGTCCGGTGTGCACGGTGACCAGCACAGTTCGGTTCATTGCGGCCCTTCCGCGACGGCCCGCTCGATCTCGGCCTCGAGGTCGGCGACCGGCGGCTCGCCCTCCCCCTTGCCGAGCCAGAGCAGGTACTCCACATTTCCCGACGGACCGGGCAGCGGGCTCGCGGTCACGCCGCGTACCACCAGGCCCAGTTCGCGCGCCTTGGCCGCGGCCTCGCGCACCGCACCCGCCCGCAACACCGGATCGCGTACCACTCCACCGGCACCCACCAGGTCCTTGCCCACCTCGAACTGCGGCTTGACCAGCAGCACGAAGTCCGCCCGAGGCGCGGCCACCGAGGCCAGCGCGGGCAGCACGAGCCGCAGCGAGATGAACGACAGGTCACCGACGATCAGCGAAGGCGGCTCGCCGACCATCTCCGGGGTGAGCTCACGTACGTTGACGCGCTCCATCACCGTCACCCGGTCGTCGGTCCGCAACGACCAGGCGAGCTGTCCGTAACCCACGTCGACGGCGAGCACGCGTTCGGCGCCGTGGCGCAGCAGCACGTCGGTGAACCCGCCCGTGGACGCGCCCGCGTCAAGGCACCGGCGGCCCCGGATCTCCAGCGCGCCGAACGCCTCGATCGCGCCGATCAGCTTGTGCGCGCCGCGCGAGACATAGTCGGGGCCGTCCGCGGACTCGGCCACGACGATGGCCGAGGCGGTGTCGACCTGGGTCGCCGCCTTGCCCGCCCGCCGGCCGCCGACCGTGACCCGGCCGGCCTCGATGAGCTGGCCCGCCTGCTCCCGCGACCTCGCCAGGCCGCGCCGTACCAGCTCGCTGTCCAGCCGGATACGTCGGCTCACTGGTCGCCCATCTGGCCGTCCACGCTCCCCAGCGCGGCCTCGAGCCCGGAGAACGCCTGCTCGAACACCGCGACGTGCTCGCCCACCGGCCGCTCGGCCAGGTCGCCGAGACCGGCGAGGACCGCGTCGACCCGCTCGTCGCCGGTCTCCTCCGGTAGCTCACTCATGACACGACCGTAACGCCTCACGCGAGCACCCGGCACCTTGGCAGGCATGTCACACGTTGAACGTTCACACGGGGGGCCACTGATGTGGAACGCTACCGTCCGGAATGGAAGAAAGGATCCCACCATGGCAAGCGTCGAGGAGTGCCGGACGGCACTGGCCAAGCTCGTCGCCCATTTCGACGAGATCGGCGAGGAGGACCGGGCCAAGCACGTGGTCGAGCGTACGGTGAGCTGCCGGGTCTCCGACCTCGACGTGATCTTCTATGGCCGCCTGCATCCTGAGGGGCTGGACCCGTTCCTGGAAGACCCACCCGCGAACGGCAAGTCGGCCGACGTCAAGCTGACGATCGTCAGCGACGACCTGATCGCGCTGGTCGACGGGGAACTCGACCTGGCACGCGCCCTGCTCGGCGGCCGGGTGCGCATCGACGCCAGCTTCGGCGACCTGCTGCGCCTGCGCCGCCTGCTCTGACCCTCCCCTCGACACACCACCGAGACCGACCAACCGGGCCGGACGCGCGACGATCCGTCGACCCTCGCACGGGCATCCCGCGCGAGCCGCCTTCTCGTCGGCGCGTCCACTCGCGCGCATCGGCTCTGTGCCGCATCCGATCAGCCGAACCGACCTCCTCGGCGCGGCCGGTCAGCCGATCTGGGCCAGTACCGGCTTGACGGCGTCCTCCTCGGCCTGGCCCTCGCCCGCGTGTGTCCAGGCGGCGTCGCAGGCCGCCCTCAGCCCGTCGATGCGGCTGCCTTCGCCCTCCAGGCTGAGCACCCCGTCCACCCACCGGGCCCGCCATCCTCCGCAGGCGCCCTGCCGTACCTCCGGGTAAGGCCGCAGCAACGCGGACAGATCCTCGGCCACGTACGTCGGCCGCTGCCGCGGGGAGGCCGTGAGCACGTCGAGCGGCGTGGCCACCCCCGTGAGCACCAGCAACCCATCGACGCCCGCGTTGACCGCGCCCTCGATGTCGGTGTCGAGCCGGTCACCCACCACGAGCGGCCGCTTCGCCCCGGTACGGATCATCGACTCCCGATGCAACGGCGGATCGGGCTTGCCCGCGAACACCGGCTCCACCCCGGTCGCAGTGGCGATCACCCGGACCATCGCCCCGTTGCCCGGCAGCTCACCCCGCCGCGTCGGCAACGTGCTGTCCCTGTTGGCGGCGACGAACAACGCGCCATGCCGCACGGCCAGCGCGCCTTCCGCCAGCAGGCCGTACGAGAGACCGGGAGCGATCCCCTGCACGACGGCGACCGGCGCGTCCGCCGCGGTGGTGACGGGCCTGAGCCCTTGATCCCGTACGGCCAGCCGCAACCCGGAACCCCCGACCACGAGCACATTGGAGCCCGGCGGCACCCGTTCGGCGACCAGCCGGGCGGCGGCCTGCGCCGAGGTCACGACGTCTTCGCCCCTGGCGGATACCCCGAGCTCGCGCAGGTGCGCGGCGGTCGCGGCGGGCGTTCGTGAGGCGTTGTTGGTGACGTACGCCAGCCGCACGTCCCTGCCCCGCGCCTCCTCCAGCGACTCGACCGCATGGGGCACCGCGTGGGGGCCCAGATAGACGACCCCGTCGAGGTCGAGCAGCAGGGTGTCATAGCCGTCGATCAGCACTGCGCCTCTTCCCGTTTGACTTCTCACGCCGCGTGCGACTTTAGCGTCGGCCTCGTACCCGCCTGACGAAAGGCCGACCATATCCACACATTCCCCCCTCAACCTCGCAGAACGCACCACCCCATACGACGACCCCAACCGTCGGAGCACCGCGCCGGAGCACCTCGTTGAAACACGCGTCCGCGCACGCCCCAGAGCATGCGTCGCGGCACGCCTCAGAGCATGCGTCGCGGCACGCCTCAGAGCATGCGTCGCGGCACGCGTCGGAGGCCGAGGAACGCTGGGGCGGAACGGAAGCCTGGTGTCAGTCGATGTCGATGGAGCGCAACAACCCCTCGCTGACAGCCACTTTCATCACTCAGCTCACATCGCTACCGACTAACAACAATGAGCTCTCTGGTTGCGATCACAACAACAACAGCCAAATCACGAGCGCCAGCACTGGTGCCCTATGCGACTCAATGCGCTAAATACGCCAAATACGCCATATCAGAGCCGCCCACAACCGGACTAGTTAAGCTCACCGCCCACACCGAACCCAGCCAAGCGGCAGAATAACGCTGTGACGAACACCCCCAGCGCGAAGCAGACAATTCACAAGATCAAGGTCACCTTGCGCGGTTCCCGACCACTGATCTGGCGCCGGCTGGAGGTCGCCTCGGACAGCACTCTGCGGCACCTTCACGACGTCATCCAGGCGTCCTTCGGCTGGGAGAACTACCACATGTGGGTCTTCGACACCCCAACCGGCCGCTTCGGCGTCACCGATCGTGAGCTGGAGATCCGCAGCGCGGCCTCCAGACGACTCGACCATGTCGCCCCTCATGCGAATGACCGGCTCCGCTACACCTACGACTTCGGCGACGACTGGGAACACGAAATCCTGGTCGAAGCCATCACCGATCCGGAACCCGGCACGGCCTATCCCCGCTGCCTGACTGGACGCCGCGCAGGACCACCCGAGGACTCCGGCGGCGTCTGGGGCTACGAATATCTCCTCGAAATCCTCGCCGATCCCGCCCACGAGGAGCACCAGGAGCGCCTGGAATGGCTCGGCCTCGACTCCGCCGACCAGTTCAACCCCGCGAGCTTCGACGCCAACAAGATCAACGACGTTCTCTCCAGCCTCGCGATCGTCCTCACCAAGGACTGACCACGCGCCATCTCCACCCGAGATGGACCTTTCTCCAGATCAATGAGCAAAGCCCCACGAACGCGCTCGAACCACTCTCAACCGGCTCACCCACCCCCGTCTGGCGCCCGCATCAGGGAACCGGCACGCACCTCCCGACCACCCGGCCCGCGCCCATAGCCCCAGACCAGCATCCAGAACACTGGGACTACGCCCGAACGCAAGCCCTCCCAGCAGGACATCGGGGTCGTTCCCCAAGCGCGGGAGTTGCTCCAAGCGGGCAGATCGCCCTCGCGCTCTCCATGGCCCTGCGGGCGAGCGCCGGGAGCCCACACCGCATCCAAACACCGTCCCCATGCCCACGAAGCATCAGAATCGCGTCCAGGACAGCCCGGTCATGCCCCGGAACGCCGGAGTTGCCCTCGGAACCCCTGGTGACTGTTCCCAGAGAGCCCAGCTCGCGTCCAGAACACCGGACTCATCCCCGCGAAGCGCCAGAACGCCTCCAGGACAACCAGGCCACATCGAAGCGCCACCCCGCGCCTGAGACACCCTGGCCAGCCCCCGGACCGCCAGCCCTGCCTTGCCACCGCACCCAGGTCACGCCTGAGCCGCCGAGAGCAAGCCTGAGCCCGCTCAACGACTCGTCCCCACGGGCCGACGTTGCACGCCGGCCACCGAAGCTACCTATCCACTACATCTCACGGCGGGCCCGCAGAGTGGCGCGCACGTTCTTCAGCGCGGTCACGTAGTGCCGCTCCTCCGGCCGCATGGCCACAGCGATCGCGAGAGGCTCCTGAGCACCCTCAACATCACCCGTCCGCCACAGCGATAACCCAAGCCCGAAATACGCGTAATCCTCGGTCGGATTGGCGTCGACGATCTGGCGGAAGCTTGCCGCAGCGTCCGCGTACTGCCGCGAATTGAACTGCGCTCGCGCAAGCGCCTCTCTGATGCTGCGCGAATCGGGCTCCGCGGCCGCGGCCCGCTTGAGCAGTGCGGCGGCCGCTGCCGGACTGCCCTCTTTCAAAAGCTTCACCCCGCGCTGATACCAGTCGTAAACGTCACCTCCCGGAGATCCGGGGGATTCATCGTGAACGTTTCTACCTTGGACCATGCGTGAGGCCTCCTTCATCGGCTGACAAGGGTTCGGTGGAATTCGCCGCGGAATCAGGCATCGCTAGGTGGTTTGGGGGCGACTTCCGGAAGACCCGGACACTTATGGGAGCATGCCCGGTATGGGGAATCCTGAACTGCCGGTGCCCGATGGACTGCTCCTACGCCCCTTCCGCGGCGTCCGCTTCACGGTCGACGATCCCGCCAAGGTGACCTCCCCGCCCTACGACCTGATTGCCGACGGCGACGTTCGCACTCTTCTGGATGCTCATCCCAACAACGTCGTCCGCCTCATCCTTCCCTGCTCAGCGGCACTCAAGTCCCCCGAAGAGCACCCACCGCACCCCAGCACGACATCAAGCGTCACTCCAGACGACGCCACCCCCATCGCAGGGACAGACGACAAACCATCTGTTTCCACACCGGGCAGCCTGGCCGAGAGCACCCATCAGAGCGCGCCCGATAACGCAGTCGGCACCCGCCAGCCCCAAGACTCCATGGCCACGCACGACGCCTCCGGAATCGCGGCCGACGATCACGACAACAATCCGTCCCGGATCCCGGCCGGTCACCGCCCCGGCGGAACGCCCGACAACCCAGCCGCCAGCCAGCACAGCGGCCCACCGGAAGCCACCGAACAGCCGGAAGGAGCCACCGAACAGCTCCACGACGGCGAACGCCCCAGCGACGAACGACATGGTCCGGCCGACGGGGACACAGCGGCCCAGCCATATGGCGACACGCCCGGCACCTCAGCGGACGAGCGCTATGGCGTAGCCCGCGACACCCTCCTCGCCTGGCTGGACGCGAAAGTGCTGGTCCCTGACGAGCAACCGGCCCTGTACGTGTACGAGCAGCACGGACCGGGCGTCCTCCAGCGCGGCCTCATCGGAGACGTCGCCCTCTCGGACCCGGCTCGGCGCATCATCCTCCCCCACGAAGACATCTTCCCCGGCCCCGTCGCCGACCGGCTCGCCCTCATGAGCACCACCCAGGCCAACCTCGAACCCATCTTCCTCCTCTACGACGGCGACCGAGGCACGACCACCCGGCTGGTGGATCACGTGGCCGCGACACGCAAACCTCTGGTGACGGCCCGCACGGAAGACGGTCTGTACCACCGCCTCTGGGCGATCACGGATCCGGCGGAGATCGACGCCGTCAACACCGACCTCCGAACCCGCCAAGCCCTCATAGCCGACGGCCACCATAGGTACGCGACATACCGGGTCCTGCAACGCCAAGAGCACGCGGCCCGCGCCGGCCAAGCCCCCGGCTCATGGCCCCTGCTCACAACACCCACACCCGCCGCACCGCAGCCTCCCGGCCCCCCATCACCGGACACACAGCCGCATCCAGACACGGAACCAGAGCCGAAGTCCACGCCAAGACACGGCACTCAGCCCAACGCCGCACCAACCCAGGCTCCGCCGTCCCAGGGTCCGACAACCCACGAGCCGACAGCCCAGAACCCAGAGCCCACCACCACACCGACCCAGAACACGGCCTCCGACGGCGGACCTGACCAGGAGCCAGAACCCGCCACCGCCACATCAGCCCACGGGGTTCAGCCCGTAGGACAGCGTGTGCATGGCAGCGAGCAGGGACAATCCGCGTTTGGTCCATGGGACTTCGGGCTGGCGTTGCTCGTGGACTCGACCGCGTACCCACCCGACCTCAAGGCGATCCACCGCGTCATCCCCGGCCTGCCCCTGGCCGAGGCGGCGGCCAGGGCCAAGGGATCGTGGCGCGTCCACGACCATGCCGACCTCGGCCAGGGCCTGGCCGCGCTCGAAGCCGCAGGGGAACCTGCCTTTCTGCTCGCCGGAGAAGGCGGCTATCACCTGCTCACCAACCCCGATCCGGTGCAGCTCGCCCGCGCCATGCCGCCGGACCGCTCCGATCGGTGGAACTCGCTGAACATCTCCATCCTCAGTGAGTTCGTCCTGCCCAAGGTGTGGGGCATGGAGGATGATCAGCAGGCCGTACGGATCGTGCATCATGACCCGGAGGCCGCCCTGCAGCTGGCTCTCGACACAGGTGGCACCGCAGTGATTCTGAAGCCGCTCGCCGTCGACGACGTGCTGGCCATCGCGGCGGGCGGTGAGCGTGTCCCTCGCAAATCAACCTCCTTCGGGCCCAAGCCCATAACGGGCCTCGTGCTTCGCACCTTCGCCACCGGTTGAGGCGAGGCATCGGTCCGGTAGTTCCTCAGTCGGTCTCAAGATCCGCGACCTCTCAAAGCGCAAGGTGATCCCCCCTCGACGCCTCGCGAAGATCGCCAGAAGATTCACCACCCCAGGGGACGTCATTCCCGCTGCGGCAGCCACCCGCCATGAGACACAGGCACGCAGAATGAGCGAGCGCTAGCCAGCTTGGGCCAGGTCGAGGGCTGGGCGTGGAGGTGGGATGGATGCCAGGACGTCGGGCATATCGCGAGCCATCGCGCTTCCGGAAGGCTCGGGGCTTCGTGGCGGTGCCGGGCCTCGCCGGCACTCCTGACCTTCCGGAGGTTCCGGGTTGTTCCCGAGTCGTCGGGTCCGCGAGGGTGGGAAGGGTTTCCGAGGCCTTCGCGACGGCCTCGGCTGTTCCGCTGTGTCAGGTGGGGCTTCCTTGGCCATGCTGACCTCGACTTCATAGCGCCAGATCTTGGCGGCTGTCGGGCCGTAGACATGGCAGCGGAAGGCGCCCTTGATCTCCATGGTGTCGCGAGGTCTGAGGCTGCGGACGAACGCGGCCGCCTCGGGATCGAAGGTCGTGCATGGCACGCTGTCCGTCATCGTTTGACCGTTTCGGTGGTGCGGGCGGCGCACGATCAGGCGCCATTTCGTGAGAATGTCGCCGCTCGGCAGGGGTTTGTCCTCTGGTGCCGCGGACAGCCTTCCCACCAGTACGACCTCGTTGCGATCCACTGTCGTCCTCCCATCGGCGTTCTGGTGAGATCACTCTTTACGATGAGGGGGACGCCGGATTGGCCCGAACGCCATTCTGGGGATAACGGCAGCGGATCGGGAGTGACTGTGGACAACATCACCGCCCTGGGCGGCGACGTCTATGAGATCGACACGAGGATGGCGGGCTATTCGGGCATCACGGCGGGCTACCTGATCCTCGGTGATCGCCCATGTCTGGTCGAGACCGGCACCTCGACCTCCGCGCCCGTGGTCCGCGACGCACTGGCCGCGCTCGGCGTGGGCCCCGATGACCTGGCCACGGTCGTGGTCACGCATATCCATCTGGACCACGCCGGTGGCGCGGGAGACATGGCGAAATTCTTCCCGTCTGCCCAGATCGTGGTGCATGAGAAGGGAGCCAGGCACCTGGCCGATCCTTCAAGATTGATGGCCAGCGCGAGGATGGTGTGGGGCGACCGCCTTGACACGCTTTTCGGTGAACTGTCGCCAACCGAGGCCGACCGCATCGTCGCACTCGGCGACACCGGGTCCATCGACCTGGGCAACGGCAGGACGTTGAACAGCCACTACTCCCCCGGCCACGCCAAGCATCACGTGGGCCTCATCGACTCCGCCACCGGCGATCTGTACGTAGGTGACGCCGTCGGCGTGTACCTGCCGCAGACCGGGGATCTGCGCCCGGCCACCCCGCCTCCGGACTTCGACCTGGAGACGGCGCTCAGCTCGATCGCGCTGTTCGAAGCGCTTGGTCCGCAGCGGCTGCTGTTCAGCCACTATGGACCGGTCGGCGCCGTACAGGAGACGCTCGAACGGTCCGCGGAGGAACTTCGCGTCTGGGTCGATCTCACCCGCCAGGTACACGGGGAGGGCCTGGATCTCGACCACGCCGTCGCCATGGTCAGGGACCGCACGAGGGAGCGGTACCAAGCACTCAGGGCGGACGACCCGACAGCGGAGCAGTTCGAGCTGCTGAGTGGCGCCCCGTCAAACGTCGCGGGCATCTACCACTGGCTCGACCGCGTCTCGCCCTGACTCTCTGGTACGACCTGCGGACCGAAGAACCGGCATGCCGTACCAGGAACCGGCCGCATGACTCCGCCGTACACCTCTGCGAGATGTACGGCGGAGCAGGACGTCAGTCTTCGCGCTTGGAGTCGCGCTTGGGGGCGTCCTCGGCTGGTTCGTCGGGCTGGTCCAGGATGTCGCCGAAGTCGGGCTCGATGAACGCCGGACTGATGCCCAGCGTGATCGGGACCTCCGGCAGACGGGCCTCTGAGGCCGGGCCGTCCGGCTGAGCCGCGCCTGGGCCGTCAAGCAGGTCGCCGGACTCGGGCTCGGCGTCCTCCGGTCCGTCCAGGATGTCGCCGAGCTCGGAGCTTTCGGGAGCGGCCTCCTCAGCGGCGTCCTGCGCAGAAGCGGATTCCACCGGCTCAGGGGCGGATTCCGCCTGGCCGGCGGAACCGTCCTGCTCATCGTCAACGTCTCGCAGGTCGGCGGACCCATCCTGCTCATCGTCGACATCCCGCAGGTCAGCGGACCCGTCCTGGTCATCGACGTCCTGCGGCACAGCCGTGTCATCTCCCTGACCAGCCGTGTCGTCCTGCTGATCCGCAGGTTCGGCGTCGGCTGTCCGACCGTCCGCGGGCTCGAGGTCGTCCAGAAGGTCGCCTGCCTCGGCGAGGGCCGCGTCCTCGTCGAGGTCTTCGTCCACTTCGTCGGCCTGGTCGGCCGTACCCGCGTCCTCGAAGTCGTCCTCGTCGTCGAAGTCCTCTTCGACGTCCTCGATGACCGCGCCCGTCAGCTCGGCGTACCGTTCGGCGGCCTCCGTCTCGCCATCCTCGTCGAAGGCCATCGCCTTGGCGAACCAGTCGGTGGCGGCCTCCTGATGACCCGCGTCGGCCAGCGCGTCGGCGTACGCGAACGCAAGGCGTGCCGACCAGGGCTTCGCCTGCGTGTCACGCAGTTCGGGCAGGCGTTGGAGGGTGATGACGGCGGCGTCGTTCTGGCCGAGATCGCGGCGGGCGCCGGACTCGACGATGGACAGCTCAATGCGTCCCGCCCTGTCGAGGCGTTCGGCTTCGGGTGAACGGACCAGATCGAGGGCGCGTTCCGGACGACCGAGGCCGCGTTCGCAGTCGGCCATGACCGCCAGGTACGCGTCGGAGCCGGTCATCCGCCTCGCCGCGCGCAGGTCACTCAGAGCCTCGGAGAAGTGCCCCGCGCGGTAGGCGACAATGCCCGCCGCCTCACGCACGACACCGATGCGGGCCGCGAACCTGCGGGCCACCTTGGTGTGCTCGTGGGCCCGATCGGGGTCGTCCTCCTCGAGCGCGCGCTCGGCGGCGACCATGTGCCTGCCCACCAACTCGGCGAGGTCGCCGGGGAGAGAACGCAGCTCGTCGCGTACTTCCTTGTCGAGCTCTTCGGCGGTGATGTCGGGCGCGACCTCGGGCAGCGGCTCGCGCTGCGGAGCGTCGTCCTCGGAGCGGCCGAACCTGGCACGGGTGCCGCTGGATCCCCGATCGTCACGAGAGTCACGGGAGAACGGGCGGGAACGGTCGTCGCCGCGCGGGCCCCGATCGTCACGGAAGCCACCCTCGCCACGCGAACCCGCGTAACCGCCCTCGCGACGGGGGCCGCGGTCATCGCGATCGCGGAACGGACGACGGTCGTCGCCACCCGCAGGGCGCGCACCCCGGTCATCACGGAACCCACCTGGGCGCTGCTCGTCACGGTCGCGGAAACCACCACGGTCCCCACCGGCACGCGGACCCCGATCGTCACGGAACCCGCCCTCACGGCGCGGACCGGAATAACCGCCCTCACGACGCGGACCGGCGTAACCACCCTCACGACGGGGGCCGCGGTCATCGCGATCGCGGAACGGACGACGATCGTCGCCACCCGAAGGTCGATCGCCACCCGTGGGACGCGGACCCCGGTCATCGCGGAAGCCACCCTCGCCACGCGAACCCGCGTAACCGCCGCCTTCACGGCGCGGGCCGGCGTAGCCACCCTCACGACGGGGACCACGGTCATCGCGATCGCGGAACGGACGACGATCATCGCCGCCACGCGGACCACGATCAAAGCCCCCCTCGCGACGGGGCCCACGGTCGGCACCGCCCTCAGGACGCGCACCTCGGTCGCCACGGAACCCACCCGGGCGCTGGTCGTCACGATCACGGAAATCACGACGATCCCCGCCACCGTCACGGTCCCGGAAACCACCACGGTCCCCACCGGCACGCGGACCCCGATCATCACGGAACCCGCCCTCACGGCGCGGACCGGAATAACCGCCCTCACGACGGGGGCCGCGGTCGCCACCGAACCCGCCTTCACGGCGCGGACCGGCGTAACCACCCTCACCACGGGGGCCGCGGTCATCGCGATCGCGGAACGGACGACGATCATCGCCACCCTCAGGACGCGAACCCCGGTTGTCGCGGAATCCACCGTCAGCGCGCGGACCGCGGTCGCCGAACGGACGGCGTGGCGCGTCACCTTCGCGACGGGGCCCACGGTCGTCGCGGAAGCCACCCTCACGGCGCGGCCCACGATCGCCACCCTGGTAACCACCCCCGCCACGTGGACCACGGTCGCCACCGAACCCGCCCTCACGACGCGGGCCGGAGTAACCGCCCTCACGACGCGGGCCGGCATAACCGCCTTCACGGCGAGGGCCACGGTCATCGCCGGAACCGCTGTCAGAACGCGGGCCACGATCGTCACGGTCGCGGAACGGCCGACGGTCATCGCCACCGCGTCCGCCCCGGTCATCGCGGAAGCCACCCTCACGGCGCGGCCCACGATCGCCACCCTGGTAACCACCCCCGCCACGTGGACCACGGTCGCCACTGAACCCGCCCTCACGACGGGGACCGCTGTAACCACCCTCACGACGCGGGCCACGGTCATCGCCGGACCCGCCCTCACGACGAGGACCGCTAAAACCGCCTTCACGGCGCGGACCGGCGTAGCCGCCCTCACGACGCGGCCCACGGTCATCACTGGGCGCGCCCTCACGGCGCGGCCCGCGATATCCTCCGCTGTCGCGTCCGGTCCCACGGTCGCTGCGTCCCTGGTATCCGGAACGCTCGCCGCGCCCACGATCCTGCGGCGCGCCACGGTCGCCACCGTCGCGCCGTGCCCCGCGGTCGCCGGAATGCGGCCTGTCATCGGAACGGAACGGACGGTCGCCCCTGGAGTCGCGCTGGTCACGCCCGCGGGAGCCGTACCCGCCGCTCCTGTCGCCGTCCTGGGGGCGCTTGTCTCCGCCGTCCCCCCGTTCGCGCTGTCCGCCGTCCGATCCGTTATCACTGTTCACTTCTGGTCCATTTCGTTGGCTCACTCAGCAGACTCGTGCGTCACATGACGGTCCACCGTGGCAGGGTCGCCGCCCCGTTTTCGGGTCTTACGCGACGAAGGCCACCCGCGGTGGGATGGCCCGGTACTACCAGCCTAGCAAGCCGCAGCACGTCACTGAGCCTGCCCCGGCCCGCATATTCGGTCGCGCCGATTGAACGCTTCGGGAAAACTGCTGGACATGTCGCTCCGCTTCCATGAGATCGCCGAGTCGGGCCATCGCATTCTGAACGCCATCACCGATGAAAAACTGAACCTCATCGGCGAAATCTGCCGCATCAAGCCAGGCACCCGCCAACTGGACCTCGCCTGCGGAAAGGGCGAAATGCTCACCCGCTGGGCCGTCCGTTACGGCTCACACGGGGTAGGCGTGGACATCAGCAAGGTCTTCCTCGAAGCCGCCAGAGAACGCGCCGACGAGCTCGGCGTAGCCGATCAAGTACGCTTCGTCGAGGCGGACGCAGGGACCTACGAGGACGAACCGCACTCGTACGACATCGTCTCGTGCATCGGTGCCACCTGGATCGGCGACGGCCTCACCGGCACGCTCGCCCTCATGCGCCGCCTGCTCCGCCCTGGTGGCCTCGCCCTGGTCGGCGATTGCTACTGGATCACCCCGCCACCGCCCGAAGCCTATGCATCGCTCCAAGTATCGAGCGACCTGTTCACCTCGTTGTCCGGTACGGCCAAGCGCATCGAGGACGCCGGCTACGAGCTGGTGGAAATGGTCATGGCGAACCAAGACACCTGGGACAGGTACGTCGCCTCGCAATGGTGGACGCTGAGCGAATGGCTACGCGAAAATCCCGACGATCCCGAGGCATCGGACTTGCGGCAATTCTTGGACCATGCACGCCGCGCTCATCTCGAGTACGGCAGGCAGTACCTGGGCTGGGGTGTCTTCGTTCTTCGCGGATAAGCGGCTTGATTTCTCGATTTGGTCTCGGGCGCGCCGAAGGACAATAGATACTGCCACATGACTTGTACGACTCTAATCCGCCGGCCTGTACATTTATCACGGTCCCGTACAGGCCGACCTTGTGAGCTTGCAGAGCAGAGCCGGCCCCCGCGCCAGTGCCATTGTCCGGCGTGGCGTGGCGTAGCGGCCGCCCTGTCACGTCACTGCGTCCGGATGACGGTACACGCCCGGACGCGGTGAAGTCCTCCCTGCATGTCCGCCTCTGTACTGGTGGAGACGATGAACGAGAGTACGTGCGCGGTTTACCCGAGCTGGACACACCACTCCAGCAGTTGTAGAGCGGCTGGCCGTAGCCCCCAGCGACGACCTTACCCCCGAAACGCAGAAAGGGCCCCACGCATAAGCATGGAGCCCTTCCCGAACAAAAATTGTCCGGCGGTGACCTACTCTCCCACACCCTCCCGAGTGCAGTA
>NZ_JBICSO010000010.1:0-619996 GCF_043197155.1 Nonomuraea sp. NPDC049269
TCGATGCGTTCTTCGACCTCGCCGACGCCATCATCACGATCCGTAGCCTGATCCGCCGAGCCTGGATCACCCACCGCTGGACCAACCGCCCCGAACGACGCCGCTGACGATCACCTATCGGCGCGACCTCTTACTATGAAACTTGACGAGGAGTCAGAGATTGAGTCCGATCAGGGTGGCAGCAAAACAGACAAACAGGGGTGCCGTTAACCAACGCGCCATCAGCCGCCGAGTAAGCTCTGATCTGGGATCTAGCCGTCCGTCTCCAGTTCGACTCGTGCTGCTGATTGTTCGATGCCAGGGCGGCCCGTGGCGAGTTCGGGCACGTACTTGTAGATCGTGGAGCGGCTGACGTTCAGTAGCCGGGCGATCGAGGACACCGTGGCGTCTGGCTGGGTGAGCAAGGCGCGGGCGTGCCGGACCTGCTCGGGGGTCATCGCGGGCGGGCGGCCGAGTCGCACGCCGCGAGCCTTGGCGGCGGCCAGGCCCTCGTGGGTGCCCTCGACGATCAGCTCGCGGATGAACTCGGCGAGGGCGGCGAAGACATGGAAGACGAGTCGGCCGCCGGGGGTCGTGGTGTCGAGCGCCTCGTGCAGCGAGCGGAAGCCGACGCCGCGCTTACGCAGCCCGGCCACGATGGAGATGAGGTCTTGCAGGGAGCGGCCGAGCCGGTCCAGCGAGGGCACCACGAGGGTGTCGCCGACGCGCATGTAGTCCAGGGCCTTCCAGAGCTCTTCACGTTCGACGTTCTTGCCGGACTTCTTGTCGGCGAAGATGCGGAGGCAGCCCGCTTCGGTCAAGGCGGCCAGTTGCCGATCCAGGAGTTGCCCGGCGGTGGAGACGCGGGCGTAACCGATCAAGGCGCCGGTGGCGGCAGGGGGTTCGGCGGACAGAGCGTCATCGACGACAAGAGCGCCACTGCGGTTCCCGCGTCGGGCGGAGTGATCGTCACTCCAGAATCGTACGAGAAACGGCCTTGCTGAAGTTGTTGGACACCCCGACTTCTCGACACGTTTCTTGGACACTCGGGCAGCGTTGATCACTGGACCGAAGCCGCCTTGGTGATCTTGTCGAGAAACGTTCGATTGATGGACAGTGCGAGGCGGATCATCATCCCCGACGCCGGATCAAGTGTTCACACTCTTCGATGGCGCCTTCGTAGCTGCTCAGCAGGAAGGTCTGGATCGTCACCAGTTGATCCTGACAAAGAGTGGCCATCAATCGGCGGCTGCGGGCATCGATCCCGTTGTAGAACGAAGCAATTCGTTCGAGTCCCGAAGCCGAGGCTTCGACGAGTACGCGGCGCCGGTCTTGTGGGTCAGGCTTGCGCCGGACGTATCCCGCCTTCTCCAGGCGGTCGATCATGTGCGTGACCGCGCCGGTGGTGCGTCCGAGCTGGGAGCTGAGCGCGTCGGCGGTGGAGGCTCCCGCGCGGTCGAGTGCGTGCAGGCAGAGCAGATCGGTCTGGGCGATACCGAGGTGCTGGGCGATCACGGGGGTGAGGAACCGGCGGACAGCCGTTGGCGCTGAGAAGGATCTTGGTCGCAGCGAGTGAGGTCGCTCTTGGTCGTGAAGGTTCTTCAGCGCGTTGCCCGGTCGCGGCGTCGGCGGGCGGCGCGGATCTCGGCGTCGGCGACCTTATCGTCGAGCAACGCGTACAGCTGGGTGGTTTCGGTGGAGGCGTGGCCGAGGCGGCGGCGGACGGCCTCGATGGACACCCCGGCGTTGATGAGTTCGGTGGCGTGGGCGTGGCGCAGCTGGTGGATGTCGATCTCGACGCGTGCGGCGGTGCAGTAGCCCTGCCAGCGGTGGTGGGCGGCGTCGTAGGACAGGGGCCCGCCGTAGCCGTTGATGGAGGCGCGAAACAGCGGCCCGGCGGTGTAGTCGGCGCGGGCTAGGTAGAGCTTGAGCAGGGCGACGTAGCCGCGGTCGTCCAACAGGACGGTGCGCACGCTGCCGCCTTTGCCGTGGATGCGGACGTGTTCGTCGTCCATACGCAGGTCGAGGTCTTCGACGTACAGGCCGCAGACTTCGGAGGCGCGGGCGCCGCACACGTAGGCCGTCTCGAACAGCAGCCGGTCCAGCGGCAGATCCTTGCGCGGCCGCCGCGAGCAGATCACCGCCGGCACCTTGACGACGTCGGCGGCCGCGGCCGGGCGCGGCAGGCTCTTGGGCGCCTTGATCGTGTCGATCCGGTCCATCGGGTTGGCATGCAGCAGGTCGTGCCGGACGGCCCACTTGGCGAAGGAAGCGACGGCGGCGCGCTTGCGGCTGGCCGGCGTCAGGTCGACGAGCTCGGCCAGGAACGCGCGAACCGGCGCGGCGGACAGTGCGCCGATCTCCTCGCCGTGGTGGGCGGCGAAGGTGATCAGGTCGCCGCGGTAGGCGCGCCGGGTGTGGGTGGAGGCGCCGGCGTTGGCCAGGTCGGTGAGGAGTCGTCGAGATGGCGGGCGAGCGGGTGGGAGTGGCCGAGTCGCTGGGCGATGACCGGATCCATTCAGTACGCCTCCCATCCGCCGAGTTGCCAGATAACCGGGAAACGAAGCATCCGCGCCGTACGACGGCCGCCCAGCTCGCGCTACGTCAGCGATCCCTATCTTGCCAGATAACAAAGGTTATCCCGCAATCATTGGTCTCCATCCTGCTGATTCGCACCGCAAGGCCCGCTCGCATAGAGCAACCGGCTGAGGGTCGCTGCGGACGCCGGCGGTGAAGAACATCACACGCCAAGCGTGACGGTGAACGTCTGGCGCCTCTGGAAGGCGTCTTGGCGCACGTGGTGTGACGGACGCAGCGCTGGTGCCGCGCTCGCAAGGCACCCTCAGGTGATTGCGGTCGATGAGGCCGGTCGGCTTGGCCGGGATGGCTGCATGAGCAGGCCGTCGATACGACGAGTCAGCGTGTCGTGGGCGGGCACGGTGGGGCGGTGTCCGAGCAGGGCGAGTGAGGTCAGCCCTTCGACGAGTGGCAGGAGGGTCTCGGCCTCCAGGTCGGCGTCGAGGTCGTCGCGGAACTCGCCGGTTCGCTGGCCATAGCGGATCAGCCAGACCAGCAGGTCGCGCGTTTTGGCGTGGGCTTGGCGCAGGATTTCCGCCAGGGACGGGATGGCCGTGGCGTGGGCGGTGAAGGCCGCCAGGATCCTGGCGTCGCGTCGCTGGTGCGGCTCGATCAGGGTGAGCGTACGCAGGGTGGCGGTGAGCAGGGTCACCGCCGACTCCTTGGCGGCGGAGGCGTCGATTTCCTCCTGGCCCTGCGCGGTGATGCGTTCGGTGATGTGGTGCAGTGCGAAGGCGAGCATCTCGTCCTTGGTGGCGAAGCATCGCTGCACTGCTCCCATGGACACCCCAGCCTGCTGCGCCACGTCCCGGAGGGTCGCGCCTTCGGGGCCGTGCCGGTCGATCAGGTCGCAGACCGCTTCGGCGATGTGGCGGCGTCGCGTCTCGTAGTCGACCTGCTTGGGCATGGGGTTCCTTCCGCCAGCATTTCGATGCGGTTGCATCGTATCAACTTTTCCGGTTTATTTGATGCGTACGCATCGGAACAAGGGAGGACGCCATGAGTCGTTCGCAAACACGCAACCGTACAGCCGATAAGGCGCTGTGGCTGGCCGGAGCTCTGTTCACCGTGCAGGGGTTCGGCTCGGCGATCACCGAGGCGCAGTGGGACACCAGCTTCGGAATCGCCGGCATCCTGCGCGCCGTCGGCGTCCCCGGCTGGGCCGATCTCGCCCTGGGCACCCTCGGAGCCGCGTTCCTGCTCATCGCGACGTATCGGGCGGTGCGCCGATGAGACCCCGAGGAACGGCGTGCAGGACGGCGCGCGTGCGGCTGGTCACGGCGGTGGCCGGTCTGTCCGTCGTCGCGGCCTGCGGGAGCGCCACCGGCCCCCCATCGAGCTCGCGCCAGCCTGTCGCGCACACCTCGTCCGGCGCCGTCACCGGCGCTCACATCGGCCGGGACGTGCAGCGGTTCAACGCCATCCCCTATGCCGCACCGCCGACCGGAGCGCTGCGCTGGCAGCCGCCCCAGCCCGTCCAAGCGTGGAAGGGCATCGAGGACGGCACCCGCACGGCCCCGCGCTGCCCGCAGAACGCCAATCCCGCCGACTCCAACCCGGCCAGCGCCGCCGAGGACTGCCTGTACCTGAACGTCACCGCCCCCCGGGCCGTGCCCGCCGGACAACGGCTGCCGGTGATGGTCTGGCTGCACGGCGGCGGCTTCACCCAGGGCGCCGGCGGCGACTACGACACCCAGCGGCTGGCGAAGGCGGGCGTGGTCGTCGTGACCGTCAACTACCGGCTGGGCATCTTCGGCTTCCTCGGCCACCCCGCCCTGAACGGCTCGGGAGCATTCGGCCTGCTCGACCAGCAGGCCGCGCTGCGCTGGATACGGCACAACGCGGCGGCCTTCGGCGGCGACCCGCGCAACATCACCCTGTTCGGCGAGTCCGCGGGCGCGTTCAGCACCTGCGCTCAGCTGACATCCCCCACGGCGGCGGGGCTGTTCGACAAGGCGATCGTCCAAAGCGGCACATGCTCGATGCGCCAGATGGGCATCGACCCCGCCGGCGGCGACACCGTGTGGCCATCACGGCAGTCCGGCGAACAGATCGCCGCAGCCGCCGCCGAACAGATCGGATGCACCGACGCCGCCCAGACGATGGCCTGCCTGCGCCGGGCCCCGGTCCCGGCCCTGCTCGCCGCGCAGCAGAAGATTCCCGCCACCTGGGCGCCCTCGTACGGAAGTGACACGCTGCCGCTCGACCCGCGCCGGGCGGTGGCCGAGGGACGCCTCCACCCGGTGCCGCTCATGGCCGGCACCACCGCGCACGAGGCCCGATACTTCGTGGCCATGTACTTCGACGGTCCCGGCCAGCCTCTGACCCGGCAGACCTATCAGCAGTTCCTGCGCACCGCCTTCGGCACCGACGCCCGGCGGGTCGCGGCCAGGTATCCCCTCAGCGCACACGGCTCCCCCTCCCTGGCATGGGCCGCCATCGCCACCGACCGCGGCTGGACCTGCCCCACCCAGGCGGGCAACCGCCTGCTCGCCCGCAAGACCCCCGTCTACCAATACGAGTTCGCCGACGATCCCGCCCCCAGACCATCCGGGTTTCCCATCCCCGCCGCCTTCCCTCTGGGCGCCTACCACGGCGGAGAACTGCCCTACCTCTTCGACGGCTCCGGCGCCGCCACCGCCCAGCCCCTCTCGACAAGCCAACGCCGGCTGGCCGACCAGATGATCGCCTACTGGACCCGCTTCGCCGCCACCGGCAATCCCAACGACCCGAGCCTGCCCCAATGGAAGCCCCTGACCAGCAAGAGCGCGAACCGCGTCCGCTCCCTTTCCTCGGCCCGAAGCAATGGCGACGGCTCCACCGAACACCACTGCCGCTTTTGGGACACACGCAAGTGAAAGAGCTCCAGCCCATGAGCTGAGCCGTCATTCAGACGGTCATCGGTCAGCGGTTCAGACACCGTCATCGTCCACGACAGCGGCACTGGCGGCACTGACCTCGGGCAGCGCCGCCGCGCCGAGCGGCCGCAGGCCCTTGTCCGGGGCCGAGGAAGCAATCGCGTAGCGGCCCAGGCAGTTGAGGTGGGCGTGGCCCAGCGGGGACAACCGTGCCACGTCCTCGTCCTTGACCGGCACACCCTGGGCGCGCAACTGGTCCACGATCGCCGACGGATACCGTGAGTTCCACAACACGACGGCATTGACGCCAAGTCCAAGAGCCGCGAGTTGATCCTCCTGGCCTTCCCGATATGCCTGTCGGATCCGGCCCGAGTTGCCGTGGCAGATCTTGCGGGCCAGGCGGTGCCGGGACTCCTGGACCGACAACTGCTTACCCAGGCTCCGACGGTAGCTGGAATCCATCGGGTCCAGCATGCTCAGCAGGTGCATCGTCTTGTCGATACGGCCGTACTCGGCGAACGCCTGCCCCAGCGGCGTCGGAGAACCCTGGCGGGCGAACATGCGCAGCAGGTCGTAGGCGCGCACCTGGTTGGTCACCAGCGATCCGGCGACGCGGAGCATGTCCGGCCACTGGGCGATCACCTTCTTGGTGTTCAGCTTGTTCCGGGCGATCGCCTCCAGCACCCCGTATGCGCTGGTGGTGCCGTCGGGCAGCTCGGCGCGCCAGAACCGCTGGTCGCCCAGGTCGGCGAAGCGGGGCGCGAACCGGTAGCCGAGCATGGAGAAGATCCCGAACACCATGTCGCTGTCGCTGGCCTGGTCCGTCGTGACCAGCTCGGGTTTCGGCCCGGCGTCCAGGTTGATCAGGCAGTCCAGGATGTAGAACGAATCGCGGGGAGTGCCCGGCACCACCATCTGCCCGATCCCCGCAACCTGATCATTTACTGCGTTGAGCCAGGTGATACCACGCTTGTAGCCGTAGTACTTGGGTGAAGGTCCGGCGTTGATCGTCTTGACCGGGACGACGAACCGCAGCCCGTCTACCGAGGCCAGCAAGCCGCCGCCCCACGAGGCGACGATCGGCACCTTGCCCTGGTGTGCGATCAGGATCGCGTTGGCCGCGGCGTGCGTCTCGGCGCGCACGTAGTTCTGATCCACGTGGGACAGCCGGCCACGGGTCAGCGCCTCTTCCCCCGCCTTGATCACAGGGGTCAGTCCGACGCTGCAGGCCTCGCTGATCAGCAGCGCCACCAGCGATGTCGGCAGGTGGTTCATGCGGGTGGAGATGTCGGCCAGGTGCACGTAGGCGTCCAGAAACCCGGTCCAGGCGTGCACCTCCAGCAGCAGTTCTGGCAGGTCGATGCGGGGCAGCATGGCCTGGCAGGCGGCCCTCAGCCACGCCAGGGACTCGCTCTCGCCGAGCGCGCCGAGTTTCTCCACCGACAGCCGGGCCCGCCCGCCCCCGACCGGGGTTACCACCGAGACCAGCGCGTCCTCGCCCGCCTCCTCCAGCCGGGCGTCCATCTGCTTCCAGGCCGCGTCCAGGGCCAGGACTTTGCCGTTCAGGTGCTCCTGGACCGGGTCGGTGAGCGACAAGGATGCCAGCACATCCTCGGCGATCGACTCCCACTGCGCCCCGGCCAGCAGGTGCGCGCGCGGGTCGGCCCAGCGCAGCGACGGCGTGGCGAACACGTCCCTGATCGTCAGGGCCCGTAGCAGGTGCTCCAGCACGCACACCACGTACGCGTCACGATCGACCGCGCCCTGCGGCAGGTCCGGGTTGGCATACACCGCCCGCTTCCACGACGCGGTCACCAGCGCGGCGTCGATCTCCCTGGGCAACAGCGGCTTCTTGCTCACCTGCCGACGCGACAGCTCCGGCAAGCGGCGCACCGCGGCCAGCACGCGCCGCCCGCCCGGCGCCGCCGACAGTGCCTTCGACTCGCCCAGCAGCCGCAGGAACGGGCGCACCGTGTGGTACTTCTCCACCAGCGGCCCGCATCGCCGCCTCGGCCGCGCCGTCCTCCTCAGGGACCAGCTCCTCCACCACCTGCAGCGCCGCACGGACCTGCTCCTTGCTCACGTCGGCGATCTCGGCCACCGCGGCCCACATCGCCGCCACATCGAGGTCGGCACCCTCCTGGTCGACCAAGTCGAGCTGGTCGACCAGCACGCGGCCGGCCTTGGCCACCAGCTTGGAGGCCCGCTCCAGCCGGGGCAGCATCCGCAGCCGTTCGTCGGCGGACTTGCGGCGGGCCGGGCTGATCAACCGGGTCGCCATCAACAGCGCGAACAGATCCAAAGCGTCGTCGATCGCCTCGGCCTCTAGACTCCGCGTGACCGCCAGCAGCGTCGCCGTCCGGCGCGGCTCGACCAGCCGGTCCAGCGCCGGCGCCTTGCTGCCCGCCCCGTGCTTGGCCAGGGTCTTCATCCGCCGCACCGGAACCTTCGACACCGCGACCCGGCTCAACCCGAAGGCGGCCAGGTTGTCCACCCGCTGCAGCGCCCGCACCATCTCCGTCCCTGACGTGCGCTTGGGCGCCTGCCGCAGCTTCTCCAGCTCCGAGATGCGCGATCCCTCGGGCACTACCAGCAGATCCGACAACGCGGCCGGCAGGTGCGGATCGGCACGGCGGACCTGCTTGGTCACCACCGTGTACATGCGGACATCGGCCCGTTCCCGCACGCTGCCAACCAGCCGCTCCAGCACGGTCACCCCGGGCGGCAACACCCGATGCCGCCGCAGCCACGCCACCGACTGCTCGAACAACGCCACCGGCCCCTCGGCGTGCGTCCACGCCCTGCCGTGCAGGAAAGTCCGGAACTGGCGCGTCAGCTGCCGCTCGCTCCAGCTGTTGGTGTCATCGAAGGTGTGGCAACCGTAGGCGTCCCGGATCATCCACGCGTGCTCGTACGTCGTCTTGGGCCGCTCGGCGTACTTCTTGACCTGCGACGCGTCACCGATTCCCAGCTGCTCGGCCAGGTAGTCCACCACCGGCCAGGGCACCGCGAGCGGATCCTCCAGGAACAGCCCCTTGTACCGGACGGTCCCGATCTGGACGGCGACGCCCAGCCGGTGAGAATCGGCTCTCGACTGCGCGATCACATTCCGGTCGAAGCTGTCCAGGAAGAAGAACTTCTCCAGGTCTGACAGCGACGGCACCTCGATGAACGAGACGTAGGCAGCCCTGTGCTCGGCAGACAGAAATTCCGCAGGCATAGCCCGCACGGTAGGACCATATCGGCGGGGATCAACTCATAGTGATCGACGCGTTACAAGTGAGGATGTTTCACCCGTGAGTGCGTCTTGATCGTTCTCAGCGCCAACGGCTGTCCGCCGGCTCCTCGCCCCCGGATCAGGTCATTCAGGCGTTGCAGGGCTCCGGCGAGGTCCGTCATGGACGCGACGATCCGGTCGGCCGGTTCGTCGGTGTGGTCGTCATGCGGTTTGACGGGCATGCCAGGCTCCATTTATCTTCGCGATTCAGATACTTAATGATGCAGCTATTGTAGCTGATCCTACTTCCTGAGAACTGGAGAGCCTCGTGTCTACCGACACACCAGCCCCGGCCACGACACCTGTCACCAGAGCACGAACAGTGGCGCTCGTCGTCATCCTGCTGGCGAGCTTCATGGACCTGCTCGACGTCACCATCGTGAACATCACGCTGCCCTCCGTCCGTACAGAGCTCGATGCCTCGCCGGCGCATCTGCAGTGGCTGCTCACCGGCTACACGCTCACGTTCGCCCTGGGCATCATCACCGGGGCCAGGCTCGGTGATCTGTACGGCTACAAGCGCGTCTTCCTCGTAGGGATCGCCGGCTTCACCGCCGCTTCCGCCCTGTGCGGCGCCGCCCCCACCGCCGAGGTGCTGGTGTGTGCTCGCATTGTCCAGGGCCTCTTCGCCGCGGTGATGGTTCCCCAGGTGCTCTCACAAATCCAGCTCATGTACGCCCCGCACGAGCGCGGCGGAGCCATGGCGGCCTTCTCCTCCCTGTCCGGGCTGGCGGCCGCCACCGGACCCATCCTCGGCGCGGTCCTGCTGCAAGCCGACTGGTTCGGCCAAGGCTGGCGAACCGTGTTCTGGATCAACATCCCCGTCGGCATCCTGGCGTTCCTCACCGCCGCCGTCGTCCTGCCGGAGGCGCGGAGCACCACACGGCCACGCCTCGACCTCACCGGCGTCCTCATCTCCTCAGCAGGCCTGATCCTGATCCTCTACCCGCTCATCAAGGGCAGCGAGGAACGCCCCTGGCCCCTCTGGGCATACGTGAGCATGATCCTGGGCGTCATCGTCCTAGCCGGCTTCGTCCGGCATCAGCGGCACCTCTCCGGCCGGGGGAAGTCCCCACTCATCGAGGTCGGGCTCCTACGGATGCGCTCGGTCGGCGGCGGCCTCCTGACCCAGTTCCTGTTCTTCCTCCCGGTGATGGGCTTCTTCCTCACCTTCATGCAGCTCCTTCAGCCCGGCCTCGGCATGACACCCATGAGCTCCGGACTGACGATCCTGCCGTGGCCGATCGCCACCACCATCGCGGCCGGACTCGGCGCAGCGGTGCTGCTTCCACGCCTCGGACGCACCACGGTGCAGATCGGGCTCGTCGTTCTGGCTGCCGGCTTTGCTCTCCTCGCGCTGGCCGCAGGCTCCGCGACTCCCAGCACGAACTGGCTCAGCTTCCTGCCCGGTGTCGTCGTCGGCGGGCTGGGAATGGGGCTGACCGTGGCGCCGCTAGCCCAACTGACGCTGGAGAAGGTCCCCGCCAGGCACGCCGCCTCCGGATCCGGCCTGTTCAACACCATCGCTCAGCTCGGCGCGTCCGTAGGAGTAGCCCTCTTCGGCACCGTCTTCTTCGCTCAGCTGTCCACACATGCCAGCGAGCCGACCGGCGGATACGCATCAGCCTTCACCGCCACCATCTGGGGCAGCCTCCTCCTGCTCGCCATCACCTTCGCCGTCAGTTTCCTGCTGCCGCGCAAAGAGGCTGTATCAACCCCGGCCTAGGTGTACTCAGCCCGTGAACCTCGACGAAGGCGGCCGGACCCACATCCAGCGGATTCGGCCGCCTTTACAATGCCCACAGACGCAGCGTCTCCGTGTTCCCGCTCACGCGCTGCCGAGCGAGCCGAGAGTACCGATGCTCAACCGGGCGCTCAGATCGAGACGCACCTCGCCGTAAGGGCGGATGTGCAGCCAGAACAGCGGGGTCAGGCCGCGCCGGTCGACCGGGGTGAGCAGCGCGGACCACTCGGGCTCGGCGAGAACGTCTTGAAGCATAGTAGCGCCGGCGAACAGGATGTCGATCAGCGGGACGGCGCTCCAGCGGCGGGCCACCTCGTTCTTGATCCGGCGCAGGTTACGCGGCTCGGGGGCGGCCTCGATCGGCGACAGCTTGATCGCTCCCGCCTTGCGGTCGCTGATCTCCACCCAGTCCAGGGAGGGCAGGGCGTCGTTCAGCTTCGCCAGGGCGCTGGTCATCTCCTCGCGCAGGCTGTCGCAGAACTCTGTCGGGTCCAAGGGCTTGCGCAGCTCGCGGTAGTGCTCGGCGCGGCGGGACTCGAAGTCGGTCGGCAGGTCCTCATCCGGGTTGCGCCACCGGTCGGCGCCGACGACCCAGATCTCCTTGCAGCGCAGTTGCTCACGCAGGGTCTGGAAGGTGGCCACCTCGTACACCATGCGCGACACCCGGCGCCGGCCACGGGTGTCGGTGCGGTAGATCAGGTCGGCCCAGTCCTTGAGAGTGCCCTTGTGCTCGGGCGTGGTCTCGCCGAGCGGGTAGTAGTGGTGTTGCCGGCCTTGGCGTAGCGCTTGACGAGCTTGAGCGCGTCGATGACGGGCTGGTGGACGGTGTTGTTGGAGCGGAACTCCAGCACCTCCAGCAGCTCGATCAGGCCGCGCCGGTAGTGGTTGGTGTAGGAGGCCTTCAACGTGGGCTGCACGGTGCGCCGGTACACCGGGCCCTTGGTCTTGAACTCGTGCACCAACTCGCGCAGCGTCTGCTCACCGCCCCGCACCGCTGGGAAGACCACCTCGCGCACCGTGCCGTCCGGCGCGGCCAGTGAGGCGTCGGCGATGGTGAACAGAAGGTTCTCCTTGCCCGAAACCCGCTTGAAAGCGTTGATGAGCTCCTCGGTGACCTTCCGCTCGGCCCGCGCGCCCACCCGGTGCACCGTGGCGATCAGCAGGTCGACCAGGGCGTCAGTGACCTCCCGCTCCCGCTCCACCAACAGCGCGGCCAGCAAGGTGACCGTCGCCTCCGGCACGTTACGGGCCCGCCGGCGCAGGTGCGAGGGAGACTCCACCGCGGCGCGGAAGCGCCACCCGCCCAGCACCTTCGGCGCCACATCGGCGAACAACCCGGCTGGCAGCTCGATGGCCCTGATCGCGTTCAGCTTACGGATCTCCGTCAGCATCGAGTCCAGGCTCACATTGCCCGGCATCGCCTTGATCAGCGACAGGACCGAGCCCTCATCCTCGTCCAGATCGTCATCGCTCTCCTCGATCTCCACCACGGCGTTGTCGGCGGCCACCAGGGCGAGCACTCGGGCCACCGTCACCGCATCCAGCCGCGCCGCGATCCGGTGAAACCAGGTCTGCTCCGCGTTGTGTAACGCCGAGCGCACGATCCTGGTCATGCGGCCGGGCGACGGCGGCTCAATCCGCTCCCGGCGGCACTGCTTGACCAACTCCTCCCGCACCCGATCTGGAGCCCGTTCGGCGTTTGCGACGTTCGCGGCCAGCCAGTCGGTCAGCTTGTCGGCGTCCGCGACCCAGCACTCCCGGAAACCGAGATGGTCGCGGATCTCACCGCGATGACGCTCAATCGTCCGGCCCGACCAGTCGTACAAGCCCAAGCTGCCGGCCGACGTCTTGGTCTGCTTCGCGACGTAGTCGACCACCTCGTCAGGAAACGCCGCCCGCCCACGCGGGAACCGCCCGTGCCGCGTGAAGTACTTCAGCAGCAGCGTAAAGGCCAGACGCGTGCCTTCCTGCTTCGCACTGACCAGGCCGACTTCATCACTCAGCACAGTCCAGTGCTCGATGAGTTCATCCATGCCAAGCGGCGGACGTTCCATGCCCATAGATCCGCGCCAGGCGCTCCGGCATTACAAGAGGTCAGGCTAAGGATCTTCGAGGTTTGGCGGCCTATGACACGTAGGTTGCCGGCACCCCGTGTAGCTGGGTGGTTACTGTTCAGCGAGATTTGGCCCCATCTACGTGGTTGTGGTGAGACGCTCGGCGTGCTGAGCGGCCCTTGGGGGTGGGTGTGGCATTGAGCAGGGTGGAGCAGTTCGCGGCGATCCGTAGGGACTCGCGGCTGGGCGGCCGGCTCCAGTGCGCCATCCTGGCGCAGCCAGGCGCGCCCCTGGGCTACTTCAACAACAGAAGAACCGCAGATCGAAACCCCTCGAAAGAGGTCTTGACCTGCGGTTCTTCAAACTGTATATCAGTACTCTGAGTAGCCCCGACGGGGCACACGGCAGATGGATGCAGGATGCGCCCCTGGTCATCGAAGCCTTGTGTTCGCTGGACCGATCTGTCGTGTGAGAAGCGGTTCGCGGTTCGCTTCGGGCGAGGGTGAGTTTCGTCGACGAGGTCAGCGAGACAGTCCAGCTGGCCCGGACGTCGCGTCGCTTCTTCGATCCGCCCGACAGGGATCAGGCCGTCGAGGACGTCGACGACGAACTGGGACGCGGGGCATGGCTTCGAACTCGTCTCGTGAGTCGTCGTTCAGCACCGTGTGCGTATCAGGTGACGGATGCTCAGCGATGGCTGGGCCCGCCGGTCAGTCGATGCCTTCGATGATGCGGAAGTCGCGCTCGACGCCGTCGGGGAGGGCCACCAGCGCCTTCTGGTATGCCTCGCTCTCGTATGCCGCGACGGCCTGTTCAAAGCTGTCGAACTCGATCAGAACGACGCGTTGCGTGATTCCGGCCTCGTGGGCGACGACTCGACCGCCACGGGACAGGAGGCGCCCGCCCCCAGCCTGGACAGCCGGACGAGCCAGCTTGTCGTAGGCAGTCAGCCTCTCAGGGGCGGAAATGGCGGGGTAGACACTGACCCAGTAGCCCTTAGCCATGGAAACCTCCTGTGTTCGGCCGGACACGTCCTACTTCGAATTGACACTCAGATCGATCGATCCCGGCGACGGGTACTGCGGTCAGTTGAATCGTCATATGCGCAGGTTAGGGCTTGATGTGCGGTCGAGGGAAAGACCGGTACGGGATAGACTCAGAACCGATCGTTATCAATCGGCAGGGAGGGCACGTGGCGCCGGATACGGTGAGCCTGCGGTACTTCCTGGTGCTGGCGCAGGAGTTGAACTTCACCCGCGCGGCCGCACGGATCGGCATCGCACAGCCCGCACTCAGCGCCCGGATGCGCCGATTGGAGGCGGAACTCGGTACGGCCCTGCTGGTCCGCAACACGCGTAGCGTCGTATTGACCACGGCCGGTGCGGCTTTGGCGGAGTCCGCGCCGCCCGCGCTGGCGGCGCTGGACCGGGCATGGGACACCGCCCGGAGCGCGGCGGCCGGTGAACTGGGCACGCTGCGCATCGGATACAGCCTCAGCGCCGGGGCCGAGACGGCACCGGCCCTGGTGGACAGGCTGATTCGCGGCAACAGCGGACTCGAGGTCGGCGCGGTCCCGATGGCGACACCGGAGATCTCCCCCGCGGTCGCCGACGGCCGCATCGATGCCGGGATCACCCGCGGTGAACAGCCGGGCCGTGGCGTGCGCCGGTTCCTGCTGCGGCGTGAGCGCATCGGGGTCCAGCTGGCGCAGCACCATCCGCTGGCCGAACACCCGGAGATCGAGATCGCCGACGCGGCCGCGTATCCGCTGCGACTCCCGGACCGTGCGGCCAACCCCGTGATCCACGATCAGCTGTCCGCACTGTTCCGAGACACCCGACCACACCCCCGATTCCACACGCCCGCAGTCTCTTTCGACATGTCTCAGCGCGACCTGCGCGACGGGGTCACCCTCGCCCCGGCCGGAGAAACCGCGGTCACGGCACCACCGGCCGGTCTCACCTGGCGACCGCTGCGGGGCGCGCCCAGCCTGACGATCCACCTGGTCCTCCCACGCGAGCCGTCGCCACTACACCGCCGCATCCGTGCCGTCGCCAAAACCCTGGCGCACGAGCTGCACTGGCTGTCGGACTGACGCGCAAGAGGTCAAGCGAGACGGACGCCTGCGGTGGCGAGGTCGAAGACCTTGCGCCTGGCGGACTCCGCGGTGATGACGACGACGGCGGTCTTGCTGAATGTCCGACACGACCTCGCTACGCCGGCGGATCAGCATCCGATGATGGCCCCGGGTCCGGTCCGAGTCGTACACCGCGGCGACGTCCTCGCCCAGCCCGAGATCTCGGCGGATGTGGGCCACCACTGCCTCCGGGACGTCATCCAGCCGGGGGAAATAGCCCATCCGGTTGAAGCACTTCAGCTGCACCATCAGTGCCAGCAGGTGGTTGTCCGACCGCACCTGCCCACTCGCCCACGCGATCTCCTCCATCTGCGGCGTGTAGAACACGTGCAACTCCCGGGCCGACAGGAACCGCTTGAACCGCGGATACGCGGTCCGCTCGATCGACGTCACGCCACAACCCCAGACCCGTAAATATCAACCCATACGGATCGAGGAACGTACCAAAAGATCAACTACGCCGAGGGCTGAGATCGATCACATCCGGGAACCCCTGCCCTCACCAGCGCAAACCCGAGGGCCGCTCAGCCTATTGCCGGTTTCCGCCGTACCTTGGCTGTACCCCCTCAACGCCTCTCTACCAGGCCAAACTCATACACCACTCCCGTGGACGCAACCCTGGTTGCTGGACTCTATGGCCAAGGGATAATGGCGGTTCAGCCGATCAGCAGATTCGAGTGGGCCTCTCCCCTAAGATCAAGAAGGCTCGATCCCCCAGGCCACCGGCTCCGTCGGCCTCGCAGCTGTGACACAGCCGGGCCGGAGCATCCGGTCGCCGCGCTGGGTGCTCCGGAGGCTCCTGTACGACACAGCCTCCCGCGTCGAGGAAATCCTCACCCTCAACATCGAAGACCTCGCCCTGGAGTTCCGCCGCGCCCGCGTCATCTCCACGGGCCTGTCTGGCTCACCGGAGATATCTGAGGTACATGATCCGGCTAAGCGGTGCTGGCACGTAGGAAGAGCTTGCCTAAGTCGCAAAGGTGCTGGCGGAACTCAGGGGATGGATTACGTTGAATTCCGCGCCGATCGCGGCAAAGAGGAACACCGGCCAGTCGAAGGCGTCCACTTGCAGCCGTAAACGGCAGGAATGGTCGTCGACGGGCTCGCACCGGCCGCCGGTGACGGCGACGACCGGTTCGAGGGCGCCGGCCAGAGTGTGGATGACAACGATGATGTCATGCCGGGTGGGCCGAGAGCCGAGCCGGTCGGCGATGAAAGCGGCGGCGTCGGCGGCGGGCAGGTCACGCGGGCGGAAGCGCGCTCCGGTGGCGGCCGGGCCGGTCGAGGCGGAAGACGCGCCAGTCGGCGCGGTCGAGGTCCCAGGCGATCAGGTACCAGCAGCGCCCGAGTGAGACTAGCCGGTGCGGCGGTCGCCGGAAGCCAGGATGACGGTGTTGTGGCGGCGTGCTCCGGCCGAATCCAGCCCGCCGCGCTGGTGGATCAGGTGGGCCAGTTCGGCGTACCAGGTCACCTCGAACGGGTGGCCGGGGAAGGCATAGACGCGGGCGGCGGCCAGTAGCCGGGCAGCCAGGGCTTCGGCGGTGCTGGTGTGTGGCGCGAAGAAGCGGGCAGCCATGTCTTCGAGTCGGGTAGGGCATCGCTCGCGCGTGGGGCAGCAGCATCGCGGCCAGGCGTGGCGTGCAGGCCGCGGTCGCTACCGCTTCGACGGGCTGATCGGCCTCGACCGCGGAGGCGCCTTCGGCAACGCCATGCGGGTGATCCCGCGCAACGACCTGTTCACCTTGGTGGCCGGGCCGGGGGTCGTGGCCGTCGCCCGTTCAGTCGTCGGCGGCCTGTGCCGCGGCGGCGATCGGCTCGAGCCCCGCGATCAGTTCGTCGAGCTCGTCCGCGCTGAGCACGTCGTACGCCGGGGCTGCCAGCTCGTCGGTGAGGGCCTCGATCCGCTGCTTGATCTCCCGGCCGGCGTGGGTGAACTCGCCGGCGGCGTTCACGAGGCCGCGGCCGCGCAGCCCGTCGACGACGGCGGTCAGCTGTGCCTTGGGCAGGTGGTGGATCCGGCCGAACTCCTCCGCCCTCATTCCGAGGGAAACAGCCATGAGGACGTGGGACTCGGTGCCGCCGATGCCGTGGGCGAGGAGGGCGGCGTTGTGGCCGTCCCCGCGGTGCTCGCGCAGCAGCGTCGCCGCGTGCCAGAGCCTGGCCACCGGCTCCTGGGGCACGTCGAGCGTCCGGAGCCCGGCGTACAGCGCTCGGCCCTCGGTCGGCGCGCTGAGCGCTGCTCGGATGGCGAGGTCGGCGACCTGTACCAGAGCGGGAGAGTCGGCGAGCTCCCCGATCCTTTGCCGCAGCGCGGCGGCGCTGCCCCGCTCGCGCACGGCGATCGCCTCCTGCGGGCTGATCTTCCCCCACACCCACGGGATGTGGCGCGCCACCTCGCCGTCGGCGAAGTTGTAGAAGACCGCGTGCACGACCTCGGCCGGTGCCGGCCCCAGTGGTGCGGCCCGGCCGGCGAAGTATCCGTCCCAGTAGTTGCGCATGCCGAGGGCCAGGAACGCCTCGTTCACCACCTCGGAGAAGGTGACGGTGGCGATCGGCTCGACGAGCTCGTACATGCGGTGGATCTTGGCCTGAGGGTGCGGCATCGTTCGCATCTCCCTTAGTCGTGACAGCGCCCTGATGGGCGGCTTCTCACCCCAGCTACGAACAAGGTGGCCCGGATCCGACAATTCCGGTCGATTCTGCCGGGCAGCGTAGCAGTATCATCCGGACTCGGTCGCCCGCTCGGTTGCCGCCGTCTGGTTGCTGGCCGGGCAAGACTCGGTCCGTGCTCACCACAGGTCATGTCGGCCTCACAGGCACATCAGCCGGGAGCCCCGCTGGGAGGTTGCTATGCGTTGCTCCCGTCGGAGACGCTGAGACTGACTTCTCGCCAGGCCTCGTCGCTGGCGGCGAGTTCCTGTGCCGCCTGCTGCGCCAACGGCACAGCATCGGTGCCGATTAGCAGGCGCAGAGGGGCATCGTCTCGGCCGGCGAGGTCTCGGACCACCTGGGCGACACGGCGCGCGCTCGTCGCCCCGTGACCGGGGGCGGCGCACAGCAGCTCGGCGAGCTCTCCGATCGTCGACCGGTACGGCGCGCTGGGCTGCGGGATCGTCATCGACGAGCCCGCCCAGTCGGTTAAGAAATAACCCCTGGGTTCCCGAGCGCCTCCCCAGATCATCTCGCCTCAAGACCAGGGCGTTCTCTGTGTAGAGCACGTCGCTCTCGCGATTGAAGGGATCTCGGGATCGGTGAAGCTTCTCTTTCGTCGCTGAGATTTTTGCAGTAGTGATGAAGCCGAGAAGTCGCGCGCCGGCCCCTGCCAGGCATCTCGATCCGGTGCCATGTGGTATTCGAGGGGTCGTATTCGGGTCAGGTGGGGTGTTGGTAGTTCGCGGCGAGGTGGTCGTGAAGTTCGGCATGGCGGAACTCGTAGATGGGGCCGACCGCGCGCAGCAGCCCGAGGCGGTGGCAGTCGTCCAGGAACGGCATCAACCGACGCGGCAGGTGACCGGCCCAGGCCAGTTTGCTGGTGGCGACTAGGTATGCCCACCAGGCTCGGTGCTGACCGGCGATCCCGAACGTTAGCCCGCACGTGAGCGCGAATGCGAGGACCTGCAGGGACAACAACAGAGCGGCGATCCAGGTGTCGAGCGGCCCTGCCGAGATTGAGGTCGAGGCAGCTATGAGCAAGGGCCACAATCCGCCCGCGAGCGCACTGCTAGTGATGCGGAGCAGGTTGAGGGTCCGGTTAGCGCGCCAGCTGTCGAGCGGCGCGACGATGGGGCTGGACGGGGGCGGCGTGTCTGCCCAAGCCGGGATCTCGATCGCGAGCCAGATCATGAGCCCAGTTGTGAGTCCGAACCAGAGAAAGAGGGTTAGAACGCCAGTCACTTGCAACCCATCCTCGAGCTGGAAAGCTCCGAGGAGCCAGAGCCCGAGCCCGCACGTGAGCCCGAGCGTGAACCAGCGCATGAATCGGCGGATGAGTGCTGCGGAGCGATGGCGGATGCGCAAATCGGCGTACCCGGGCTTGTCCTGTGCCCAGAACCGTACATTCATCCCAAAGTAGACGCCGACCGCAAGCCCGGCCGCGAGCCCCACGATTCCGAGCGGGAACTCCCCCAGGTACTGGTCCTTCTCCTCCATATAGGTGTTCTCGGCCCAGTCCACCAATTCGAACGTCGGCCCCAACGTGAGCGCGACCGTGAGGGTGATGGCGACGGTGAGGGCGAGCTGAGTGGTGAAAGTCATGGTGCCGGTGGTGGCAGCCAGGCGCCACCAGGCGAAGCCGCGGGTTCCTTGGCCGCCGTCCTCGCCGTCGGTGGCATCGGACTGGTAGGTGAGGTGGTTGGCCAGGTAGCTCAGCCAGTGCCGAACCTTGGCGGGGTCCTGGCGGTGGCGGGGCCGGAACGGCTCGGCGGGATTGTCGCTGGGTTCCCGTGCGGTGATCAGGGCGGGGATGAGTTCGTCGAACAGATGGGCTTGTAGTGCGGCGGGGGTGGGGAAGCGGGCGGTGTCGGTCAGTTCGGTGGGATCGGTGCCGGGGGCGGTGTACACAGTACGGATCAGCCACAATCCCAGCGCGGTTTCGGCCAGTCGGCTCAGGCCCGGGCAGGAGCCGTCTCTCAGCGCGGACCAGATTGGGGTCCAGTCGTGGCGGGGCACCGGCGGCAGCCATGTGCGCAGGTAGGTTTCGGCGACGGCGGGGATGATCGTGGCGGGAGCGATGGCCGCGGCGGCCCTCAGCACGCCCCCGGCCTGGTCGACCGCCGTGGCGAACTCGGTGGTGCGACTGGTGAGGATGAACTGATCCCCATGAGCCAGCCACCGGTTCAGCGTGGAGATCACCGCGCCCCGGGCCGGTTCGGGGATCTCGTCCAGGCCGTCCAGGATGGGCAGGATGTGGCCGTGCGCCGCCAGGGCCTTGGCGGCGTCGACCCCGAGCTCCGGAGCGTTCAGCTCCGGATAGTCACAGGCCAGGCGGGTGGCCATCCAATCCTGCAGCCGTGGGTGGATGCTAGTGTCCCAGCCGTTGACCGGCACCAGCACCGGGACCGGATCGACCGGATCCCGGTCGGGAGCGACCAGTTCCAGCAGCAACTGGATGGCCAAGGTGGTCTTGCCGGTGCCAGGGCCGCCGGTGATGACCAGTCGTCGGCGGCGCAAGCCGCGAAAAGCGTGAGCCAGTTTGGAAACCTGGTCGCTGGAGCCGTTGAACGTCAGCAGGTGCTCGCCGACCAGATGCGGATGGTCCATCAGGCCCGCGTCGTCGACCAGGTGCCAGGAGATTGGGATGGGTTCAGGATCATCTAGCGACCGGATGGTCGCCTCGGTGCGCCACTGCTGGGACACCAGGACGGTCAGCGCCTTCTTGGCGGCCGTGAGGGCTTCCTCATCGTTCACCGGCCTCGACGTTGACCGGGTACGGTGGTCGGCGAGCGTTCCGTAGACCGCCATTGCTAGACCGGCCAGGCCGATGAACGCGCTGATCACGCTGGCTGACTGGTCGGCCTCCTGGAGTTCTCTCTGGGAGAAGTAGAGGGCCATCCCGCTCGCCGTGGCGATGAACAGGGCGATGCCCACCCATTTCAGAAAGCGTCCTGGCATAGCTCCATCGTCGCGTAGGTCAAGATCGCTTGCCGATGATCGGCTACCCCGGAGACTCTCGCGGTCCACTGTTCACGGTCTGCAGCAGGCGATCTCCCCTCCGGGGCCTTCCGACGACGGAGCTGCCCGGCGCTGCTGGGGCCGATTGGCAGTACACGGTCTCCGGTTCCGGTCGAACCCAAGGGTGCATAACCTCCCAAAGCACCCCAATGGTCCAGTGTCGACCCTTGGGTTCGCGGGAACTCTGGGTTTTCACGGGGCATGACGAGCATCCGAACGGAGAGTCCCGTTAGCGGGTGCCCCAGCTGATCTTCCGCTCGTCCTGCTTGCCGGGCCTGCCCTACCTTCGGCGTCTGTGCCGGTTGAGTTTTTGAGTGATGGTGAGGCGGCCGCTTCTCGGGTGCTCCGTCGCAGGCGGAGCTGGAGCGGTTCTTCTACCTGGACGACGCGGACCGGGCGCTGACCGCCGAGCGGCGTGGGGCACATGCCCGCCTCGGTTTCGCTCTCCAGCTGACGACAGCCCAGTACGTCGGGCGATTCCTGACGGACCCGCTGGATGTGCCCGGCGAGGTGCTGGTGTATCTCGGCGAGCAACTCGGGATCGAGGATGTCTGGCAGATCAACCAGTACACCGAGCGGCGCAATACGCCGTTCGAGCACCAGGAAGTGATCCGCAAGACATACGTCGCCAAAACGCTGGCGGGTCGACGGCCCGCAGCCGCTGCTCGTCGGTGACGTCGACCGCACGATGCCCCTCTGGTCTGTCATGGTCCCCTGGGGCATCGTGCTCACGATCGACTTGGTGGTCTCCTTCAGCTACCCCATCGTCCCTCGCGGTCAGCGGACGACGCGGTAGGAAAGGTGGGTCGCCGCCGGGGTCGCCATCACCTGGGTGCGTTCGAGGGTGATCGAGGAGTCGAGCATGCCGAACAAGGGCGTACCGCCGCCGACCAGGACCGGGATCACGTGCACGCGGATCTCGTCGACCAGGCCGAGCGGGAGCGCCTGCTGCATGACGGTCGCGCCGTGCAGCCCGACGACCTTGTCCCCCGCCGCCTTCCTGGCCTGCTCGATCGCGCTGGCCACTCCGTCGGTGACGAAGGTGAACACAGGCGGGTACGACCTGGTCGGCTCGTGGTGAGTGACCACAAAGCACGGGACATCGCCGACCGGGCCGGCCTCGCCCCAGCCGCCCTCCCCCTCGTTCTTCTCAAACGACTTGCGGCCCATCACCACCGCACCCCAGTCATCGATCACCTGCTCCAGGATGGCCCGATCCTCGTCGGTCGCCTGGTCGGACATCCACTTGTGCAGCATCCAGGCACCGTCGCCGAACGGGTTCTCGCGGCTGTCGTTCGGGCCGGTGACGTACCCGTCGAGCGATATGGACATGTCGCAGATCACCTGTGCCATAAGTAACGCCCTCCCTCTGTCGGTGTCCTACCAACGCGTCGTACGCCTCGCGGGCTTTCGACAGGCTGCGCGAGCTGCGCGCGTCCGGTGCGCATGGGCGGCGCGTTCACCCTTGCCACGCGCAGCGCCCAGACCGCCGATGCTGAGTGGCTTGGCGAGAGCGGCCGTGGCAGAGGTGGTGGTGACGCGTTGGATCGTCATGCCCAATCCTCTCCGCGCCCGCCGACGACCAACAGATCAAAATGTCATCAGCCAGGGTGAGCAGCGTCTCCTCGATGACGGCGAACAGAACCCTGCGCTCCCTGGACACCCAGCTCGACGCTCTGACGGAGGCAGGTGTCACCCGGATCTTCTCCGAGAAGATCTCCACCTGCGCAACGCGGCCGCCCGAACTCGAGCGCGCCGTCGCCCTGGTCCGCGAGCTGCGGGCCTCCGGCGTCGCGGTCACCTTGGTGGTCCACGAACACAAGCGGCTGGGCCGCGGCCTGGAGTTGGCGGCGCTGGCCGAGCAGCTCAAGGCGGCCGACGTCGGCCTGGAGTTCCTCACCGGCGACCTGCAGGGCTCGCATGACCCGTCCGGGATCGTGTTCACCGTGCTGGCCGCGTTGTCGGGGATGGAACGCGAGTACATCCGCGACCGCACCCTGGAGGGCCACGAGGCGGCCCGAAGGCGCGGCAAGAACATCGGCGGCGCGGCCGTTGCGCGAACAGAACCTCAGCCTGCGTGACATCGCCTCACGCCTGGTTATCACCACGGGCAAGCGGAAAGGCCGGCACCCCTCGGCGGCGACCGTCCTGCGCATGCTCCGCGATCACGACGCCAGGACCGCCATCGGCACGGCAGGCGCGGACGCCGCGGCGGGCGCTGTGACCTTAGCGGTCCACGCCTGCCCTCTTCCGCAAGAGGAGGATGGTGCTCCATGTCCGCGCAATCCGAACACCGCGTGGTGTATGAAGTGGTGAAGGTCGCCCGTCTGCCCCACCCAACGAGGTCCGCGAACCGGACTGCATAATCGGCCAGCGCCGCCAACTCCAGGCCGCGCCCAGCGCCGCAGGCCCTCAACGGCGAGCCGCTTGGCGGCTTTTGCGCCGCTCGGCCAGCCGTACCCGACGAAGACCAGCACCGCCGCCACCACCATGGCGACCACCACGTTCGTGCCGAGGCCGACGTAGGTCTCGACCAGTGACCAGTTCTCGCCCAGGAAATAGCCGGCCAGCACGAAGACGGTGTTCCAGATGAGGCTGCCGACCGTCGTCAGCAGGGTGAACGTGGGCAGCGGCATCCGCTCCACGCCCACCGGGATCGAGATGAGGCTGCGGAAGAGGGGGATCATCCGGCCGAAGAACACGGTCTTGCGGCCGTGGCGCAGGAACCAGGCCTCGGTCTCCTCGATGTCGGATACCTTTACCAGCGGCAGCTTGGCGGCGATGGCCAGCACGCGCTCGCGGCCCAGCAGCGCCCCGATCCAGTACAGCGCCAGCGCGCCGATCAGGGAGCCGAGGGTGGTGCACACCAGCACGTCCGGCAGGCCCATCTCGCCCCGGCTAGGACCACGGAAGCAGCACGGTGAAGTGGGCGCCTTGGCCGGGTGCCGTCCGGAGTTCGACGCGGCCGCCGTGGGCCTCCAAGATCGCGGCGGTGATGGCCAGGCCGAGCCCGGTGCCGCCGCGCGTGCGGGAGCGGGCCTCGTCGACCCGGTAGAACCGGTCGAAGATGTTCGGGGCGGCCTCCAGCGGTATGCCAGGTCCTTTGTCGATCACTTCCAGCACGACGCGACCGCGCGATTCCAGGCTCCCCGCCGCGGCCACAGGAGGTCCGGGCCGTTGGGCGGGCATGCCTACGCGGACGTGTACGGGCGTGCCGGGCGGGGTGTGGGCCATGGCGTTGCTGACGAGGTTCGTGATCACCTGGCGCATGCGGTGTTCATCCACCGTGACGCGGACCGGTTTGTCGGCGCTTTCCAGGATCATCGGCCGCTCCGGGTCGCGGGCTTTGGCGTCGTGCACGGCGTCCTCGACGAGCGTGCGGATGTCCAGTTCGGCCAGGTCCAGCGCGCGTTCCTGGTCCAGCCTGGCCAGCAGCAGCATGTCGTCGACCAGCCGGCCCAAGCGGATCGCCTCGTCCTCGATCCGGCCCATCAGCCGGTCCACGTCGGCCCGGTCCGGCGCGCCGCCGCGGCGGTTCAGCTCGGCGAAGCCGCGGATCGACGTCAGCGGGGTGCGCAGTTCGTGCGAGGCGTCCGTGACGAACCTGCGCAGGCGCGCCTCGGACTGTTCCCGTTGGCCCAGCACGGCGGACAGCCTGCCGACCATGGTGTTCAGGGCGACGCCGAGCCGGCCGACCTCGGTACGTGGATCTGACGCGACCCGCAGATCGAGGTGGCCGCCGGCGATGTCCTCCGCGGTCTTCTCGATCTTGGTTAACGGCCGCAGTCCCAGCCGTACCAGCAGGAATCCGCCCACACCGAGGGCGAGCAGCAAGGTGATCCCGACCCCGGCCTCGATGGAGATCAGCCGCGTCACGGTCACCTGGGTGGTCTCCGTCGACAGCGCCGCATCGACCTTCACCTGCCCGCCACATAGTCCACCGCGGCCTTCGGCACGTCCTCCCGGCGCGGGAAACGCCCCTCCAGCTCGAAAAACTTCAGCATCAGGGCGAACCCTCGATTGAGACAGTCGAGATTGCAGTCGCACTTCATGGTGGCTGGCAACATCCGTCACTGCAGGTAGCCGTGTCAGCTATCGGCGGGTGTTTGTGCCACTGGTTGTCCTTGAGGAGTTGTTGTGTGCGGGTGAGGAATGCCTGGCGGACCTCTTCTGGGTGCAGTATCTGGAGTGGTCGGCCGAGGCTGAGCAGGTAGCGGGCCAGGCTGTCGGCGTCTGGCCCGCCGATGTCGATGATCGTGGCGTCATCGCCGTCCGGGTGGTGGACGCCGACCGTTAGTGGTACCAGCCTGCGGGCCTCATCGGCCGGTACGGCCAGGCGGATGGTCACCCGCACCGGGTAGGGCCTCAGCGCGACGCCTGTGCTGACCATCTGTGCCGGATCTGGCGGGTCGGGCAGGGCAGTGGCCTGCCCGGTGGCTGTGGCATCGATGATGCGATCGGTACGGAAGGTGCGCCAGTCCTGCCGCGTCAGGTCGTAGGCGAGGAGATACCAGCGGCGGCCGGTGTAGATGAGCCGGTAGGGGTCCACTTGGCGGGTGGACGTCGTTCCGGCCCGGTCGCGGTAGGTCAACTCGGTGCGTTCGCCTCGCCGGCACGCGGTGGCCAGGTCGAGCAGCAGTGCGGGGGAGATCTGGCTGTCGTCGGGTCGTGCGGTGTGGGTGAACGCGGCGTCCAGCTCGCCGAGCCGGTCGGCGATCCTGGCCGGCAGCACCTGGCGTAGTTTCAGCAGCGCCGACAGGGCTGCCTGGTCGCTGCCGGAGACTCCGCTGAAGGCGGCGGTGCGCAGCCCGACAGCGACCGCGAGGGCCTCCTCCTCGTCAAGGATCAGTGGCGGAATGCTGGTTCCAGGCCCGAGGTGGTAGCCGCCCCATGGGCCCATCTCCGATTCGATGCCGTAGCCGAGTTCACGTAGCCGGGCGATGTCCCGGCGAACCGTCCGTTCGGTGATCTCCAGCTGGGCGGAAAGATCAGCGCACGTCCAGGACTGCCGCGTTGACAGCAAAGACAGCAGCCGCAGCAGCCGTGCCGAGGTGTTGACCACGGCTAACAGTCTGCTCGATAACCAGGACCGTTTCTGACCGGGTCATACCGTAACGTCGCCGGCATGGCCGAGAACTCCTCGGCCGAAAAGTCCATTACGACGACGATGACCTCCGCCAAGGTGCGTCAGATGACGGGCCCGGATGGGCGCACGTAACCGACGAGGGGCAGGACCCATGGAAGCACGCATGAAGAGCGTGGCGAATCCCGACGTGATCACAGCGATCCAGCATCTCCACAAGGCGATTCACGCCGGTGGCGTCGACCCGCTCGTGCTCGAGCTGGTCCATCTGCGGGCCAGCCAGATCAACGGCTGCAGCCCGTGTGTGTTCGCCGGCGTCCAGTCGGCGAAGAAGCATGGAGAGACCGAGGAGCGGCTGCACAACGTGGTCACCTGGCGTGAGACCCCGTTCTTCACCGAGGAGGAGCGGGCAGCGCTCGCGCTGACCGAGGCTGCCACCCGGATCCAGGACGGCGCGCCGGGCGTGACCGACGAGATCTGGGACGCTGCTGCCACCCACTTCGACGAGAACCAGATGTCCGCGATCATCCTGAACATCGCCATCACCAACTTCTTCAACCGGATCAACCACACGATCCGGGAGCAGGCCGGCAAGACCTGGTGAAGGTGGGCGGGCGTCATCCGTCCAGAGGCCGCGGTGGCGACATGGCGAAGGACGTGATCGGCCAGCTCCACCGCTGACCGATCCAGCGCCACTTCCGGCAGGCCCCCGTCCTGGGCTCCCACCTTCGGGTGACCGCCGACAACCATCCCTTTGATGATCATCAGGGGCCACATGACGATGAGCAACGAACTAGTGGAACTGACCGTTACCGATGCCCGAGCCTGGCGGGAGTGGCTCAGCAGGCACCACGACAGCTCGGCAGGGGTGTGGCTGGTCCTCGCCAAGCAGAACACGACCCGGCCCACCAGCCTGACCTATGACCAGGCGCTCGACGAAGCCCTGTGCCACGGCTGGATCGATGGTCGGCTACGACCGCGGGATGAGATCACCTTCTGCCGGCGCTTCACCCCTCGCGGAAGGCAAAGTTCCTGGTCAGCGCGGAACGTTTCCATCGTCACCCGTCTGATCAGCGAGGGCCGGATGCATCCGGCCGGAATGACCGAGGTCGAACGCGCCAAGGCCGACGGCCGCTGGGACACGGCCTACGCGGGACAAGCCGACATCGAGGTACCAGCCGACCTGGCCGCCGCACTGGCCGCGAAACCCCAGGCACAAGCTATGTTCGACATCCTCACCTCCCAAAACCGCTACGCCATTCTCTATCGGATCGCGAACGCCAAACGCGCCGAGACCCGAGCCCGCCGTATCACCCAGTTCGTTGACATGCTCGCCCGCGGCGAGGCGATCCACCCACAAAAGCGCGCCCTCGGCAGTTGAATGCGCCCACTCCTCTCCCCGCCTCGCTCCTCCAAGCCCACGCACATGGTGGGTCGGCGGGCACAGGGCCGCGGCAGGGGTACAGGGTCCGCACCATAGGCGACCCGAGACCTTAGCCATAGAGCGCTGCGTTATCGCAGGTCAGCCCGCGCGAAGCTCCGCCGCGACCGCCCGCTCTCGCAGTTGAGTGGCCTCCGCGCGAGCCGCCTCCAGCTGAGCACGGGCATCCTCCAACCGAGCCCGCTCCAACTGCAACTCGCCCCGCAACCGATCCCGTTCGTCCGCCGTCTCCCGCGCCTGCGCGATCTCCGTGGCGGCCACCTCCCGAGCCTTCGCAGCATCGTTCAGGGCGACGGCCCGATCCCCCTGCGCCTCCGCCGCGGCACGTTCGGCGCTCTCCGCTCGCGCGACGGCCCGTTCCCGCTCCTGTCCAGCCGCCTCCGCCCTGGCCTCCGCCACCGCCAGGTCCCGCTCGGCCCGCTGCCTGGCCCGCCTGGCCTCCGCCGCCTCCTCACGTGCCCGCTCACACTCCGCCTTGGTCTCCGCCGCCTCCTTCCGCGCCTGCTGGGCGCGCGCCTCCCCATCCTTTTCCGCCCGTACCGCCCGCGCTTCGGCTTCTTTCCGCGCCTGTACGACCTGCGCCTCCGCCTCCTTCTCCGCCAGTGCCGCCCGAGCTTCCGCCTCCCTTTCAGCGCGTACGGCCTGCGCCTCCGCCTCAGCGACACGCCCGTCGGCCACTTCGACCCGCTCCGCCAGCTCCTGAACCGCCTGGTCCCTGGCCCGCTCGGTCAACTCCGCCTGCCGTACAGCCTCCTCGGCCCGCCGCTCGGCCAGCTCAGCCCGGCGCCCCGCCTCCTCGGCCGACAGCAGCGCCTGCCGTTCGGTGCTCGCCGCCTCCCGCAACGCGGCCAGCGCCTGCTCACGAGCCCGCTCCCCATCAGCCCGCGCCGTATCCCGCTCCGCCTCGGCCTCCTCCACCCGCAACCGCATCGCCCCAGCCTCCCGGCGCGCGTGCTCGGCGGCCTCCCGTGCCAGCCGTACCTGCTCGAACGCCTGCTCCCGCTCGGTGCGCGCGATGGCGACCCGGGTATGCGCCTCGGCTTGTACGGCACTCAGCTTCGCCTCGACCCCGGCCGGACTCAACTCCTGCGCCAGCGCCCTGGCCAGCGGCTCGATCGCGGCGGCCAGCCCACCTTCCATCCGGTCGTACAGCTGCTCAGCCCTGGCCAGCGCCCCCTCCAGCCCAGGCGTGGCGCGCCGCATCTCCCGCTCCCGCTTGGCGGCGGCCTGGCAGTCGCCTTCCGGGCAGTACGCCTTCGGCCGCCCCCTCCCCCGCCGCTGCTCGATCGGGGTCCCACAGTGCATACACGGCGTCACCGCGCCCATCTCAGCTGTCACACCCAGACTCTAGCATTTTCTATTTTCTAGAAATTCAAATTCAATAATTCTGATCTGTTGCGCGACGAGAGATCTTGCCAACTTGCGAGAAGGCAGAATTCTCGCAAGTTAGCGGTCCGGGCTTGAGAGACGTGTGTGTCCCGGCTGTGACGCGCAGGCTCGTTGGCAGCGGAAACGCTGATGTCCTGTCTCACGAGACCTGGCGTGTGTCTCAGATGGTTGGCGTGTTTCGTTGATCGGTCTCGCCTGGTTGGCGCGACGACCCGTCGGGGGAAGACTCCCCGTCTCATTAAGTTGGCTCCGAAGCGCGGAAGTCTCAGCGCAGTTGGCGTGAGTTGACGGAAGTCTCAGACATCTGGCGCAGCCACCCGATACATTGCGTCCTCATCTGGTTGCCAGCCGTACGGTGCGTGGTGGTGGTTCCTCTTGGTGGGGTTATCGACCGCTTAGGTCGACCGGGCAGGGTTTCACCTGGTTTTCCTGGATGAGGCGGGAGCCGAACAGCGAGCCTCGTTGGCGTCGAGCTGGAACATCCGGTTCGAGCGGGCGGCCGCGGTGCGGTCGTTCCCTTCCTTCCGCGGGCAGAGGAATTTCCCAGGCTGGTGGTGGTCAGCCACGACTGGCGATCACGTTGGTTATGAGTCCTGGGTCGAACGCGACGTGCTGATGATGATGGACTTCGACCGCGACATCATCTCCTTCGCGTCCCAGCCCTTCTGGCTGACCTGGGTCGCAGACGGTCAAGTACGCCGACATGCCCCGGACTACTTCGCTCGGAAACTCGACGGCCAGGGCTTGGTCGTGGACGTGCGTCCCGATGACCGGGTCGATCCAGCCGCGGCTGAGGCCTTCGCGGCGACGACGCTCGCCTGCGCAGAGGTGGGTTGGGAGTTCCGCCGGACAGGCGGGCCCGCCCCGGTATTGCGGTCGAATCTCCGCTGGCTCGCGGGTTACCGTCACCCCCGCTGCTATCGCGAAGAGATCGCCCAGGCGCTCCTTGAGACCTTCGCCGCTCCGACCGGCTTGCTCCACGGCGCCCAGATGGTGGGCGATCAGCTAATTACGCTTCCCGTGCTCTACCACCTGCTCTGGACCGGGCGGTTGACGGCCGACCTCGCGGCCGCGATCCTCAGCCCGGCCACCACGGTTCGCACCCGGGAGGGAAGATGAATCGGGCGCAGGCGCCGCGGCCGTCAGGGTTGCATATCGGAGACCGCATCATCTTCGAGAACGTCATGCACACTGTGGTCGGCTTGGCCGGCACCTTGGTGCGGATCGCCGCCGAAGACGGCAACACCGCGGTGGTGCACTTGCCGCACCTGATGGCCGACCCCACTTTTGAGCACCTGGGCGGTCCCGCCAAGGCTTGCCTGCCAGCAGGACTTCTGCACGGGCTGGCCGAGAAGGTCGTGGCACAGGCGTGTTGGTGGGAGCAGCACGTCGTCGAGATCTTGACCGGAGTGCGTCCGGATGCTCCTGCCGGCACCCCGCCCCGACCTGAATTCGACCCCGCCCAGCACACGCTTCGCGAACGCGACCAAGCCAAGGCTCTCGAGTTGGCTCATACGGGACGTGAGGGCGTCAGTTTGCGCACGGTCGAGCGCAAGCGCCAGCGCTATCAGGCTCAGGGGCTGGCAGGGCTGATCGACGGCAGACACGAGGGCGCGAGTGGACCATCGGGACGGGTGGATCCGCTGGTGGTGGCGGCGCTGACGAAGGCAATCGAGGAGGCTACGGACAGCTCCACCCGGACCGCGAGCTACTTCTACTGGAAGGTCGGCCAGGTCGTGGCTGATCGGCCTGACGTCCGAATGCCTTCCCGGGCGACCTTCTACCGCCTGTTTGATCGTGTCTCGCGCGGACGTCACATCACCGGCTCAGCTCGCACTCGTCGCTCGCTGGCCAGTCGTCCGGACGGGCCGTTCAGCCAGGTCACCGCTTTCCGTCCGGGCGAGTGGATGGAGATCGACTCCACTCCGCTGGACGTGCTGGTGGTCTTGGATGACGGCGTGGTCGGACGGGTGGAGCTGACTGGCATGGTGGACCTAGCCACCCGCACGGTCACCGCCGGCGTTTTACGACCGTCCACGAAGTCAGTGGATGCGACGCTCCTGCTGGCGCGAACGGTCACTCCCGAGTTGATGCGCCCAGGCTGGGCACAGGCGCTGTCCATGGCGCGATCGGTGTTGCCCTACGAACGCTTGATGAAGCTGGACGAGCGCCTGGAACACACCGCGGCCCGACCGGTGATCGTTCCAGAGACCATCGTCTGCGACAAGGGCAAGGTGTTCATCTCGGCGAACTTCCGCACGGCCTGCCGGATGCTCGGGATCAGCCTTCAGCCCGCTCACCCTCGGACGGGGACGGACAAGCCCCACATCGAGCGGACCCTGGAGTCGGTGGCCACACTGTTCGCGCAGTTCGTTTCCGGCTACACCGGACGCTCAGCGGAGTATCGCGGACGCGCCGTCGACAAAGAGCCGCTCTGGCCGCTGCGCCAGCTTCAAGATCTCCTGGACGAATGGCTGATCGCCAAATGGCAGAACCGGCCGCATGACGGCTTGCGCGACCCGCTCACTCCAGGTCAGGCGGCGACGCCGAATGAGAAGTACGCAGCCCTGGTGGAGGCGGCTGGATACGTTCCCGTCCCGCTGTCCGGGGACGACTACATCGAATTGCTGCCCGCCGTCTGGCGAGCCATCAACGCCTACGGGGTGAAGATCAATCACCGGATCTATGACGACGAAGCGCTCAAGCCACTGCGCAACCAGCCCTCCGGCGTCACCGCCCACAAGGACCTGTGGGAAGTGCACCACGACCCCTACGATGTCAGCCGGGTCTGGGTGCGCAACCACCACGACGGCGGCTGGATCGCCGCTTTCTGGCGCCACCTGCACAGCACCGCAGCTCCCTTCGGGGAGATGGCCTGGGATCACGCCCGCGAGATCCTGGCCCGCCGCGGCCAGGACCGGCCCACCGAAGAGCAGATCGCCCAGGTCGTCAATGAGCTTCTCACCCGCGCCGGCCAAGGGCCTGCGCGGGCCGACACCGTCAAGGATCGGAAGGTCAGGGCACAGACCCTCGCCACGACCGATCCGTCCTGGCCACGCCCCACACCACCACCTCAGCAAAACGCCGAGCCCGAGCCCCTGGACGAGGACGACGAGCCATTGGCCGAGGTCATCCCCCTCGGCGTCTTCGACGCACATGAGGAGGCCAAACGATGGAGGTGACCGAAGGCCGCCGCGATCCCACCACAACGCTCGAGGGATGGCGGCGCTTCGTCGATGATCCACCTGCAAGATTCGAGCTGCTCACCCTGGAACAACGGGACGCGCTGAACGATGATCAGCGCTCTTCCTACAACGACACACGCATCACCTATCACTCGGAGCTGGCCGTGGTGGCCACCTCCACCGTTCGTGAGGTCGCCAAGCAGGGGCGCCTGCTCACCCTGCTGAACCGGCGAGAGACCAGTGCCCGCCGCGAAATGATCGTCTCTGGGCCTTGGACGACAGGCAAAAGCACCGCGATCAAGCAGCTGGGTCGCACCCACGAACTGATGGCCCGCGATCGCCATCCGGGTCGTCGAGAGCGCATTCCAGTCGTCTACGTGACGACCCCGCCGAAGGGGTCTCCGCGCAAACTGGCCATGGAATTCGCACGCTTCCTCGGCTTGCCTTCGGTCAAGAGATCAGCCAACACCACCGACATCGCCGACGCCGTCTGCCAAATTCTCATCGAGGCCCGCTGCGATCTGGTCCTGGTCGACGAGATCCACAACCTCAACCTCGCCACCAGCGCGGGCGAGGACATGTCCGACCATCTGAAGTACTTCACCGAGCACCTGCCCGCCACCTTCGTCTATGCGGGCATCAACGTTGAGCGCGAGGGACTGTTCACCGGGGTGCGTGGCAAACAGATCGCCGGTCGCTGCGTCCTCATCAACAGTAGGCCCTTCCCCTACCAGGCCGAATGGAAGGGACTGGTCGCCGCCATGGAAGGCGAGCTCCGCCTCCACCACCACAAGCCTGGCGCTCTCGTGGCGCTTTCCAAATACCTGCACCGCCGAACCGGCGGCATGATCGGCAGCTTGTCGCACCTGATCCGAGCCGGAGCCATCACCGCCATACAGGACGGCACCGAGGCCGTTACCCGCAAGCTTCTGGAGGAGATCCCGGTCGACCACGCTGCCGAGTCCGAAGGCGGCGACGCGACATGACCTCACCACCGCTCTTCATCTCCTGGAAGGCCCCGCCTTTGCAGCTCCTGCCGCGGCGGCCGGCACCGATCCTGGATGAAACCCTGGATTCCTATCTGAACCGTCTCGCCACGGCCAATCATCTCGAGCCGTCTTCGCTACGCGAGCTCCTGAGCGGCAGCAAGCTCAAGAGCGTCCCTGTTCCCCCTCACAGGCTGGCCCGCCTCACCGGCTATCCAGAACGATCGCTACGCTACGCGATCTTGGAGCTCTGCATCCCCGACGAGCTCGGCAGCATGAAACTCGACGGGCGGCCGCGGCCTGGTGAAGCTCATCAATGTCGCAGCTTCTGCGGATTATGCCTCCTCAAGCAGGACGTGAGCCCGAACAACGACAGTCCTGTCCGCTGGCATCACTTTGAAGACGTGATCTGCTGGCGACACCAACGCTGGATCGCCTTCAGCGGCGAAACTGCCGAACCACAGCCGCGACTTCATCACGTTGAGGACGTTCTTCACGCCAACCGTCAGCATCGCAGGCTGTGTCGACGCTTTGGCCGAAAGGCCGTCATGACCGCCTTTCACGACGCGGACTACATCTTCTCCAGTTGGACAAGGGAGGGACGCCATCAAGAGCGCTTCGGCAAGCGCATGGCCACTCTGGCAGGTCAGGACTGGAAGCTGACAACGAACCAACACGGCCCGGCGCAGGCAGCAGGACGTTACCCCGAGGTCGTTGCCCTCACCCGTCTCCTTGTCATGCCTGTCTGGCGAGCCCTCGCCCTGTCGCGGAGGCCAGGCATGATCTTCAGCGTCGAGCCGGCCCTCCTCGCGGAGATCCGGCGAACGGTCGCCCGCGACTATGCCAGGCCAGGCCAGAATTGGAGCGCTTTTCGAAGCGACGCGCTTTATCTATGGATTGAGAACGAGCGCAAGAATGCCGCGATGATCCTTCGCCAGGCTAAGACCGCGACGAAGAAGGACGCATGGTTCCCTGGCCTCGCAATTTCGTGATCACTAGCAACACACCTTCGAGTGCACGGCCACGGGTGGCTGCAGCCCGGCTGGTCCGTTTACGATCATCGAACCATTGTTCACGACGATCAGCCGGAGGCCACATGACAGTCAGCGGTTCACGTTCGAAAGCCTTGGCGTTCGTCGGCGTCCTCACAGCCGCGGTCGTCGTGATAGTAGCAATCGTGGCCTTCCGCGGCACCGACGACCAGCGATTTATCCGCTCGGCGGCAGAGATGGAGGCGTTCGCCCGCACAATGAGGGACGGCGACCGACTCGGCCCCCGCACCGTCGGCGGGATGGACTTTGAGGAGGTCCGCCGCGAGCACGGCGTCGTCGTCTTCCAACAAGGCGAGGCGTTGGCCAGCCCCTACGGCTACGCCTGGAGTCCGCAGGGCGATCCAGCCCCAATCCTCGAGGACATGGAGTGGTCGGAAGACCACATCGATCACTATTTCGAGCACCTGGAGGGCGCCTTCTACTCCTGGCAGGGAAGGCGCTGACACGCAGCCGGACCCCAGGGCGAGGGACCAGACGCAGTGCCTGCCACAGCCGCGTTGAACACCGCAGCTTTCCATGATCACGCTCCAGGCGATCTGAGACATTCGACCTGCCACGCCATGATCCTGAGACGGCCATCACCCTGAATGTCTCAGTCGACTTGGCGTCCACCAGGTCACGCCTTCTCCCGCACGCCAACTCAATTGAGAAGGGACAGCCACGAAGCTGTCCTGGGGCTATGCCACGACGTGTCAGTTGAGACTTGTCATCTAGTTGTCCTGCGGGTTCGTCATCACCTGTCACCGGTTTGGTCGCTTCTTGTCACGCGGGCACGGCCACTCGTGTACATGATTGCCCCAGTTTTTGAACTTTTGACCAAGTTCTCATGGGAGTGCAAGGCATGCTGTCGCGATTTCCATTGGGGCGCCGAAACTAGCCAGGCAATTCGATTGTAGAGCGCCCTTCTTCTCTTTACGCCTTTGGTAAGTGAATGTGCAAGCACCCCGATCTATTGGTCCGTTCGGATGTTGAATTCTCGTGGCCGAATATCCGAGAATATTTCATCTTTATTGTCGCCGGAATCGAGGCAGGGCTCTGACCTGCGACGCAAAGGCTTGCCAGCGTGTTCAGTGGCAGGTGCAGGGCTTTCTTGATTTTTTGACTCACGCATGTTTCCTGGAGCCGTAGATCACGGCGTACGCGCATTGCGCCCCGCGAGCGTGACAGATCACGACGATCCTGAGGACAGTTCGGTGACCAAGCGGTGCCCGACCTGCAGGTTCGTCATATAGTGTCCGCGCCCTTGATCCACACACGGGGTGCCGATCTTCGCGCGCCCCACGCCTGGGATACACCTCAGGCAGCGGCGCACCAGTCCGGAATGGGGAGTGCGGCGCAGTTCGAAGGTTCCGCTCTCCCAGCACGACACCCACGGGACCGGATAGCCCCGCTCACGCGGCAAGGCGGCCACCGCCTCGGCCTACCTCTCGCCAGCAGCGGCAAGTGCGAGACCCAGATCCTGCCCACCGGCACACCGCAAGAAGCCCTCGACTGCGCGCCTGCGGCCTCTACCTCAGCGACTGACCCTCAAAGAACTTACGGGCAGGACCACTTAGCCATCGTGCAGGAGAACAGCCGAACTCCAGGGCCAGGGCGCTGGAGATGGGCAGGCCGCAGCGAATGCCGGTGAGTGTGGGGGTGATGAGCTGGGCCGGCGAATCTCTCAGCACCAAAAGTCGAAGGAGTAGCCGGTTCGCAGAGAGAACCTGATAGGGCCGACTGTGCAGCCGTCCTCGGCCATATTGTTTCTCACATCAATGCAGCCCTGCTTGTCCCAGCCGCACAGATAACTTCTCACAGTGGCGACCATGCTTGCCTTTTCTGTGGTCGCGACCTCCGCAGAGGCGACGACCGGGGATGCTGCCGCAGCAAGGGCGGCCCCAACACAAATCACGAGCGTGCCGACGAATCGCTTTGACGATTGCATCGATATTCCTCCGCATTGGCGAGACACCCTGACAGGGCGAAGTCTGCCATGCGCCGCTTTCGCTGGCCTGTCGTGACGATGTCGCGAGAATTCCGCCAATAACCGCGACATTTCAAATGCGTCGATCGGCCGCCGCGGACTCCCTCGTAGGGATCCAGTTCGCCTCGATGACTCACGAGGTGGTCGTCCCTCCTGATCGGTTTCGGCTGATGGAGATTTCCGCCTGATCGTCCCGTTCATCTCGGGCGGGTGGCACGGCGCCCTACCCGAGACGCTCGGGCGGACGGCGGTTCCACGGGCCGCGATGGGACCGGGTCACTCCTCTCTGGGATTGGCGGGAGGCGTCCGCGCTGGTCAGATGGGTGCAGGCAGAGCGCACAGGCGCTGCCGGCAAGTCAGGAACGCCCCTCTTCGCGGCCATGTGGCGCTGGCGGCGGGTACGCGGGGGTGTGCGGGCACGGGCTCACCAGCGGCGGCGAGGAGCCGGACGTCCAGGACGCCGACGAGCCCGCGGAGGCGGTCGGCGAAGCGTTACCAGGCCGTGGGCTGGCCGTGATAATTCATCGGTCGATCGACACGTGACCTTTTTTACCATGCTCGTGATAAGCGACCGCGCGTGCTCCGTTTCCGCAGGTGAATGCGCCGTGCCCACCACGACGTGCCCGTCGTGGTGGGCGGGGCCGACTTCGATGACCCGAACAAGAAGCTCATCGGACTCTCCGACGACGACATCTGGCTCGATGGCTATGGACTGCTCGGTGATCACCGGGTCCTGGCCGCGGCAGGCATCGGCCTGGTTGACGGGTGGTGGTGGGCGTGGTCAGGGTGCGGGCAGTTCTCGGACCAGCCGCGACGTCCACGGGCAGAACATGAGTCCGGGCAGGAACGCGCCGCCCGCCTCGTCCAGATGCTCTTCAACGTAGGGGAAGGTGGCGACGCATACTTCGATGGACACGTCGAAGAAGTCGACCGTGTCGGGGTTGTAGTGGTAACTCCAGCGGGGGTTGTACGGGGCGGGCCTCTTCAGGATTCTCCCGACGACGTGGGGGTGGTGACGGTCATCGCATTCACGATCCGACACCGTAGGCGCCCGTGCCGTCGTCTCCTCGTCGGCCGCCCGCCAGCGTTCCAGGGCACGGCGGTCGCTCAGCTCCACCACCGGCAGCCTGGCCCCGCCCTTCTTCCCGTACGCCATCCGCCAAGCGTGTGCGGAATCAGCCGCGGGTCACCACCCGGGTTACGCCGACGTCGTACCGCTCACCTCGCTGCCAGGTAGGCTCGCCAGCCGCCGTGCGCCGTGATGTCGGTCGCACCGGCCAGGCCCTCCGGCGTGCACACGAAGCCGGTCACCGTGCTGCCGTCGGCCAGTTCGACCTGGCCGAGCGCGAGCGGCCGGGGAATCCCGGCGAGCAGGTCGCCCAGGCCGTCGGGTGGTAGTTCCCACACCTCGACCTCGATCGGCGCTCCGCCCTCGGCCGTACGGACGAGGCCCGGCTTGGGCGGGGTGGTCGGCAGGGCGTACAGGCGGTAGGCCGAGGTGGTGGTGGTGACGACGAGGCTGGCGCCGCGTTCGGTCAGCTGGTGATTGAGCGGCTGGTCGCTGAGGTGAGCGCCCACGACGGCCAGGCGCAGCGGCAGGCTGAGCGTTTCGGCGACCGCCGCCAGGTGGTCGTCGGCGTGTGCACGGCCCAGCAGCATCACGCCGAACGGTCGCCCGCCGACCGTGCCGGCCGGTACGGCCAGGGCGGACATGCCGAACAGGTTGGTGGAGTTGGTGAAGCGGCCGAGTCGGGAGTTGGCGGCCAAAGGCTCGGCCGCCACCTCGGCGAGCGTCGGATGGCCGGGGGCCGTGGGCAGCAGGAGGGCGTCCGCTTCCCCGAGATTCGCCATGGCCTGGGCTCGCAAGCCCGCGAGGGTTTCCCGGTCGGCGAACAGGCGGTGCGCGGGGAGCGCGGCGGCGGACATGATGATCCCCGCGACGGTGGGGTCCAGGTCGGGACCGCCCTTGGCGACGAACTCGCCGACCGCGTGGTAGCGCTCGGCGACGAAGGCGCCCTGGTAGAGCAGGTCGGCGGCCCGCAGGAAGGGAGCGGGATCGATCGGGAGCAGTTCCACGTCGCGGAACGAGCGGGCGGCGCGCTCGAAGGCCGTCGCCCAGCCGGGGTCGAGCTCGCCGAGCGCGTCCACCGCCGGCACGGCCACCCGCCAGGGCCCCGGCCGTCTGGGCGGCCCGGCCACCTCACCGGCCGACCCCAAGACCGACCCCACGGCCGCCTCTCCAGCCGACCCCGTCGCCGGTCGGCCGGGCGACGCCGTCACCGGCGCGGCGGCCATGACGGCGAAGGCGCGGCGGGCCTCGGGCAGGGAGCGGGCGAAGACGGTGACGCAGTCGAGGCTTTCGCAGGCGGGCACGACGCCCTCGGTGGGGATGAGGCCGTAGGTCGGCTTCAGCCCCACGATCCCGTTGAAGGCCGCCGGGACCCGCCCGGACCCCGCGGTGTCGGTGCCGAGCGCGAAGTCCACGATCCCGAGCGCGACCGCGACCGCGCTCCCGGAGCTGGATCCGCCCGAGACATAGGAGGGGTCAAGGGCATTGCGGACCGCCCCATAAGGGCTGCGCGTCCCGACCAGCCCGGTGGCGAACTGGTCGAGGTTGGTCGTGCCGAGCAGTACCGAGCCCGCCGCGCGCAGCCGGGCCACCACCTCGGCGTCCCGCTCGGGCGGGTAGGCGTAGGAGGGACAGCCCGCCGTGGTGGGCAGGCCCGCGACGTCGATGTTGCCCTTGACCGCGAAGAGCGTCCCGGCCAGGGGCAGGGCAGGGTCGATCGCGGCGGCCTCCGCCTCGGTCTCCTCCTGCGGGCGCAGAGCGATCCATACCTCGGGCCGGTCCACCTCGGCGATGCGGGCATAGGCTCGCCGTACCCTGTCGACCGCGGCCGCCGCGCCGCATCCATCCTGCGTGGTCACGCCCGCTCTCCTCTCATCACGACCAGCGCGGTCCCGGCATCGACCTGGTCGCCGGGTTTGACCAGGACCCGCTCCACCACCCCGGTCACCGGGGCCACCACCACCGACTCCATCTTCATCGCCTCCAGCACGACCAGCTTGTCTCCCGCCTCGACCCGTTCGCCGGCCGTGACGGCCACCTGCCAGACACCGGCCGCGAACTCGGCCACCACCCCGCCCGCGAGAACCTCCGCCGAGGCGGGTGGCGCGTCGGCGGGCTCGGAGTCCCGGGCGAACTCGCCGGCGGCCTCCCAGGCGGCACGCTCGGTGGCGAAGGCCGCGGCCTGCTGTTCCCGGAAGGCGGCGATGGACGGCGAGTGGGCGTCCAGGAAGTGGCGATAGTCGGCCAGCGAGAACGAGCCGTCCTCGATCTTCAGCTCCAGCCGCCCGGCCGCCATGTCCGCCCGCAGGTCGAGCAGTTCCTGCGCGCCGACCGGGTACCAGCGGATGCGGTCGAAGAAGCGCAGCAGCCAGGGCGTGCCCTGCCCGTAGGTCGACCAGACCTGGACCGTGCGGCCGACGAACTGGTACCCGCCGGGCCCCTCCATGCCGTAGACGCACAGGTAGGCGCCGCCGATGCCGACGGAGTTCTCCGCGGTCCAGGTCCTGGCCGGGTTGTACTTGGTGGTGACCAGCCGGTGCCGAGGGTCGAGCGGGGTGGCCACCGGCGCGCCCAAGTAGACGTCGCCGAGTCCGAGCACGAGGTATTCGGCGTCGAAGACGGTGTCGTAGACGTCCTGCACACTGTCGAGCCCGTTGATCCGGCGGATGAACTCGATGTTCCACGGGCACCAGGGAGCGTCGTCCCGCACACCCGCCATGTAGCGTTCGATCGCCTCTCGTGTCGCCGGGTCGTCCCACGACAGCGGCAGGTGCACCGTACGCGAGGGGACCACCATCTCCTCGACGGGTGGCAGCCCGGCTTCGAGCTCCATCAGTACGTCCAGCAGCCGCTCCTGCGCCAGTACGGTCGGATCGAGGTGGACCTGGAGCGAGCGGATGCCGGGGGTGATGTCCACGATGCCGGTCAGCCGGGTCGCCGCCACCGCCTCGGCGAGGGCGTGCACCCGCATGCGCAGGGCCAGGTCGAGCTCCATGGGGCCGAACTCGACGAGGAGGTTGTCGTCGCCGCTCCGCCGGTAGGTGACGTCACCCCGGCGGGCCAGCACTCCTCCGTCACCGGGCCGGCCGACCGTTGAGGGCAGGCGGACGAAGCGCAGCGTGTCACCCGGCCGCAGCTGGCCGAGTTTCCATCGCTCGCCCGTCACGACGGTGGCGGGGCAGACGAAGCCGCCCAGCGAGGGCCCGTCGGGTCCGAGGATGACCGGCATGTCGCCGGTGAAGTCGATCGCCCCGACGGAGTAGGGGGTGTCGTGGATGTTCGACGGGTGCAGTCCCGCCTCGCCGCCGTCGGGCCGGGCCCAGCGCGGTTTGGGGCCGATGAGCCGGACGCCGGTACGTGCCGAGTTGTGGTGCACCTTCCATGTGGTGGCGTAGAGGTCGGCGATGTCGTCGTCAGTGAAGAACTCGGGCGCGGCGTGCGGCCCCTCCACGACGCCGATCTCCCAGGTGCCCGGCTGCCAGGCTCCGGTGGTTCCGGTGAACCCCCGGCGGACCGTACCGCCGCGCAGCACGTCGCCCGCGCGCAGTGCCCGCCCGCCGTGACCGCCGAAGTTGCCGAGCGTGAAGGTGGCGGCGCTGCCCAGGTAGGCGGGCACGTCCAGGCCTCCGGCGACCAGCAGGTAGGTGCGCATGCCGGTCGGCGGGGCGCCGATGTCGAGCGTGGCGCCCGCCGCGACGGTCACCGTCTCCCACATCGGGATGGGCGTGCCGTCGAGGGTGACGGGAGCGGGCGCGCCGGTCACGCAGAGCGTGGTGGCGTGGGTGAAGCGCAGCGCCGGACCCTGCAGAGTGCACTCCAGCCCCGGTGCGCCCGGCTCGTTGCCGAGCGCCTGGTTGCCCAGGCGGAAGGAGCGGTCGTCCATCGGGCCCGACGGCGGCACGCCCACCTGCCAGTAGCCGGTGCGGCCCGGCCAGTCCTGGACCGTGGTCAGCACGCCGGGCCGGATGACCTCGATGCGCCGCGAGTCGTCGCCGATCCCGGCGAGGGTGGCGGTGTGGTGCGTGGCCGCCAGTACGGCGGGGTCCTCGACGACCGCCCGCAGCAGGGCGAGGTTGGTCTCGACGCCGTCGATCCGGGTGCCCGCGAGGGCCGTGCCCAGCCTGGCCAGCGCCGTCTCGCGGTCGGGCCCGTACGCGATCACCTTGGCCAGCATGGGGTCGTAGGAGGTGGTGACCACGGTCCCGGTCTCGATCCAGGTGTCCACGCGGACGTCGGCGGGGAAGTCCACCCGGGTGAGCAGCCCGGCGCTCGGCCGGTGGTCCTTGCTCGGATTCTCCGCGTAGACGCGCGCCTCGACCGCGTGGCCGCGCGGCCGCGGCACTCCCGCCTCCAGCGGCGAGCCGTCCCCCTGCGCCAGCCGCAGCATCCATTCGACCAGGTCGACGCCGTAGCGTGCCTCGGTCACCGGGTGCTCGACCTGCAGGCGGGTGTTGACCTCCAGGAAGTACGGCAGGCGCCGCACGGGGTCGTAGATGAACTCGACCGTCCCGGCCGATCGGTAGCCGATGGACTCGCACAGTCGAACCGCGCTGTCGGCCAGCAGGTCGCGTACCGAGTCGGGCAGGCCGGGGGCGGGCGCCTCCTCCAGCACCTTCTGGTTGCGGCGCTGCAGCGAGCAGTCCCGGTCGCCGAGGGCCACGACGCGCCCCCGGCCGTCGCCGAACACCTGCACCTCGACATGGCGGGCACCTTCGACGAGCCGCTCCAGGAACACTCCGGCGGTGGCGAAGTTGGCCGCGGCCACGTGCTGCACGCTCTCCCACGCCTCGGCCAGCTCGGCCGCGTCGCGGCAGGCCCGCATCCCGATCCCGCCGCCGCCTCCGGTGGCTTTGAGCATCACCGGGTAGCCGATCCGCTCGGCGGCGCTGCGCGCGTCCGCCAGGTCGGCGAGGAGTTCGGTGCCGGGCAGCAGCGGGACGCCCGCCGCGTGGGCCGCGGCGCGGGCGGTGTGCTTGGCGCCGAACAGCTCCAGCTGCTCCGGGGTGGGGCCGACGAACGCCATGCCGGCCGCCTCGACCCGGCGCGCGAAGGCGGCGTCCTCCGACAGGAAGCCGTAGCCGGGGTGGAGCCCGTCGGCGCCGGAGGCGATCGCGGCCTCCAGCACCCGGTCGGCGTCGAGGTAGCTGTCCTTGGCTGGCGCGGGGCCGAGCCGTACGGCATGGTCGGCCAGCCGGACGTGCGCGGCGCCGCGGTCGGGGTCGGAGTAGACCGCGACGGTCCGCAGGCCCATCCGGCGGGCGGTGCGGATGATCCTGACGGCGATCTCGCCCCGGTTGGCGACCAGAAGGGTCATGCTCACTGGATCGTGATCCTCACCGGGGTCGGGTCGAAGCCGTTGCACGGGTTGTTGACCTGCGGGCAGTTGGAGATGAGCACCAGGACGTCGGTCTCGGCGCGCAGCGTCACCCGCAGGCCGGGGGCGGAGATGCCGTCCACGATGCCGAGGACGCCGTCGGCCTCCACCGGGACGTTCATGAACCAGTTGATGTTGCTGACCAGGTCGCGTTTGCCCAGGCCGTGCCGCAGGCCCTCGGCCAGGAAGTTCTCCACACAGGCGTGCTGGGACCAGGTGTGCTGGCCGTAGCGCAGGGTGTTGGACTCCTTGGAGCAGGCGCCGCCGAGCGTGTCGTGCCGGCCGCAGGTGTCCTCGACGACGGTCAGCAACGGTGTGTGCTCGTTGGACAGCAGCACGGTGCCGGTGGTCAGGAAGACGCCGCCCTGGGCGTGGACGGTGTCCTGGGCGCTGTAGCGCACGGCGGTGTCGTGGGCGTCGTAGATCAGGCAGTCGACGGCCTGGTTGCCGCCGAGGTCGGTGATGGTCAGGTGCCGGCCGGCCCGGACCACCGAGGACCAGGGAGCCCGGGCGGGAACGGTCACGTCGGTCATCACATGCCCCTGGCGGTGAGGTGGTCGGCGGTGTTCTCGAAAGCGCGGCGGCCTTCAGGAGTGGCTGCCCAGAGCGGGTCACCGGGCGCGGTCGGCCTGCCGGGCGAAGCGGCGACCTCCAGCGGGCCACAGTGGTAGCCGGGACGAGGGTCGATCGGGTGGGCGGCGTTGGCGATGAGGACGGTTACCGGCATCTCCAGGCGGAGCGTGATGCTCGCGCCGGGGCCCGCCGAGCCGGTGAACTCCAGGCGTCCCGACTCGGGATCGACGCGGACGCCCTGGAAGAAGGAGATGGAGGGCGGCAGGTCGCGCGGGCTCAGCCCGTGCTTGGCCGCGGCCAGCGTGAACAGCTCCCGCCCGGCGGGCGAGCTGCTCTGCGGGGCGCCGTCGCCGTAGCGTTCGGTGTTGCGACGCAGCGTGGAGACGCCGCACAGGGTGTCGGCGGGCGCGGTCGACTCCAGCACCGAGGCCAGCACCCGGCCCTGGTCGGACAGCAGCAGGTGCCCCGCGCCGGGGTAGGCGTTCCACAGGACCTTGATGGTGTCGGCGATGTTGAGCCGTTCCCAGGGCCGGTCGGTCACGTAGAGCAGCAGGTGGGCGCATGCGTCGCCGGTCGCGTCGGTCAGCGTCAGCTCCGTGCCACGGGCCAGGGCGCGGTGCGTGTAGTTGCCGCCCGCGACCGTCTCCGACCAGGTCAGGCCTGCTGGGGCCGGTACGCGTGGCATGGCCGGGACCACCGTGCCCTCCTGGGCACGGGCGTGCTCACGCGCGCCGTACGTGGTGGCTGTCGCCATCGGGCTCCTCCTTTATTTTCTGTCGCTTGACAGAAATTAAGATCGTGACGTTTCGCCCGCGAATCGCGGCTGTTTCATTTCTGTGAAACGGAGGGGTCCGCGGCCTGTGGAAGGATCGGTACGTGACCAGACGAGGGGTAGGACGTCCACGGGCCGTCGCGCGGCCCGAGACCGGCCTGTCCTCGCGCGAGGAGCTCCTGGCGGCGGCGGCGGAGCTGTTCACGTCCAACGGCTACAGCGCCACCACCACCCGGGAGGTGGCCGAGCGCGCCGGGGTCCGGCAGGCGACTCTCTACCACTACTTCAAGGGCAAGGAAGAGCTGCTCGCCGAGTTGCTGGAGAGCACGGTGCGGCCGTCGCTGGAGGCCGCGCGCCTGCTTGCCGCCTCCGACGCGCCCGCGGGGGCGCGGCTGTGGGCGCTGGCGCACCGCGACGCGGCGCTGCTCTGCTCCGGCGAGCACAATCTGGGCGCCCTCTACCTGCTGCCCGAAGCCGACCGGTTCCTCGACTTCCAGGAGTTGCGGACCGCGCTCAAGCAGGCCTACGCCGGACTGCTCGCACCGATCACCGCCGAGCTGCCGCAGAACGAGCGTGACATGCGCGCGGACCTGGTCTACTCCGTGGTGGAGAGCGTCATCCTGATCCGCAGGAACGCCTCCGCCCTCGCGGTCGAGGCGATGGCGGAGGCGGTGGCCGACGCCGCGTTACGTGTTGGCGGCGTCGGTGAGGGCGACCTCGCCCACCTGCGGGAGCTGGGCCGCGCGCTGCTTGGCGGTGGCTGAGCGCCGATACAGCAGGCCCGCCCCTACCGCCACGACCAGGAACAGCGTCGTGAACCACTGGAAATACCACTCACCGCTGGCAGGGGCATACACCTCGGCCCGCGGCCAGGCCAGGTTGACCGCCATGCCGACGCCGTAGACCACGGCCAGCACGTTGACCGGCAGGCCCCAGCGGCCCAGGGAGAACAGCGGCTTGCCGTTCTCGTCCACCCCCTCCGGGGCGCCGCCCCGCCACGACCCGCGCAGCCGCTGCCACAGCAGTGGCCCGGTCACCATCGCGTAGGCGATGTACAGGGCCACGATGCAGGTGGTGCCGATCGCGACGAAGGCGTCGGGCGAGACGAAGTTGATCGCCGTGACGAGGGCCGCCAGGACGCCGGTGACCAGGGCGGGGCCGGTCGGCATGCCGCTGCGGGGCGAGACCCGCCCCAGCCGCGCGGCGAAGGGCACCACGCCGTCGCGGGCCATAGAGAAGAGCATGCGGGTCGCGGAGGTCTGGATCGCCAGCGTCGCCACGCAGATCGCCACGACGACGTCGGCCAGCAGCAGTTTGCCCACGCCGTCGCCGAGGGTGCTGGTCAGCACGTAGGACAGGCCCTCGGTGGCCAGGTGGCCGTCGGTGAGGCTCGGCGCGGCCAGCAGCGCGGCGAAGACGATCAGGCAGGCGAGTAGCCCGGCCGCGCCGAGCGCGGTGATGATCGTGCGCGGCGCGACGGTGGACGCCTTGCGGGTCTCCTCGCTCAGCTCGCCCGCGCTGTCGAAGCCGATGAACACATAGGACGCGGCGAAGGCGGCCACCAGCAGCGCGGCGAAGGCGCCGCCGGGCAGGCCCGTCTCGAAGGTGATGGTGGGCGAGCGGTCGGCGTGGGTGAGCAGCAGGACGACGATGAGGACGGCGCCGATGATCTCGGCGGTGACCCCGACGACGTTGACCCGGGCCATGATCTTGTTGTCGAGCAGGTTGACCGCGGTGGTGACGGCGAGCAGGAGCAGGCCGAACAGCGCGGCGTTGGCCGCGCCGTCCGCCGACACCGGCGAGGGGTCGGTGCCGATCAGCTGGAAGCCCGGCCAGATGGCCGGGAGCACGACCTGCAGGGCCAGCGCCGCGGCGGCGATCACCACGACCTGGCCGAGCACCATGATCCAGCCGGCGAACCAGCCGAACGTGGGACTACCCATGCGGCTGGACCACTGGTAGATGGCCCCCGAGATCGGGTAGCGCGCGGCCAGTTCCGCGAAGCAGAGCGCGACCATGAACTGGCCGGCCAGCACCAGCGGCCAGGTCCAGAAGAACGCCGGGCCGCCGAAGGAGAAGCCGAGGCCGAAGAACTGGAAGACCGTGGTGAGGACCGAGATGAAGGAGAAACCGGCCGCGAACGAGGCGTAGCGGCCCATGCTGCGGTGCAGTTCCTGCCGGTAGCCGAACTTTTCGAGGACGCTCTCGTCGGCGGAAGGTGAAGACGCCATGGGCACTCCCGAGGGGGCAATTTCTGTCGATTGACAGATAATTAGTCTCGGTCTGTTGCCTCCACATGTCCCTGCAGTTCCCCAGCGGTAACGCTGCGCTCACATCAGCAGGTGCGCGGCTGGTCAGCGGCGCGTGTCGCACGCGGGGTCAAGCTTTGTAGGCGCTCGTCAGGCGTGACCGCGACGCCTCGAGGAGTCCCCGTAGCAAACGGCGAAAATCCAACGTATCGAGGCCTGACCTGGGGGTTCTCGCGTTCCACGGTTCTTGTTGATCATCTCCGCTACGGTTCGCCACGAACTGGATGATCTGTGACTCGTGGAGTGGCTGATTTGACAACATGATCACCTCATCTGATACGTACGGTACTTGCGCTCAGGGGTAACGCTTCATGTCCAGACCGCGTCCGGACAGAGTTCGCGTGCTCCGTCCTCGGTGATGAAGACGGGGCCGCCGATCATCGCGGTCTCCCCGCCAGGACGACGCACTGCTACGTGGACGGCGACGACGGCACCTGCGGTGACGGTCCGACCTGTGCCGTGGAGCAGGCGTGGGTGCTCGGGGGTGTCGCAGCCCAGGCCGTGGCCGAAGTCGTACTCCTTGAAGGCGAGTAGCGCATGTTCGGCCAACATGGTGTCGCCGGCCGTGACGACCGCGTCCACGGGGTTGCCGGGGCGCAGCGCGTCGATCAGCGCCGTCCGTGCCGCCCGGCACGCGGCGATTGCCCGGTGATCCACAGGGCGTGACGGGATCGGGGGAAGGGTGGTGTTGACGTGCATGAACGCGCCCGCGGCGTACAGGCTGACCTCCAGGCCGACTGGCTGGCCTGGAGCGACCACGGCGCCGGTCGCCTCGGTGATCACCGCGCCGTCTCCGATGCCGACCAGGCACAGGCAGCGCAGCGCCCCTGCGGCGCGGGCCGCTGCCTCGACCCGTGCGGCGATCTCGTAGTCGCTCATGCCGGGAACCGCCACGTCTCCCGCGGCGCGTAGCGCCAGGTCGCCGATGTGTGCGGCGTGTGTGAGGAGCTGTCGTTCGGGGTCGGTCTTGTGCTGGCGTGCTTCTGCGGCCCACGCGACCAGATCGACAGGGTCGAGGTTCCGGCTCCTCAGCCCCTCTAGCAGGGCGGGGGTTCTCTCGTCGATGACGAGGTCGCCGGCCAGGAGGCCGATCCTTTCGACGTCGGCCGGGATCAGGTCGAGCGGTGAGGACATGGGGACCGTGTGCAGCCCGCTGTGTTGGGCGCGCTCCACCTCGAAGGGGAATTCCACGCCCAGCACGGGCTCACCTGTGGTGGGCATCCACAGTGCCGCGCTGTTGGAGATGAATCCTGGCGCGTATCCGGTCAGCCACGTGACGGCCGACCGTCGGCGGGAGTACACCAGGGCTCCGCGCAAGCCCAGTCGGGCGAGGTGGTCGCGCAGGTGGGCGCGCCGGGTGGCGGCCGCCATGGCGATGATGTCCTTGAGGGATTCGGTGGGAGCAGGGAACCTCATCACAGCGTGGATTCACCTCGCAGGGCGCTCGCGGCCCTCTCGACATCGGAGTTGTTGTTGAAGTAGTGGAAGCCGACTCGGAGTCGGTCGCCGAGCAAGGTCGCCCGTACACCGTCTCGTGCCAGTTGGGCGCTGACCGCGGCTGGATCGGTCACGCGCACCACGGCGATGTGGCTCTGGCCGCTGCCGACGGCGGCGCCGGCGTCGATCGCGCGGGCGCGAAAGTCGGCGGCGAGCTGTACACAGTGCCGTTCGACCTGCTCGGCGTCGAGGTCGAGCAGGAGGTCGAGCGCGGGCAGGGCGCCGATCCAGGACAGCCAGGCCGGCGAGGTGTCACAGCGGGCGGCGCCGCGGGCGGGGACGAACGGTCCGCCGAAGTATCGATGCGGCGGGTCGGTCGACTTCCAGCTCGGCAGCAGGGGGATGAGTTCCTCGGTCAGCTCCGGCGTGGTCGCCAGCCAGGCGGTGCCGCGGGGGCACAGCATCCATTTGTAGCCGTGCACTGCGAGGTAGTCGGGGCCTACCTTGCCCATGTCGAGGCGGAGGGCACCAAGTGACTGGGTCGCATCGACGAACAGACGGGCACCCACATCGTTCGTGGCCTGGCGCAGCGCCATGAGGTCGGCTCGGTGGCCGTCGACCGACAGCACATCGCTGATGGCGAGCAGGACGGTGCGCGTGTCGAGAGCGGCCACGATGTCCTCGGTGCGGGTGCGGCCATCCCGGGCCGGTATCAGGACTATCTCGTGGCCGGTCCGCTCCAGTTGCTGCCAGGGAAACAGGTTGCTGCGGAACTCTTGGGCGGGCACGATGATCCGGCCGGGCGGCAGTGACTTGGCGACGGTCGCGGCTGCTTCGGCGACTGAGCCCATGAGGGCGATCTGCTCCTCGGCGATGCCCAGCAGCCGGGCGATGGAACCCTTGCTCGCGGCGGGTGCGCGGTCCCACTCCGCCCAGTCGAACTCCCCGTACAGCCACGCGTCCATGGCGGACTGCAGCGCTCGCACGACACCGAGCGCTGCCGGCGGGCTGGCTGGTGTGTCCAGCCAGACGTGGCGCTGCAACGCGGGAAAGTGTGCGCGAAACTGCTCCGAGCTGAGCATGTGATCCTTTCTGTCCGGATGATGGCTGCGACACCTGTTCGGTGCTTCGCAGCATGACCCTTTCGTGGGCACCAGCCCCAGTTGGCGGCGAGTCTTTTCGCTATAGTCGAAAAATCGAATCGACAGTCCTAAGGTGTGCCTGGCCTGCGGCTTAGCGTGTGACCATAGGGGCCGACCATGGTGGCGGCCTTTCGCGAAGAGGGCACCCGCCGGTGCCCCTTCTATGGGCCAGCCTTCTCTGGGAGCGCATCATGACCGACCCAGTCGTATCGAGTACGGCCACCGAGGACGACGAGGATGGCGTCCTGCAGACCTTGGTACGTGGGCTCGATGTGTTGTATGCCGTCGCGGACATGGGCGGCGGGGCCACGGCCAAGAGCCTCAGCCGGCACCTCGACCTCAGTCTGGGCCGCTGCTACCACATCTTGAGGACGCTTAAGACGGCGGGTTACATCGTGCGGCTGCCTGGTGGAAGAGTTGACATCGGCGCGCAGGGCGCCTCGCTGGGACGGCAGTTGCGTGCGCGGTTCGAGCCGCTGCCCGAGCTGTTCGCGGTCCTGTCCCGGCTGCACAGCCGGACGCGGGAAACCTCCTATGTCAGTGGGTGGCACCATGGCGTCATCACGCTCTTGCAGTTCATCGCCGGCGAGCAGGCGCTCAGTGTGCGCGGGCTCGACGTGGGCTACACCGGCAACATGCACGCTCGGGCCTCCTGCAAAGCGGTGCTCGCCCATCTGCCGCATGAGCAGATCGACATCATGTTCCGCGGGGTCGACCTCCGACGGCTGACTGCCCACACCCACTGCGACGCCGACAGCTTGACGGTGGAGCTGGGCAATGTCCGCAGACAGGGCTACGCCCTCGACTTGGAGGAGTTCAGCGACGGCATCTGCTGCGCGTCGGCCGCTTACTTCGATCATGACGGCGCTCCCGCCGGCTCGTACACGGTCTCGGTGCCCGTGACGAGGTTCAGGACCTCTCAGCGTGAGCTGGTCGCTGCGGTGCAGGAGGCCGCCGCGATCGCGACGAACCTCCTGCGCACTCATCGCCTCACGGTGCCGTGCCGGGACTGACTCAATCACCGGTTGTGCCGGACGGCTTCGGCTGGAGGAAACCGGCGCTCTCCCCGCCGTCTACCGGGATCGCCACGCCGTTCACGTAACTCGCCTCGTCGCCGAGCAGCCAGGCGATCACGTTGGCGACCTCTTCGGGCCGGCCGAGCCGGGCTGCGGGGATCTGCGCTGTCACGGCTGCGCGCAAGCCGTCGTCGGCCTGCACTCTCGCCATCATCCTCGTGGCGATCTGCCCCGGGCAGACGGCGTTGAAGCGGATGACGTGGCCGAGTTCCAGGGCGAGCGACCTGGTCAGAGCGATGATCGCGGCCTTGGTGGCGCTGTAGACGGACAGATCCTCCGCGCCGACGAGGCCGGCCACGGAGGCCACGCTCACCACAGCACCGTGTCCGGCGCTCAGCCCCTCCAAACAGGCCTGGGTGAAGGAGAAGACGCTGCGGAGATTGACATCGTGGAGTCGCTGCCACGTCGCCTTGTCGCAGTCGGCGAAGCGGACGCGGGCGGTCTGACCCGCGTTGTTCACCAGAGCATGGAGCCGCCCCTGGCCGATCTCCAGGGCTCTGTCGACGACCCGCTGGACATCCGTGGGCGAGCGCACGTCGCAGGGCACGAACTCGGCGCCCGGCACTTTCGCGGTCACCTGGGGCCCGGCATCGGCATCAACGTCGGCCACGACGACGCGGAAGCCGTCGCCGGAGAGCCGTTGTGCGCAGGCCAGACCGATGCCGTTGGCGCCGCCAGTGACGACGGCCACCCGTGCACGGCCGTCCATCAGTCGTTCCCGGGCTTCAACAGCGACAACAGCCGGCCGGCCACCAGGTCAGAGCCGGGGATCGCGGCCCTCTGCAGCCCCGGCGCGGCGGGGATCCGCAGGTCATCGGTCGCGACACGCAGCGGCGGCGCCGACAGCGGGACGCCACGCTCGACGACGCGGGCGACGATCTCCGCGCCGAACCCGCCGGTGAGATTCGCCTCGTGGATCACGGCCAGCCGGCCGGTACGGGAGACGCTCTCCGTGACGGTGTCGGTGTCGAAGGGATTGAGCCAGCGGGCGTCGATCACCTCGATGTCGATGCCGTCGCCCTCCAGGGCATGGGCGGCCTCCAGAACGGTGTGCAGCATAGGCCCCCAGGTCACCACGGAGATGTCGGAGCCCGGCCGGACGATGCGCGCGCCGCCGATCGGCGACCGGGGTGCGTCGAGGTCCACCGTGTCCTTCAGCGAGTGATAGAGCGCCCGGCTCTCGATGACGACGACGGGATCGTCGCACTCGATCGCGGCCAGCAGCAGGTCGTGGGCGTCCTGCGGGGTGGCGGGCAGGCATACCCGCAGGCCCGGGATGTGCGCGAACAACGCCTCCACGCACTGGGAGTGCTGGGCGCAGGAGCCGGGGGTCGCGCCTTGTTGGGTGCGGATGGTCATCGGCGCCTTCAGGCGGCCGCGGGAAACGTACCGGACATTGGCCGCCTGGTTGATCAACTGGTCGAACGCGACGAAGGCGAAGTCCGCCCACATGATCTCGACGATGGGACGCAGCCCCATCATGGCGGCGCCCACGGCTCCGCCAAGGATGGCGGACTCGGAAATCGGTGTGTCGAAAACCCGGTCGCCGAACTCCCGGCGCAGGCGACGGGTCACTCCGTGAACGCCTCCCGGCAGGGCGACGTCCTCGCCGAACAGCAGGGTCTTGGGGTCTTCGGCCAGAGCGCGACGCAGCGCGGCGTTGATGGCCTGGGCATAGGTGATCTCACCCATAGAGGTGCTCCTTCACAGCAGTGGGGTCGGCCGGCGGCGCCGCCAGGGCCGCGGTCGCGGCCGCGGCGACTTCGGCGCGGACTCGGGTCTCGATTCCGGCGAGTTCGTGTTCAGAGACGCCGTCGGCGCGCAGGGTCGCGGACAGGACGATGATCGGCTCCTTGGCCCGGGCTTGCTCCACCTCATCGTGTGGCCGGTACACCTGCGCGTCTCCGATGTAGTGGCCGACCAGGCGCTGAGTGAGAGCCTCGATGAGTACCGGCCCTTGGCCGGCCCTGCAGGTGGCGACCGCCTCGGAGATGGTCTCTCGGACGGCGTTGACGTCGTTTCCGTCGATTCGCGATGCCCGCATGCCGTATGCGGCGGCCCGCGAGACGAGGTCGTCGCGGCGCACCATCGCGGCGATCGGCGTGAGCTCGGAATAGCGGTTGTTCTCGACCAGGAAGACGACGGGCAGGTCGAAGGCGCTGGCCATGTTCATGGCCTCGTGAACCGCGCCCTGGTTCATCGCTCCATCACCGAACACGGTGAGTGCGACGCGTCCGGAGTCGTCGTATCTGGCAGCCAGCGCGGCGCCCATCGCGATGGGGGCTCCAGCTCCCACGATCGAGTTCTCGCCGTAGAACCCGTGATCCGGATCCGACAGGTACGCTGAGCCGGCCCGGCCGCCGTTGGTGCCGGTCTCGCAGCCCAGGAGTTCGGCGAACAGCGCTACCGGATCGGTACCGCAGGCCAGCGCCCAGCCGTGGCCGCGGTAGGTGGCGAACACGGCGTCGCGGGTCAGGTCGAGCGCCGCACAGGCGCCGACCGGTATGGCTTCCTGGCCGATGCACAGATGGACGGAACCGACGATCTTCTCCTCGATCCGCATCCGGGTGACTTCTTCTTCGAAGCATCGGATCCGCCACATGTTCGTCAGATCGGCTAGTGCTGCTTCGGTAGGGAGAGAGGACAAGTCGTCCACCTTTCATGGGTTGGTCCTACAGTGCGGTCGCAGCCACACCAGGCCGCCGAAACGGGATGCCGTGTGGCGATGCCTAGGAGCGAGCCGTCGTCGCTCATGACGTGGACTCGACGAGCGCATCGCCAGGCAGGCCGGCCACCGGCACGCTCTGCGCGGGTACGATCACCCCGTCGCCGACTCTCCAGCACAGCGTCACCCGGTCACCAGGCATGGCGGAGGACTCCGCTCCGGCTGGTTCGCGCGCGCTTCCCGTCGTACCGGCGTCGGTCCGGAATGCCACTTTGCGATACGAACCCTGGTAAACGATGTGGGTGACGGTGGCGGTCATCGCGTTGACGTCGTGCTCGACGGCGACGTCCCCGACTGTCAGACGGATCCGTTCGGGGCGCACCACGACGACGCCGGCCGTGCCTACGAGCCCCGCGCTGCCGTCATCCGTCAGCACCTCGAATCCTTCACCGACGAGGGACACGCGTCCGCGCCGTTCGGTGATCATCCCGTGGAACACGTTGGACTCTCCCAGGAACTCCGCGGCGAACAGAGAAGCAGGGTGTGCGTACAGTTCCTGCGCAGTGCCGACCTGCTCGATCCGGCCGCCCTCGAAGACCGCGATGCGGTCGGACAGGGCAAGCGCCTCCTCCTGGTCATGGGTGACGAAAACGAAAGTGATCCCCAGCTCGCGGTGCATACGGGCGATCTCGCCCTGGAGTTGCTCCCGCAGCTTCTTGTCCAGCGCGCCAAGCGGCTCATCCATGAGCAGCACGTGGGGTTCGAAGACGACGGCGCGGGCCAGGGCCACCCGCTGTGCCTGGCCACCCGAGATCTGACCGGGCAACCTGTCGCGCAGGTGCGCCAAACCGACAAGATCGAGCACGTCGTCCACGCGCCGCTGGATGTCACGCTTGCGCATCTTGCGCTGCTGGAGGGGGAAAGCGACGTTCTGTGCGATCGTCATGTGCGGGAACAGCGCATAGTGCTGAAAGACCATGCCGAGACCGCGCTTGTACGGCGGCAGAGACGCCACGCTCACGCCGTCGATGAGGATGTCCCCGGCGGTGAGCTGTTCGAACCCGGCGATCATGTTGAGCGTGGTCGACTTGCCCGAACCACTGGGGCCAAGCAGCGTGATGAACTCGCCGGCGGCGATCTCCAAGCAGACATCGTTCACTACTGGTGGCTGGTGCTCCGTATACCGTTTGGTAACGCTGGAGAGCCGAATAGCGGCCCCTCGCATGTCGGTCATTGGGGAGCCCTCCGTTTCAGGAAGTCAGGAAGGAGGATGAGCGCGGTGGTAACGACGAGGATCACCGTCGATCCCGCGGCGATGGTGGGGTCGACGTCAGAGGTAACGCTGGTGAACATCTGAACCGGCAGCGTGCGCAGGTGCGGGGACTGCAGGTACAGCGAGATGACCGCTTCGTCGAAGGAGGTGACGAACGCGAACACCGCTCCGGACATCACGCCCGGCGCGATCAACGGCAACGTGACGAGCCGGAAGGTGGCCAGCGGCGAAGCTCCAAGGCTCGCCGCCGCACGCTCCAGCCGAGGATCGAGGGTACGCAGACCAGCGCTCACGGTGATCACGACGAACGGCAGGGCCAGCACGACATGGGCGAGTACGAGGCCTTCCACCGTGCCCACGAGGCCCCATCGAAGGAACGCCGTATAGATCGCCAGAGCGACGATGACGTTCGGCACGATCATGGGCGCCAGAAGGAACCCCTGAAGGACGGCTACTCCACGACGGCGGCTTCGCGTGATCGCGAATGACGCCAGTGTTCCGATGATCGTTGCCATCAGCGTGACCATGACGGCGACTCTCAGCGAGGCCAGCAGTGGTTCCCTCCACGCCGGGTCGGTGAAGAACCGCTCGTAGTAGTGCAGCGACCAGCCGCGCGGCGGAAACTCGAAACTGTCCTTGTCGGTGAAGCTCAGAGGCACCACGACGAGGACCGGCGCGATGAGGAACGATCCGACCAGGACGCTGAACAGCCGCAGCGCCGGATTCACGTGCCGATTGACGCCCATCAACGCTCCCCCCTCGTCGACATGCCGAGGGCGGCACTCGGTGGGAGGAAGCGCGAGACCAGGGCCAACAGCAGGAGCGTGAGCAGGAACAGCACCGTGGCGAGGGCTCCGCCCGCGCCGAAGTCCAGCAGTTGGGTGATCCGCACCGTCATCAACTGGGAGACCATCGACTCGCTTGGCGAGCCGAGCATCGCCGGCGTGACGTAGAAGCCCAGCGCGAGGATGTACACCATCATCGCGCCCGCCACGACCCCCGGCATGGAAAGCGGCAGGTAAACGCGGCGGAATGCGGTAAGCGGCCGCGCGCCCAAGCCGATAGCCGCGTCGAGGAGGCGTCGATCGATGGTTCGCAGCGTGCCGTACAAGGGCAGGGTCATGAAGGGCAGCAGCACTTGCGTCATCCCGATCGTCACGCCGGCCTCTGTCCCGGCGAGTTCCAGCGGCCCGAGCCCGACCATCGCAAGCAGGTCGTTGATGGGTCCGTTGTCCTGAAGCAGGACGATCCAGGCGAACGTCCGTGCCATGAGACTCGTCCAGAACGGCAGCAGCACCAGGGCGACCATCACCGAACGGGCACGTCGACCGACCAATGTCATGAGGTAGGCGTACGGATATGCCAACAGCAGCGTGACCAGCGTGACGATGGTGGCCATGCGCAGGGTCCGCAGCAAGACCAGCAGGCTGACCCCGTCGGTGAGCAGCCGATGATAGTTCTCGAGCCCGAGAGACGGATCAGCGAAGCTCAGCCAAATGAGGGCCGCCACCGGATAGGCGAAGACAGTGGCAAGAAGACAAACCGCGGGCACGACGAGAAGAACGCCGTACCAGGGCCTGGCGCTCAGCCACAGCAGACGGCGTACAGGCCGTTCAGGTGCTGAAGCGGACATGATGGGAGTGGACGAAATGGGCATGACGCCCCTACCTCCGAAACGTGACTTCTTCGCGTTTTGGCTTCACAGGCACCGCCGGGTCCGACCTCCTGAGCGGGCGGACCCGACGGGCGACTCAGCGGGAGATCCAGGCCGTCCACTTCTGCGTGGCGGTGTCCAGGTTCTGCGCCCACCACGACATGTCCCGCAGGAAACCGGTTCCCTTGTCCTGACCGAGTGGCAGGTATTGCCGTGTCACCTCGTCCGACGGCAGCTTCGCGTCGGGGTGAATCGGCGCGTAGGCGATGTGCTCGGTCAGCGTGGCCTGAGCCGCGGGAGTGATCGCGTGCGCGATGAACTTCATCGCCTCGGCCTTGTGCGCCGTTCCCTTCGGTACCACGAGCACGTCCCAGTAGAACATCGGCTGGTTCCACACCGGCGCGATCTTCGCGCCGTTGTGCGCAGCCTGACTCGCTCTGCCCGGCCATGCGAGCACCATGTCGACCTGCGCGGTCTCCATCGCCTGCTGTTGCTCCGCACCGGTGGTGAAGAACTTCAGATCGTTTCTGATGGTGTCGAGCTTGCGGAGGGCCCGCGTGTAGTCGATCGGATAGAGCTTGTCCGTCGGCACGCCGTCGGCGACGAGCGCGATCTCCAGACCGCCCTCCTTGGCGTCGTTCATCATCCCGCGCTTACCGGGAAACTTCTTGGTATCGAAGAAGTCTCGCCAGGACGCGGGTGGGTTCTGGCCGAACTTCTCGGTGTTGTAGACCAAAAGAAAGGCCGACTTCATGTCGGGGATCCCGCAGTCCGACACAAGCTTCTTGTCGATCCTCGAGACGTCGACGACGGTCAGGTCGATCTTCTCGACGTACCGCCCGCAGTTGGCGATCGCGTAGAACGGATCGGCCTCGGCCACGTCCCAGGTGACGCGGCCGCTGTCGACCATGGCCTTGAGCTTGGCGTAGGTCACCGGCTGATCCTCGACGACCTTGATGCCGGAGGACGCGGCGAACGGCTTGACGAACGCCTCCCGCTGGGCGGCCTGATACGCGCCGCCGGTCCCGACGAAGACAACCGATCGGTCGGTGGCCGCCGGGCCGGTTCCGCCGCCGCACCCGGCGAGCAGCACGACGGCCGCCAAGAACGCAGTGGCGCGTGGAATGATTTTGATCATGACTGTACTCCGTCGGTGCATGTGCATGGGAGGCGGCCGGTCCGCCTAAACCTGCCGTTTCATGTGAACAGGCAGGCTGACGAGGTGAACATCAGATGGATTCACCGTGGATCCGGCGGACTCTTTTCACCAGAAAGCGTCAGCCGAATTTCGACTATCTCAAAATGAATCATCTATCCCACCATCGCCCCGGCTCCGCGATCTTGCCTCGCACGGCCGCCTTCAGCTTTCAGCCCGCCCACATCGACGGTAGGAGGCAGACCAAGTACGGGAGAAAGGGACAGTGGGCTGCTGAACTGCTTGTCGGGGGGGTGTTCCGTCGCTACGGTTTCGGCGTCTGAACGCCGGGATCGAGGCGAGGGACGGCCTGAGATGACGTGGATCGAGCGGACCGCTTATCCGTAGTTCAAGCGGCTGACGTCGGCGCGGGTGCTGCACGTGTTCTTCACGCCCTCGCCGGAAGAGGTGGACTGGGCCGAAAACGCACCGGCAGCCCGAATCGTGCTTCGCGCTGGTGCTGGCGTTGAAGTGCTTCCAGAAGATGGCGCGGTTTCCGTCCCCGGACGAGATTCCCGAGGTGGTGATCGACCACGTTCGGGCCTGGACCTGCCCGAGGACGTCGGGCCGGACCATGGCTCCTCCGGCAGCGCGAAGGTGCATCGCAAGCTGGTGCGCCAGCGTCAAGGCGTGAAGTACGACGCGGGCCGGGCCCGGGCGATCGCCGCGGTGGCGATCCGGAAGGCGGCCCAGGCCAAGAACAACCCGGCGGACCTGATCAACGTGGCGATCGAGGAGTTGCTCCGGCTCCGGCTGGAACTGCTCGGGTACACGACGCTGGAGAACCTGGCCACCAGCATCCGCGTGGACGCGCTCGGCTACACCGACGCGTGGCTGGACGGCATCGCACCGCCGAAGATCGCCGACTTCGCTGGGGAGGCCGACGCCCAGAACACCGACTACTTGTCGCGCTACGAGGCGGTCAAGCAGGTGGCGTTGCTGGCGTGCCTGACGCACACCGCCCGGATGCGGGCGCGCGACGACCTGGCCGAGATGCTGTGCAAGCGGATGGCCTCCCACGTCAAACGGGCGCAGCGCAGCGCAGGCGCCGAGCCAGGAGAACCAGGCGGGGGACGTGTTGCACCGGCCGGCGTCGTCGGCCAGCCGCATGGGGCCGCCGAAGTAGCCGTGCGGCGGGCTGGTGGACTTCCAGCTCGGCGCGAGCGGCATCAGGTCGCCGAGCCGGTCCGGCCTGGTGACGAGCCAGGCCGCGCCACGCGGGCACAGCATCCACTTGTAGCCGTGCACGGCCAGGTAATCGGGACGCACGGTCGCCGGGTCGAAGCGCAGCGCGCCCAGCGACTGCGTCAGGTTGACGAACAGTCGCGCGCCCACCCGATCGGTCGCCTCCCGCAGGCTGGCCAGGTCGAGCCGCTGCCCTTCCCTGCTGGTCACCTCGCTGACGGCGAGGAGCACGGTGCCGTGGTCCAGCGCGGCGATCAGGTCCTCCACCCGGGTCGCGCCGTCGCGGGCCGGGACGGCAACCACGTCGTGCTGTGCCAGCCACGGGAACAGGTTGCTGCGGAACTCCTCGGCCGCCACTACGACTCGGCCGCGCGGCAGGGATCCGGCGACCGTGGCGGCGGCCTCGGCGAGTGAGCCGAGCGTCGAGATCGTGGCGGGGTCGGCCCCGACCAGCGGGGCGAACAGGGTGCGGGGAAGAGTCCGCGGAAGTCCTCCGGGCTCATCGACGCGGCAGGGCGGCCACGCCCTCGATCTCGACGGTCAGCTCCGGGGCGGCCAGGGCCGTGACCACGGCGAGCGAATGGGCGGGCCAGTCGCCGCCGGGGTACCACTTCGCGAACGTCTCCGCCCGCGCCGCGCGGCAGCCTTCGACGTGTTCGGCGCCCGCGACCAGGGTGAACAGCTTCACCACATGGTGTGGCCCCGCGCCGAGCGAGTCGAGCAGCCGCTCGATGTTGGCGAAGATCTGCCGCGTCTGCGTCTCGGCGTCCGGGCCCGCGAGCGTGCCGTCCGGCAGCGCGCCCACCTGGCCGGAGATCATCACCAGCTCGTGGCCGGCCGGTACGGAGGCGAGGTGGCTGTACTGGCCGATCGGAGGGGCCAGCGTGTCGGGGTTCCAGCGGCGGATCATCGGTGAGCTCCTCCTCGGAGACCGGGTTTGAGACATGAGCACGCTAGGCAAGTGTGACCTGCCATTTCACGTGTCCGCATACTGAATTTCAGATAGTCGAAAAACGGTTTCATTCTGATGCGGTGCAGCGAGGCGACAGCGCACAGTAAACGGCCAAAGGGAGGTGACCGGATGCCACCGCAACCGAGCAACGCCGAGGTGCTGGCCCAGGTGGAGGCGCTGGCCGAGGACATGCTGGAGCTGCTGTCCGCGAGCGTCCGCCAGGCCAGCGAGAGCGGCTGGGAGGACCGGGTGACCGGCCTGTACGCGGAGTGGTTCGCACGCCGGGGCTGGCCGGTCATCCGGCAGCCGATCGCGTCGACCGGGCTGGCGGACGGCGAACCGCGGGCCGAGTGGAGGGAGAACCTCATCGCCTGGTTTCGCGGCCGCCGCGGGCGGCCTTGCATGGTGCTCAACGGCCACCTCGACGTCGTGCCCGCGGGCGATGAGCAGGCGTGGACGCATCCGCCGTACGCCGGGGTCCGTGCCGACGGCCGGGTGTACGGACGGGGCTCTGTAGACATGAAAGGCGGCATCGCAGCCGGCCTGTACGCGCTGGCCGCGCTGGAGGACCTCGGCGTCGAGCCGAACATCGACGTGGCCATCGAGCTTGTCGTCGCCGAGGAGACCACCGGCGTGGGCACCCGGGCAGCGGCCCTGGAGGTCCCGGATCCGGTCGCAGCCCTGATCCTGGAACCCACCGGCGGCGCGATCGTGCCGATCAGCACGAGCCTGCAGTTCTTCACCGTGGAGGTCACCGGGCGCTCCGCGCACACCTCGGCGCCGTGGCGCGGGGTGGACGCCTTCGAACGGCTGATCTAGGTGCGTGAGTCCCTGGTCGAGCTCGGCCGCAAACGGGGCGAGGGCTACCGGCATCCGCTGTTCGCGGACGTGCCGACCGCGATCCCCTTCGCCATCGGCACCGCGAGCGCGGGGAACTGGCGGGCGGCAGTCCCCGACCATGCCACGATGTCCGGCCGGATCGGGGTCGCGCCGGGCGAGCCGGTGGCGGCGGTGCGCGGCGAGTTCCAGCGCGTCCTCGACCAGGTCGCCGCCACCGACGACTGGCTGCGCGCGCACCCGCCGACCGTGCGCTGGGACGGCGAGGGCAGGACCGGGTGGGAGACGCCCGTCGAGCACGAGCTGATCGTCTCGCTCCGAGACGCGCACCGAGTTCGTCGAGGAGGACGCGGTGGTGCAGGCCGCGGGAGTGCTCGCCCTCGCCCTGCGAGATCTGACAGGGCGAGACCTGCCGGGGCGGCGGGCATGAGCGAGAAGACCGTGGCCTCCGCCGACGGCACTGCCACCGCGAAGGTGCTCAGCCGCCAGCTCGGCATCAAGCTCGGCACCTGCTACCACCTGCTGCGCACCTTGCTGGCCAGCGGCTACGTGGTGCGCCTGCCCGGCGGCCGGTACGACGTCGGCCACCGCGCGGCGTCGCTAAACAGGCACCTCCAGCGCAGGTCGGGACCGTCACCGGAGCTCGCGGTGATCCTGACCCGGCTGCACAACATGACGCACGAGACGTCCTACATCTCCGGCTGGCACCACGGGACGCTGACGCTGCAGCAGTACATCTCCGGGCTGCACGCGGTCAGCGTCGGCAATCTCGACGTGGGCTACACCGGGCACATGCACGCCCGTGCCTCCTGCAAGGCGGTGCTCGCCTTCCTACCCGAGGAGCAGGTGGCGGCGATGTTCAAGGGAGTGGAGCTCGCGGCGGTCACCCCGCGCACAATCGTCGACTACGACCACCTCACCGTCGAGTTGGCCCGGGTGCGCAGGCAGTCTGAGCCCGCCTACCCTCCGGATCCCCGGGACGCCCGGCCCCGGGGATCCGGCGCGCCGCGTCAGCGTTCGCTGGAGGCCGCGCGGTAGTGCAGGTCCTGCACGTACGGGGTCGCACTGATCGCGTACGGCGAGACCACCTTTGCCACGACGGCCGAACTCCTGGTGACCGTTGCCGAAGCGGTGCCCGCCTTCAGCGGGAACGTCTTGGCGGACACCCCCGCGGGCGCGTCGTAGGTCTGCGTCGTGCCGCCGATCGTGATGGACACCTTGCCCGCCGCGGTGAGCATGGTGAGCACCTCGACGGTGTCGCGGGCCGCGCTGCTGCCAGCGCGCAGCTTCATCAGCTTGGTCTGCGCGTACGACGGCTCGGCCAAGACCGGCTGGACCCGGTGGGTCAGGTACGCCGTGTCATTGGTGATCTTCGGGCAGCCGAGCTTATAGCAGGTCAGGTAATAGGCGTTGATGTCCAGATAGGTCCAGCCGGCGTTCCTGGAGGGGGCGAACTGGGTGTTCTCCGAGTAGTCGTTCCAGGTGGTGAGCTGCACCCACTCCGCCTTGCCGTCGATGGCCCCCTTCCAGGTGGCCCGCAGGTTCTCGGTGTTGCCCGCCTCGTCGAACACGCTCTGGTTGGGACGCTCGTCCTGGACGGACTCCGGCTGCATCCAGATCTTGCCCATGCCGTGGGCGCGGTCGATGTTCGTCTTCAGGCCGGCGTTGGCCGCGGGACTGCGGCTGCCCCAGTTCGAGAAGCCGTAGCTGATGGAGGCGAAGGCGTCGCGGTGCTTGTTGAAGTCGACGAACGTGGGCACCAGGGCGACCTTGATGTCGTGCTGCGTCTCCATGGTCTTCATCCAGTCCGACCACCAGGCGGCGGTGCGGCCTTCGGCCTTGAAGGGCGCGACGACGAGGCGGCCGTCGGCGAGCCGGTAGACCGACTTCGACGCGGCGAGCTTGGCCATGGCGGTGGCGAAGGCGGAGCTGTCCACCGAGGCCAGACCGTTCATGTCGGGCATGAGCACGATCTTGAAGCCGGCATCCACGGCCTCGGCCGCCTTGACGAGGTTCTGCACCCGGGTCCACTGCGCGCTGGTCACGGAGAGGATGTCGACGGTGAAGCCGTCGATCGGATAGGGGCTGAAGTAGTGCGCGAACACCTTCTTGGCCGATGCCCGCAGTGCCGCCGTGCCTGGCAGGGTGAAGGGCAGCGACCCGTCGGTCTGTTCGTTCCCGGTGCCCCCGGTGCCATCCGTGTAGGTGACCGTGAGTTTCGGTCCCCGGTTCCCGGTCTCGCGCGAGGACATCAGGACGGTCGTGGTGGCGTCGGTCCCGGTGAGGGCGAACGCGTACGTACCGTCACCCTGGACGGCCGAGGAGACATCCAGCTTGGCCGCCTGGCCGGTGGTGAAGCCGGTGTGCGAGTCGATGACCGGCGCGGTCAGGGCCGGACGGGTGTTCCAGGTGGTGGCGGCCTCCCGCCACCGGGCGGGCGGAGACGGTGCTGTCCGTCGTTCTGGCCGAGACCACGTCCAGCGTGACCTTGACGTCCTCGGCGTCCTGCGGGATGCCGGTGACCTTGAAGCGGGTCAGGGCGGCGCGCTGCCCGGCGGTGGCGCTGCCGCACGCGGTGCCGCAGACGCTCATCCAGGTTGCGGTCGCGAAGCTCTTGGCCGGCTCGGCCTGGCTGACGAACACGTCCTCCGCCGCGGCGAACGTCACGCTGACGGGGGCGACGGCGGACGCCTGCGCAGGGGCCACAGCGGCTGTCGCCAGCGTGGCGATGCCAGCCACCGCCGCCAGCAGCGTCCGATATCGGTTGACCATGAAACTCCCTTGGATCACGATACGGCTTCGCCTCGGCGGAGCTATCTTGCACATCAAAGATGGATCACTTTCGGGCCTGGGCGATGAGGGTCACCGTCGACATGAATTCAGGCCTCGACGATCACCAGTTCGAGGTGATCGTCACCATGGCTGGCGCCGGTCCCTGCACGAGCAGGTCAGCGAACCCTCGATGCCCGCCTTGGTCGTCGAAGATGGCCTGGATCGCGGCGTTCCGTCCGTGTCCCCCACTTGCCCCGCATTCCGCTTGGCCAGCACCCTGGGCGCTGGCCGCTCCAACGGGTGATGGTTACCGGGTCACGACGGCCGGATGCGGTAGGCCCGGATGACCGTCTGCTCCACCGTGTTGCCCGCCCCGTCCACCGCCCGGGCGCGCAGCGACACGAACCCGTCGCCGGCCGGGTGGCGCAGGACGGCCGCCGACCCGTGGACCTCGGCCTTGGTCCAGGTGGCGCCGTCGTCGTAGGAGACCTCCGCCGAGAGCCGCTTGACGGGGCGAGCGGTGCTTCCCTCCAACGGCTGAACGGTCACCGGCACGGTGAAGCGCCGTCCGGACGGGGCGGAGTTCTCGGCGTCGAGGGCGGGGCTGAAGCGTACGATCGACACGGGCAGTCGCGCGGGCGTGTCGCCCGCGACGTGCCCGGACCGGAACGTCCACACCCCAGACACACGGGTGGACAGCGTCGCGGGTGCTCCCCGCTCGCTCTCGACGACGAGACGGTAGGCGGCCTCCCGCGCGGGCACGGTGAAGCTCGTCCTGGTCTCCGGCTGCTCGCCGACGAGGGTGCCGTCGCGGTAGAGGGCGGTGCGCTGCGTGGATCGGGTGGAGGAGCCGAGCGATCCTCTGCCGTCGCCGTACATGAGCAGGTCGGTCGAGATGACGTCGCCGGTGCGGCTGACGCCGTTCAGGTTTTCCGCGCCCGCCCAGGGCAGCGCGGGCGAGAAGACGCCGCGGTTCCACAGCTCCGTGTATGTCCTCCCGGATCGGTAGACCGTGAAGGGCGAGTCGAAGCGGTTGAGCCGGCCGTCGGAGCCGTACTCGAACAGGTGACGCTGCCAGCGGATGCCGTCGTCGGTGTTGACGTACTCGACCTGTTTGAACGGCGTGCCGAACGTGGTGGGCGAGAGGAAGGTGAAGACGGCGCCGTCGCGCGGCCAGGCGCCCCTGTAGGCGCGGGCCTCCGCGTCGGGTAGGTGGCGGGCGTAGTCGGTCTGGATGGCGGCCAGGTCCTGCTGCGCCACGCGCCGCTCGAATCCGTTGACCATGCCCCCAGAGTGGAACCAGGCCAGGCTGTAGGCGTACGGGCTGCCGGTCCGGGCGGCGGCCCACAGCCCGGCGACCTTGGTGCGTACGCCCGGATAGGCGTGGGCGGGGCCGAGCTGAGCGGTGTACCTCCCCTCGTAGGAGCTGCCGAGCCAGCCCCAGGCCCGCGACGTCCCGTCGTCCATCTGGTACTGGTAGACCATCTCGGACTGCAGCGAGACGGCGTCCGCTCGGGGAAGCGTCAGCGAGATCGGCCGGCCCAGCCGCGCGTCGGCGTCCAGGGTCTGCGACCGGTTCAGGTCGAGGCCCGGGTGGACGAGGAGCGTCTTGGTCTGCTCGTCGAGGATGGTGGTCCTGACCAGCCATCTGCCCTTGGGCAGCCGCACGGTGACCGGCCCCTCGGGGTTCTCCACGTCGATCGGCGTCTGAGCGGCGTCCATGGGGTACAGGGTTGCGAAGACGTCGGTGGCCGGACCGCCGTTCCTTCCGGTGAACTTGAGGGTGAGGTCGTAGCTCTCCTTCTCCTTGTCGACCCCGACCGGCGTGCTGAGGACCAGGTCACCGTCGCCGGTGGCGACGACGTGCCCGCTGAGGAGGCCGTCGGGCCCGCCGGCGCGAGTGTCGGAGGTGGCGACGGCCTCCGCCTGCCCGCCCGCGGGGACGGTCAGCGTCGCGGGTGCGACGCTGAAGGCCTTGTCGCCCCGCGCCTCCAGGCGCAGGGTCACCGGCTGCTGCTGGTGGTTGCGATAGACGATCTTCTTGCTGGCCGGCTGGTCGTCATCGTGCGGCCACGCCTGCTGTCCGAAGCTCAGCGCGGACGGCTCGACCGTCACGGCCTGGCGCGTGCCGCGGTCGGCGTCTACGAGCCCCGCGCCCTGCGCGAAGACCCCGATCCCCGGCAGCGGCCGGGCGGCAGCCATGAGGGCCGCCTTGAGCAGGTCGCCCTTCCAGTCGGGATGTGCCCCGGCCAGCAGCGCCGCGACGCCGGTGACGTGCGGCGTGGCCATGGAGGTGCCGGACATGGCGACGTAGGAGCCGTCGCCTGGGCTGTCCTTGCCGCGGGCCGCGGTGATGTCCACGCCGGGGGCGGTGATGTCCGGCTTGAGGCCGTCGTCACCGGCGCGCGGCCCGCGGCTGGCGAACTCGGCCTGCGCGCCGGACTTGCTGACGGCGCCGACCTGCAGCGCGGCGTCGGCGGTGCCGGGTGAGATGAGCGTGCGATCGGCGCCGTAGTTGCCGGCCGCCGCAACGAACAGGGTGCCGTAGCGCTCGCTGAGCGTCTGTACGGCCTCCTCCAGCGGGTCGGTTCCGGGGGTGTCGGGGCCACCGAGGCTCATGTTGACGACTCTCGCGCCTTGCTCGGCCGCCCATTGCATGCCCGCCAAGATGGCCGAGTCCGCGCAATAGGTCGACTCGCACACCTTGCCGTCCAGCAGCGTCACGCCGGGCGCGACACCACGGTATCTGCCATCCGATGCGGCGCCGCTGCCCGCGATGGTGGAGGCCACGTGGGTGCCGTGGCCGATCACGTCGCGCTCGTCCTGGATCTCAGTGAAGTCGGCCCGCGCCGCGACCCGCCCGGCGAGGTCGGGGTGGGTGGCGTTGATCCCGGTGTCGAGCACCGCCACCTTGACGCCGGCGCCGGTGTGCCCGCGCTCCCACGCCTGCGGCGCGCCGACCTGCTTGACGCTCACGTCCAGCGTGATCCGTCGGCGCCCGTCGAGCCAGATCTTGCCCGTCCCGCTAGCGAGTGCCTGCCACGTCCGTGTGGCCTCGCCCTGGCGCTGCCGTACGGCGAAGCCGCGCACCGCGGCCAGCGACCTGTACCCGCTCATCGCGCGGACGGCCGGTGCGGGACCGGAGGCGCCGGTCACGAGCAGAGGAAGATCCTTGCGGCTGTCGTCGTATCCGAGCTCCAGCAGTCCGGTCACGTCGAACAGCCGGGGATCCAACCGTCCGGCCCGCACCAGGGGCGCAGCGTCGTCGGGTAAGACGCGCAGCCGTCCCCGCACCACGTCGGTGAGGAAGGTGACCTGCTCCCTGCCCTCGCCCGGCTCGACCGCCGCGCTCGTGGGGCCGGTCACGGTCACCTTGTCGCCGGTGACCAGCGTGACCGTCCGCACGCTGGTCACCGGCTGGTCGCCGGCCGCCGCGACGGCCTGTGACGGGGCGGCCGGCTCCGCGGCCGCTTGTGGCAGGGCGGCCGACTGGACGGTCATGGCCGCGGCGAGCACGGCGACACCAGCCCACCTTGTCGTTCTTTGCACTCAGTTCTCCGATCATCAGGGAGATATCACTACGTAGTGGGCTGATTAGGTTTAGTTCCACGGCATGTCAGGAACGTCCGCAGGACAGCGGAGACCGGGGCCGGGGTCAGGCGCGTTGCGCACCCCCGTTCTCACGCATCCATTCCGGGGCGAACGCCAAGGCCCACATCCGCATCGTCGCCAGCGACACACCGGCCCAGAACCCACTCCCGCAGACTGCATCGTGTCTAGTGCGGCCAGTGCCGCCAACGCGCGCTCGCTGCAGAACAGCCGGGCGGGTCCCTCAGCCGTGGGTGTTTCAGCCGCGGGCGGGGCCGGTTCGCTCTGGTTCGGGGACCACGGGGGGCAGCGTGTCGGTCCACTCGGAAACTCGGACCGTGGTCGTCCCCTCCTTGTAGATCTTGCCGTCCTTGCCACTGTGGTAGCTGCGGCTGACGACGAGCGAGGTTTCCGGGTCGATGATGACCTTCAGGTCCACGCCGAGGTCGGAGATCTCCAGGCCGTCGCCGGCGCGGCCCAGGTCGTCCTTCATGGTGCCGATGCTCTTCACGATGGGAATCGTGGCCAGCGCCCGGAAGGCCGCGGCGCGAACCTCCGGTGGAGCCGGCAAGTCGCCCAGCAGGTTGACCAGGGAGTTGGCCACGAACCACTCGCGTGCGGCGGGATCCGCATCGCCATCGCCGTTGTCGACCTTGTCGGCGATCCACGCCTTCAGCGCCTTCGGATCGGTCGGCAGCTTCTCAATCTGGGAGAAGCTGACGTGGTTGTCGGCCAGGGAGAACGTCTTGGGGCCCTTGGCCGCGTAGACGGTGTCGCCCTCGTCGGAGGGCACCCATGCCTGCCCGTCGCGCCTGACCCAGCTTTCGGAGGACTTCGTGGGAAGTGTCTTCTTCCCGGCGCGCACGCTGTGGTCGGCCTTGATATGCCAGTAGGTCCCTGAGCCGGACCTGTTCTGCGCGGTGGAGGCGGCCGCGAGCAGGATCTGAGTGCTGGACAGTTGCGCCGGCACCGCCGACGCACTGTGAGGCGTCCCGTTCGGCGAACCGGTGGTCACCGCCACAGGCGTTCCGCTGGTGGTGATTACCACGGCCACAGCTGCGGCCGCGGCCGCCGTGAGGCCCATACCTCCGGTCAGCCAAACGAAGCTCCTGCGCCTCGGTCGTGCCTGGGCGTTTTGGAGCCGGAGCCGCCCTTCGCGTACGACGGTGTCGGAGGGATCGGGCTTGTGCAGCATCTTGCTGATCATCTCCAGTTCGTTCATGGTTCGATGTCCTTCAGTTCGATGCGGAGCTTCTTTCGGGCCCGGCTGAGCCGGGAGCCGACGGTGCCGTACGAGATCCGCAGGCTCTGTGCGATCTCCTCATGGCTGAGCTGGCCGAGCGCCATCAGCAGCAGCACGTCCCGCTCGCCTCGGGTCAGCTTCATCAGCGCCTTCGCCAGCTGAGGCTGCAGTAGTTGGGCGCTGACCGCGCTGACCACCTGGGTCTCGTGGCTGTCGGCATCCCGTTCCGCCCCCACGCGAGCCAGGGCTCGGTAGTGGCGGGCCTCCTTGCTGCGGTGCCGCGCCACGAGGTTGGTGGCGATCCCGAACAGCCAGGGGCGCAGGCCGCCACGCTTGGGGTCGAACTTCTCTCTTCCGCGGAGAGCGACGAGGAAGGTTTCGGCGGCCAGGTCGTCGGCGGCCTGTACGTCCAGCCGTCCGGCGATGTACCGGTAGATGTCTCGGAAGTGCCGGTCGTAGACGGCCGAGAAAACGGCGGGATCACGACCGGCCTGGGCGGCGAGCTGGGCATCTATGACGTCCTCGACCGCGCCTGGTCCAGGGGTCACGTGTGGGTCTCCGTCATGCGGGCACCTCTCGGGATCGGCGATACTCACCTGAACTTCTTCCAACCGCCCGATCGCTTTCCCGCATGGTGCCGTACGGTCCGACGCTCACCGTGGCTCAGGTCTCCGGGCCGGCGGACCGGATATCGGGTCAGCGGTTGCGGGCGCTGGTCTTTTGACGGCCTTCGCGAGCGTGCTGTCGTGACGCCGGTGCAGTCTCGGCGGAGGGAAACATCAAGAGATGAACCGCTCCGACTTTGATGGAGACTCCGCTGAAGCCGGGACGCTTCAGGTGTATTGGCGGCCGGCGTCGGAGTGATGAACCAGGCCCGGCGGGGCGTCCGGTGCGGCCTGGACCCCCGGGTCGACGCGGTCGTGCCCACCACCGGCAACCGCGACCGTGAGCTCGCGGCGGCGATTTCCGAGCTGAAACTCGTCAAGGACGAGTGGGAGATCGCCCAATTGCAGGACGCGATCGACGCCACCGTCCGCGGCTTCGAGGACGTCGCCCGTGTGGTGCCGGCCGACCGCGGCGTGTCCGAGCGCCTCATCGAAGGCGTCTTCGGCTTGCGCGCCCGCCACGACGGCAACGACGTCGGATACGGCTCGATCGTCTGTGCCGGCCCGCACGCCACGATCTTGTGCTGGAAGCGCAACGACGGCCTCACCGTGCCCGGCCAGTTGCTGCTGATGGACATGGGCATAGAGAACAACCACCTCTACACCGCCGACGTGACGCGCACCCTGCCCGTCTCTGGAACCTTCTCCCCGCTCCAACGCGAGGTCTACGACATCGTCTACGCTTCCCATCAGGCCGGTATGGAGGCCATCAAACCAGGCGTGAAGGTCGCCGACGTTCACCTCACCTGCATGCGTGTGCTCGCAGAGGGACTGGCTGAGCTGGGCGTGCTGCGGGTAAGCGCCGACGAGGCGATGGATCCCGCCTCCATGCTCTACCGGCGCTGGACGCTGCACAGCTTCGGCCACATGCTCGGCATCGACGTACACGACTGCGCCGCAGCCCGCCCGGACCACTACCGCGAGGGCGAACTCAGCGCAGGCAACGTGCTGACCGTCGAACCAGGGTTGTACTTCCAGCCCGAGGACGACATGGTGCCGGCCGAACTGCGCGGGGTCGGCATCCGGCTGGAGGACGACATCCTGGTCACTGCCGAGGGCGCGGTCAACCTCTCTGTCGGCCTGCCACGGCGGGCCGAGGAGGTGGAGGCCTGGCTCGCCACCCAGCGGGACGCCGGCCCGCGACTGCCCTGAACCCCGCCGCCACATCATGACGACGAATGTGAACAGGAATGCCATGCCGATACCAGTGGACGTGGCCCGCGCCCGCCATGCTTATCTTGGGTTCTCGGCCCCTTATCGCAGGTCAGAGCGAGATGATCTTGTCAGGCAGGTAAGGCACGGTGCTGAACCGGGCAGCCATAAGACGTCGTCTCATTTGGCGAGTCGGCGGTTGCAAATGACGGCGGCGGCGATGGCGACGACCGGGTAAGTGCCCGGCTCGCCGCTTGAGGCGACGGCGGAGCCAACGACAGTCCCTGACTGTTCTCCCCTCAGTCGGCCAGGTAGGAGATCGAGCGAACCTCGTAGCCGGCGTTCCTGGAGCCGCGTACGTGCATCGGCATCGCGCTGCCCTCATAGGAGTAGGCGCACGAGTAGCCCTGCGGTTCCTTGCTGCAGCCCTGGAAGAAGTGGGTGGCGCCGCGCGGGCCGTAGGTGACCTTGAACAGTTTCTGCACCGTGGTGGAGGTGGCGACCTCGATGCCGCTGTACTCGTCGCCGCGCTTCCAGGCGGCGAAGAGATGCTTGGCCACGGTGGGCGGCTCGGTGATGTGCCGCGACAGGTAGACCTTGCTGACCTTCGAGTCGATGACCACCATCGCGATGCCGTCAAGCCCGCCGGGCACGCGCACGCTTGTGTGCACGAACCGGCACACGTTGCTGGAGCAGCCGTCGAAGCGATCGGGTGCGCGGTAGACGTAAGTGAAGATCGTCTTGACCGCAGCGGGGGTGGCCGGACTCGAGTTCGCCTGCCGCCGCTTCGCCGCCTGACGGTTCGCATCAAGCAGGCAGGACGAGGGACGGTCTTTCGAGCAGGCTTCTCAGCCCCGCGGGCTCAGGCCCGCCACGGCCAGCCGGAACAGCCGGTCCGCGCGGGCCGCCGGGTCAGGGTGGTGCTCCGTCGCGAGGACGACGCCGACGATCAGCGCGATCAGGTCGGCGACGGTGACGCCTTCCGCCACTGCCCCGTCCTGCACGGCGCGCTGCAGCAGGGGGTTCCCCGCCTCTGCCATCATCGCCGAGCAGGTGTTCTCGTGTACGGGGTCGGGCTCGGCCCCGTCGTAGGCCAGTGCCGCCGCCAGCCCTCGGGCCGCGACGCAGTAGGCGACGACGTCACTGAGCCATTCCAGGAGCGCATCGCGGCTGTCGCCCTTGTCTGTTAGCTCGCGGGCGCGGGTGGCCAGGGCCTCGATGCGTTGATGGGAGACCGCCTCCAGCAGCGCCCGGCGGGTCGGGAAGTGGCGGCGTACGGTGGCCGAGCCGACCCCCGCGATGCGCGCGATCTGTTCCAGGGAGGCGCCGGCCCCGTGCGCGGCGACCTCCTCCTCGGCCACGGTGAGGATGCGCGCGTAGTTGCGCCGGGCGTCCGCGCGCTGGCGGTCGGGCATGGGCGTCATCTCCAGGGTTGCTAAATGGCGGGGCCCGCCATATCTTATCGCACAGAAATCGGCGGCCCCCGCCGTTTATAGCCCTGAGGAGCACCATGTCTGCAGATTCCGCACCCGTCCTGGTCACCGGCGCCACCGGCAGGCAGGGCGGCGCCACCGCTCGTGCCCTGCTCGCTGCAGGCGTTTCCGTACGCGCTCTGGTGCGTTACCCCGACACCGAGCGAGCCAAGGCCGTCGAGGCGCTAGGCGCCGATCTGGTCACCGGTGATCTCCACGATCGCGATTCGGTGGTGCGGGCCGCCAAGGGTGTCCGCGCCGTCTTCTCTGTTCAGATGCCCGCCATGGCCGCCAAAGGTTTCGATTTCGATGGAGAGGTGGCCCAGGCCGTCAACCTCATCGAGGGCGCGCAGGCTGCGGGAGTGCCGCAGTTCGTACACACGTCCACCAGTGGCGCCGGTCAGCACACCGAGGCTCCTGGCTGGATCGCAGGCCGCTGGGGCTCATTGGACGCCAGTCTGGGAGCCAAGAGCACGATCCAGGACCGGGTTCGCGCGGCCGGCTTCTCCCGCTGGACGATCCTCAAGCCGGGTTTCTTCATGGATAACTTCCTGCCGTCCATGGCTTTCCTGTTCCCGCGGGGTGTTGAAGGAGGTCTGGTGAGCGTCGTGAAGCCGGACACCCGGCTGTCCCTCGTCGCGGTGGACGACATCGGCAGCGCAGCCGCCGCAGCCATCGCCGAGCCGGAGCGGTTCCACGGGGTCGAGCTGGAGCTGGCGAGCGACTATCTGTCGATGACGGAGGTCGCCGAGGTTCTCTCCCGCGCGCTGGGCACGCACCTGTCCGCGCCGGACATGACCGAGGAGCAGGCACTCGCCGCCGGAATGCCGGCGATGGGCGCCTCACACGAGTGGATGAACATAGCCGGCCAGCCGGCCCGCCCGCAGTACGCCAGGGACCTCGGCCTTTCGCTCACCAGCTTCGAGGAATGGGCTCGGCAGCACCTGCGGCCCGCGGCTTGACACAGAGGGGGCGGCCGGCTGCTCGGCGTCATCCCGGACCTGGTCCTCATCCCTACCCTGGCCATCGTCTTGCTGATCTCAGCCGTCAAGATGGCCCGCCACGCCTGACTGCTGCGCACCTACTTGCCTTACGTGCCTGACACGCCTTTAAGCAGCTGACCATCTATTTCGCTTGACAACCCAAGATAACGATCGCTGCCGCTCCTCGTCCGGGGCGCGACCGCGACCGGCGTCTGGGCGAGCGGCGCTGCACCAGCTGCGCTGACCGCTGCCAGCCGTGTGAAGTCATCGTTGACCTGCGGTTCGCCAGTTGTATCTGGGGTGGTCACTGGTCTTGCTCTCTCATTTCAAGTGGCGATTTCGGGGAACGGGACGACAGCGTAGGTGTCGCGCCGACTGTCGGCCGCGCGCATTCCCGGTGACGGGAGTCCATGAGACGACCCCCGGAAAACGTGGCGCGCGGCTGGTTCCTCGGGCAGCATCGGGGTGTCTGCCACGTTCGACATCCTGATCCGGAGCGGCGATGTCAGAAGAGAACGGTTTCTCACTGCGGATCACCCCGGCCGGGGCCGACGTCGATCCGGCGGAGGTCGAGGAGCTGGCCATCCAGCTCCGCCGGGACCTGATGGCGTCGGGGATCTCCGGGGTCACGCGGGCGGTGGAGGGGCCGGCCCCTGACGGGACCCGGTCGGCCGAGCTGCTCGCCGCCGGGATCGGCTTCCTGGTGACGGGACTGTCCACGGCGGCGTCCGTGGCGCAGATCGCGGACTACGTCCAGCGGTGGCGGCAGGCGCATCCACGTCGTCGCCGGGTCCTGGTCTCCGTCGAGGCCGGTGCTACGTCTGGTGGTGCGGCTGCTTCCGGTACGGCCGGCCGGCGGAGCGCGCTTCTGGTGGCCAACGCGGTCTACCAGGATCCCGGGCTGAGCCGGTTGCGTTCGCCGGTCTCCGACATCATGGCGCTTGCCCAGGTCCTCGGCGAACCGGGCATCGGTGCCTTCGATGTCGAAACGCTCACCGATGCCAGTGAGTCCGTGTTGCGCCGCCGGGTCGCGGCTCTCTTCGCCGACCGGCGGCCTGACGACGTCCTGCTCCTGCACTTCTCCTGTCATGGGCTCAAGGACCAGCGGGGCCGGCTCTACCTGGCGGCGGCCGATACCGAGCTGGACTCGCTCGCGGCGACCGGGCTGCCGGCGTCGTTCATCTCCGAGCAGATGAGCGAGTCCGCGTCGCGGTCGGTGCTGCTGGTGCTGGACTGTTGCTACAGCGGGGCGTTCGCGCGCGACACTCCGGTGCGCGCGGACCGCACCGTCTACCTCGGGGACGAGTTCCGCGGGGGTGGGTCCGGGCGTACGGTGCTGACCGCGTCCAGCGCGACCGAGTACGCGTTCGAGGGCGGCCGGCTCACCTCCTACGAGGCTCAGCCGTCCGTTTTCACCGAAGCGCTGGTACACGGGCTCAGGACCGGGGGCGCCGATCTGGATCACGATGGTGAGATCACCGTTGACGAGCTGTTCGACTACGTCGCCCGGCGCGTCCGCGAGGCCGGGGTCGGGCAGGTGCCGCGTAAGTGGAGCTTCGAGACGACCGGGGCGCTGGTGGTCGCGCGCAGCGTCCGCCCGGCCGTGCTGCCGGAGGGGGTCCGCGCCGATCTCGGCAGCGATCGGCCCGTGCTGAGGCTGGAGGCGGTGCGAGCGCTCGCCGAGCTGCTGGCCGGGGGGCGCGAGGGCTATCGGCGGGCCGCCCGTGAGGCGCTCGCCGGGTTACGCGACGACGATGACAGCAGGCAAGTGCGGGAGGCCGCCGCTGCCGCCCTGGGTGACGTCGCGCCGCCCCGGCTGTCCCCGCCCGCCGTACCTCCGCCCGCAATCGAGACGCCCGCAATCGAGACGCCTGAGGTCGAGGCGCCTCAGGTCGAGACGCCATCGCCGTCGCCACCCGGCAGCGCCCCGGTGGCCGTCACGAAGCGCCGACGCGTGTTGGTCTTCGGCGCGATCGGCCTCGTCGTCGCCATCGCCATCGCCGCGACGATCGGTACCTTCTCCGCACTGCCCAAACAGCGCACTACAGAGAGCGGCAACGGCCCGGCAGGCTTCGGGGCGACGCTGGGGATGATCACGCTGAGTCACGACGGCTCGATCGAGTCCGCCGAGCTGAGCCCCGACGGCCGCTGGGTGGTCACGCTCGACCCGCCGGTCGACCAGGCCGCCGCGCAGATCGCGAGGTTGTGGGACACATCGACCGGCCAGAAGGTGTCGACGTTCGACACGGACCACGGCGTCGTCTTCAGCCCGGACGGCAAGCTGGTCGCCGCTGCCTACTTCGACGGCAAGCGCGAAGTCACCACGGTGGACGGCGAGTCGCTGGGTGTCCTCTCGGGTGGCACGACGACCGTCTCGCTGCGTAACACCAGCAGGGGCGACGTCATGGCCTCGTTAACCGGCCACCAGGGGGCGGCCGTGGCGTTCAGCCCGGACAGCAAGACCGTCGCCACGGCCAGCGCGCTCGCCACCGACCAGCCCTTTGACGCGCCGATCCGCTTGTGGGACCCCTCGACGGGCAAGCTGCTGGCCACGTTGACCGGCCACCATAACGGGATCCAGAGCATGGGGTTCAGCCAGGATGGGAAGGTGCTGGTCACGGGTGCCGCCGGCGGGGTGACGAAGGTGTGGGACGTGGTCGGCGGCAAAGCCACGGCGACGCTGGACAACGCTTCCTCCCCGGTGTGGATCAGCCCCGACGGCAAGACGCTCGTCGACACGCTGCCGAGCGGCAAGGACGGATTCGAGCTGAGGCGCGTGCCCGACGGGAAACGGCTGGCTTCGGTCGCCAAGGCCGGGCGCTTCGCCGGCTTCACGCCCGGCTCCAAGGCGTACGCGACCGACAAGGACGGGGGCGTCCGCCTCTTCGACCTCGCGACCGGGAAGGTTCGCGCGACTCTGACCGCGATGGTGCGGGGCGATCTGGCGTTCAGTCCGGACGGCAAGCTCATCGCCGCCGTGACGAAGGAGGGCGAACCGGCTCTGTTCGATGCCGCGACCGGTCAGGGGCTCACGCCGCTGACCGGCCACACCGGCAAGGTCACCGACCTCACGTTCACGGCGGACGGACAGGCGCTCTTCACCACCGGGACGGACAAAACGGTGCGAAAGTGGAACGTCAAGCGCTGATCATGGCCAGGGATCGGCCGGGTCGCTCAGCGGACGGCTCTGAGAGCGTCGATTATTGCGCCTGCCGAAAACTACATCCATGCAGTTCAAGTGGCATGTCGGTATGCGCGGTGGTCTCCGCCGAGACAATCGCCATCGCGCGATCGGCCAAAACGCCTGGCGACGCTATCGATGCAACATGCCTTCAAGATCGGTCAACATGCCTTACGTGCCTGAAAAGATCATCTCATCTCTGACCTGCGAGAAGAGGTCAAGAACCCCAGATAACGATCGCACGCGCAGCGACCGTTATCTGGGGTTGTCAAGCGAACCGGCTGGTCAGCCGCTTGGAGGTCTGTCAGGCACGTCAGGCAAGTAGGCTTCCCGCAGTTGCCGCGCCGGTGGATCGTTGAGAGCTTGACCAGCCGTTCTCTGTCAAGTGCTGCGTGTTGACCAGAGAGCTTGCGATCTTCCGTGAGCGCGCGCTCGGCTATGAAGGGTTTGGCTGGTGTGGCCGGGTGCGGTGGGAGCGCCATGGCCAGGGGCGGGAGGTTCTGGACGGTTGGCCAGCCAGCGCAGTAGACGAAACGCGCGTTCGCTGATGGTCTCGCTGCCTAGCAGCGCTGCCAACAGGATGGTCACCATGATGACCGTCTCCAGAACTCCGAGCGCAAGTCCGAGCAAGGGGTGGGCGAAGGAGACGCCGGCGGGGGCGCCCAGCACGCCGGCGGCAAGGCCCACCTGACTCCAGATTGGTCGGGGCGCGCTGACGGCGGGGACGTTACTGGCCGGTGTCGGGGTGGTCATCGTCACGGCGCTGGACATGATGGAGGTGATGCGCCGGCTGCTGGCCGAGGGCTGGGAAATCAGCGCCGAGGACGTGGCGCAGTTGTCGCCCTACCTGACCGCGCATATCGGCCGGTTCGGCCTGTACGCCACCGACGTGCTGCGGCTGCGCCCCGACGACTTCGACCCCGACCTGCCCGAGATCGACTTCACCGCTCTGGCTGAGGCTGCCTGAAAGGGGCTGGCCGAGCGTGCGACCCGCGGGGAGCGAGCGCTCCGCCCACTCCCGAGCAGACACCGCCCTCACGAACCTCGGATAGGCCGTCCGATCGATCGACGCCACCCGAACCCCCGGAAACCGTTACCAACCAGCGCGAACCACCAGATCCTAACGACCGGTGATCAGCCCGCGGCCCGTTTCGTCTTCCGGTGACACCCCAGGTAGGCGCCAGGCGTCGATGTCGGCCTGGCCACAGCTTGGCAGCTCACGATCGCGCTGGCTCAGCCGGAAGTTCTCGAGATGCGGCCACGACCAGGGGTCCCGGTAGCAATGAAGAAATTTCCAACGAAATAGCCCCTGAACTGGGGAAACGGTTGCATTTGACGAGTTAGTGATCACTGCCGCTACGTTCGTTCCGGTTTCATCCGGTACGGCAGGTAGAGGTGGTGCGTTTGTCCGAGAAGATGTTCTCCGAGGAGCAGCTGGAGCAGCTGCGTTCGTACCCGGAGATCGCCAGCGATGAGTTGATCCGGTATTTCACGCCGACGGCGGCGGATGTGGCGTTCGTCGATCCGGGCAAGGGGCGGGGGACCATCGACCAGCTGGGCATGCTGGTTCAGCTGTGCACGCTGCCCTGGCTCGGGTTCGTGCCCGACGACGTGGCCGCGGCACCGGCCGTGGCGGTAGCGCGGGTGGCCGAGCGGCTGGGGGTGACCCCGGCGGCGCTGCGGCTGTACGGCAAGCGCGATCAGACCCGCTCGGATCATCTGGGCCTGATCGCCAAGTATCTGGAGTGGCAGACCGCGCCGGCGGGCAGCCAGGCGATGACGGAGCTGGAGCAGTTCCTGCTGGACCGGGCGATGGAGCACGACTCGCCCACGCTGCTGTTCAACCTGGCGCGCGAGTACCTGAGGGCGGCCAAGGTGATCCGGCCCGGCGCGCTCATCTTGGCCAAGATGGTCGGCACGGCCCGCAAGGCGGCCTCGGATCTGACCTCGCAGCGGGTGGGCCACCTGCTGACCGCTGAGGTCCGCTCCGACCTGGAACGGATGCTGGCCGTCGATGAGGGGTTGGGGATGACCCGGCTGGAGTGGTTGGTCAGCCCGGCCCGGGACGCCTCGGCGACGTCGGTGAAGACGTCGATCGACAAGCTGACCTGGCTGCGCGCGATCGACGCGCATCAGGTGAGGCCCGGCAGCTGGTGATGGACGTGATCCTGCCGGTGCTGGCCGATCCGTCGATCCCTGATGATGAGGTGGGCGGGATGCTGCGCGAGCGGATCGGCATGCAGCGGCTGCGGGAGATCACCTCCGATGCGTGGAAGCCGCTCCCCCGGGACCACGGCCGGCTGTCGGAGCTGGAGTCCTCCTACACCTACCTGCGCCAGTTCACGCCGAACGTGCTGGCCGCGATCGACCTCCAGGGCGGGCCGGGCATGGCCGGCGCGAGGCCAACACGGTCATCGTTGACCACCACTACGGCTTGGAGTTGGCCAAGGTGTTCGGCGGTGGCACCATGAGCTCCTCCGACGGCCAGCGCTTCCCGGTCCGCGGCAAGACGCTGACCGGCCGGAACATGGTCATTCACGGTGGTCAGGTGCTGTCCACGTACACCCATGTCTCCGATCAGTGGTCGACGTACGGCACGAAGATCATCGTGCCGACGGCGCGGGAGGCGCACTTCGTCCTGGACGACTTCCTGGGCAACGCGACCGACCTTCCGATCGCCGAGCACGCGACCGATAGTCACGGAGCAACGTTGATCGACTTTGCGTTGTTCGACCTGGTCGGCAAGGCGCTGACCCCGCGGTTGCGGGATCTGACCCGGGTCACCCTGGTGCGGGAGGAGACTCCGACCGAGATCGCCAAGCGCTATCCGCATGCCGGGCCGCTGCTGGGCGCGCGCTGGAACGAGGACTTGGTGGCCGGCTGCTGGCCGGATCTGCTGCGGATGGCCGGGTCGCTGAAGTACGGGCAGGCCACCGCCTCGCTGATCGTCGGCAAGTGGTCGGCCGCTTCGCGGCAGAACACCCTGGCCGCCGCGCTGAAGGAATGGGGCATGCTGCGCAGGACCGTCCACCTGGCCAAATACCTGTCGGACCCAGCATTCAGAAGGAAGATCTCCCGTCAGCTGAACAAGGGCGAGAGCCTGCACGCGCTGCGCCGTGACCTGCACTACGCCCAGTAGGGCACGATCACCCGCCCGCATCTGGAGCAGCAGACCGAGCAGGCGTGGTGCCTGACCCTGCTGACCAACTCCGTGGTCGCCTGGACGACAGAATATTATTCCAGAGCGGTGCTGGAGCTGCGCTCCCAGGGCCGGGAGGTGAGCGACGAGATCCTGTCGCACATCTCGCCCGGCCACAGCGACAACATCAACTTCTTCGGCGTCATCAATGTTGACGTGGAGGCGGAGCTGGCCAAGCTCGACACCAGCGGCTGGCGGCCGCTGCGGCCCGCGCAACTTCGCGAGCTGGGGCTGACGCCCTGACAGGTTCTGCGCCGCGCCTTCTGCAGGGAGGGGGCGCAGGCGGTTGATCGTAGGGGTGGCTTGCGCCGGGCGCGGGCCACCCCCTGGGTACCTACGGCCCGTTCTGGGTGAGCGCGGCGATGACGTGGAGCATGCCGTAGGCGGCCGTGTGCTGGCCGAGACCGCGTTTGACCGGCACGGTGCGGCCTGGGGCGCCGGGGCTTTGAACTCCGCGTATGCCGCCTCATCGCCGCTGGCCAGCACGACGGGCACGCCGTAGGAGCCGGCCAGTAGCGTGTTGATACCGATCTCGCCGTGCGAGGTGCCGTTGATGCGGACGTCGAGGACGGCGTCGGCCATGGTGTGGGCGAGCACCGCGCCACCGGTGCCGGCGCGGGCGTGGTAGCCCACGAACATCGCCGCCTGGGCACCGGCCTGCAGGCCGGCCATGCCCCGAGATCCTGCACCCGCACGCCTGCGGGGGAAGCGATGAGATGTGGTGCGGTCGGCTCACGGGCAGAGCCCGGCCTGTCGGCCCTGCAGGGTGGGTCAGAGCCAGCGCCGCACCTGAGCTCGGTAGCGCTGGTAGTCGGCGCCGAAGCGGTCGAGCAGGTAGGCCTCTTCGGCGCGGATCACCCACCGGTAGGTGGCCAGCATGCACAGCGGTGCCACGATCAGCGGCCACCACGACCCGGCGCAGAGGCCGGCGCCGACGAGGGCGACCGACAGTCCGGTGTACATCGGGTTGCGGCTGACCCGGTACGGGCCGGCCACGACCAGCCGCGACACCGGCAGGTGCGGCGCGAGCGTGGTGCGGTGTGCGAGCACGGTCACCACACCGGACAGGCCCAACCCCAGCCCCGCCACGACCAGAACCAGCCCGGCGTAGGTGAGCCCCGGCAGCGACAGCGGCAAGGGCAGTACCCACTGGTGCACCGCCAGCGCCGCAGCCAAGGAAAGGCCGTACAACAGCGGCGGCGCCTTGACCTGCACCGCGGCGCCGCGGGCTAGGGCCGGGGCGTTCATCGCCGGATCCCCACCGAAATCGAGCAGCTCTGGTCGGATGCAGCGACGGCGATGCCCTCAACGAGGTGCTGCGGTGACACGTTCTTCGGTTTCATCCCGACCTCCGATGGCAGTTGCACTGTGTTCGTTGCAGTGATCCTGCGTTGTGCGCAGTGATAGTGTGCGGAAAGCCGTGCGCGGCTTGCGTCCGAGCATTCGTTCGACGAAGTCGTTGCGGGCCCAGACGACCTCGTTCTCCCGCTCGTATTCGAGGAACTCCACTCACGCTGCAGCGGCGGCGATATCCAGACTTTTCATCCGCGCCCTGTTGGTCATCATCTTGGCGAGCAGCCGGCCGGCGATCGGCAGCCGGGCGAGGCGGATCATCACGGACCGAAGCAGCAACTCGGCGCGGTTGCCTGGGGTGAAGAAACCGCGCATGCTCACACCGCTGCCGAGGTGGTGGTCGATGAACGGGCGCAGGTGGTCCTCCCAGTCCTGCAGCGCTCGTGGCACGTCGTGCGGGTGGCGTTCCAGCATGGTGCCGAGCAGGTCCGCCCCGGCCAGGCCGGTGGATGCCCCCATGCCGGAGTAAACGGTCAGGCACCACGCGGCGTCGCCGACGAGCACGACTCGGCCGCGGTGCCAGTGGTCGAGGTGCACCTGCTCGGCGGAGTCGAACAGGTGGTCCGGGGCCTTCTCGAACTGGTCGAGCAGCCAACCGAGCGTGGAGCCGGTGGGCTCGGGGCCGTAGGCGGCGCGCAGCGAGTCGATGGCCGGCCGGGTGAACTCGGCGTCCACGTCGTCGGTGCGGTAGGAGAACAGCACCGACGGCGGACGGTCGGCGAATGAGAACACCCACGCCGATCGGCCCGCCTCGGCCATGTACAGCCCGTCCTGTAGGCGGTAGCCGGGTACCGGCTCGGGCAGGCTGTACACGGCGATCATGTAGTTCAGCCGACGGATCGGGCTCTGCTCGGGCTCGAACGCAAGCCGGCGCACCGTCGAGCGCAGTCCGTCTGCCCCGACCACCAGGTCGAACCGTTCGACGGTCGTCGTCTCCGTCGTCAGGTCGCGGATCTCGACGTCCACCCCGTCGAGGTACTGGTCCAGCGCGATCGGCACGGTCGAGTACCGGATCTCGACCTCGTCGGGCAGGGCGGTGAAGGCCGCGTCTTCGATGTCGCCCCGCATCACCATTCGAGACCCGCCGAACACATCGGCGTAGCCTATACCGCGGCGGCGCCGGCCCGTGCGGTCGACGTCGTAGCTCACGCCTTCCGGAGCGAAGCGATTCGGTACCGCATCGGCGATGCCCAGCCGTTCGGCGGCGGCGAGCCCGGTCCCGAACAGGGCGATGAAGTATCCGCCGCGGCGCCGCTCGGGGGCCTTCTCCAGCACCACCACGTCCCAGCCCGCGCGATGCAGTCGCAGCGCGGAGGCGATCCCGCTGATCCCGAGGCCGACCACCAGGGCCCGCTGTCGCGATGTCGTGTTCTTGTCCATGGGATTGCGCTCCGACATTGTCGTGTCCTGCATCTGGTTGGGGTGGGTCGGCTATTCAGGAAGCCTGAGGGTGTGGAGTCGTCGAGGCGGGCGAGGAAGTCGAGGAGTGTGGCGTTGACCTCGGCGGGACGCTCCTGCTGCTTGCTTGCTGGGCATGGCTGAAAACCGTCTGGAAACTGATCGGTTTCCAGTCTGGGAAAACAGATCGGTTTCCCCACCAACGAAGGTGAGGCGAGCGGGTGACGGGCTGAGATCTCAGGGCTCAAGATCATCCTGTGGCCCTTTTGGGCCTACCTCGGCGATCCCCTGGAGGGCCGCGTCGGTGTCCGCGATGGCCAGCATCCTGTTGATGTCGGCGCCGGCCAGCGCGCCGGCCGCTGCGGAGGCCCCGACCTGGGCGACCGGATCGGTGGCGTTGCCGGCCACCCACACACCCGGCACCTCGGTGGTGCCGGCCAGGCCGGAGGCGAAACCGCGGCCCATGTTCGGCAGGTCCTGCACCGGCAGGCTCAGGCCTTCCAGGCCCTGGGTGCGGGCCTGCATCTGCGGGCCGACCGCCAGGACGCGGCGGGCCACGACCCGGCCGTCGGCCAGGCGCACCCCGGCGAGGGCACCGTCCTCGTCGTTGACGACCTCGGTGACCGGGGTGTCGATGATGCGGATGCCGCGGGCGGCGAAGCGGGCGCGGCTGTCCTCGTCCAGGTCAGTGCCGTGGGTGAAGTAGGTCAGGTCCTCGGTCAGCTGACGGAACAAAAACGCGTGGCCGATGGATGCCGCGCCGATGGCGAGGACACCGATGGGCTCATCGCGCACCTCCCAGCCGTGGCAGTACGGGCAGTGCACCACACTGTGCCCCCAGTGCTCGGCGAGCCCGGGCACCTCCGGCAGCACATCCGTCAGGCCGGTGGCCACCAGGATGCGGCGAGCGGTGATGCTGCGGCCGTCGGCCAGGGTGACGGTGAACCGCAGGTCCCCGTCCGCCGACGGGGTGGCAGACTCGGCCGAGACCACCTCGCCGTGGACGACGCGTCCGCCGTACTGGCGCACCTGCTCCCGGCCCCGTCGAAGGATCTCGGGCGGCGGGGTGCCGTCCAAGGCGATCAAGCCGTGCACGGCCTTCGCGGGCGCGTTGCGCGGGGAGCCGCTGTCGATCACGACGACCGAGCGGCGGGAGCGGGCGAGGATCAGTGCACCGTTCAGCCCCGCGGCGCCCCCGCCGATCACCACCGCGTCGACGGTCCCCTCGGCCAGCGCATCGCTCGCGGAGTCCTCGCCAAAGGGCGGTCGCTGGGTCACCTGTGTCATGAGTTCAACCCCCAAGCCGCCTTCGCGGCGTCGCGGTCCTGCACGCCTGGACCAAGCCGGTCCGGCAAGCTCAGGACGGTTGTGTACTGAACAGTCAGAAACCTAGGCGGTTCTGTACTGAGTTGTCAAGTACGGCAGTTCGGCCTAACCTTCTGCGTATGGGGCCGCCCGTAGTTTCCAGCGCAAAAACAACGATTAGGCTGGTCAGGGTCCAGGAAGGGCTCTCGCTGTGGTGGTTGGGCACGGTCGCGATGGCCGTGGCGAGAGTTGAGCCTGGGGAAGCGGAAGTCGGGGCCGACGCCGGCGAAACGAGCGGAGGAGAATCGTGACCGGAGCGATTCGCCTGCCAGGTAAGGGAGAAGCATGAGCATCATCCCCGTGCCGGACGAGCTGACCCATTACTCGTCCCGTCGGCTGGACGAGGTTGATGAGGCCTGGCCGGTGTTGAGCCAACACGCCCTGGACCTGTTGCGGTCATCCGGTGAGGAGCTGCACCCCACGCCCGGCGAGTTGCTGTGGGACGCCGGTGATCCCACCGACTTGCACCTCGTGCTGACCGGTGGCGTGCTCCTCGTGGACCGCCGGGACGACCGGGTCGTCTTCGTGATCGAGGCCGGTGACTTCGTCGGCGAGCTGGGCATGTTGATGGGGCAACGCGCCGTCTTCCAGGGCGTGGCCATGAAAGACACCGCGATCCTGCGGGTTCGGGTGGAGGAACTGCGCCGGCTGGTGGAGATCTCGGGGGAGCTGAGCGATGTCGTGCTGTCCGCTTTGGATGCCCGGCGGCGCTTCCTGAGCAGGAAAGGCGAGGGCGGTCTGGTACTGGCCGGAGACGACGACCGCGACCTGCACCGCCTCCAGGACTTCGCTGAACGCAACCAGATTCCCTACCGGACGGTGCTGCGCTCGAACCCGTCGGCGTGGTCGGAGCTGGCGCAGACCTGTGCCTTGCCCGAGACCGGTACGGCCGTTGTCACGCCACAGCGCCGCGTAATGACAGCGCCGACCACGCGTGACCTGGCAACCGCGCTGGGAATCGACCTGTGGGGCATCGCCGACGATTCCCGGTGTGACCTGCTGGTGGTGGGCGCCGGACCGGCGGGGCTGGCCGCTGCTGTGTACGGGGCGTCGGAGGGACTGGACGTGGTCGTCGTCGAGGACGTCGCCATCGGCGGCCAGGCCGGCAGCTCGTCACGGATCGAGAACTACCTCGGCTTCTACCGCGGCGTGTCCGGGGTTGAACTGGCACGGGCGGCGATGCTGCAGGCGGTCAAGTTCGGGACCAGGCTTCTATCACCCCGCTCAGTCACTGGGCTGTCGGAGGTGCCCGGCGGGTTTCGGGTGCGGCTCGACGACGAGTACGACGTCCTCGCCTCAGCGGTGATCATCGCCAGCGGCGTGCGCTACCGGCGCCTGGACCTGCCTGGCCTGGCCGACCTGGAGGGCCGTGGCGTCTACTACGCCGCAAGCCAACTGGAGGCCAACTCGGTCTCCGGGCGGAACGCCGTCGTGGTCGGGGGCGCCAACTCCGCCGGCCAGGCGGCCCTGTTTCTCGCGCGGAACGCCGGCCACGTCCACGTCCTGATCCGCCGCGATGACCTGTGCGACACCATGTCGAACTACCTGGCGCAGCGCCTGACCCACCACGAGCGGATCACCGTGCACCCTCGCTGCGAACTGTCCACCGTCCATGGCAGCAGCCGGCTCAGCGGGCTGACCTGGCACGACCGCGCCCGCGACCGGGACGTACGACTCGACGCGGCCGCACTGTTCCTGATGATCGGCGCGGACCCCTGCACGACCTGGCTGCACGACATCGGTGTCGACCTCGACGCCAAGGGCTTCGTGCTCACCCACGACAGCTTCGCCACCTCGATACCCGGGCTGTTCGCCGTCGGTGACGTGCGCGCAGACTCCGTCAAGCGGGTGGCATCGGCCGTCGGCGAGGGATCCGTGGTCATCTCCGCAGTCCACGCCTACCTCGCCAGCAGAAGGACGTTCTGACCCGAGCCTTACGGCGAGCCATGGTTGAACAGCTCCGGATGCCGGGTCAGCTCGACCCCGGTCCGGCGGATGTGACCGGAGCGGAATCGCGCTCGGCGTCCACCGAGCCCCAGCGCCGGATCGCATCCAGGAGCAGTCGATGCTCCTCGCGGGGCCTTGCCGGTTTGATGCCGCATTCTTTCTGAGTTGGAAGGGATGCATGTCATGCCGAAGCAGTTGGATCCCGAGCTGTCCGGCTGGTGCTGTAGCACCGTGCCGAGTACCCGACCAAATACCGTGGCGGTGCTGGCGGTGTCCAAGAAGGTCGGGGTAGGCAGAAGTCGTTGTGGCGCTGGGTCGCCCAGGCCGAGATTGACGGCGGCGAGGCGCCCGGGGTCACGATCGAGGAGAACGAGGAGAACCGTCGGCTGCGTGAGGACGCGATTCTGAAGGCGGACAACTTTCTTCGTCGGGGAGCTCGACCTCTGCAACGGCTGATGGTCGCCTTCATCGACGAGCAGCGTTCACCTGACGGTTCTGACCGACCGGGTTGAAGGTTGCATCGCTGGTCACCGGGCGGAGATCCGCCCCATCCCGCCGTCGGCGACAACGCCATGTCAGAGTCCGCCCCGCGCCGCCCATCCCGGTGGTCTCGCCGCGAGGGCCGAGTGATCCGCTACTGGGCCCATGCCGCGATCCGTTCCGCGATCGCCTCGGGAGCCTCGATGTGCAGGAAGTGACCGACGTCGGGGACGACCTCCAGCGCGTGCGGGGCGGCGAACCGATGTCGGTCGTCGACCTGCGGGGGGAGGATGCAGCCGTCGTCGGCACCGTGGAGCTGCAGCAGGGGCACCGTGATCGGCTGAGATAGGCGGCGCGTCGCCCCAAGCATGCCGGGTCGCAGCATCGCCCGGTAGTACTTGATGGGCGCGGGCATGCTCGCCCGCAGGTGCTCGTGTAGCTCCACCTGGAGAGCTGGATCGAGCGAGAGGCTGGGCGACCATTGACGCCAGAGGCGGTCGATGAGGGCGAGATCGCGGGCGGTGGCCATCAAGCCGCTTCCCGGCAGTTGAAAGAGCCCCATGTACCAGCTTCGGCGTAGCTGAGCGGGGCGCGGCCGGCTCAGGAACGTGAGTGGGTGGGGGAATGCGAGCGTGACCGCGCGTTCGATCCGCTCCGGCGCGGTGACGCAGGTATGGTATGTGATCGCGGCGCCCCAGTCGTGGCCGACCAACTCCACGGCTCGCCCGGGAGACCAGCGGTCGATCAGCGCGAGCACGTCGCTGGTGAGGGCTGCGAGGTCGAACGGCCCCGCGGTCGGGGACGGCGCGTAACCGCGAAGCCAGGGTGCGACGACGTGACGTCCGCGGCGGCCGAGCTCGGCGAGGAAGGGCGTCGCGGTCGGCGGATGGTCCGGGAAGCCGTGCAAGACGAGCGTCGGTTGACCATCGGGATCACCACCCTGCAGCGCGTGAAAGGTGCCATGTGGCAGGTCGAAGGTGACGCGTTCGAACTCCATGTGTGTCAGCCTTCTCCAAGAGCGCTCGGACGACAGATGCTGATGCTGGCTTCGGTGTCTCTGGTTTTGGACATGTGCGTCTGCTCAGGCGCCGGGTGTACTGCGGGGTCAGCCGGCCAGCCGGTTGAGCTTGCGGATTTGGTTGTCGAAGGCGCGCGAGGGCACGATCCGGCGCAGGAGGCTGACGCGTGCGGCCATCGAGCCGGCGGTGTACCGGAGCTTAGGCTTGGAATCGGTGGCGGCCGCGACGATCACCTTCGCGACAACGTCCGGGTCGTCGGCGGTGCGCACGGCGGTGGCCAGCACGTCTCGGGCGATCTCCCGCTGCGCGGCGTAGACCGGCAGGGGCGAGTCGGGTGCCAGGCTGCTCGCCTCGAAACTCGTGCTCGTGTAGGCCGGCTCGACCAGCAGCATCCGGACGCCGTGCTCGCGAAGCTCGTGGTCGACGGACTCGGAGTAGCCCTCGACCGCATGCTTGGCGGCAGCGTAGACGGCCATGAAGGGCGCTGGGATCAGACCGAGTACCGAGGAGACGTTGACCACGCGGCCACTGCCCTGGGCGCGCATGTGGGGCAGCACCGCGTTTGTCATCCGCATCAGACCGAAGACGTTGATGTCGAAGACCTCCTTGGCCTGGTTGATCGAGCTCTCCTCGCCAGCGCCGACCGCGCCCACGCCCGCGTTGTTGACCAGGACGTCGATCCGACCGAACCGCTCGATCACCTCCTCGACCAGGGAGCGGACCGACTCGTCGCTGGCCACGTCGAGATCGAGGAACGTCACCCCGGCCAGCGGCCCGGCATTCGCCGCGTTGCGGCTCGTGCCGACCACCGCGAAGCCGGCGTCCACGAGGGCGAGCGCTGCCGCCCGCCCGATCCCCGAGGAGGCGCCCGTCACAAGGGCCACTGGGGAAGCTGTCTGCATGTTGGTTCCTTCGGTTGCGGGCATGACTTCGTCGTGCCCAGTGCGGGATCCCAGGATGGTTGTGTACTGAACTGTCAGAAACCTAGGCGGTTCTGTACTGAGTTGTCAAGTACGGCAGGTCGGCTCTACCTTTTGTGTATGGCGAGACCACGAAGCTTCGACCACGACCACGTCCTGCATGCCGCCGAGCGGCAGTTCCGCACCACGGGCTACAACGGCACGAGCGTCGACGACATCAGCGCCGCCACCGGCATGGGCCGCGGCAGCCTCTACGCCGCGTTCGACGGCAAGCACGGCGTATTGCTGCAAGCGATGGCCGGCTACTTCGCCCGGCTGGGGCAGTTTGCGCCGAAGGCGCTCGCCGGACCGGACGAGGGCGCCCTGGAACGACTGCACAGATACTTGCTCCGCGCCGTCCACGGGGTGCCACTCGCCGCCGATGTACCCCCCGCCCCTGACCGGGCGGCGGCGGCCTGCTTCGCCGCCAAGATGGCCCTGGAACTCGGCACCTCCGACCCCGAGGTGCAACGCCTGGCCAACGACTGCTTCTCCGTGCTCACGACGGCGGTGGCCGACTGTGTGCGAGCGGCGCAGCGCAACGGCGACATCGACCCCGACGCGGATCCTGACGACCTCGCGTACCTTCTGCTGACCATCATCCGCGGGACCGATGTCGTCGGCGCGTACGGCCACAGTCCCGCCCGCCTGACCTCGATTGCGGAGAGCGCGTTCGCATTGTTGCCTCGCCCGCACCACCGCTGAGAACGGCACGGCCGGCCTCGTCGCACAGGCATCTGATGCGGTCGGCCCACTTCGACGCCGCGGAGACACGGCCCGTAGGTTTACGCGCCGCAGGGCGGTCGTCTGGGCGGTTGGCGAAGAACTGCGCCCGCATCCAGTCGAGTTGCTCCACCGCATGCGCGCTGTCGCCGGGCTTGAACTGCACGGTCAGTCGCCGAACGCCTCGCCGCCAGCAGACGATGGTACTTCGGCCGCCGCTCCGCCCACTCGGACCGCGTTTGCAGGAATTCGTGAGCCTGCATGGCGACCACGACACGGCCCAGGTCAGCGCCGGCGGCCAGCCGGTTGAGCAGAACCTGCTGGACATCGACGTACAGGTCCACCACGTCGACCAACTCGTCCGGGTAAGGCTCACTCATAGCCACGACCTTTATCCCCGCGCGACCACGTGACCTGCGGATCGGCACCTTCGCCGAGTCGATCGCGATCGACGCCGACGACGTCGCGATCAAGCCCTCCTCGCTCTCCTTCGCCGAGGCCGCCGCCGTACCCCTGGTGGCGCTCGCCGCTCAGCAGAGCCTCGTCGACCTCGCCGACGTCCGCCCCGGACAGAAGATGCTGGTGCACGCCGGCGCCGGCGGCCTCGGCTCGACCGCCATCCAACTCGCCAAGCACCTCGGCGCGTACGTCGCCACCACCGCCCACACCCGCGACATCGACAAGGTCCGAGACCTCGGCGCCGACGAAGCCATCGACTACACCACGACCGACTTCGCCGACGTCCTCAACCGCTACGACGTCGTCCTCGACTCGCTTGGCCCGGCCAGCCTGGAGAAGTCGCTGACGGTCCTGAAGCCCGGCGGACTGGCCATCAGCGTGGTCGGCCCACCCGACCCGGCCTTCGCCGCACAGCTCGGCCAGCCGCTCCTCAAGCCGGTCATGGCCGTGCTGAGCCGCAAGGTCCGCAGCCGGGCGAAGCGACTGGGCGTCCGGTACTCGTTCTTCTTCATGCGCGCCGACGGTGCCCAGCTCAAGGCCCTGGCAGCTCTAAAACCCTCGACGCCCTCGCCTACGTCGAGCAGGGCAAGGCCAACGGCAAGATCGTGATCACCCATTGACCAAGACGTCGGTGGACCCCCGTTGCCTTTTGACCGTCCCCAGCCGGGACGGCTCGGCGGGCACCAGGTTCCCGAACGTCGTTGCCCCGGTGCGGTGTAAGGCGCGGGTGGCGCTCTGTGCCGGGTCTGGGGGTAACCATCTGCCAGGCGCTGGCGCCGTTGGCGAACGTGCTGGCGAGCCATGCGGCACGCTGGGTGGGGCCGTGTGATCGCCCTGGTCAGCGACATGACTATCCCTTTCTCTCGTACTTGGTCTGCCCCCCTCATGGGGCCGCCGAGGCCCGGTCGCGAACGACCACCTAGCCACTGCCCATGGCGCCGCACATCTGTGACACAGAACTTGCATTATCTGTCACTCGACCTTGCCGACCCATGTCCGCCCAGCTCGGCATCCGCCGCCACGACGGCGACTCGGCAACATTATGTGTCACATCGCCCTGGAGGAGGTCGCCCGTGTCCGTCGTCGCCTTCCCCGGCCCGCCGACCGACCCCGCGACCGGCTCGACGGTCGCCGCCGCCGCCGACCGTTTCCTGGAGTCCCTCACCGCGGCCACCACCCGCACCAGCTACGCCGAGACCCTCGCCCGCTTGACCACCGTGGCCGGGCCGCAGCATCCGGTCGCCACACTCACGCCCGAGCAGTACGCCGCGGTGATGGACCAGTGGAAGAGCGCGGCCGCCGCCACCTGGAACCGGCACCTGTCCGCGCTGGTCTCCTTCACCACCTGGGCCCAGCGCCAGGAACTCCTGGTCACCAACCCGGCCCGGCGGCTGGAGCGTCGCAAGCCCGCCCGCCGCGGTGATCGGGCCATCCCGGCCGCCCGGCTGGAGAAGCTGTTCACCGACCCCGCGCACGCGCTGCGAGAACGGGTGCTATGGCGGCTCCTGTACGACACGGCCGCCCGAGCCGAGGAAATCCTCACCCTCAACATCGGGGACCTCGACCTGGAGTTCCGCCGCGCCCGCGTCGTCTCCAAGGGCGGCGCCCTCGAGTACGTGCACTGGGCCACCCCCACCGCCCGGATCCTGCCCCGCCTGCTGACCGGCCGCACCGCCGGGCCGGTGTTTCTGGCCGACCGGCGCGCCCCCACCTCCGGCCGCCGGGCGCCCGCAACCGGCGACGTCTGCCCCGTAACCGGCCATGGCCGGCTGTCCTACCCGCGCGCCGAATACCTGTTCAAGACCGCCACAGCCCAGCTCGACCCGCACCGCCAGGGATGGACTCTGCACCAGCTCCGTCACTCGGCCCTGCAGCATCTCGCGCAAGCCGGCCGCACCGCGCCCGAGCTGCAGGCCAAGAGCCGCCACCAGCACCTGGCCAGCCTCGGCCGCTACGTACAACTCGGCGAGGAGACCTCCGCCCGCGTCACCGCTGAAGCCGACCCCATCCAACGCCGACGTCCTCGCTGAAATTAGGGATCGTCGCTCCATGATCCGCACCGTAAGCGAATCGAGACCTTAGCCGCAGAGACCGGGCTATCCGCAGGTCAGACGCTATTTCGTTGAAAACTTCTTCATTGCTACCGGGACCCCGACCAGCGAACCTTCCGCGGGGACTTTGACGAAACCGCCCTGACACGGCGGGTCTCTCCACCTGCACGGCGCGTGGCAGCCGCATCGTGGAGGCAAGCTGTTCAACGAAGGTCGCGGATGCGTTCGCCATCCTTCGCCGGGCGCTGGGTCGGCGATGAAGCCGGCCACGCAACGTCGTCGACCGCGAGCCACGGCGCGACGGCCAGGGCCGTGGGCGTGAGCCCGGCAAACGTCGCGACCTCGCGGTGAAGGTGGGACTGGTCGACGTAGCCGTTCTCGGCGGCTATGCGGGCGGCGGCGTGACCCGCCGCGAGTAGGTGGGCGGCGTGGTCGAAGCGCACCAGCCGGGCGGCGCGTTTGGGTGTGATGCCGAGCTGGGACCGGAAGCGGGACCACAGGCGCTTGCGGCTCCAGCCGACCTCGTCCGCCAGGCCGTCGACCCGCACCCGCCCCCGGCTGGACAGCGTCCGCCGCCAGGCGTAGGCGACCTGCGGATCGACCGGTGGGTGGGCACCCAGCCGTCGGCCGAGGATGTCCACCGCGATCGTGAACCGTTCGTCCCACGACGCGACGGCGCGTCGCGGCCCCAGACCTCCTTAAGGGCTACCACCGTCCCGCTGAGCTCGGTCGACGCGCCGAAACAACGCAGCCGCCGCGACCGGCTCCAGCCGGATCTGGAGGCACTGGCCGGCTCCCCAGCCAGCCGCCCGGAGATCGCCGGGGAGGAGCCCGACGACGACACTGCCGCGCTCGTGCCGGCCATGGGTTTCGTAGACGACGCCTCCCTCGCTCAGATCGACGAGCAGGGTGACGGACGGGTACGCGACCATGGCGATGTCCACCAAGGCCGGGGCACGATGGCGAAACCCGGCCATGCTGACCCCCGGCAGCCGAACCGACGGGCGTGGGACTGCGACGTCCACCCACGCCCGGTCAGGTGGCGTCCCGGTCGGCAGCACATGGCCAGTCTAGGCATCAGGGATCACGGGTCATCGGCGGCCCGTTGCCGTGAAGCTCAGCAGCAGTTTGCTGGTCGTCTCGGGCTCTTCCACCATGGGTAGGTGCCCGACGCCGGGCAGCAGCTCGACCCGTGCGTTCGGCACCGCGTCGTACTGGTGCGCCGACGACGGCTCCCAACGGGGGTCGGCAGAGCCGAAGATCACCTGAACGGGGACCCCGAGGGCGGCCAGACGCTCGGGCATGCTCCGTTCGGCGATGTAGGCGGTGTTCCGGCGCAGCACCGTCCTCATCACGCGGTAGGTGATGCCCCGTACGTCGGCGACCACGTCGTCCGGGAGGTCCACCGGGCGAACGGCCGTCGCGCTGATCCCCTTGCGGATCATCGCATCCGAACGCCTCGGCCACAGGAGCGGGCCCAAAGGCGGGGCCAGCAGGAGCCGAAGGATGAACGGCTGCCGGAGGAGCGCATCCGGACTTGGGCCGCTACTGATCAGTGCGAGCGAACCCACGAGGTCGGGACGTTGTTCGGCAAGCGCGGTGGCGACGTAGCCGCCGCTGGAGTGCCCGGCCGCGGCGACGTGACGAAGGCCGAGGTCGTCCAGCAGCGCCGCCACCTGGCCCGCCTGCGCGGGCACGTCATACGACGGCGCGGGCGGGGACTGACCGCAACCCGGCAGGTCGACCCGGATGACGTGATGGTGACCAGCCAGCGCCGGGACCACCGGACCCCAGAAACCGCCCGAGGCCCCCGACCCGTGGATGAGCAACAACGGCGGCGCCTGCCGCGGGCCGTCATGGACCACGTGCATCCCATGCGAACGTTCAATGTCGTATTCACTCATGCGGAGACTATGCACGCGCGGCCCGCCGCCAGTCTTGGACAAATGTTCCCGCAGAGTTGAAGACCGACGGCCTGCCACCATCAACGGTTGTACCGATGTCCCCCAAGGCCGGAAAACGGGCCTAGCGGATCGCCCGATACTGGGGGTCAGCCCACATAAGCCCAAAACCCACATTGAGTGGATCTTGAGGCGAGCGGCTTGCTCGTCGGAGGAGACGGCACTGGCGCGACAAGGGGTTGATGTTGGGAGGCAGACCAAGTAGGGGCTAGTGACCAAGTACGAGGAAAAAGGGGCAGTGTCCTCGGCTCGCCTAGGAGAAGTTGCTGATCAGTGGGTACGGCGGCGGGGTGCCAGGACCTCGGTGACCTTGGCGATGGCTTCGGCGCCGGGTTTGACGTAGCGCATGGCGGTGCGGGGGTTCTTGTGCCGGGTCTTGCCCATGATGAGCTGCAGCGGTACCTCGGCTTCGCCGAGGTGGGTGGCGGCGCTGTGGCGCAGCTGGTGCAGGTCGAGCCCGGCGTACTTCTCCAGCAGGACGCGGGCGCGGTCGTAGCCGAGGCGGGCGCGGCCGGTGCGCGGGCAGATGTCGGCGGCGGCCGGGCGGCGGGCCGGGACGGGGCGCCGTTCGGATAGGAACAACGGGCCGTGGGTACGTGAGGTGCCGTCAGGCAGCCGGAGCAGGCGAGGTAGCAGGTGGGCGGTGCCACTGTCCCAATACACCCACTCGACGGCGCCACCTTTGGACTGGACGGGGGCGCGGCGGTGCTCCAGGTCGAGGTCCTCGACGTTCAGCGCCAGGATCTCGGAGGCCCGGGCGGCGGTCTCATAGAGCATCCGCCACAGCGCCCGCTCCCGCAGGGGGATGTCGCGGCGCGACAGCAGCCGGTGGATGGTGGCTTTCGCGACCGCGCGGGTCTCGTCGGCGCTCTCCTTGCGGCGTTCGGCGTCAGCCGGGACCGACGGGGCGGCCCAGTGCTTCTTGGCATGGCACCAGGACAGCCAGGAGGCGATGGCGGCGCGGTTGCGGTTCCAGGTTGCCGGCGCGCTCGCGCCCCACAACTCGGCGAGTGCGGTGCCGATCTCGGCGTCGGCGACTTCGGCGAGCGGCCGCTTGCGGCCGAGCAGCGCGTTGACGCGGTCGATGGCCGAGGCGTAGGCGCGGTGGGTGTTGGGATTGGCCGTGCGCGAGGTGGCGAGGAAGGCGTCGGCGGCCTCGGCGAGGGTGATGTACCCGCCGCGCAGGGCGGCGACCTTCGGCGCCGAGCTCATGCTGGCCCCCGGGCGGTGAGCGCTGTTCCGACCCGAGCGATGTACCGGATAACGTGCCGAAGTCGCACACTGCCTCGGCAAAGGCATCTCCTGGTCGCCGCGCCGCCGTGATCGCTCATGTACGTGATAATAGCCAATTATCACGTACATGAAGGGGATTCTACGGACGGGCTCGCCGACATGTGGGGCGGCATGGGTTCTCTACTCGGTGTGCTCGACTGCGGCTTTCGGGAGTGCGAGCATCACGAGCGCCGTGATCTCGTGAGGGAGACGGGCGTGAAGGGTGGAGGGAATGAGCTGGTGTTCCGTAAATGGATCCTCAACCGGAACACCAGCCCCCGCGCAACGTGGCTCGGGTCACTCCGAGTTCAACGCAGCGGTGACCGTGTGATACCCGATGCCGCCCTTGCGTTGCATGGCATGGTTCGACAGACCTGACCGGGCATCGCGCCGGATCGCGGCGAGCAGTTCCACCCTGCCGGTCTTAATCCATTGGCGTTATAGACAGCCCGTTGGCTGCGTCAGCGGCGGTTCTCGGCTGCCCTCAGTGAGCCCTTCACCGTGTCGATTCTCCCCTCGGCGAGGGTGATGGTGGTGGCGAGCAATGCCAGGACGGCAGCGGGAACGCCGAGCACGGTGACCGACAGCCAGTCTTGAGCCAGACCGCCAAGTCCACCGCCCATCGCAACTCCGAGGTAGATCGCGGAGGAGTTGAGGCCAAGGAGAACTGGTGCCGAGGCGGGTGCAAGGGTCACCAGCCGGTGTTGCTGCACGACGGAGACCATTCCGTCGGTTGTGCCCCAGATCGCGGCCCATACGCACGCGACAACCAGGTGGCTGACTGCGAGTGGGCTGATCGCGAGCAGCACAAGGGTCAAGCTCCCAGACCGATTACGGAGACCTGGCCCGGTATGCGAACCTGGCGCCGGCGATGACCAGGCCGGTCCGTTGGGACATCATCGCCAAGAACTACGACTAAGGGGTCTTGGGACTATCCGGCCGGAATTGAACGGTAAGCTCCGGCGCAGGTCAGGGGGGTGCGAGCCGAGGCGCCGCGGACGGGTTGATCTCGGTTTGGGTGTACCGGCTGGCAAGCGGTCATTGATCTCATACCGTCACGGTTTATGTCGTTTCAGTATTTGTCTGAGGAGCAGAGGGCCTGGTATCGGCGGTTCTTGACGGATCCGTCGCCGGAGGATCTGGAGCGGTTCTTTTACCTGGACGCGGACGCGTTGGCGGAGGTGGCGAAGATCTCACACAGGCCCGGTCACTGTGCAGGTTGACCATGCCAGTGTTACCGCCGTGCTCGGGCATCAGGTCCTCGAGGTGACCCAGTGGAGATCTGATCAGCGATGGCCTACAGCGCGGTAGGCACGCGCCAGGCGAAGGGGAAGAACGTGAGGTGCGTCCATGGTCGCCACACTGTAGAGCAGCGAGCGGCCCCGATCACACGTAGGGGCTCGTGGCGATCTCGCTCATCAGCCATGCGGTGAAGAGCTTCAGTCGTCGCCCGACCGGCCGGTCCTTCGGCCTGGTCAGGTAGTATGCGCTGCCCGGATCGATCTCGACGTCGAACGGGCGGACGAGTTGGCCGGTCCGGAGGTCCTCGTGAATCAGACCAGAGAAGAACAGGGCAGCGCCGTGGCCGTCCAAGGCGAGCCTGCGCAGCGTGTGCGAGTCGTCTACCTGGTCGGCTCTGGGCGGTTCGGGAAGCTTGACGCCGGACGCTTCAAACCAGCGGATCAGATGCTCGATGCTGAACTCGAACATGAGCCTGTGGCCGAGCAGATCGTGGGGGGAGGGATCAGGAGGCAACTGCTTGAGGTAGGCGCGGCTGCACACGATCGTGAGCCTGCCGTGCAGCACCAGCGTGCTCTCGGCGTTGGGCCAGTCGCCCGGACACCAGTTGATCCCCGCGTCCAGGTTGTCGGTGAAGAAGTCGGCCGGCTGGTAGGCGTGGTGCAGCCGCAGGTCGATGTCCGGGTGATGTGCCCAGAATCGGCCCAGCCGCGGGGTCAGCCACCTCGCCGAGAAGTACGGGGCGACGCTGACCGTGAGAGTCTCCTGCTGGTCGGTCCGTTTGACCTCTCGAACCGCGCGGCTGAGGATCTGGAGCGCCTGCGAGCACTCGGGGAGGAGCCTCATCCCGCTCGGAGAAAGCTCGATGCGCCGGTGCAGGCGCGTGATGAGCGGAACCCCGAGCTCCTCCTCCAGATGTCGCACATGGTGGCTGAGCGCGGCCGGGGTTACATAAAGCTCCTGAGCTGCCTTAGCGAAACTAAGATGACGCCCGACCGCCTCGAAGGCTCGAAGCTTTGTCAGTGTCCCTGAATTCAGCTCCATGGGCTAACGCTACGTTAGTTGGGCTTATGTGTCATGCCGCCTAGGTAGGCGTCGGCAACTCTGGGGTCTGCGCGCAATTCGGCGGCGTGGCCCTCGAGAATGGGGACGCCGTTCTCGATGACATACCCGCGATGCGCGATCCCGAGGGCGGCGGTGGCGTTCTGTTCGACGAGGAGGACGGAGGTGCCCTCAGCGTTGATCTGTGCGATGAGCCGCATGACGGAGGTGACCACGAGTGGAGCCAGTCCCATGGAGGGCTCGTCGAGAAGGAGCAGTCGAGGGCCGGTGACGAGGGCGCGGCCGATGGCGAGCATCTGCTGTTCGCCGCCTGAGAGGGTGCCTCCTTGCTGGTTACGGCGTTCGGCGAGACGGGGCAGCAGCTCGTAGACGTGGGCGATGCGTTTGCGGATCTCGGCCTGGTCGTGCACCATGTAGCCGCCGAGCTGCAGGTTCTCGTGGATGGTGAGGGTGGAGAAGACGCGGCGGCCTTCGGGGACGTGCACCAGCCCGCGTGCGGTGATGGTGTGGGGTTTGTCACGAGTGATTTCTTGGCCGTCGAAGACGACGGTGCCGTCGCTGGGACGCACGAGTCCGGAGATCGCGGACAGGGTGGTGGTCTTGCCCGCTCCGTTGTTGCCGAGCAGGGCGACGATCTCGCCCTGCTTGACGGTCACGGACAGGCCGCGCAGGGCGTGCACGCCGTCGTAGTGGACGTCGAGTCCGTGGATGTCAAGCATGGGAGTCCCTCCCCAGGTATGCCTCGATGACAGCGGGGTCGCGCCGGACGTCCTCGGGGCGGCCGTCGGCGATCTCGCGGCCGAAGTTGAGCACGACGACGCGCTCAGAGACCTCCATGACCAGGCCCATGTCGTGTTCGATGAGCACGATGGCGATGCCCAGGGCCTGGATGCGGCGGATGAGGTCGAGCATCTCGGCCTTCTCCCCGTGGTTGAGCCCGGCGGCGGGCTCGTCTAGTAGGAGCAGGTCCGGGCGGCGGGCCAGCGCCCGGGCGATCTCGGCGCGCCGCTGCTCGCCGTAGGGAAGGTTGCGGGCGGCGCCGTAGCGGTCACCGCGCAGGCCGACGAAGTCGAGCCAGTGGTGGGCGGCTTGGGTGTATTCGCGCTCGGAGCGGCGGTAGCGGGGGGTGTGTAGCAGGGCGTCGAAGATGTTCTGCCGCAGCCACAGGTGGGCGCCGGCGCGCACGTTGTCCAGCACCGACAGTTCGCCGAACAGCCGCAGGTTCTGGAAGGTGCGCGCGATGCCCAGGCCGGCGATGGCCGAGGGGCGAAGGCCGCTCAGGCTCTTGCCGCGCAGCGTGATCTGGCCGCTGGCGGGCCGGTAGAAGCCGGTGACGCAGTTGAAGGCAGAGGTCTTGCCGGCGCCGTTGGGGCCGATTACCGAGACGATCTCGGCCTGGCCGACGGAGAAGCACAGCCCGTCGATGGCCAGCAGCCCGCCGAAGGACAGGCGGAGATCCTCGACGCGCAGCAGGGTCATTTGAGAGCCTCTTTGGATCGGGCGGGCCACAAGCCCTGGGGGCGTGCCAGCATGAAGACGATGAGCAGAACGCCGAACAGGAAGAAGCGGTAGTCGGCCAGGTCGCGCAGGATCTCCGGGAGGAGGCTGATCACGATGGCACCGACGACGACGCCCGGGACCGAGCCCATGCCGCCCAGGACCACGGCCATGAGCACCAGCGCTGATTGCAGGAAGGTGAAGCTGTTGGGGGAGATGGCCGACAGCTGGGAGGCGAACAGCACGCCGGCCAGGCCGCCCCAGACTGCGCCCGCGATATAGGCGGCCAGCTTGATGCGGTAGGTGTGCACGCCCATGGCCTCGGCGGCGTCCTCGTCCTCACGGACGAACCGCCAGGCGCGCCCCAGGCGGGAGCGGCTGAGCCGGGCCGCGCCGAGCACGGCCAGGGCGACCACGGCCACAGTCAGGTAGTAGAAGACCACCGGGCTGGTGGTCAGCGGCGGGATACCGTAGATGCCGGACGGGCCGCCGGTGATGTCGAGGTTGTTGGCAGAGATGCGGATGATCTCGCCGAAGCCCAGCGTCACGATGGCCAGGTAGTCGCTGCGCAGCCGCAGCGTCGGGGCGCCGATGACGATCCCGGCGATCACGGTGACCACCAGCACCACCGGTACGGTGGCCACCAGCGGCAGGTCGAGTCGGGTGGCCAGCACGCCGCTGGTGTAGGCGCCGACGGCGAAGAAGGCGACGTAACCCAGATCCAGCAGCCCGCAGTAGCCGACCACGATGTTCAGCCCGGCCGCCAGCATCACGAAGATCGCCGCGCTGGTCATCACCGCCAGCCCGTACGGGCTGGCGTTCACGAACGGCGCCGCCAGCGCGATCAGCAGGCCGGCCAGCCCGACCCGATTGTTGCCCAGCAGCTTCGAGGCGCGGCTGGGGGTCTCGCCCGTCCCCAGGAGGCGCGGCTCGGTCCCGGTTTTGCTCTGGTCGGCCGTCGTCATACTCGCTCCGTGACGCGTTCACCGAGCAGCCCGGTCGGCCGCACCGTCAGGAAAAGGATCAGCACCCCGAACGTGAACACGTCCCGCCACTCGCCTCCGAGCCAGAAGGTGCCGAACGACTCCAGCAGGCCCAGCAGCAGACCGCCCAGCATGGTGCCGGGGAGGTTGCCGATACCGCCGATGACTGCGGCGGTGAACGCCTTCAACCCGATCAGAAACCCCATCAAGAAGTCGATCTTCCCGTAGTAGGCACCGGCCATCACGCCCGCTGCCCCGGCCAGCGCCGAGCCGAGGAAGAATGTGCGGGAGATCACCGCGTCCACGTCGATGCCCATCAGCGAGCTGGTCCGCGGATCCAGCGCGATGGCCCGCATGGCCCGGCCCTCGCGGGTGCGGGTGACCAGCAGGTTCAGCCCGGCCATCAGCGCCACGGCCGCCCCCACCAGCACCAGTTGCTGCAGGGTGAGCCGGGCGCCGAACACCTCGATCGCCGTGCCGCCCAGCCGCACCGGGTACACCTGCGGATCGGCTCCGGCCACCGCGCGCATCCCGTACTCCAACGCGAAGGACGCGCCGACCGCGGTGATCAGCAGGGACAGCCGGGGCGCCCGGCGCAGCGGCCGGTAGGCGATGCGTTCCAGCGCCACCCCGGCCAGGCCGGAGGCGACCATGGTCACCAGCAGCACGGCCAGCAGCGCCACCAACCCCACCGAGGCGGGTACGCCCCCGACTGCGCCGAGGACCGCGAAACCGGTGAACGCGCCCAGCATGTACAGGTCGCCGTGGGCGAAGTTGAGCAGCTTGATGATCCCGTACACCATGCTGTAGCCCAACGCCACCAGGGCGTAGAACGAGCCGACGAACAGACCGTTCCAGACGAGCTGCGTCATGACAGCGAATCCTGCAGGGCGAAGGCACCGTCCTTGACCACGAGAATCTGGAATCCGCCGCTGGCCAGCGTGTGCTCCGGCGTGAACTTCAGCGGCCCGGAGAACATTGGGAACCCGTCGATCGCCTCCAGCGCGGCGATCACCTTCGCGCCGTCGGTGCCGCCCGCCTTGCCCACCGCCTCGGCCGCCAGCCGGACCGCGTCGTAGGCCTGATTGGAGTACGGCCCTGGCTCGGCGTTGAACTTCTTCTTGTATGCCTCGATCCAGCCCTCCGCACCCTCCAGGGTGTCGGGCGTCTGGGTCATGGTGGCGTAAACGCCCTCGGCCGCCTCGCCGCCGGCGATCTCGGCCAGCTTCGGCGACACCGATCCGTCACCGACCATGATCGAACCCTTGTAGCCTGCCTGCCGCAGCTGGCGGACGATCAAGCCGCCCTCCTGGAAGTAGCCGGTCCAGTAGACGAAGTCGGGCTTCTTGGCCAGCACGTTGGTGATGTTGGCGCTGTAGTCGCTCTCCTTCGGCGTCACCGCCTCGAGGGTGACCGCCGCCGCGCCGAGACTCGACTGGGTGCGCAGCGCGATGTCCTTGGAGTAGCTGGTGTTGTCGTGCATCAGCGCGACACGCCGACCGCCCTGCTTGGCGATCCACTTCTGCGCGGCCTCGGCCTGCTGCGAGCCGGTGCCGTTAATCATGAAGACGTGGTTGAGCTTCTGGTCGACCAGTTCCTGCGAGTTGGCCGCTGGAATGATCATCGGAATGTTCGCCTTGCCGAAGATGGGCAGCGTGGGCAGCGTCGCCCCTGAGCAGTAGCCGCCCACTGACACGTGCACGCCCTCGGTGAGGAGCTTGTTGGCGGCGGCCGTGGCCGACTGGGCGTCGCAGGCGTCGTCGGCGGTCTTCAGCTCCAGCTTGCGGCCCAGCACGCCGCCCTTAGCGTTGATCTCGTCAACCGCCAGCTGGGCCGCGTTGATCATGTACGGCCCGATCGAGGCTTCGCTGCCCGACTGCGGAATCAGCATGCCCAGGACGATTGGGCCTTGCTGCTCGCCACCGGTTTCCTGGCCGAGCAGGCCCTGACCGCAACCGGAGGCCAGGAAGCCGAGGACGGCGACCGCCGCGAGGGACTTCAGAGGAATGGCACGCATGCGACTCCTCCTTTCTTCTGTTAGACGAATGCGACTCTTCTGTCAGGCGAATGCGACGCCTTGTGCCAGTGGCAGTGCGGAGGAGTAGTTGATGGTGTTGGTCGCACGGCGCATGTAGCCGCGCCAGGCGTCGGAGCCGGACTCCCTGCCGCCTCCCGTGCTCTTCTCACCGCCGAACGCGCCGCCGATCTCCGCGCCGGAGGTACCGATGTTCACGTTGACGATGCCGCAGTCGGAGCCGTCGGCGGCGAGGAAACTCTCGGCCTCGCGCTGGTCCAGAGTGAAGATCGATGACGACAGGCCCTGGGGTACCGCGTTGTGCAGCCGTACGGCCTCCTCGAAGGAGTCGTGCGTCATGACGTACAGAATCGGGGCGAAGGTCTCCTGCCGCACGATGTCGCTCTGGCCGGGCATGCGGACGATGGCCGGCCGGGCGTAGTACGCCTGCGAAGCCCCTTCCCGGTCAACTCTGGTGCCGCCCGTGACGACGGTGCCGCCGTCTCGGGCGGCGCGGTCCAGCGCTCGGCGCATCGCGCCGAACGCGGTGCCGTCGATGAGCGGCCCCACCAACGTGGCCTCGTCGAACGGATCGCCGACCACAAGCTTCGCGTAAGCCGCGTCGAGTCGCTCGACGAGCTCGTCCGCCACCGACTCGTGGGCGATCACCCGTCGCATGGTGGTACAGCGCTGGCCCGCGGTCCCGGCCGCCGCAAACGCGATGCCCCGGACGGCGAGGTCCAGATCGGCCGACGGCGCCACCACCGCGGCGTTGTTGCCGCCGAGTTCGAGGATCGAGCGTCCGAAGCGCCGGGCGATGCGCGGGGCGATCTCGGCGCCCATGCGCTCGGATCCGGTCGCGCTCACCAGGGGGACCAGCGGGCTGTCGAGCAGGATTCCGGCCGCCGGCACGTCGCAGATGACCAGCCGGTTGATCTCGGAGGGCATGCCGCACTCGGCGGCGGCGCGCTCCAGCAGGGCCGAGCAAGCCAGGGCGGTCAGGCTCGTCATCGGTGACGGCTTCCACACGACCGTGTCACCGCAGACGAGCGCGATCGCGGCGTTCCACGCCCAGACGGCGGCCGGGAAGTTGAACGCGGAGATGACCGCGACGACGCCCAACGGATGCCAGGTCTCCATGAGCCGGTGTCCCGGTCGCTCGGAGGGCATGGTGCGCCCCTCCAAGCGGCGCGAGAGGCCGACGGCGAAGTCGCAGACGTCGATCATCTCCTGGACTTCGCCGAGCGCCTCGGAGCGGATCTTGCCGACCTCGATCATGATCAGCTCGGCCAGGTCGTGCCTGTGCCGCTCGACCAGCTCGCCGAACCGCTTGACCAGCCGTCCCCGCTCCGGGGCGGGCACGGTCCGCCACTGCAAGAAGGCTTCGTGGGCGGCCTGAACGGCGGCTCCGACGGCCGCGGCGTCCGCGGCGGGGATGTCGAACAGCTCGTCCCCCGTCACCGGCGTGCGGGCCGTGACAGTGCTGCGGGCGGAGGCGTCGATGGCGACGCCGCACCGCTGCAGGCATGCCCGGGCCAGATGGCGCAGGCCCTCGCTGGATCGCGGGTGAAGGGACGTCGGGGATGATGATGTCACGGGCCAGACTCCGGTTCCGCTCTCTACCACGCCATGACCCCGCCGACACCGTCGCGCAGCGCGCGACGGTAGACGAGGTTGGCCGCGACCATGTCCTCCATGCCGATCCCCATGGCCTTGTACACGGTGATCTCACGGTCGTCCCGCCGACCCGCCCGTGGGTCGAGGACGACCGCACCCAGCGTCGTGGCCTTGCCGGGATCGGCGGTGGAGAGTTCGGAGCACCCGATCGGCACCGGTTCGAAGGCGTCGAGTGACTCCACGAACAGGCGATGCCGCTGCGCCAGTTCGCGGGGCAGTTCACCCTCCGGCGGGAAGTACCCGACGGAGGACACATGCGCGCCGGCCTTCAGCCAGCCCGGATCGATCACCGGCGCGGCCGCGTGCGTGGCCAGGCAGACCACGTCCGATTCGCGCACGGCCGCCTCCAGCTCCGCCGAGGCGTGAGCGATGTCGTCGCGAGCGGCCAACCGCTCCGCCTCGTCGACGTGGAGCGAGTACACGTTGATGCGGTCGAATTCCCGGATCAGGGGCAGCAACCGCAAGTGCTCGCGAGCCTGGACACCCGCGCCGACGATCGTGGCGATCCGCGCGTCGCGCCGGGCCAGCAGTCGCGCGGACAGCACCGCGGACGCCGCGGTGCGAATCCCGGTGATGTAGGTCCCGTCCATGACGCAGGTCGTCGCCCCGGTCTCCGGATCGAAAAGGTTAATCATGGCAAGGTGGTTGGGCAGCCCGAGATCGAGGTTTCCGTCGAAGACGTTCACCACTTTCACGCACATCTGCCAACCCGGTTGCCAGGCCGACATGGCCAAGGAGAAGCCCTTGCCCGGAACGGTCAGCTCCGGCCGGAAAGGCGACTGGACCTCGCCCAGTTCGAGCCCCCGGAATCCGTCCTCCAGCCCGTCCAGCAACTCCTGGGGATCGAGGTTCTCCTCGACCTCGGCCTCGGTGAGCGTGAGAATCTCACGAACTCCCTTTGCGATCTCGAAGGCGGCCCTGCTCGCCGTCCCGGTCATGTAGATCTCCCTGCGTTCAATCGGGGTTTCGGTTCATTCGATTCTGGGAGATGCAGCGATTCCACTCAACCGAAAAGTTCGTGGCTCACATGAACAGAACTAATGTGACCAACATTGCGAGCAGGGCGTAACTCGCGAGATCACTAAAGCCGTGCTCGGGCTTTGGACGCCTTCTGGCGTATCGTGTAGGAGATGAATTCGGCGCAGCACACCGCGCACCGCCCCACATCGACACGAGGAGGCGACAGATGGCTGAGTCAGCACCGGATGCCGAACGCCCCGCCGTCGGGGCGCCCTCCGAGGTGACGAGTTTCGTCGGCCGACGACGCGAGCTGGCGGAGGCCAGGCGGCTGCTATCGGCCGCGCGAGTGGTGACGCTCACCGGCGTGGGCGGTGTCGGCAAGACCCGGCTGGCCATGCGGCTCGCCGACGAGGTCCGGCGGGCCTTCCCCGCTGGCGTGTGGCTGGTCGACCTGACCGCGGTGGAGGCTCCGGAACTGCTCGTGCACGCGGTGGGCGAGGCATTGGAGATCCAGGATCGTTCCGCACGGCCCGCGCTGCAGGTACTCGTCGAGAATCTGCGCGGCAAGCAGGCGCTGCTGCTCCTGGACAACTGCGAGCACTTGATCTCCGAGTGCGCCGAGCTGGCGGACCGGCTCGTACAGCACCTACCGGACCTGCGCATCCTCGCCACGAGCCGGCAGACGCTGGGCATCGCTGGCGAGCACGTGCTCCATGTGCCGACGCTGCCCCGCGACGAGGCGGTGCAGTTGTTCGCCGAGCGCGCCCAGACCATGCTGCGAGGGTTCACGCTGACCGGGGCCGACCGCCGTTCCGTGGAGCTGATCTGCGCCCGCCTGGACGGCATACCGTTGGCGATCGAGCTGGCGAGCGCTCGGCTGAGGGTGCTTTCACCGGCGCAGGTGCTGGCGCGGCTGGACGACAGCTTCGGGCTGCTGACCACTGGCTCGCGGACCGCGCTGCCACGCCGGCGGACGTTGCGGGAGATGATCGGCTGGAGCCACGCCCTGTGCACGAAGCAGGAGCAGTTGCTGTGGGCCCGTGCCTCCGTGTTCGCCGACAGCATCGAACTGGAGGCCGCCGAGGAGGTGTGTTCGGGGGACGGCATCGCGCTCGAGGAGGTCATCGACGTGGTGACCGGCCTCGTGGACAAGTCCATCCTGATCAGGGAGGAGCACGCCCACCGGGTCCGATACCGGCTGCTGGAGACCATCAAACAGTACGGCCGTGAACGGCTGCGCGAGCTCGGGCAAGAGGAGGAGCTGCGGCGCCGCCACCGGGGTTGGTTCCACCGGCTGGTGGCTCGGGCGGAGCCCGAATGGTTCGGGCCCGGCCAGGCGGAGTGGTTCGCCCGCCTGCGCGCCGAGCAGGGCAACATCCGGGTGGCCCTGAATTTCTGTGTCACCGAGCGGCATGAGGCTCGCCGTGGGCTGAGGATGGCCGCCGCCCTCTGCTACTACTGGATCGCGACCAGTTCGCTGCGTGAGGGGCGGCGCTGGCTCGACCTGCTGCTATCCCTGGACACCGCCCCCACCGCGGTGCGGGCCAAGGCATTGATCGTGAACGCCCGGCTGGCGATCCTGCAGAGCGATTTCGCCTCCGCTGGACCGGTGTTGCGGGACGGCCGGGCGCTGGCCGGTCGCTTGGGTGATGCTCGTACTCTTGCGATGAGCATGCACGTCGAGGGGCTGGCCGCGCTGATCGATCAGGATCTGCCCCGGGCCGTGATCCTGCTCGGCAAGTCGTGCAAGCAATACGAGCACCTCGGGGACCGCATGAGCGCGGCGATCTCGCAGATGTACCTGGCCACCGCCCAGTCGTATCTCGGTGACCATGATCAGGCAGCCGCGCTCTTCGACGACTGCGTGGCCGTGTGTGATGCGCACGGCGAGCTGTGGTTCAAGTCGTACGCGCTGTGTGTGTCCGGCATCGCCGCCTGGCGGGTGGGCGACGCGTCCGGGGCGTATGCGCTGGAGCTGGAGAGCATTCGGCTCAAGCGGCCGTTCAACGACCGCCTCGGGCTCGCCATGTGCGTGGAGGTGATGGCCTGGATTGCCGCGGAGCAGGGCGAGAACGAGCGCGCCGCCCGGCTGCTCGGGGCGGTCGTAAACCTGTGGCGGTCCATCGGCGGGCCGCTCTTTGGTTACCTGACGGATCACCACGCGCGCTGCGAGGAGGCGGTGCGGCGTGCCCTGCCCGCGAGGACGTTCGACGATGCCGTGCACAAGGGCACAGCACTCTCCTTGGCCGCACTGATCGAGCTGGCGCGGCGGGAGGACGCCGCTGCGCCGGAGGTCGCGGAGCCGTCGCCCTTGACGCGGAGGGAAGCGGAGATCGCTGAGCTCGTCGCGCGGGGCATGAGCAACAAGGAGATCGCGGCCGCGCTGGTGATCGCGCAGCGCACCGCTGAGGGGCACGTCGAGCACATCCTGGCCAAGCTCGGCTTCAAGTCCCGCGCCCAGATAGCCGTCTGGGTGTCCGAGCGTTCCCGTGCGTAGCGGCCGATTAGCGTTCATGACCGCACCGATCCGCCTGTGGCCACGGCGTGACCGTGCCGTCCTCCTGCTGGAGCAGGAGTCGCCTGTCGTGTGCCAGCACGCCCCGCGGCAGTAACCCGCGCAGGCTCGCACTCGTGAAAGCTGCGCTCATGCTGTTGAGGTCGTGGACCAGGCCGATCCGGAACAAGGAGCGGGTCTCCCTGATGGCGTCGTGATCGCCTGCTCTGATCACCACGCGGAGATCGGGCGCGATCGCCCGCGCCGCCACGGAGACCGCTATGTTCTCCAGGTCGTCGGAGGCCACGGCCACCAGGGCCTGCGCGGCGTGCAGGCGGACCTTGGCGAGCACGAAGGCGTCTATGGCGTCGGCCACGAGGACGGGTACCCGGAGCGCCCTGGCGACCCGGAGGTTGGGTGCGGCCGGGTCTCGCTCGATCGCCACCACGCCGATGCCCAGGTCCTGGAGCTGGGTGCACAGCCGCAGGCCCACCTGTCCCAGACCGACCACAACCACGTGGCCGGCTCGGGGCAGGGCCCGGGGGCCCACGATACCGAGTGAGCGGGGCGCCAGCAGCCGGTCCACCATGCCGGCGGTGAAGACGGCGGTGAAGACCATGGTGAAAATCATTGCGACGCTGGCGAACAGCAGGTAGGCGTCCGAGCCGTGCGTGGACGCCGGTCCGACGGTCGACACGGTGCGCACCGCGTCGAACAGCGCCTCGATCGGTGCTCTGCGGTGCACCGCCACGGACCATGCCCAGTCCGCGAAGAGCACCGCGAGCAGCCCCGCCAGGCCGGCGAGCATGATGCGAGAGCTGCCGTCGTGCGGCCGTAACTGGCCTTTGATCCTGCCCATCCGCGCTCGCCGCCGCAGCGGGCGCGGGAGCCGGTAGGGCTCCTGGCGGACGGTGTTCCCGTCCCAGCGGGCCGCGACGTGCCCGGAGGGCGTCCGCGTCACCGCAAGCAGGTCGGGTGCGACGCAGGCCGCCAGGAAGGCGGGCACCGCGACGTCGGCCGGCGACGTGACGCGGCAGTTGGGCACCACCCGCACCAGTTGTTCGGCGACGGTCCGGTCGAAGATCTGGACGACCAGCGTGACGCTGGGGCGGATGTGCTCCACAGCGAGGGCATAGCGCAGAGATTCCACATCGTCGTCGAGCAGGATCGCCACGCCCGCGACGTGCTGGCCCAGCGCCTCGTGCAGGTCCTTGTCGGTGGGCTGGATGAGGTGGCGCACGGTGTGGCCGACCGCCAGCAGTGAGCCGCAGACGCCGCGGGCCGCCTCGCCGCCGATGACGACGTAGACGGGCTCAGGAAAGGAGGTCGCAGTCATCGGAACGGTAGGGGTCGCAGCCAAGGCAGCGTAGGCTCCCGCAGCCCATGCAGTGATTCAGGATCCGGCCGCAGTGGCAGCGCGATGCGCTGCTTCCGGACGTGGCGCTTTCGGATGTGGTGCTCTGCCCGGCCGCGTGGTAGGCCGCTGTCATGCCCGCTCCGCGAGGGGAACGCGGCCCTTGAGCCGCATGGCGGCGCGGACCCTGTCCTGGGCGATCGTGCGCGCCGCCTCGTGGGGCGGTATGCCGCAGGTGCGGGCCGTCGCCAGTACCGCTTCGGTGTTGTCGCGCAGCTTGGCCGAGACGAGCGGAAAGATCCGTGCCGGGTCAGGCCGGAACGGCGAGTAGCGGGCTTCCATGGCGAATCCCGCGGCCACCACGCCGCCGGCGTTCGCGATGAAGTCGGGCACGATGCCGACGCCGCGCTCCGCCAGGACCCGCTGCGCCTGGGGGGACGTGGGCAGGTTGGCCGCCTCGACGACGAGCCGTGCCCGCAGGCGGGTGGCGAGCTCGGCGTCGATGACGTCCTGTAGAGCGGCGGGCACGAGGATGTCACACGGGACGAGCAGTTCGGTGCCCGGGGCGCGGACGGGGACCGAGCCGTACTCGTCGACCAGGGCGTCCCCGTGGATCTCGCGCAGTTTGACCAGCCGCTCGACGTCCAGGCCGACTGGGTCGTGCAGGGCACCGCGGGCAGTGGAGACGGCCACGACGGTCGCGCCGAGCTCCGCCAGACGCCGGGCGGCGGCGCCGCCGACGGCGCCAAAGCCCTGAATGGACACCCTGGCCGTGGCCAGGGAGAACCCGCTCGCCCCGGCCGCTGCGTCGGCGGCCTCTGCGACGCCGTACCCGGTGATGCCAAGCGCGTCGTACGGGACGCCGCCTAGTTCCTGCGGTGTGCCGACGGCGGCGCCCCGATCTCCGAGCTCGTCCTGGATGATCGCCGCGTCCCTCTCGGTCAGGCCAACGTCCAGGCCGAGGACGTACTCGCGGGGGACCTCGTTGGACAGCGCGCGTACGAAGGCGCGCAGGATCGCCTCCTTGTCCGGAGAGGCGGGATCGGCGGCGATCCCCGCCTTCGCGCCGCCGTGGAACATGTCGACGCCGGCCCACTTCCAGGTCATGACCCTGGCGAGGCGGGCGACCTCGCCGACGGTAACGTGCGGGCTCATCCTGGTGCCGCCCTTGCCGGTGCCGCGGGCGGTGTTGTCGATGACCAGCACGCCCTTCATCCCACTCCGGCGGTGCGAGACGACCACCACCTTCTCCGGTCCCCATTCGTCGATAAGTGCGAGCGTGTCCGTCATGGCGTGCGTTTCCTTCAGGTGGTCGTGATGGCGAGGAGTTCGGCGAGGTGCATGGCGGTTCGCTCGCTGAGCTGGGAGATCTGGGTGCGGCAGCTGAAACCGTCGGCGAGGATCAGCGTGTCCGGGGCGGCGGCGCGCACGGCGGGAAGCAGCGCCTGCTCGGCGGCGGCGACCGAGACGCCGTAGTGGCCGCGCTCGAAGCCGAAGTTCCCGGCGAGCCCGCAACAGCCGGACTGCAGGATGGTGTTGTGCACGCCCGCGCGCCGCAGTATCTCCTCGTCGGCGTCGAACCCGCCCTCGGCATGCTGGTGGCAGTGTGTCTGGCTGATGGAGCGGGCGTCGATCCGCGGCGGCGTGTAGTTCGGGGCGTGCTCGAGCAGAAGTTCGGCCAAACTCTTGACGCGACCGGCGGTACGGCGCGCGGCGGAGGTGTCCAGCAGCCGGGGCAGGTCGCCGCGGAGGGCGGCGGTGCAACTCGGTTCCAGACCGACGACAGGTACGTCGGGACGGGTCTCCAGCGCCGTGACGGCGCGCGCGGCCACCCGGCGGGCGACCCTGAGCTGGCCGGTGCTGATCCACGTCAGTCCGCAGCACTGGGTGCCGGGCGGCACGTGCACCTGGAAGCCGGCGGCCTCCAGGACGGTGACGGCGGCCCGCAGCACGTGCGGGCTGAAGTGGTTGTTGAACGAGTCGACCCACAGCAGCACCGGGGTGCCCTCCCGCGCGCCGTCGCGTCGGCGGAACCAGTTGAGGAAGCTCTCGCTCGCGAACGCGGGGATGGCACGCTGCGGGGTGATCCCGCCGAGCCGCTTGACCAGCGGCGCGAGTGGCGAGCGGGTGACCGAGTTGGCCAGGCGGGGGGCGCGGGCGGCGAGCCGGGACCACACCGGCAGCCATCCCATGGAGTAGTGAGACGGCGGGCGCAGGCGGCCGCGGTAGTGGTGGTGCAGGAACTCCGACTTGTACGTCGCCATGTCGACCCCCACGGGGCAATCGGAGCTGCACCCCTTGCACGATAGGCACAGGTCCAGCGCGTCGCGGACCTCTCGGGAGCGCCACCCGTCGTCGATCAGCTCCCCTTGCGCCATCTCGTACAGCAGCCGGGCACGGCCCCGGGTAGAGTCGCGTTCGTCGCGGGTTACCCGGTAGCTGGGACACATCACCGATCCGCTGGAGCCTCCGGTCCGGCACTTGCCGACGCCGACGCAGCGGCGCACCGCGCGGCCGAAGTCGCCGTCGTCGTCGGGGTACGAGAACATGGTGTGCAGCGGAATCGTGCTGCGGCGCGGGCTGACGCGCAGGTCGTGGTCGGAGCGACGAGGATGGACGATCACCCCGAGGTTGAGCTTGTCGCCGGGATCCCAGAGGCGCTTGAACCGCTCGAACAGCTCCACCGCCTGCCTGCTGTAGACCAGGTCCAGGAGCTCGGAGCGGGCCTGCCCGTCGCCGTGCTCCCCGGAGGGCGAGCCGCCGTGCTCGGCGACCAGACGGGCGGCGTCGGCCAGGAAGGCGCGAAACGCCTCCGTGCCTGCGTGAGTCTCGAAGTCGAAGTCGAGGCGGACGTGCAGGCAGCCCTCCCCGAAGTGGCCGTAGACCGCCCCTCGCAAGCCGTAGCGGGCCATGAGGTCGTTGAAGTCGCGCAGGTAGGCACCGAGACGTTCGGCTGGCACGGCGGCGTCCTCCCAGCCCGGCCACGCCTCGGACCCGTCGGGGAGCCGGGTCGCCAGCCCGGCGCCGTCCTCCCGGATCCCCCACAAAGCCCGCTGCTCGTCTGGGCTGGTGGCGACGTACGCGCCCAGAAACCCGGCGGTCCGCTCGGCCGCCGTGGCGAGATCGGCCGCCGCGCGCCGGGCCTCGTCGGGCGTGTCCGCCCCCAGCTCGGCGAACAGCCAGGCATCGCCGGCGGGGAGGCGCTCGACGGCCGCCAGCGCGGCCGGGCGGGTGACCATCCGGGTCAGCGCCCGGTCCAGGCCTTCGAGCGTCATCGGCGCCCGTTCAACCAGGGCGGGCACCGCGTCCGCGGCGGCGGGCGCGTCGGGGTATCCGAGCACGGCCAGCGCCCGCGCGCGGGGGCGGCGTACCAGGCTGAGCTTGGCGGACAGCACCACGGCGCAGGTGCCTTCGGAGCCGACCAGGGCGCGGGCCAGGTTGAACCGCGCTTCGGGCAGGAGGTGCTCCAGCGCGTACCCGGAGACCTGCCGGGGAAAGCGGCCGAACTCCGTGCGCAATGTGCTCAGGTTCTCCATCGCGAGGTCGCGTACGCCGGCCAGCAGTCGGCCGCGTTCGCCGCGTTCGGCGATGGCGTCCTCGAGTTGGCTTGGTGTCATCGGCCCGACGGTGAGGACCGTCCCGCCGTAGGTGAGGACTTCGAGCTCGATGACGTTGTCGCTGGTGCGCCCCCAGGCGAGGGAGTGTGACCCGCAGGCGTTGTTGCCGATCATGCCGCCGATGGTGCACCGGCTGTGGGTGGACGGATCCGGGCCGAAGGCCAGGCCATGCGGGGCCGCTGCGGCCTGGAGGTCGTCCAGGACCAGCCCCGGCTCGACCCGGGCGGTGCGCGCCCGGGGATCGAGGTCGAGGATGCGGTTGCAGTGCCGGGAGAAGTCCAGGACGATGCCGGAGCCGATGGCCTGCCCGGAGGTGCTGGTTCCGGCGCCGCGGCAGGTCAGCGGCACACCGTGGTGTCCGCACGCCGCCACGGCTGCGATGACGTCCTCGCGGTCGAGCGGGAAGACCACGCCCAGCGGGACGCGGCGATAGTTGGAGGCATCCGCGGCGTACTGGGCGAGGCGGCCGCGATCGGCGGTCACCTCGCCGCGGACGACGCGGCGCAGTGCGGTCAGGATCGGCTCGCCGGCCGATGATGCCATGGTGGCCCCCGGGTCGTAGTCATACGGAGGAGTTCCCCTCCAGCGTGAGGGGAAGGGGCCTGGCGGGCCAAGAGCCAGAAGCCCGGTAGCCTGTAGCTGTGAGAGCAATCGATCCTTGGCCTGGAGCCGGTTCATGCTGAATCCGACTCATCTGCTCACCCTTGAGGTGGTCTGCCGCACCGGTTCGTTCGCCATCGCGGCGCGCGAGCTCGGCTACACCTCCTCGGGCGTGTCACAGCAGATGGCGGGCCTGGAGCGGGCGTGCGGCCTCCTGCTGTTCGAACGGCAAGCCCATGGCATCCGGCCGACCGCGGCGGCCGACCAGCTCGTGGAGCGGGCCGGCCGAGTGCTGGCGGTGCTCGGGGAGTTCGAGGACGAGATACGTGACCTGGCCGCCGGGCGGGTGGGCCGCCTGCGGCTGGGCAGCTTCCCCACGGCCAGCGTGCGCCTGGTGCCCGACGCACTGACGGACCTGGTGGCCGGCCATCCCGCGGCGGAGATCCTGCTGGAGGAGGGCGAGCCGGACGAACTGGCCCAGATGCTGGTCAACGGCGAGCTGGACGCTGCCCTGCTGTACGAGTACGGGCACGTGCCTCAGCGGTGGCCGACGGAGCTGGTGACGGTGCCCCTGCTGCGCGAGGCGCTGCTGCTCCTGACGCAGCATCAGCGCGCGAACACCGGCGAGGCGACGGCGCGACTGCCGGCACTCCGGGCGGCGCAGTGGATCACCAGCCGGGAGGGCACGGCGGGCGCGATCTCGCTGGAGCGCCTGTGCGCGGCTGCCGGCTTCGCGCCCGCCATAACGCGGCGCAGCGACAACTACGACGTCGTGCGCCAACTCGTCGGGGCAGGGTTGGGCGTGGCTGTCGTGCCCGCGCTGGGACATGTGCCCGACGAACGCGTCCATGCCGAGCCGATCGCCTCTCATCTGGCTCATCGCCGCGTCCTCGTGGCCCATCGCGCGGCCAACGTCAACCCGCTCCTGCAACCCGCGCTGCGGGCGATCAAAGCGGCTGTCGCCACGGACGACCCGTGGCTCGCCGTATCAGGGGAATGATCGCAGGGCAAGATTAGCTTGGTCTGGCGGTCGCCAGCTCCTGCCCTGCTGGGTCTTGGCTAATCGCCGCCCTGCTCCCAGGCTGGAAACCGCGGCCCCACCGAGCCGCGCCCCGGATCAGTGGAACGACACGCAGGAGACTCGCATGGTTCCCACCTGGCGGCTGCGCGCCGCATTCGCCCGCCGCCTGTCGGACATGTACGGGACCGAAGTGCCCGCATACACCACGCTCCTCGACGTCGCCGGCGAGGTCAACCACGAGGTGATGCGTGAGAACGCCAATGCCGAACGTCTGGGCGGCATCGACCGGATCACGGCAGAACGCCACGGTGCCATTCGTGTCGGCACCCCGCTGGAGATGCGCCAGGCGGCCCAGATCTTCGCCGCCTTCGGCATGTACCCCGTGGGCTTCTACGACCTGCGCGATGCGACCTTCAGCGCGGTACCGGTGATCTCCACCGCTTTCCGTCCCATCGACGCCCTCGAACTGGCCCGCAACCCGTTCCGGGTCTTCACCTCCCTGCTCACCACCGCCGACCGGCGCTTCTTCGACGCCGACCTGCAGGACCGCCTGGAGAAGTTCCTCTCCCGCCGCGAACTCTTCGCGCCGGAGCTCCTTGACCTTGCCCGCCGCGCCGAACGTGACGCGGGGCTGCCGCACGAACAGGCCGAACGCTTCCTCGCCCTCGCCGTGGTCGCCTTCAAGCTGTCCGCCGAGCCGGTGGACCGCACGTGGTACGCGGAGCTGGAGCGCGTCTCCGCCGTCGCCGCCGACATAGGCGGCGTCTCCAGCACGCACATCAACCACCTCACGCCGCGCGTGCTCGACATCGACCTGCTCTACCAGCGCATGGCGGCCCGCAGCATCGCCATGATCGATGCTGTCCAGGGCCCGCCGAGCTGGGACGGCCCGGACGTCCTACTGCGCCAGACCTCCTTTCGCGCACTCGCCGAACCGAGGAAGTTTCGCGAACCCGATGGCAGCGTCACCACCGGGTCGCTGCGTGTCCGCTTCGGTGAGGTCGAGGCACGGGGCCTCGCCCTCACCCCGGCCGGCCGCGCCCTGTACGACGAGCTCGTCACCGAAACCGACCTGCGGAGCGCCGACCATCCCCATGTCACCAGGCAGGATCTAGCCCGGAGCATCTGGCAGGCCCGCTTCCCCGGGAACGAGCGCCAGCTGCTCACCGAGCGCCTGGCGTACTTCACCTACCAACCGGCCACCAGACGTCCCGGCGACCGGCGGCAACCACCCGCAGACGTCGCCGGACTATTCGCAGACGGTTGGATCACCGCCCACCCCATCGTCTACGAGGACTTCCTGCCTCGCTCGGCCGCTGGGATCTTCCAATCCAACCTCACAGGCGAAGGCACCTGGAACGCCACCGTGAGTGGAGCCCACTATGACGCACGATGGCTCACCGAGACCATCGAGCGACCCGTGCACGATCCCTTCGAGCTCTACGCGGCACAACAGGACGAGTCCCTGGCTCTTACGCTACGGGCGCTCGGGCTGACCGCCTTGCGGTACCGTTGACGAGAATGAGGGAAGGATCTTCAGCGGCAAATAACAGTAAGAAATCGTCACTTCCCTGCCACATCACCCGGGGGAGCACGAATGAGGTGCCGGACTCGTTGACCGTGGTGGGCCGTAGCGGCCGCCAGCACAGGCCGCGATCGGCACCAACTACGCAGGAGATGACCAGCTCAACTCGTGTCGGCACGGTGGGTCTCGGCACCGATCTCGTTGGGCTTCGCCTGCAGTTCGTTCAGCAACTCGAAGCGTCCTGCCCGCCATCCCGCCACTTAACGGTCTTGACCAGCGGGGACCAACAGGGTGATCTCACCCCGCCCAACTCTTCCCAGGACAGGTAACTCGGTGGCGACCGGCATTGGACCGTGAGCCGGGAGACACGTGCTCCCAGATCTCCTGGTCGGGATAACTCCGGTTGACCGAGACGATGCTGTCAAGGTCCGGTTCCTCAATCGTGCTCACCTGGGGGCTCCCATGTCGAGCGGGACTTATCGGGGCGACGCCGCCAGGCTCTTATCTGGGGTCAGCATCGAGGCTCCGGTATATGGTGGCGCGGCCGACACCAAGCCGGTCCGCGATCTGCTGAACGGTGTACTTGCGCTTGCCGTCGTGGCCTTTCATCTCGTACAGCGCTCGGGCCATCTCGATTCCATCGGCGTCCAGTGCCCGTGGCCGGCCACCGACCCGGCCGCGAGCTCGCGCGGAGGCGAGACCTTCAAGTGTTCCCTCCACGATGAGTTCGCGCAGGAACTCATCGAACGCGCCGAACATGTGGAACTGCAGGCGCCCAGTCGGGGGTGGAGGTGTCGATACCCTGCTTGAGCACCAGCAGGTCGACCTCGCGCCCGCGCAAGTCTGCCGCTAGGTCCAGCAGATGTCGCAAAGAGCGGGCGGCTCGGGACAAGCGGGTGATGACGAAGGTGTCACCCGGTCGCGGGTAATCCAGGGCCTCGTCCAACTCGGGCCGTCGGTCGAGCTTGCCGGAAGCCTTGTCGATGAAGACGCGGTCGCATCCAGCAGCAGCCAGCGCGTCGCGCTGGGATCGCGGGTGCTGGCCCGCCCATAGCCGATCTTGCTCACTGGAGAAGTGAGTCACAAACGGTGACGTCACTCTGTATTGAGACGTTGTTTTCGGGCGCGTCTTTTGAGAATGGTCGACCTGGAATGCTATGGAATCGACAAGATCACTGGACCGTGTCTCGATAACGATCATTTCTGGGACGACACACAGTCACCACCCTCGCTCGCCGTGAGAGCTGGGTCAGTTCAGATCTTCGGTGATCGTCCAGCCGCGGCTACCGCCGATCTTGGCGAGCTGCTGGCGCAGCATCGCGATCCGCTCACGCGCGTCCGGCCCCGTGATCCCGATCGTGCTGCGCTCACCGGTCGCGTGATAACTGGTCCGCCGATCCCCCGCCGCGACCCGGCACGCAGCGTTAATGGCGGCTCGCAGCCGGGCCACTTTCCGTGGATCACCCTGCCCGCCGAACCCTTCGATCGTTACAGACGAGAACAGCGGTGCGAGGCGCAGGCCGTCCCGTCGCTTGACAGCGTCCAACTCTTCTTGATCGGCGCTTAGATCCTTCAGGATCCTGTCCCGGTCGACCGAGCTGATCGGCCTGCGGCCGAGCCAGTCCGGCCAGCCATCCGGCCGAGTCGGCACCACCCGCACAGGCTCGAACGGAGGCGGCGCAGCCGCCTCACCGGCCTCGTCCTCAGCATCGGCGGCCACGCTGTCGCTCAACCAATCTCCTCGTGCCACACCTGTGCGCCAGCTCGTGATCTTCTCCTGATCGTACCGGTCGTATCCAGCCGACGACCTACAGATAGGACAGACGTATCCCACCGTGGGCGCCCCCATCCACCAACACCCCTTCGCAACCCTGCCTGACCTGCGGCGAAGGCTTATCGTTCAATTCCGGCCGGATAGTCCCAAGACCCCGACCAGGTCCTCAAGTACGCCACCGCGATCCGCACCCGTACCGCGTCCACCGAGGCCATCTTGTCGCGCTTCACCCGCACCGCCTCGCACCCGGCCTACCAGGCGATGCTGGAGATCGGCCGTGCGGCGCGCACCACGTTCGTATTAGTTACGTGGAATCTGACGGTAGGAATGATCATTCTCCTATCGGACCACGGACTGAGGAGATCCATTGGGCAGCACGGTGGTGCTGGAGGAGAAGTGGCCGGTGCTCGACCGGCACGAGCGGGCGGCCGAGTGGCTGCGAATATGGACGGATCTGGGGCGAGCGCCCCGAACGATCGACGCTTACGCCCGCGGCCTGGCCGAGTACCTGACGATGTGCGACCGCGAGGGCATCGACCCGGTCACCGCGAACCGCGCCCACGTCGCCGTGTACGTGCGTGAACTAACCTCCCGGCCCAGTCGCCGAGGGGCGAACGTCATATCGATCGACTCCGGTTCGGGCCTGGCCAACGCCACGATCCAGCAGCGATTGGTGCCCGTGCGGCTGTTCTACGACTACTTGATGGAGGAGGGGATACGAGACTCCAATCCGGTCGGCCGGGGCCGCTACACACCTGGGCGTAGGGGCGGCGGACATCAGCGTGGCCTTGTTCCCAAGCTGACGAAGTTGCCGTGGATCCCCACCGAGCAGCAGTGGAGGGATATCCTCGCCGTCGCTGCAGGGGAATGCGTTCGCAACCGCGTCATGTTGGCGCTCGCTTACGATGCGGCGTTGCGCCGCGAGGAGCTGTGCTCCCTGCGCACCGACGATCTCGACCCGGGCCATCGCATGCTGCGGATCCGAGCCGAGACGACGAAGAACCGGCTGGAACGCGTCGTGCCGTACTCTGCGCCCACCGGCGCACCGCTCTCCAGTTATCTCGCTCACCGGGCCGGAATCAGCCGGGCACGCGGGCCGCTGTTCTTGTCGGAGTCCCGCCGCAACCACGCCCAGCCGCTGACGTTGTGGACCTGGTCGAAAGTTGTCCGCAAGATCGCCTTGGCTACGGGGATTCCGCGTTTCTCCACGCACACCAGCCGGCATCTCTGCCTGACCGACCTGGCCCGGATGGGGTGGGAACTGCATGCGATCGCCACGTTCGCCGGCCACCAAACCACCGACGCGACCTTGACCTACATTCACCTGTCCGGCCGCGATCTCGCTGACAAGCTCAACAAGGGCATGGGGCAGATCCATGCCTGGCGGGTGGAGATGCTGGCCCGCCTCGACAGGTCGGCGACGGAGGCAGCGGGCCGGTGACCACGATGACATCGGCGGCCGTCAGCGTGACGGCCGCAGCTCCCGGCTGGCCTTGGCCGGTCGACCTGGCCGGATACGACCGCCGGCCAGATCTCACCGAGACGGAACTGGAAGCGCTGCGTCGGCTCGGGCTGAACCTGCGTCGGCGTCGCTGCTACGACCGGGACCACTCAGGATGGCCCGTCATCAGTCGGCTGCTGTGCCCGCTGGCGCGGGCCGCGCTGTGGTGCCCCGACACCCCGCATCACCGGCGCGCAATTACCGACGCGATTGGCCTGGTGCTGCTGCGCTGCGCCGAGGAGAACACCAGCTTTTGGGCCTGGTCCGAGCAGGACTGGTTACGTTTGATCGGTGTTAGAGCCTGCTGACGAAGGCTTAAGTGCTCGTCGGCATGGGGCCATAGAGGGCTGGTCCGATCTTGTTGATGTGGCCCTGATGAGACCATTGGGACAGTTGGACGCGGAAGCTGTTGACGTTCTCGATTCCGAGGATGGCGGCCAGTTCGGCTCCTTTCCACGCTCGCCAGGGTTGAGCGGCCAGGAGTTGCAGGACCTTGCCGCGCCGATCGGAGCTGGTCAGGTCCGGAAGCGGCGGCGGGGCGCTCCAGCGGCTCGCGGGCGGCCGGCCTGCCAGTTCGCGGGTCAGGCGGCGGGTCATCTGGTGCACGGCCGCCCACCAGATCAGGGCTTCGTGGTGGTCGGGCCTGCGTTCATAGATCCGCACCAGGCGGCGGTAGCGGACCAGCCAGGCGAACGTGCGCTCCACCACCCACCTGCGCGGCAGCACGACGAAGCCGCGCAGGTCGTCGCTGCGCCGGACGATCGTGACGGCCAGGCCGAGGACCTGCCCGGCCCAGGCCTGCAACCGGCCGGCGTAGCCGCCGTCGGCCCAGACCAGACGGATCGTGGAGAACTTCTCCCGTAGCAGCGCCAGCACTGGATGCGCGCCGTCACGGTCTTGCACCGACGCGGCGGTGACGATCACGCACAACAGCAGCCCGAGCGTGTCGACCACGATATGCCGCTTCTGTCCCTTCAGCTTCTTGCCCGCGTCGTAGCCGCAGGCGGCCGCTCCGACGGTCTCGGCCGCCCTGACCGTCTGGGAGTCCACGCAGCCGGCTGTCGGCAGTTCCGCCCGTCCGGCCAGGATGCGCAGCCGGCCGCGGAGCCGTCCGGCCAGCCGTTCGGGCAGGCCGCGACGGGACCAGCGCAGGAAGAACGCATACACCGCCTGATGCGGCGGGAAGTCGACTGGCAGGGCCCGCCACTCGATCCCGTACCGGGTCACGTAGTTGATCGCGTCCAGCATCGCGCGCAGGTCATGCACCATCGGCCTGCCCGCGACCGCGACCAGTTCGATCATCACTCCCCGTGCCTCGCGCTCCAGCACCAACCATGCGGCATCGGCCAGATCCGACGGGTATGCCGGTTTCCGGTCGCGACATGCGCATCCCGGTGAGGCGCAACCGCTGGCGTTCACGGCCGCAGGCGTGTAGACAGACAACCACGGGCTCCTGGCCGCTGAGCTGCTTAGACAACACCTCAGCTACCGGGAGCCCGCTCCCGTTCACGGGCTAACAGCCCAACGATGACCACACCCCGGCGCTCTCCTGACTCACGCCCGACGCCAAACCCCTTCGTCAGCAGGCTCTAAAAGATCATGCGCGACTCCCAACGGGTTGGCTCGTCAGACAGATGATCCCGGGAACGGGGAAGAGCATGAGGTAGAGGTTCGGTATCCACCAGGCGAGTGCGAAGTCTCCCCGCAACGTCCAGAACGCGATCGCCATGAGTCCTGAGGCCATGGTCAGCACCAGTGAGACCAGCATCAGTGACGGACCGCTCGCCCTGCCGCGGCGCAGGAGCCACAGGCTGGTCAGCCCGGTGAGGCTGGCCAGCAGGTCGATCCAGAGGAATGACCAGTTCCAGTCGATCATCAGCGGGTTGGTGTAGTCAGCGAACGCCCATTCCAGCGGGATCAGCCCGAGAGCCGTTACGGCGAAATAGACCACGAAGCCGACATCTGTGACGAGCATCAGGCCCTTAGTAGCGCGCAGCACGGTCGATAGCCTCCATCAGGTAGCGGCGGGTCCCCTCATGCAGGTCAGGTCCAGGAGGGCCGAGCCCAAGCAGCCTGGCCGCCCACCACCCGTCCACGGCCAGCCGTACGGCTGTCGCCGCTGCGGGGTCGATGCCGTCGTCGGCGAGCCTGGCCTGCCAGGCAGCGAACCGCTCACGCAACGGCTCGAGCTCCGCCGGGTCGACGACCATTACAGCAAGCAGCGCAGCGGTGACGCGGTCGGCAGGCACCGTGGCGGTGGTGTGCCGCTCGGGGATGGTCGCCTCGACATAGGCGCGCAAGAAGTCGCCCGGGTGGGTGCCCGCCTGAGCGAGCGCGTCCTCGAAGGCCTTGGTCAGCCGGTCGACCATGGCGCCTACCAGGGCCTGTTTTGTAGGGAAGTGGTAGAACAGTCCGCCCTTGGAGACCCCGGCCCGCTTGGCGACGGCTTCGAGGGTGAGCGACTCACCTCCCTGCGACAGCAGCACGTCAGCGGCGGCGTCGAGGAGACGGTCCTTCGAGCTTGGTCGTGGCATACTCAATACTATACCGGTCGGCCGGTACAGTTTCAGAGGAGGCTCTCCTTCTTTGACAACACCGCTCTGATCAGGAGCCCGCTCTTGGCCGCGGGCACATCGCTTGCAGATGACACTCCCCAGACCATCCCGGCCTCTGGCCTCGGCGACCAAATCCTTTGTCAGCAGGCTCTTAGCGTCGCCGAGTTCGGGCATCCCTGGCCCGGCTGGATCGACGGCACCGTCCGCCCCTACGTCGCCGCCTACGCCTACCTGCTGGGCGGGTTCACCAGCTTCGACCAGCTCGGTGGCTTCAACCGGCTGGCCCTGTCCTGGCGGGTGTTCGGCAAAGACGTCGTCGACCAGGCGCAGGAACAGATCACCGGCCTCCTGGAGCAATGGGGCTACCGTCTCGGCCGAGACTCCGACCATCGCATGGCCACCGTGATTTGCCAGTCGCTGCTGCTCAACCGCAGCCCTCTGCTGGAGGATCTGACCACCGAGGCATTCGATCGGCTTCGCCAGAGCACGGGCATGCGGCGATGGCATCTCGGAGCGCTGTTCGGTTTCCAACGGGCCGTCGCCGCGTTGGGATATTGCGAACCTCCATCGTTCTCCGCGCACGGCACGATGCCCGCCATCGAGGGCGCGCCAGCGGCCTGGACAGAATGGATCGAACGCTGGCACGACACCTCCACCCTGACCCCCGAAAGTTCGCGGCATCGTCCGGGGAGTGATGGCCAAGGCCGGCCGCTGGTTAGCTGATCACCACCCGGGCATCACCACGCCGGACCAGTGGACGCGGCAGACCTGCGCGGCGTGGGTCGCGGCGGTCGACCGCATGAACGTCGGCGACTACATCCAGCGCACGGTCGGCCTGTCCAAGCGCTCTGGCCAGCCCGTCAGCCCACGCACCAAGGCCGGCATGCTCACTGCGACCAGGGCGTTCTTCCGGGACTTGCAAGAGTGGGAGTGGATTTCGCGACGGTTCGACCCCGCACGAGCGCTGGCCACCCCGCGCAGCGTCCTGGCGCTCATCGGCCCGAACCCCAGAGTCATCGCCGACGACGTCTGGGCCAAGCTGTTGTGGGCCGGATTGAATATCGAGGCCGACGACCTGCCCGCCAACGCCAGTGGCCCGTGCTACCCGATGGAGCTTATCCGCGCGATCACGCTGACCTGGCTGTTCGCCGGGCAGCGCAGCGACGAGATCTCGCGACTGCGGGTCGGCTGTATTCGCTGGCAGCACGACGGCACCCCTATTCTGGGCGGCTCTGCCGACGTGCTCGCCCAGGACGCTGTCTGCCTGCTGGACATCCCCTCCCACAAGACCGGAACCGCGTTCACCAAGCCAGTGGACCCGTTGCTGGGCAAGGCGATCGAGGCATGGGAAGCGGTGCGACCCGACCAGCCGAAGATGCTGGACACCAAGACCGGCGAGCATGTCGACCTGCTGTTCGCGATGCGAGCCCGCCGGGTCGCCAAGGTCTACATCAACAAAACGATCATCCCATCCCTGTGTCGAAAGGCGGGCGTCCCGACCGCCGACATCCGGGGGAACATCACCAGCCACCGCGCCCGGTCCACGATCGCCAGCCAGCTCTACAACGCCAAGGAGCCGATGACGCTGTTCGAGCTTCAGGCCTGGCTCGGGCACCGTTCAGCCGACACTACGCAGCATTACGCCAAGATCACTCCGAACACACTGTGCAAGGCATACCGCGACGCTGGCTACTTCGAACGCAACGTGCGCACCATCGAGGTGCTGGTCGACCGGGACGCCGTCGAGAGCGGGGGCGCAGCCGCGGGAGAGCCGTGGCAGTACTACGACCTGGGGCACGGGTTCTGCAACTACACCTTCTTCGAGCAGTGCCCGCACCGGATGGCCTGCGCCAAGTGCGACTTCTATACCCCGAAGGACTCCTCCAGGGCGCTGCTGCTGGAGGCCAAGGACAACCTGCAGCGCATGCTCGCCACCGTCCCGCTCACCGACGACGAGCGGGCCGCGGTCGACGACGGCCAGGCCGCTCTTGACCAGCTTCTGGAACGTCTCGCCGACGTCCCCACGCCATCCGGTGCGACCCCGCAGCAGATCGGTATTCCGGCCCAGGCGACGCTGCTTCCGATCATCGCCGTTAGAGGGTGTTGCTGAACTCGTGATCTTGGAGCCGGTGATCAATCAGTGTGGTGATGCAGGACGTCATCACTGACGGGGCGGAGCCGGTCGGGAGCCGAGCGACACGTTGTCAGGCTGGATTGACAGAGGCGATCGTGTCAATCTAGCCTGACAGGCATGCGTACTATCACACCGCCCAGCCCCGCTCCCGGGGCGCCGATGGCGGATTCCCCTGACCGGACGACGAAACGGTTACTTCTGTGCGGAGCGCTCGCGGGACCGCTGTTCGTCGTCGCATTCCTCGTCCAGGGCGCCGTACGCGCCCACTACGACCCGCTGCGCCACCCGGTCAGCTCGCTCGAGCTGGGCGAACACGGCTGGATCCAGGCGGCCAACTTCATCGTGGCGGGCCTGCTGACGCTCGCCTTCGCCGTGGGACTGCGGCGGGCGCTCAAGAGTTCGTTCTGGGGTCCGGCCCTGGTGGGGGTCTGGGGGCTCATGCTGGTCGGCGCGGGGGCCTTCACCACCGACCCGGTAAGTGGGTATCCGCCGGGGACCCCTGACCTGCTGCAGGAGTACAGCAGCCGGTCCGCGGAGTTGCACGACCTGATCTCGCTGCCGGGCTTCGTCGCCGTCCCCGTCGCGTGCGTGGTGTTCGCGGTGCGGTTCGCCCGGACGCGGGAGCTCGGGTGGGCCGTCTACTCGGCCGCCAGCGCGGTGGCGTTCGGTGCCACCTTCGTCCTGTGCACAATGGCGTTCGCCCAGAATCCATCCCTGGTCGCCTACGGCGGGCTTTTCCAGCGGATCGCGATGACCATCTGGTGGGCCTTCCTCACCCTGCTGGCGGTGCGGCTGGTCAGGCGGAGTCCAGCGTGAGCGGTGGGGTGCCGCTTGCCCGTCGATGTCGGTGAAGCCGTACGAGGGTGTTGTTGGACCTCGGGAAACGCTGTTTGATCAATAGGAGTGACGCGACTCTCTGTGTTTCGTCGCAGCGAGCCCGAGACGAGCAGGCGATCTAAGGCGTTTCCGCAAGCGTCCACTTCGCCGCTCTTCGCGGGCGCATGGTTGAGGAACCGCTGCTGTGGAGCTACGAACACCTTTTACGCGAACACCTGCTCGGCGCGGACTCGCTGCTGGATTTGGGCACGGGAGGCGGGGAGTTCCTTTCCGCGCTTGCGCCGCTTCCGTCCCGAACCGCCGCCACCGAGGGCTACCCGCCCAACCTGCCAGTGGCCCGTCGCCGCCTGGAGCCGCTGGGCATCGAGGTTGCGGCGGTTGGCGAGAACGGCGCTTTGCCGTTCGCTGACAGCTCGTTCACGGTCGTGGCTAGCCGGCACGAGTCTTACGACCCGTACGAGGTCCGCCGGATCCTGACCGGCGATGGTCTCTTCGTCACACAGCAGGTGGGTGGCCGCGACCTCGAAGAGCTACTGCTGGATGAGCAGCTCGTGGTTGTCGTGCTGGTAGGCCGTCACCTCCTCGATGTCGGCCAGCTGCGCGGTCGCGCCGCCAGCCCGCTCCACGACCTGACGGACCGACCCCATCCCCGCGGCCTGCATACGCACTGCCTTGACCAGCGCCTCGACCGCGGCCTCCAGACCGGCGCGCTGATCTGGCTGAGTGGTTTCCCCGCCAGCCTCCCGGCCCGCTTCGCTGCCGGCCTCGGTGTCTACGTCTGCGTGACCGACTGGGCCGGTCAGCGCGGTCAGGGCCATCATCACCATCTGGGCGGCTGCGGCTTCGGCCGCTTCAACCGCCCCGCCAGGCACCAGGCCCTGCAGCACGCCCCTGTAGGTGAGGATCAAGCTCTCCACCACCTGCCGCTGCCGCAGGTGGATCTCCTCCAGTTTGGCCTTGGCCTTCTTGGCGGTGGCCGCCATGCGCTTGCACAACATCTCGGCGAGATCATCACGCGCCCGCGCCTGGGCGGTGTGCACCAGGCACACCAGCAACGCGACCCGCTTGGCATCGACGGTGTAGGTCCGGGCCAGCACATCGGCGTCGGCCGCGTCGGCCTCCCCGGCGAAATCGGCGACCTTCGAGGCGGCGATGCCCTCCAGCACCGCCTCGGTGTCGCACAATCCTTCCACCCACGCCAGGTGAGCGGCCTGCTCCTTTGCGCCAGCCGCTCCAACGCCACGTTGATCAGATCCGGCGGATGATTCTTCACCCACGCCGCCCGGGTCATCGCCTTGGCCGCGATCTTGCGAGCCTTGCCCGGCGCATAGGCCACCCCCTCCCGGCGGCCGCACCAGCACCCGATGCGACTCCGCCGTACGCGGCGAGGCATACACCGGCGCCACGTCCTCGCCCAGCTCCAGGCATCGCCGTACGTGCTCCACCACCACGACCGGCACCTCGCGGGCCTTTGGCGAAACGGCCCAGCCGCTGAAAACACTTCAGCGCGAGCGTCAACGCCAGCAGGTGCTCATCGGCGTCGGTCTTCTCCCGCGCCCACGCCATCTCCTCCTGTGAGAGGGAGTAGAAGAGGTACAACTCGCGCGTCATCATCAACCGCGGGAACACCCGATAGGCGGTTCGCTCGACCGACGTCACCGCACGTGCCTCCCGGCTCAACCCGCCAACCGACGAGCCACACCGTAGCGAGACGAACACGCGACACAACAGGCGAAGAAGATCACAGCTTCATCAAACCCACCCACTCAACCCTTCAAGATCCACTCAATGTGGGTTTTGGGCGTATGTGGGCTGACCCCCATACTCCGGCTCTTTTCCGCGCAGCGGGAGCCATGGAGATGTTCCAGAAGTCGGCGTAGCGGCCACCGTGGTCGAGCAGTTCGTCGTGGCTGCCTTCCTCTACGATCCGACCGCCGTCCAGAAAGACGATGCGGTCGGCGCGTTGGACGGTCCGCATCCGATGCGCCACCATCACCACCGTCCGGCCCGCCACCAGGCGCTGGATGCCTTCGTGGACGGCCGCCTCGTTGACCGGGTCCAGCGCGGAGGTCACCTCGTCCAGCAGCACGATGGGCGCGTTCTTCAGCAGCGCCCGCGCGATCGAGACACGCTGGCGCTCGCCCCCTGACAGCAGCGCGCCGCCCTCGCCGACGTTCGCCGCCCATCCGCCGGGCAGAGCCGCTGTCCCTCAGGGACGGTGAGCGACACCTCGTCGAACACCGTGTGCACGCCGTGCCAGAAGGCGACGGCGTCGAACTCCAGGCCGTGGTGCGCCGGCTGGATCGGCTCGCGGGGTTCCCGCAGCGGCTCGGTGCGTAGCACCGTCTCGAGTCTGGCCAGCTCCGAACGCGCGCCGCGGAGTTTGCCGCCGACAGCGACAGCAGCGGGTCGGCGCAGCGGGCGGCCAGCACCAGGATCGCCAGGATCTCCGCCGCGCCGATGTTCCCGCCGAGCGCGAGGTAGGCGCCCAGGACCAGTAGCCCGGTGAAGATCGTCTGCACGGTGAGCGTCAGCCCCACGGCGCTGGGCAGCGTCGCCAGCACGGTACGGCGGGAGGCGCGTCGGGCATCCAGCAGCGAGTCGTCGAGCAGCTGGAAGCGTTCGCCGGTCCGGCCGCCGGCCCGCAGCACCGGTTGAGCCTAGAGGAATTCGATGACGCGCCCGCCGGCCTCCTGGTCGCGTTCGTGACGCTCGGCGTCGGCGGCGGCCGTCGCGCGTGCCGTCCAGGCCTGGATCGCCGCCACGACGAGTGCGGCATGCAACGCGGCCAGCCCCATCCGCCAGTTGAAGGCGATCATCACGGCCACGATGGTCAGGGGCGTGACCAGGGCAGAGATGAACGGTGCCAGCAGATGCGCGGCCACGCCCATGGCTTGCAGGAGGCCGCAGCCGGCGAGGACGGACACCTCGCCAATGCGAGCGGCGTTGTACCAGCCGAGGGGGAGGCGGGCCAGATGCTCGCCGAGCCGGTGATACATGCCGCGCAACATGGTGGTCCCGACCCGCATACCGGACAAGTCGCTGATGTAGCGCAGCACAGCGTAGAGGGCGACCGCGGACCCGAACGCGACCAGCCAGGGCACGGCGTCCGCGGGCGTGCTGCCGAGCAGCGCCCGCAGCTTCTCAGGATGGCACGCCGCCGCCGGTCTCCAGCTGGCGCCGGTACATGCGCTGGCCAACCTCTATGGAGGAGCCCCGCCTCGTTGATGTATCGGGTGCCGCCCGAGTCGACGATGATCGCTCTTGGCCTGGCCCGTTGAGACGACCGCGGCTCCTGTCCGCGATCAATACGCTGACTTCCTTGAGCGGCCGTAACTCCCGACTCGCTACGCGAACTCGTAGATGCCCGCCTAGCGCTCTCCGCGCAGGTCCAGGCATTCCTCCTCACCAACCGGCTAAACGATCAGGGCTAGTTTGTGTTGGAGCGTACGGGCGAAGCCCGTTCCTGCTGTGTTCGGGGTAATTAGTGGTTCATCAGCCGAGCGCCTTTACATTGTAGATTTTTAATGAGAACGAAGATAGAGCCCCCGCTTCTCCCAACAGCGGCCAGCCTGCGATTGATGTTCAAGGACGGCCAGGCCCCGGATTACATCCCTCAACCCATGCAGCCAGCCCAAGCCTCTGCTGTATACGCTGCTCTCCTTCGCCGTGCTGGCCACCCGCCAGCCCATCCTGCAGTTCCTGGCCGAGCTCGGTGGCCACGGTCAGGCCGGGCCCAGCCCCTACGACGCTCACATCGGCGTCAAGCTCGGTCACGGGTGGATTCCGCTCGGGAGGACGGCGCACCGATCGCGAACACCTCCATCAGCTGCGCGAGGGTGCGGAAGTACCCGATGAGGACGACCAGCTCCACCACACCCTCGCGTCCGAGCGGTGTGACCGCGGCCTCGTACTCGTCGTCGTCCAAGGGGCGAGGGTCGTCCTGCAGCCGCCGGCACAGGCTGTAGGCCGCCGCCTCGGTGGGATCCTCGGAGGTGAAGGTGCCGCAGGCCAGAGTGGACAGCTCCTCTTCGGTGAGTCCTGCCGCGCGTCCCACCCGCTCGTGGGCATACCTCTCGAAGTCGCTCCCGGTTGCCGCGGCGACGGCGAGAATCGCGATCTCGCGGGTGCGGGGCGCTCATCCGCGTGCGGTAGCGCACCGCCGCTCCCAGTTCCTGGAGTCGGCCGCCGAGGGCAGGCGCGTACAGCATCATGCCGAAGGGTCCGTTCAGCGCCCCATCCTGGTCCTGGAGCGCGAAGTGCTGGGGTCCTGTGACGCGGACACCCGAGGTGATCTGCTGGTAGAGGGCCAGCTGCTCCTCGTTCAGCTTGGCTTCGGTCAGTTTCGGAAGTCGGGGAGTGGTCGTGTCGTGCACGTCGATGTCCTGTTCGCCGCCGTCGTGTGAAAGCCGTCGTGTCAAAGATGCGTGGTGAAGAAGTCCGCGACGGCGGTCAGTTCGGCGACGGCCTGGGCGCGGGCGGCGTGCGCGAAGCGGGCCAGTGCGGCGATCTTGCCGGGCGGCACCGCGCTCAGGTCCCAGCCGGCCGCGCCCAGGTCGCGCAGTTCCACATGCCGGTCCAGGGCTTTGACCAGGCCGGTGCTGCTGACGTCGGTGGGGCTTTTGCGTAGCCGGTCCAGCCGGGAGACGCGCCGGCCCTGTTCGATCTTGACCAGGTTCTTCAGCACGGCGGCCTGGTCCGGGCTGGGGGCGGCGGCCAGCAGCGCGTACTGGCGGGCGGCGACGCGCTCGCGCAGAGCGGCGATCATCCGCTCCAGGGTGGTGACGCCGGGCAGCAGGATCTTGGCCCCCACCAGGCGGTGGGTGGCCAGGTCGAACAGCACGATCGGGCGCTCGCCCGTGGTCCAGGCGCGTTTGTAGAGCCAGCAGGCCAGCGCGAACCACTGCTCGCCCGCAAAGGCGGTGAAGCCGTAGCCGCCGCGGATCTGCTCCTGATGATCCCAGCGGGCCTCCTTGCTGCCGTACCCCTTCAGGTCAGCGGCCTGCAGGCCGAGCTGTTCGGCGACGTAGTCGACCACCGCTGCCGGAACGTCCTCGGGATCGTCCAGGAAGCAGTTCAAGAACCGTGCGGTGCCCAGTTGCGCGGACCAGCCGAGCTGGTTGCGCGCGCCGTTGGCGGCCATCGCCCGGCGCCGGTCATCGGCATCCAGGCGGAAGAAGGCGCCCAGCTGGGCGACGTCGGGGACGGCGTTGAAGACGCCGTATCGGCTGCGCTGCTCGGTGGTGAGGAAACTGACCGGCATGAAAAGGGTGCCTCCAGGCATCCGAGGGCGCGCCCTCACCTCGCGCAGCGCGGTGGAGGCGCCCTCGGATATCAGCAGCGGCCAGGTCAGATGATCGGACGTGACCGATTACGTGCTGAATTGTGTCAGTCCCACGCCAGCCATGATCACCGTCGTCCAGCTCATGACAGTCGGGTCGCACGCGAGTCCGAACTTCGCGCCTGTGCTCTGGCTCCGGGTCCAGAACGCTTGGCCATTGAGCGCGGTTTTCCGAAGGCAGATGTCTCCACGCGCCGGTAGCCGGCCAGCCACCGCTGCAAGCACCTCATACCGGCTCATAGCCAGGGCGCGCCCGGGCACGTCCCCGGAGCGCCCGCTGTCCGGCCTGGCCTGTGCGTGTTGTTCACTCACAGTGCTCACCCTGCCATCTCCGTCCCCACAGCCGATGCCCACCACACCCGTGAAGGTCACGGTTTGCGACAGCTCCGCACACCGGGACCTGCGGATTTGGCCCGGGATCGGTGGGGCGAGGGCATCTCCGTCTGCGTCTGATCCGCTTGCCAGGCCGCCCCTGAGGTCGGGGCGGCCTGGCAAGCGCGCTCACCACCGGTCCCAGTGCAGGACCTCCTTGCGCGGGATACGGGCCAGCGGGATGAAGGCCGCCAGCATGACCTCCTCGTACGGCATGCCGAGCACCTTGGCCAGCTCACGTTCGAGCGGTCCCTGCGCGATGGTCCACCGGGCGCGCTGACGGCAGGACCTCAGGCCGTCCAGGCCGCCGCAGCGGCCTGGCTACGAGAAGGAGGTACAGAAAAAGTGTCACCTGATGACCACCGGGTGACTGCTGTCCGCTCGGCGATTTATCGGAGTCCAGGGAATGCTTGGAGAGCGTCACCGCGAGCGATCAGCCGCCGACACGCCGCGCGAAACACCCGAACCGCACCGGAAGGAATCTCACGCCATGACCGCGACCGCGCCCAAGGCTCCGACTGCACCAGGGGTGCGGTCCTGGTGGGGAATCCCGTTCGCCACCGCCGAGCGATACCGCCGCCCCGTGGTCGCGGATTTCGATCCGGACCGCCCCTATGGCCGCAAGGGCATCGTCTCTGTCCAGCCCGACAGCGGCGACTGGCTCGAAGCGGACAGCGGGATGGGCGAGGACTGCCTGAACCTGAACGTGTGGGCTCCCGAGCAGCCGACCGGGAAGGCGCTGCCTGTGGCCGTGTACATCCACGGCGGCGGCTTCGAGTTCGGCGCGAACACGCAGACCACCTCGAACGCCGCCGGTCTCGCCGCGACGGGACGCGTCGTGGGCGTGTCGGTCAACTACCGGCTCGGCGCACTCGGTGCGGTCTCGCTCTCGCAGTACGGCGGGCGGCTCGCCGAGGCCAGCAACCTCGGCCTGCAGGACATCATCGCCGCGCTCACCTGGATCCAGCAGAACATCGTCTCCTTCGGCGGCGACCCCGGCCAGGTCACCGTCTTCGGCCACAGCGCCGGCGCCTATTCCACGTTCGGGCTGCTCGGTGCGTCCGCCGCGGACGGGCTGTACCGGCGGCTCGCCGGGTTCTCCGCCGGACCCTCCCGGCTCCAGCCCGCCTGGTGGGCCGAAGAACTCGCGGAGCGGTTCGTCACCGAACTCGGCGTCGCGAGCAACCCCGACAAGCTGATCGACCTCGACCCGGCCTCCCTGGTCGCCGCGCTGCACAAGGTCACCCCGACGGACCTCGGAGTCCGCGGCGGGATGGACTGCCGGAGCCTCGGCGTCGTCCTGGACACCCACCAGCCCGACGCAGTGCTGCACGCCCACCCCATGGACGTCATCGCCTCGGGCACGCACCGGGACATCGATGTACTCCTGAGCATGGCCAGCGACGACATGGGCTGGTGGGTGGCGAACGACCTCGACCGGTTCGACCCGCACACCGTCGACCGCATCACGGACGAAGTCGCGGGCTGGCGCATTCCCCGCTCCCGCGCCAAGAAGATCGTCGAGGCCTATGACCAAGACGGCCGCACCCCCGCCGAGGTCCGTGCCGCGCTCCTGACCGACTACATCTTCGGGCTCCCCGCGGCCCGCGCCGCCCTGGCCCACGCCGCCGCGGGCGGCAACGCCCATCTCCTCGCGATCGGGCCTGCCGAGGGCGCGCCCGCCGTGCACGGCACCGAGATGTACGCCCTGGTCGGCCAGCAACAGCCGGGCCGCAGCCCCGAACAGGTCGAGCGTGACACGCGTATCCGCGACATCGTGCTCGACTTCACCACCGGCGAGCAGACCCGTCCGTGGCCCGCCGTCACCGACCGGCCCACCTCGGAAAGCGTCGGCAACCTGCCCTTCGAGGCCGGCGCCCACTACCAGGCGGCCCTCGACCTGTGGGAGAACATCGACCGCCCCTGACGGTCACCGGGCGATACCAATACCCCGGCTCCACCTCCACATCCCGGGGACGAACACGACAAGGAGCTCGGCATGAGCCAACCGACAGCGGCCGGCGACGCCGTACCGGCGACGATGCGGGCCGTCGTCGTCACCCGGCCCGGCGGCCTCGACGCACTGGAGATCAAGGATGTGCCGGTGCCCGTGCGCGAGCCCGGCTGGGTGCGGATCAAGGTGAAGGCGTTCGGCGTCAACGAGTCCGAGGTCAGCACCCGCATGGGCGAGTCGGATGCGGAGGTTACCTACCCGCGCGTCCCTGGCATCGAGGGCGTCGGCGTGGTCGATGAGGCCGACGAGGACAGCGGGCTGCGGCCGGGACGGCAGGTGGCCACGATGATGGGTGGCATGGGCCGCTCGTACGACGGCGCGTACGCCCAGTACGTGACCGTCCCCGCGGAGCAGGTCATCCCGTTTGAGACCGGCCTGCCGTGGGAGGTCGTCGGTGCGCTGCCGGAGATGTTCCAGACCGCCTACGGCTCCCTCGCCACCGGCCTCGGCCTACAGGCAGGACAGACGCTGCTGATCCGCGGCGGCACCTCCACGGTCGGGCTGAGCGCGGCCACGATCGCCAAGGACCTCGGAGCCACTGTGCTGTCCACCACCCGCGGCCCGGAAAGAGCCGGGGAACTGCGGGCCGCGGGCGTCGACCATCCCCTCGTCGACAACGGCACCATCGCCGACCAGGTGCGCGAACTGGTGCCCGACGGTGTCGACGCCGCACTGGAACTGGTGGGCTGCTCGGTCCTCGCCGACACCCTCCGCACCGTCCGCCGGCACGGCACCGTCTGCTTCACCGGAGCCCTGGCGGGCCAGTGGACGATCCCCGACTTCACCCCGTTCCTGATCCCCAACGGGGTACGCCTGACCTCCTACGGCGGTCAGTCCGCCGACCTCCCGGCCGACGTCTTCGCCCGCCAACTCCAGGCCATCGCCGCAGGGCGTCTCAAAGTCCCGGTCGCGAAGGTCTACCACGGCCTGGACCAGGTCCGTGACGCCCAGGCCGGCGTCGAGTCCGGCACCACGCCGGGCAAGCACGTCGTCGTCCTGGACGACTGAGACCTGGGCAACTGAGAAACGACAACCAACCACCCCCGATGCGCGAGGGCCGACAACATAAGCGCCGGAGAGCACGAAATCCTGACACCGCGTGAGGCGCAAGGGGCGCCCGTGCCTACCCCACCCGGCACCTGTTCCCCTGGCCCAGGAGCGCTGATTCGTCGGCAGGATGCGCCCATTGGTGAGCAGCAAGGGCGGACGGCGCCGTTTGGGGAATGTTCGGGCAGGGCTGCCGCCGGTCCGGGGGACGTCAGCGCGCTCGAGGGAAAAGCCGCTCGACAGCGGTCACCACCGCGGCGCGGCGGGCGGCGGTGGTGGGGTCCGCGGCGTGTGCGGCGGCGGCCTCGCTGTGTTCGGGTTGCGACGCCCAGGTTGTGGCGATCTGGTTGACCAGGGCGAGGACGTCGGCCGGGTCCCAGGCGGGGTCGAGCTGTCCAGCCTGCTGCGCCTGGCGGAGCTGGTCGATTTTGCGGGCGATCAATGCCTGGGCGGGATCGTCGGCAGCGGCTGTGGTGCCCGACAGTTCGAGGCGGCCCCAGGTGATCAGGCGGTGGTGGTCCGGACGGGCGACGAAGTAGTCGAACAGGCGGCCCGCGTAGCCGGGGAGGTCGGAGGGGTCCATCTGGGTGGCCTCGGCGATGACAACGTGCTCCCGTGCAGCGACGTCGGCATAGAGCGCATCTTTGCTGCGGAAGTAGGCGTAGACGCGTTCTTTGCTGGTCTTGGCGAGTTTGGCGATGCGGTCCACGCGGGCGCCGGCGATGCCGTGGCGGGCGAACTCCTCCATGGCAGCGGTAAGGATGCGCTCGCGCGTGGTGTCGCCGGCGGCGGCGGGCGCTGCGGTCTGGCCGGAGTCGCGGGACTGAGGCATGGCCCCAGGATAGAGCACCGAACCGTTTGGTTTGGCATCCGGGCGATCGGCGCATAGAGTCAAACGGAACAGTTCGGTTTGACCTCTGCGGGTGAAGCCGGCGAAACACTGAGGGAGTGAACTCATGCAGCACCGCAATCTGGGCTCTCAGGGTCTGCGCGTTTCGGCGCTCGGCCTGGGGATCATGGGCATGTCCATGGCCTACGGCGCCTCGAACGACGACGAGGGCATCGCGACCATCCGCCGCGCCCACGAACTCGGGATAAACTTCTTCGACACCGCCGAGCTGTACGGCGCCGGTACCGGCAGCAACGAGATCCTCCTGGGCAAGGCGGTCAAGGACTTCCGCGACGAGGTGGTCCTCGCCACCAAGTTCGGCTTCGACATGACCGCCGAGCTGCTCAGCCCCGGCTTCGACAGCCGCCCGGAAAACATCCGCAAGGTCGCCGAGAACAGCCTGCGCTACCTGCAGAGCGACCACATCGACCTCTTCTACCAGCACATCTCCGACCCCGCCGTTCCGGTCGAGGAGGTCGCCGGCGTGGTTGGCGAACTGATCGCCGAGGGCAAGGTGAAGTACTTCGGCCTGAGCAACGTCGGCCCCCAGTACATTCGCCGCGCCCACGCCGTCACCCCGGTCTCCGTGCTCCAGTACGAGTACTCGCTCTTCGAGCGGGAGGTGGAGGAGAAGATCCTTCCCGTTCTGCGGGAACTCGGCATCGGCCTGGTGCCCTACTCCCCGCTCGGCCGCGGCTTCCTCGCCGGCCAGGTCAAGCCCGCGAGCGAGTACGCCGCGGACGACATGCGCAGCTGGGACGAGCGTTGGCAGGGCGAGAACTACACGTACAACGTGCACGCCATCGAACAGCTCAAGAATCTGGCCGACACCAGGGGCATCACTACCGCCCAGCTCGCGCTGGCCTGGTTGCTCGCCCAGGGCGAGGACATCGCGCCCATTCCCGGCACCCGCAGCACCAAGCGCCTTGAGGAGAACGCCGGCGCCGTCGACGTCCAGCTCTCGGCCGCCGATCTGGCCCGCATCACTGAGATCCTTCCCCACGGCTCGGCAGGCAGCCGCTACCCCGCTGCGATGCTGTCCAGCTTCACCACAGACTGACCGCGCCGGGAGTCATCGCCTCCCGACGGGCAAGGGGCCTCCGCCGCGTTTCCGTCACGCGTCGGTCGTCACTGCGCGGGCCGCGAAGGCGGCCGGGGTGAGGCCGGTGCGGTCGCGGAAGAAGCGGCCGAAGTTCGCGGGATCGGTGAAGCCGAGGTGGACGGCCACAGCCCGGGCATCCCACCGGGCACCTCCCAGCAGGCGCCGGGCTTCCAGGAGGCGCCGCTCGTCGATGAGCTCGCGTACTCCCTTGCCGGTGACGTCCCGGGCGGCGCGGCTGAGGGTGCGGACCGAGCAGCCGAGCAACTCGGCGTAGTCCGCGGCTTGGTGCAGCTCGCGAAAGTGCAGCTCCAAGGCGTCCAGGAAGCGCCCGTACCTGTGGGCGCGGCCGGTGCCGGCCGTGGCCGTGCCGATGGGGGCGATGCCCGGGGAGTTGGCCAGGCGCAGTAGCAGCGATTCGAGCAGGCTGCGCCGCAGGGCGTGGTGGATGTCGAGGGGGCGGCGCCCCAGTGCGCGGTGTTCGTCCAGGAGCTGGAGTGCCGTCTGCTGGAGCCAGGCGGTGTCGTCGGGGTGCGGGCTGAGCACGGTGGGGGCCTCGTGCGCGGTGCCAGGAGACGGGCGAGGTCGGGCCGCAGCACGTCCGGTTCGAACAGGATGAACGGGCCGCGGGCCGCGCCGGGCGGATGCCAGCGCTGCGCGTGCCCGGGACGCACCCACAGCCACTGGCCGGGGGCGACGGTCCGCGTGACGTGGTCGACGTCGTGCCGCAGCTCACCCTCGGTGATCGCGATGAGGTAGTGGAAGGTGGCACGGCCCGGACGGGGCGGGTTCCACGGCCAGTCGTCGTGCTGGGCGAAGAAGTCCTCGACGGTACTCACCTCAAGGCCGTAGGGAGTACCGACCGGGGGCTGGAAACCGTACAGCGGAACCGCGGCTGGTCCGGCCTGCCCGCTCGGCCCGGAGTGTCGCTTGTCGACCATCACGTGTCCGCAGCCTACCGCCCTTCCGGTCGGCTTCGGCGGAAGGATGGGACGTGCCACCGCGCCCGCGCGGCGCGCCCTCCGCCTCCTTCGATGCCACAGTCCGTCACCACCTGAGAAGGCTCACCACCCATGAACGGATCGGCCCTGCACAAGACCGCCGCCGACTGCGCGGAGGAACTCCCCGGAGCCCAGCTGGAGCACCCCTTCGGCCCCGCCTGGGAGGTCTACAAGGTACGCGGCAAGGTGTTCATGCTGATGACCGAAGTCCCGGGGCGGCCCGTCGTGATCCTCAAGGCGGACCCCGGCGAGGCCCACGCCCTGCGGGAGCAGTACAGCCACATCACCCCCGGCTACCACATGAACAAGAAGCACTGGATCACCCTGGAGAGCGGAGAAGGCGTCGACAATGAGCTCGTCAGGGAGCTCGTCACCGACTCCTACCGGCTCGTCGTCGCCCACCTGCCCAAGGCCGAGCAGCCCGTCGACCCGCACACCTACGGCATCGGCGCACGGGCGGCCCGGTGAACGCGGCCGGTGACCGGCTCCAGGACACCGCCCGTCAGGCGGCCCTGGCCCTCCCCGACGTCAGCCACGGATACCCCTTCACCCCGGGACTCGACGTGTACAAGGTCGCGGGCAAGGTGTTCCTGATCGTCACCGACGACCCGGACGAACAGATCATCACGGTCAAGTGCGAACCCGAACACGCCCGCGCGCAAGAACGCGGCTACGCCTCGATCACACCGGGCCGCTATCTCGACAAACGCCACTGGATCTCACTGGGGCCGGGACCCGGCATCACCGAGCGGCTGATCACCGACGCGATCGAGGATTCCTACGACCTGGTCGCCGGGCGGCTGCCGCGACGCGACCGCCCCAGTGCCCGATGAGCGCCGCGAGCTTCCCCGCGAACGGCGAGCCCTCGCTCGTCAGCGTCCCGTGCAAGGGCTCGCCCCGTCCGCACACGCCCGCCTGCGACCCGAGAGACCGATGGAACCGACCGCAGTGATCCTGCCGCTCTTCGACGAGGAGCCCTCCCGGCCAGTCGCCGACCGCCTGCGCCCCGCAAAGCTGGAAGACGTCGCCGGGCAGGACCACCTCCTGGCCGCGGACGCCGCTGCTGGGCCCCCATGGTCGCCCAGCAGCGGCTCAGCTCCACCATCCTGCGGGGCCGCCCGGCGTCGGGAAGACCACCATCGCCCGGCTCCTCGCGGACGGCAGCGACATGGCCTTCGAGCCGGTGTCGGCCACCTTCTCCGGCGTGGCCGAACCGCTCCAGGCCACCGATGGTAAGTTGATCGACTTGCCTTAAGGATGGCGAGGGAGTTACCTTCAGGTGGTGAGTCCATCGACTTACCTTACGACTCGGCAAGGAACAATGAACATGAATCGTCTTGCGGGCAAGCGCGCCCTCATCACCGGCGGCACGAGTGGGATCGGTCTGGAGACCGCGCAGCGTTTTATCGCGGAGGGGGCCGACGTGCTGGTCACAGGCGTCACCCCGGCCAGCATCGACAAGGCGCGGCAGATCCTCGGGGACAAGGTGCCGGTGGTGCAGGCCGATGCGCGCGATCTCGATGCGCAGCGCGGCCTGGCGGAGCGGGTGCGTGAGCATTTCGGGGAGCTGGACGTGGCGTTCCTGAACGCCGGCGTCTCGGACTGGCGGCCGTTCGAGGACCACACGGAGGACAGTTTCGACCGGCTCTTCGACATCAACGTCAAGAGCGTCTTCTTTCTCACACAGGCCCTGGTGCCCGTGCTGGCCAACCCGTCCTCGGTCATCCTCAACGCGTCCAGCAGCGCGCACGGCGGCTATGGTCAGTCGAACGCCTACGCCGCGACGAAGGCGGCTGTCGGCTCCCTGATGCGGTCGTGGAACGCGGACCTGCTCAGGTCGCACGGCATCCGGTTCAACGCGGTCAGTCCCGGCCCGGTGGACACCCCGCTGTACTCCAAGCTCGGGATCGAGGACCCCGCGCAGCAGACGGCGGTTCTGGAGGCGATCAGCTCCGGCATCCCGCTGGGTCGCATGGGTATGCCCGAGGAGGTCGCGGAAGCCGTCGTGTACCTGGCCTCCGATGTCTCCGCCTTCGCTGTGGGCCAGGACCTTATCCTGGACGGCGGCCAGACCGTCCTCTGACAGCGAGGATGCGGCTGGGAGACGGGCGAGGGGCGTGGGTATGTCGGTGGCGGACCGTGACCGAGCGGAAACCGGTGGCGATACGTGCCAGGCCGGGTATCACGCGCAGATCAAAGCGGAGAACCGCGCGCGCATCATCCGCGCCGCCCGCGACCTCTTCCTCGCCCGGGGATACGACAAGACCTCCCTGGCCCAGATCGCCAGGGAGGCCCGCGTCTCCACCGGCACCCTCTTCAAGCGGTACCCCTCCAAGGCTGCGCTGTTCGCGGCCGTCACCTCCGAACAGTGGCAGCTGGACGTGCAGTACGCCGAACCGCCCCCGCCCGGTGATCCCCGGTACGGTCTGGACCACATCGGCCGCGACTACGCTTGCTTGGTCTCGCGGCCCGGCACAGCGGCGCTGTGCCGCCTCATCATCACCGAACTTCCCCAGATGCCGGAACTCGCCGACATCGTCGGCACCGGCTTCGCCATCGACCGCGGACCCTTCTTCGACCGGCTCCGCGACTACCTGGACGCCGAAGCACAGGCCGGCACACTCGACTTCCGTTCGGCCGACGGACAGACACAGCCGGCATCCGCAGTGGCCGAACAGTTCCTCGGCATGATCTGCGGCCAGCTCCTGTGGCCTCAACTCGTACGGACCGACTTCGTCCCGCCCGACCCCACCGACACCACGATCGTGGACGAAGCCGTCGCCCTCATGCTCACCCGCTATCGCACCGGATCCTGAACCCCGGACTACCAGTTCACGCTGCCAGGACCCCGATACGTCGCCCTACCGGGACCGACAACGAATACGGGCGAGCGCGACCGGTCCTTCAGCAACCGACAGCGGCCGACAGCTGAGCTGGGACCGTGGCCTCCCGGTACTGCTGGCGTGCGCCCCCGGCGTTGCGCTCGGTGGCGCGACCACCGACAAATGATCGACGAAATCCTCTAGCACGTGCGAACCCGGGGCGACGTCGGCCCCGCTGTGACGGTGTTGGCCTTCTGCGGCGTCGACCACCGCGGCTATACCGGCTACTCAGCGCCACCCGCAAACATCGCGTGATCGGAACTTCCAGCTGGACACGACCGGCGCGCGAGTCACTGGCCACCACGAACTCACCCAGCAGTTCCTTCACTAAAGCCAAGCCCCGGCCGAGCCGAACCCACAATCCTCTCCAAGCCAGGGACGTGATTCTCATAAACCCGATTGCCAGAGAAGATCACCAGCAGGCCACGGAGCGCCAGTCTGAGTCCCGGAGAGGCTGATTTCTTTCTCAGAACTCGTTCTCATGCAAGTCGGCGGATCGCCGGATTCTGGGAAATGTTTGTGAGAACATCTGGGGCATGACCAAGGCCCCGGAACCCGACGAACGCGCCGAATCCATCTCCCTGTCCGCTATCGCCGGGGAAGGCCCCCGTGATGCTGATGAGGTGGAGCGTCACCCGTGTCCGCGATGCGCGGTAGCGCCGAATTCGCCGTGCCGGTCGCGTTCGGGCGCGGTGGCCGGCACCTACCACACCGGCCGGTTCACCAAGGTGGCCCGGCTGGCGAAGCTGTTGCGGGTGATCACCCCGGCCGACCGGAACCCGGGCCAGCCATGGCGGCCGGGCACACCGCCGCCCGCGCCGCTCAGTGGGCCGTCAGCGGACATCCGGATCGGCTACGCCCGCTGCTCCGCGCTCACCCAGGAACTGCAGTCGCAACTGGACGCGCTGGCCGCGCACGGGATCGGTCGCGAGAAAATCTTCTCCGAGAAGATCTCGACCCGGGTGAAGGTGCGCCCGCAGTTCGAGGCGGCGCTCGCGCTGGCCCGGCAGATCAAGGCGCACGCCCCGCACTGCCGGGTCATCCTGACGGTGTATGAGATGAAGCGGCTGGGCCGCGACGCCGCCGAGCTGACCGCGCTGGCCGACCACCTGACCGCGCATGGCCTGGTGCTGGAGATGCTTGCCGGGCCGCTCGCCGGGATCTACGACCCGTCCGGGCCGGGCTGGATGCTGTTCGCGTTCTTCGCCGCGATGGCCGAGACCGAACGCGAAGCCATCCGCGAGTCCACCCTGGAAGGACTCGATGCCGCCGCCCGCAACGGCAACCACGGCGGCCGGCCCCCGGTCATCACCGACGACATGCTGCACACCGTGCTGCGCCGCCGCGCCACCGGCGAGACGGTGGAATCCATCCGAGGTGACCTGATCATCCCCACCGGTAAGCGCAAGGGCCGCAACCCCAGCGCGGCCAGCATCTACCGCGCACTCGCCGAACACGCCAAGCAGCAGGCCTACCCCGAAGCCGTCGAGGCGGCCCACGCCGACTTCGCCCTCCTGCAAGGCCAAGACATCCCCCGACCCCGCCCGGCCCGCATCCGACGCCCGGGCCAGGCGCTGACGGCGCAGGAGGCCGAACTTCGCCATCGCCTGCAGAGCCAACCTCACCCGAACGCGGAGCGATAGCTCACACGATCAGTTCCGGCGCTGTCAGCCGATCAAAGCCCGCAAGAGCCGCTCACGCTGCGGCTCGTTCAGCGCGCCAACACGCTGTTTCTCCTGCACCCCGCAGGTGGCCAACAACGCCGCGACCCGGGCCGGCCCATACCCGGGAACGGCCCGCAGGACCTGAACCACTCGTGTTCGGCCGACCAGATCCTGCCCGCTTCGCTCGAACACCTCCGCCACACTCACCACGCCGGACGCCACCTCCGCCAACAGCGCCCGACGCGCCGTACGCGCCTGGGCCGCCTTCGCCAACACCTTCGCACGCTGCTCCGCCATCATCGCCAGCAGGGCCATCAGGCACCTCTCCTGTAGAGATATCGGCTGGTCAGTGGCTACCGCCATAGATCACGACGGGACCGCCGCCGATCATCATCCCGCACAGCGTCAACAGATGTGACACTAAACCCGGTTCACCGTTCCACTCCTACTGGCAGGCCAGTTCCTGCCGGGTATCGCCGACGGGACCACCGTCGCGACGGTAGCTCTGGTCGAGGACGACCGGGGCTGGAGCGTGGACGGCCTACGAACCGTGGCCGTCCCCGACAGGGACACCTGGGTCCTGACCGGCCACAAGACCTACGTCCTCGACGGGCACACGGCCGACCTGCTGCTGGTGGTGGCCGGGGAAGAGTCGGGTCCGAGCCTGTTCGCCGTCGCCGCCGACGCCCCCGGACTGACCCGCAGACCTTTGCAGACCATCGATCTGACCCGCAAGCAGGCCGCCCTGTCCCTCGTGCCGGCCCGCCGTCTCGGGCCGGCCCGGGCGGCGATGGAGTCCGCCCTGCGGTCGGCGATCATCGCCCTGGCGGCGGAGCAGGTCGGCGGCGCCCAGCGTTGCCTGGACATGAGCGTCGAGTACGCCAAGCTGCGTGTGCAGTTCGGGCGCCCGATCGGCAGCTTCCAGGCCATCAAGCACCGGTGTGCCGACATGCTGCTGTCGATCGAACGGGCCCGGTCGGCGGTCTACCACGCCGCCCAGGCGGCCGACCAGGAGGCGGATGAGCTGCTGACGGTCGCCAGCCTGGCCAAGGCGCTGTGCTCGGAGGTCTACCTCCAGGTCGCGGCGGACACCATCCAGATCCACGGAGGCATCGGCTTCACCTGGGAACACGACGCCCACCTCTATTTTCGCCGCGCCCAATCCACCCAAGCCATGTTCGGCTCTCCCGATTACCATCGCGAACTCGTCGCCACTCAGCTTCTCGGCTGACACGCAGGACGTCGGTTCTCAGTATGCCGTCCACTACAACGGCCATCGGCCGCATCAGGCTCGTGGACGACGGCCACCCGACAGGGACCGTACACCGAGCTGCTGCTGTCGGAGCTCAAGGACACCAAGGCGCTGCCGCCGGTCGAAGAAGTACGGCGCAAGGACCCGAGCAACCAACCATGGTCAACAGCAAACTCGGAGGTCGGCGAAAACCGAGAAACCCAAGGTCGAACGCGGTATTGAAGAGTAGGGCGGGTGGGACTTGAACCCACGACCCACGGATTATGAGTCGGTTCGATTGGTGCCGCTCAGTGCCGCGGGATGACGTTTTCTATCACTCTGTCCGCGATCATCCCCAACATCGTGCCGGGAGGTGGTGATGGATGCCGGGCTGTGCCGCGTACACGCGAGCAACCACCGAGCAGTCATCGGTAGGCGATGTGCGTCTACTCGCCAGGATGACTTGTAGTCGCTTCGGAAGCGATGCAGAGCCTGCTTGACGTGCATGGATGGAATTTTCGGCAGGCGCGCTGATCAGCGAGTACCGGCGAGCTGGCTGACCACCGGAGTGCAGTCATGAAATACGCAGGTCAGTCAGGGTCTGGGCCCCAATTATGACACCCTTCAGGCTGTTCTGAGAGACCAAAGGTCGGCTACAACGGCAGCCTCAACCTGCGCGCCGCCTGGCACGTCTCCTACTCAGCCATCCCGACCGGCTACGCGGTGCGGCACCCAGCCGGTGCAGGAGCTCGCAGTCGCCGAGATCCCGCCCGAGGCTGGAGCATCGAGCGATACGGGCTTCGCCTTGTTCTTGCCTGCTTGTTATGAGGATCCGGTGCCGGCGTTCAGTTCGTTCCACTCGTGGAGGAGTTGGGGGACTTCGTGGCGTAGGAAGGCGAAGAAGCGCCGGGTCTCATCCATGCGTCGTCCCGCGGGCGTGTCGATGCCAAGCACCTCCACCCCGTCGCTCGCCCCCTCCTCGAAGCGGCGGAACACCTCGTCGCTCGACGCCGCTGCCCTGTACCACGCCGTCTGGTCGACGCGGTAACGGTCGCGCCGCTCCCTGGGATCCCTTTCCCTGATCACCATCCCGACTTGCATCAGGTACTTCACCGCGCCAGAAACCGCCGACGGCCCCACCTGGAGCAGGTCGGCAAGTTCGGCGGCGGTGCGCCGCCCGTCGTCGGCGACGAGGAGCGCGGCAAGCACGCGTGCCGCCATGCGTGGATAGCCGACCTCGGACATGATCACCGCGAAACGTTCAAGGAACCGCCGCGCCTCATCGGTCATGCACACCTCTCAATCGATGGCCTTAGACCACAGAATATCAGACAGTTCACAAATTTCGTGAAGTTGATGTATTGTGCAAAACATGTCAAACATGATCTCCGTGTCCGGTCTGGTCAAGACGTTCGGACGGACGCGCGCACTCGACGGCCTGGACTTGTCGGTCCGGGCCGGCGAAGTGCATGGCTTCCTAGGCCCGAACGGGGCCGGCAAGTCCACGACCATCCGGATCCTGCTGGGCCTCCTACGTCAGGATTCGGGCACCGCTCAGCTGCTGGACGGCGATCCGTGGCGCGACGCGACCACCTTGCACCGCCGCCTGGCGTACGTGCCCGGCGACGTGACCCTGTGGCCCACGCTGTCCGGAGGCGAGGCGATCGACCTGCTCGGCCGGATGCGCGGCGGGCTGGATCCCCAACGCCGGGCCGAGCTGCTCGACGCGTTCGAACTGGACCCGCGCAAGAAGGGCCGGGCCTACTCCAAGGGCAATCGGCAGAAGGTGGCCCTGGTTGCGGCGCTGTCCTCGGATTCCGAGTTGCTCATCCTGGACGAGCCCACCTCGGGCCTGGACCCGCTGATGGAGGCGGTCTTCCAGGAGTGCGTCCAGGAAGAGCGGCGCAAGGGGCGCACGGTGCTGCTGTCCAGCCACATCCTCGCCGAGGTCGAAGCCCTCTGCGACCGGGTGAGCATCATCCGCAACGGTCGTACCGTGGAGACCGGAACGCTCGCCGAGCTGCGCCATCTCACGCGGACCTCGATCACGGCCGAGCTCGACGGCCCCGTTCCCCGGCTCGCCAGTACGACGGGTGTACACGACCTGTATGCGGAGGGCAACCGGCTGAGCTGCCAGGTCGACGGCGACGCGCTGGACCCGCTGCTGCGCGAGTTCGTGCGGGTGGGCGTGCGGAGCCTGGTCAGCCAGCCGCCGACGCTGGAGGAGATGTTCCTGCGTCACTACGAGAGCGACCTCCCCGGCAAGCACGCGGCGGCCCAGCGATGAGCACCCTCACCGGCACCGGCGGATTGATTCGGCTGATCCTGAGACGCGACCGGGTGCGGCTGCCCGTCTGGTACGGACTCGTGACGCTGCTCGTGCTCGGCGTGGCCGGCTCGGTGGCCGGTGCCTATCCCACAGAGGAGGCGCGCCAGGCCTTCCTCCACACCACCAACGGCGACCCTACGCAGCTCATGATGATCGGCCCCATCTACGACTCCTCCTCCGCAGGGCTCGCCGCATGGCGCGTCCGCGGGCAGGCCGCCCTACTGATCTCGCTGGCGAGCCTCTTCCTGGTGATCCGCAGCACCCGCGGGGAGGAGGAGGCGGGCCGTAGCGAGCTGCTCGGTTCGACCGTGGTCGGCAGGCACGCGGCGCTGACGGCCGCGCTGATTGTGGCGTTCGCCGCCAACCTGGTTACCGCCCTCGTCATTGCTCTGGGGCTCACCGGCCAAGGCCTGCCTGCGGGGGGCTCGCTGGTGATGGGCCTGTCCGTCGGCGCCGCCGGCTGTGTCTTCGCCGCGCTCGCCGGCCTGGCGGCCCAGCTGACCGAGAGCTCCCGTACGGCGGCCGGCATCACCGCCACGGCGATGAGCATTCTCTACGCGCTGCGCGCGATCGCTGACCTCGAGCAGAGTCCCGGGGTGGCCTGGCTGTCGCCGTTCGGCTGGACCCAGCACATGCGCCCCTTCGCTGGGGACCACTACTGGCCGCTCCTGCCCGTCCTCGGCCTGCTCGTGGTGCTGGTGGCCGCCGCCTACCGGATGTCAGCACGCCGGGACCTGGCGGCCGGGATCCTCCCGCCCAGGCTCGGACCCGCGGACGCCGCGCCAGGCCTGCGCACCTCGTTCGCCCTGGCGTGGCGGCTTCAGCGGGGCACGCTGCTGGCCTGGGCCCTGGCGTTCACCGCCTTCGGTGCCGGGCTGGGCGGCGCCGCGCTGAGCGCCGCCCAGCAACTGAACGCGAGCGAAGCCCTCCAGGGCATGATCGATCGGCTCGGAAGCGACGGCCGTCCCGTCGACGGTTTCTTCGCCTTCGTGATCTACTTGACGAGCCAGGTCATCACGATCTACGCGATCCAGGCGGTCCTGCGACTGCACACGGAGGAGGACTCCAGCCGCGCCGACGCCATACTGACCGGTCCGGTCGGCAGGCTGCGCTGGGCAGGCGGTCACCTGGCGATCGTCGCGGCCGGGTCGGCGATCGTGCTCGCCGGGCTCGGCCTCGGGATGGGCCTGGTCTACGGCTTGTCCACGGGAGATCCGGGCGGCGAGATCGCCCGGATGCTGGGCGCGAGCCTGACGCGGCTACCGTCGGTGCTGGTGCTGGCCGCCGTTGCGGTGCTGCTGTATGGCCTGCTGCCGAGGATCGCCGCGGTTGGCACCTACACGGTGCTGGGCCTGTGTTTCCTGCTGGAGTTCGCGGTCGAACTGCTGCACGCCAATCCTTCGCTGCTGAACGTGTCGCCGTATGCGCAAACCCCCGGGCTGCCGGTGGCTGAGTTCACGACGACGCCGTTGGTTGTGCTGCTTGTGGTGGCGGCCGCCCTCACGGCCGCCGGGATGACCGCGCTCCGCCGCCGCGACCTGGGTTAGTCACCGGACTGGAACAAAGGTCGCGCCTCGATGCCCGGGACGCGACCTTCTTCGGGCGGTCTCCTCCCCAACCACGTTGGGAATCCCGTGAAATCCGGCTGCATCAGACCAGGATGGGAATCGTGAACGATCCTGTGGCGCGCCCCGCGATCGACCGGCCAGCCATTCTGACGACCCCCTTGCCCGGCGCCGCCATCAGTCAGCACCGGCTCGCCGCCCTTTCGAGGGTACCTGGGAGGTCGTTCGGGAACGCTGCGCCCGCCGAAAACTACATCCATGCAGTTCAAGCTGCATATGAGTACTCGTGGAGTATGCCGCCGAGCCGGTCTCGTCGGCGTATGTTCAGGTCGGTGATTCGCTCGGGGTCTGTGATCGGGTCGGGGACGGGACGCAGCGGGGCGGCTTGGTCCAGGGCTTGATGGGCTCGGTGCTGGTTGTGGCACAGTTCGTACTCGCGTAGGGCGTGCCGCAGGTGGCGTTCGTTCCAGAGGAGGCAGCGCTCGAGGAGTTCATGCGCGGCATCCGAATGCCGGTGAGTACGGTCTTGATGCTGGCCTCGGCGAGGATCTCGTCCATGAGGGCGGGGATCTTCCCATCCCGATCTCGGATCAGATAGCGCGCCCGGCAGCCCGCCTCTTCCAGGTCCATCGCCAGATTCTTTATCGCTTGGGCGTCGTCACCGTCATGAACGTCGTCATAGCCGCCGAACAGCGCGGCGAGGCTCTTGATGATTTCTTTCAACGTCCGGTTTTTCCCTTTCTCAATCACGATCGAGGCCCGGCGATGCCAGCGAACGCACGTACTCGCGATCTCCTTTCGGGCGTCCTCGAATGGTTCAGGGCAACTACGCGATGCGCGAGATCGTCAACGCGATCCTTCCTCTGCCAAGGCCGGACCGGCTGCCAGTGGGACTGCCTGCCGCACGACCTACCACCCGGTAACGCGACCTGCTACTACTTCGCCAAGTGGCGCGACGACGGCACCACCCAGAAGATCCACGACCTGCTGTGCCGGCACGTGCGGGAGAAGAAGGGACGATCAGCCGATCCGAGCCTGGTCGTGCTGGACACCCAGAGCGTCCACGCCGCAGCCGGGGTCCCCGCCACGCACGACAGCACCTTCGGGATCAGCCAACTGACCGAGTCACCGCCCAGACGCCCGGCACGGTGACCAAAGCCTTGGTCGACCAGGGGTTCAAGAACACGGTCGTCGATCACGGTGCCCGCCTCGGGATCGACGTGGAGGTCGTCGCACGCAACCCCCGCCGACCACGGGTTCGTCCCCGAGCCGAAACGATGGATCGCCGAGCAGACCTATGGCACCTTGATGCTGCACCGGCGCCCGACCCCGCGACGACGAACACCTGCCTGCCAGCTCCGAATCACGGGTGCATCGGGCGATGACGGCCGTCATGGCCCGCCGCCTGACCCGCGACGGCGCTCCTTCCTGGCGGTGAGGTTCCCATGACAGGAGTCGAAACAGGTGACCGCAACCGGGGTTCGCGAGGTACTGGAGGGCGCGGCGAACCGGGTTGTCCCGAAGCAAATGCCTGCTCAGGGACACCTGGATCGTACTGGCCAGGCCGCTTCTCGCCCTCGATCTCGATCGTCATCTTCAGGTTGGACAGGTAGCCGACCGGCCGGCGTGCCCTTGACGTCGGTGAGCTCGCCCACGGCCCTGATGCGCGCGCCGAAAGGCACGGGCCTGGAGAAGCGGACCTTGTTCAGGCCGTGGTCGACGCCATCGCGATGCCGCCCACCTCGACCATCTCGAACATGAACGATGGCAGCGACGACAAGCTCAGACAGCCGTGGGCGATCGTGCCGCCGAACGGCCCTTCCTTGGCCCGCTCCGCGTCCAGGTGGATCCACTGATGATCATTGGTGGCATCGGTGAAGAGGGTTGACCTGGTCCTGAGTGACCCTCCGCCACTCCGTAGGGCCGAACTTCTCGCCGACGGCCGTCTTGAGCTCCTGAACATTCGCGAAGGTCCGCGTGGTCCCGAACGCTATTGCGCGGGCGGGACGGCTGCCAAGTTCAGCACCGTGAACGTGCCGGGTTCGCCGTCCCAGTAGATGATCGTGCTGGGCTCGGAGGAGGTGCCCACGCCGAACATGCCGCTGCCCTTGCCGATGGCGGCCACCTCGCCGGTGGCGGCGTCGTAGACGGTGCTCCCGTCGAACAGGAACCGGTCGAGGATCGGGAACTGGATCAGTGTCGAGACGTCGCTGAGGCCGTCGAGGGCGATCGTGTTCGTGCCGTCGAGGTACTGTACGAACGAGCCTTGGTACAACGGGCCTTGCCCGTTACGCCCGACGCACCAGGAGGGCCCGCACCGCAGGCCCCGCGCCGACGCGGGCACGTTGATCTTGGTCTGCGCGCCCCGCGCCAGGTCCACGAGCTTGGTCTGGTTGCGGTCGTGCTCCTTCGGGCCGTCGGCCACGTCCACGGCGTACGGCCATTTCATCAGGTGCAGCCCGTCGCTGTCGGGCACGCGCGCCGCCTCGCCGCCCGCGAGGGGGATGCTCCAGACGCCGCCGGAGAGCTCGGACCAGTAGACGTGGTCGCCGTCGACGCCGATCGCGTCGATCTGCGCGTGCTTCCCGGTGAACGTGCCGAGCAGCCTGGGCTCGCCACCCGCCAGCGGGACCGTCCAGATCTCGCGCACGGCCGCGCCATCCTTTTCGCCGTACGCGAACCAGGCGAGGCTCTGGCCATCGGTGGTGGCGGTCTGCGGGATGTACTTGTCGAGCCCCGGCGTCCGCGGCACCGTGGTGACCACGCGCGACTTGCCCGTCGCCGAGTCGTACACCTCGAACGCCCCGGCCTTCTCGAACGACGACTCGGCGCTGAGCAGCACCTCCGTCGCGCTGAGGCTGGTGATCGGGCGATAGTGCCAGCCGTCGGCGTTCTTGGCGGGCATCGTGAAGACCGCGCCGGGCCAGAGCTTGTCGGCGTCCACGACCTTCGAGCGCGCGGGCGGGGAGAGCGCCACGTTCGGGGGCATCGTGGTGATGACCGTCATGTTCGTGGGCGTCGCCGCCGACACGGCGGCGTGGCCCCCGCCGGAGGAGAAGCCCCTGATTCCCACCGCGCCCACACCCAGTATCGCCACCACGGCCCCGGCCGCGAGCACCTGCGTGCGCCGCCGGTGCCTGCGATGCCTGCGCACCGCGAGGGCCGCCAGCAGGTCGCACTCTTGTGGAGCCCACTCCGCCGCCGACCGCAACGCGTCGGTCAACTCGTTCTCTGTCCTCACGATCGTCCCCTTTCAAGTATCGCCGGCTTGATCCGCAGCGTGTTGAGCGCCCGGAACGCCTGGCTGCGCACGGTTCCCCGGGAGATCCCCAGGATTTTGGCTATGTCCTGATCCGACAGGTCCTCGTAGTAGCGCAGCACCAGGACGGCACGCTGCTTGCGCGGCAGCGTGGCCAGTTCCTTCCACAGCTCGCCGTAGGAGTGGCTGTCGGTGTAGGAGCCTTCTGGTACGTCGTCCGTCAGGTGCTCCCTGCGCCGCCTGCGCCACCAGCTGATGTGCTGCCGGGCCATGATCGTACGTACGTACGATTCTGGATCGTCCTTGTTGCGGACTCTGCGCCAGCTGTCGCTCAGCTTGAGCAGTGCCTCCTGTACCAGGTCGGCGGCGTCGTCGGCGTTGCCGGTCAGCAAGTGGCCGTATCTGAGTAGGGCGGACCCGCGCGCCCGGACGAAATTCTCGAACTCCACACCTACAAGACGCCCCCCGAGGCCGGGCCTGTTGCAAAGACCTTTTGCTCGAAATCTAAGAGGGCGCCTGAAGTGCGAAGTTTGTGATTGATTGCCGGTTAGGTGTTGGCGCTGCGGGCGGCGCTGGACACCCCGATGACCCAGCAGGAACAGCCTGCGCAGCCCGATGACCAGGCAGGGCAGAGCGCCGAGTCGGGGCCGGTGGTGCGCGAGACGACCGCGTCGGAGATGATCGCGCGGCTGCGCGAGTACTGTCGCCGCGCCGTTGACTGACCTAACCCATTCCGTGTAGGCCGCAGCCGAGGTAGGGCGGGTGGCTGCGGCGGGCCGCGAGCCGGGCCAGTGCCAGGGCCGTAGCCGCCTCGACCGTTGTGATCTCCTCGCGCCTGGCCCGTTCGAAGACCTCCGCGACAATGTTCCCCACGCGCCGGACCCTGGCCGTCGCCCGCTGGTCATCGTGACCGAGGAGTTGTTCCTCCAGGTAGATCAGCCCACCGGCGCTGGCGAGGAAGTCCGGGGCGTACCGGATGCCGTCACGGGCCAGGGCGCCGGCCAGGGCGGGAGCGGCGAGGACGTTGTTGGCGCCCCCGGCGATAACTCGGCACCGCAGCCGCGGGAGCGTCTTTTCCGTCACCACCTCTCCCAGCGCGCACGGCGCCAGCACGTCGCAGTCGGAGGAGATGATCTCTCCCGCGGGCACCACCTTCGCTCCGTACCGGTCGGCGACCTCGTGCGCCCGCTCGGCGACCAGGTCCGCGACGATCGTCTCGGCCGACTCGGCGCGCAGCAGGCGGACCAGGTGGGAGCCGACGTTTCCCGTCCCCTGGATCGCGACCTTCACGCCGGCCAGGTCGCCGGAGCCGTGCGTGGCCCGCAGCCCGGCGCGGATGGATTCGAGCACCCCCAGCGCGGTGTACGGGGACGGGTCGCCCCTGTCGCAGACGGGAGCGGTCTCACAGCCGATGACCTCGATGTCGGCCTGGGTGGTGCCGACGTCGTTGACCGGGATGAACCGTCCGCCGAGCGTGGCGATGTACCGGCCATGGGCGCGCAGCAGGGCCTCGCTCTTGTCGTGCGCGGGGTCCGCGATGATGAGGCTCGCGCCGCCGCCGAGGTTGAGCCCGGCGGCCGCGGCCTTGAGCGTCATGGCCTGCGCCAGGCGCAGGCCGTCGGCGATGGCCTCATCTTCGTCGGCGTACGGCCACATACGTACTCCGCCCAGGGCCGGGCCGAGGGTGGTGTCGTCGATGACGATGATCGAGCGGAGCCCGCTGGCGGGGTCGGCGCCGATGGCGACTTGCTCGGTGGCGTGCTGTTCGATGCGGTCGAACAGATCCATAGCGATGATCTCCCTTTTGGAGGCGGTGTGTCAGTGCTGGGCGGTCGCGGCGGGCACGGGCTCCAGGGTCTCCTCCTCTCCGACGAATCCCGAGTCGAGCAGTTCGGACACCTTGCCGTCGGAGAGTCTGGTCCGGACGGCCCATCCGTAGACGATGAGGCTCCAGACCCCGATGGCCACGGATCCCCACGCGAAGCCGAGGCTCTCTTCCATAAAGCTGATCAGGGCCAGGCCGCCGAGCCAGGGAAGGAACCACGACGACGCGCGCAGTTCCATGGCGGGACCGTCCTTGATGAAGGGCTGGGTGGCGAAGAAGACGATGTAGCCGAGAAGGACCGCGACGCACAGCTTCCAGTACGTCTCCCAGCCGGTCCAGAAAATGATCAGGTTCGAGGAGAAGAAGGCGAGGAAGGGGATGACATCCTTGCCCGGGAGCTTGAAAGGCCGGGGGTGCTCGGGCAGAGAGCGCCGCAGGGCGGCCAGGGCCAGCGCGCCGGAGCCCAGGGACAGGACCGTCGCGGCCGTGACGAACCCGACGAGCGACTGCCAGCCGGGGAACGGAAGGAAGAAGACGACCCCGACGAAAAAGGTCAGGATGAGGCTGATGTACGGGGTGCCACGCTTGTCGAGACGGGCGAGCCCGGAAGGCGCGTTCTTGTTGCGCCCCATCGCGTACATGACGCGAGACGTGCTGACCGTGTAGATCAGACCGCTGTCGGCGGGTGAGACGACGGCGTCGACGTAGAGGACCACGGCGAGCCAGTTGAGCCCGAGGATGGTGGCCAGGGCGGCCAGAGGGCCGAAGATGCCGGTGGCGGAGCCGGAGGCGAGCGCGATGTCTCCCCAGCCGCCCGCGAGGGACTCCGGTGACAGAGCGCCGATGAAGACGATCTGCAGCAGGATGTACAGGGCTCCGGTCAGGAGCACCGATCCGACGACGGCGATGGGGACGTTGCGGCGGGGGTTGTCGGTCTCCCCGGCGAGTTCGATGCCCTGCCTGAAACCGAGATAGGAGAAGACAACGCCTGAGGTGGCGATGGCGGACAGAATGCCCTCGATCCCGAAAGGAGCAAAGCCCCCGGCCGCCGGCAGGGTGAAGTTGGCGCTGTGGAAGGCGGTGAAGGCGAACGCCACGATGACGGCCACGATGACGGCGATCTTCCACCAGACGAGCAGGTTGTTGGCGCGGGCGAACCATTTGACGCCGTAGAGGTTGACGACGGTGAGCAGGGCCATGAGCACGACGGCGACCGCGAACCCGGTGGGGAAGGTGAGGACCGCCACACCGTCCACCTCGTGCATGAGGAAGGTGAAGTGCACGGAGCTGTACTGAATGGCCGCTTCGACTTCGATGGCGGCCGCCGATCCACACGTGATCCAGAGAATCCAGCCGAAGCCGTAACTGGCGAAGGATCCGAACGCGTAGTGCGGGAAGCGGGTCACTCCTCCAGAGAGGGGCAACATGGTGCCCAGTTCCGCATAGACCAGGGCGATGGTCATGATCATGAAACCGCCGATGATCCAGGACAGGATGGAGGCGGGGCCGGCGGTGTTGGCGGCGCTCTGGGCGCCGAAGAGCCATCCTGAGCCGATGATGGCACCGACTGAGGTGAACAGGAGTCCGACGAGCCGGACGTCGCGGCGTAGTTTCACAGTGCTTTCCCGGGGGGTGCGAAGATCGTGGTCAGGGCTCGGACAAGGCGCTCGATGTCGTGCAGGTCGTTGTAGGGCGCGACTGACACCCGGATCAACGACTGCTTCTTCCACATGCGGACAGGTGCGTCGATGGCGAATTCGGCACGCAGCCGGGCCGTGGTGGCCGCCGCGTCGCATGCGGGGACGCGGAAATAGGCCATCTGGAGGGGTTGCGGCTCGGCGAACGGCTCGAACCCGGCTGCGGCCATGAGGCCGCGGGCGGTGAGCAGCAGGTCCCGGCATTCGAGGTTGCGGGCGTGGACGCTGACGAACGAGATGGCGGCAGGGATGGAGAGGTACGCGGACGGGTCGCGGGCGCTGCGCCAGTCCTGGCTCGGCTCGTAGGGCGGATCGTCCTCGCCGGTCCCCCAGCCCGGGGCGAGCGGCTCCAGGGTGGGCTGGATCTCGGGACGCACCTGCATAAAGGCCGCGGCCTTGGGGGCGCACAGCCACTTGTGGCAGTTGCCGATGTAGACGTCGGCGCCGACGGCGTCCAGGTCGAGAGCGAGATGGCCGGGCGCGTGGGCGCCGTCGACGACGGACAAGACGCCGGCCTGGCGAGACAGGCGGCACAGCTCCTCCACCGGCATCAGCAGCGCCGTGGGCGAGGTGATGTGACTCAAGACGAGAGCCTTGGTGCGTTCGGAGGCGTGAGACCAGATCTCAGACGCGCAAGTGCCCGGGGCCCGCACGATCCGCGCGCCGCTTCGCGCGGCGATGAAGTCCAGGGCCTTCTCCACGGCTCCGTACTCGTGTTCGGTCGTGAGAATGTCGTCGCCGGGTGACAGGCGCAGGGATCGCAGCACCGTACTCATCGCCACAGTGGCGTTGAGCACCAGGGCGAGATCGTCGGCCTGGGCGCCGAGGTAGGCGCCGAGCAGGATACGGACATGGGCGAGGCTGTCGGCCAGCCGCGTGTCAAACATCAGGCTGGGCGAGCGTTCGAGTTCGCGCTGCCAGGCCTGATATATCTCGAAAACCGGTCGAGGGCAGGCGCCGAAGGCTCCATGGTTCAGATGGGTGATCGCGGGGTCCAGGAGGAACAGATCGCGGATGCTGAGTATCTTCGGCACACGGTCAACATAGGAAGAGCAGGCAATATGTGTCCAATGCATCTATTTAAGGCATATCATCAGTTAAATTGATGTGTATGGAAGTGGATCAAATCACGGCCTTCCTGGCCATCGCCCGGCAGGGCGGATTCACCCGGGCCTCCGAGGCGCTGCACGTCTCCCAGCCCGCGATCAGCCGCCGAATCCGCCTGCTCGAACAGGAACTGGGCGCCCCGCTCTTCGAACGGGTCGGCCGGGGCGTGATGCTCAGCGAGGGCGGGCGGGCGTTCCTGCCGTACGCCGAGACGCTCGTCACCCTGATGCGCGACAGCCTCGACGCGGTCCGCGAACTGCACCACGGACACACCGGAGAACTGGCGCTCGCCTTCGTCGGCACGCTAGCCGGAACGGGCCTGACCAGGCGCCTGCGTGACTACCAGCGCGCACACCCGGGCGTGCGGCTGCGGATCCGCACAGCGACCAGCGACGGCGTCAGCGACCTAGTCCGCCGCGGCGAGGTCGCACTGGGGCTGCGGTACGACGACGACAACCATCCCGACCTGCTCTCCACGCGGACCTACGACGAGGAATTGGTGCCCATCGCCGCACCCGAGCACCCACTGGCCGCCTCACGGCACCCGACCCGCGACGAACTGGCGGCACATCCCTGGATCACCTTTCCGCCACGCACCGGTGAGACGCGCGAACCCTATGCCAACGCCCTTCGCGCACTGCTGGGACAGGAAGCGGCCGACACGACCGAGATCGTGCCGATCGACAGCCTGACCGCTCAGATCAGCCTGGTGGAAGCGGGGTTCGGGCTGGCCATGGTGCCGCGCAGCGCCGTCGAGCGGGAACTGAACGCGGGCTGGCTACGCGTCCTGGACGTCGCCGCCGCCTCCTCCTCGATTCCCGTGGTGCTGGTCGAGCGGCGTCAGGGGTTTCAGAGCGGAGCGGTCAAAGCCATGCGGCTCGCCCTGCTGGCCCGTAACGGCGGATGAGCTCCCGCTCAAAGTGGCCGATTGTCGGGGGCGGCTCTGGGCCGTCACGTACTCCACTGCGTCCAGAACGCTGCGCTCGGCGTTGGCCGACTCCAGGTCGATCGACTCCACCAGGGTGAACAACGTTGAGCGGTGCGAGCGATAGTGCTGGTCCAGCAGCGGCAGGTAATTGTTGCCGTGATGGGCTGAGACCGCCTCGAGCGCCTCCAAACCCGAGACTGCAGAATCCCCGGAAATGCCGCTGTCAGCGTTCGCAGACGACCTCATCGACATGCGCATCTACATGCTGACCGCTGCAGTTGCCAGCCGATGGAAGCTCCACAGACGACAGGAAGCGCCCGGCGAGGAAGCGATGCGTGACCTCTTGACCAGGCGATACAAACACGCAGTTGACGATATCCCACACCGTGACCTACTCGACTGCGTCGGCTCGGAGGCAACCTGCAGTTCCTCGATGCGCTTGCCGACCACGGCAACCACGACTACGACTCCGAAAGCCCGGCAAGCGTGTAACCGCGGTCAGCCTCAGCTTCGCGAATGTCCTGTGGTAGGACGTGGCCCCTGATGGTTGCCGCGGCGGCCCGAGCCCGCAGGCCTACGTCGCTGTCCTGATCCCATCAGAGCTGATCGTCGCGTCCGACAGTCCGGCGGCCGCACGGGCGAGCACGAACCCGGCCAACACGTCGGTTTCGAACGCTGCCAGCTCGTCCGCAGTGGCCGGGGCACCGCAGATCCTTCACCACAGTCAGCGCCAACTCCGGCCTCCCCGCCTTCATCCGCAGAGCAAGACGAACGACGAGGACGCTCGTCGGCGGCACCGCGGACGACTTCTGGGATGGTGCGTTGGCGCGGGAGTCGACGCCGCACGTCCTTGAGGTCGCCGGCGCCGATCATGGCATGAAGGTGCCGGGGCCGCTGCACAGATCCGCCGAGGTGCTCGGTCAGGTGACGACGACCATTGAGGCCTTTCTCGACAGCGTCGTCTGGTGTTAGCGGAAGGCCCAATCCCGAGGCCGCTACCAGCTTGTACGGAACCGCGGGAACAGAAGTTGATGGCACGCCGGACAGAAAGCTGACGCTCGGCGGGAGGATCCCGGCCTGCTTCTCGTCGTTGTCGCGATCTTGTAACGGACCCCGCACCGGGATATAGGTGATGTCGCCGACCAGCTTGATGCCCGGCCAGGCGGCGGTGAAGTCGCGGGCCCACCAGGTCGGGGATGCCACGATAGTCGCCCCGCGCGGTGGTGGCCGGCCGGAACGCCAGGACCTGGGCCGGGACCAAGCCCTGCTCGCGCATCAGGGCGCGAACCAGCTCGGCCGAGCAGTGCTCGCCGCGGCGCGCCGCCCTTTTCAGGAAGATCAACTTCTCGCGCAGCTCGGCGTTCTCCCGCTCCAATTCCCGGACCCTGGCCCGGTCCGGCCCGGAGACCGCCTGCCGCTCCTCCTGCGAGTTCGCGATCCGATGCCGGTTCACCCGGCTGCCCATGGTGTCGCCGCGGTGCTACGTCACGACGTGGTCGCGGGGCGGCAGGGGGTGCCGGGGCGGGGAGGCGCAGGTCCGTCAGGTACGCGTCGGCGTGGTCATGAGGTGTCCCCGAATGGGGCGAGAGCGTGTCACGCGGAAGCGGTGGGGTCGCTGACGTGACCGATGAACAAAGGGGTGGACGTCGAACGGTGCATGATGGCGAAGGCGAAGGCGTGGTCAGCGCGGAACTCGGTCACCGTGCCCGCCAGGCCGGACGTCGGGAACGCCAGCCCTGTTACCGCTGCGGCCTCGGTGCCCCATTCGTCCACCGAGATGTTGGCCCGGTGCACTGCCTGGCCGAGGAAAAGGTCGTCCGCGATGCCGGAGAAGTCGGCGCCGTCGAACAGTACGCCCAGCCCGAGCGCGCGCAGCGGCTCCTCCAGGTCGAGGTCGGTGGCGAAGTCCCAGCCCGGCAGGCTGACCGTGACCGCCGTCGGCTTCAGGCCCGCGGCCACCTGGGCCAGCCTGCCGGGCTTCATCAGCTCCCCCGGCGAGCCGCCCCGCGCGGGCAGCAGCACCCACATCGCCAGGTCGCTCTTCGCGTACGGCAGTTCGACAGCCTGCCAGCCCGCCCTTGAGGCGTACCGGAACTCCCCCGTCTGCCGCATCAGCTTCGTGCGCACGGTGGAGCCGTCCTCGCGCGTGAACGCGGCGTTCTCCTCGTGGGGACCCTCGGCGAACGAATGCTCCCAGTCCGCCTTGAGGTAGACGGCGTTCGCGATGACCAACCGTGTCGCCTCGTCCAGTTGGTCGAACAGCTTCTTGATGCGCCCCGCGGTCTGCTCCTCGACCCAGGCGTCGATGACGGCGGTGGCGTTCTCACGGAAGTCGACGGTACGCACGCCCGTGCCGTACTGCGCGGCCAGGGTGCGCAGGAACGGCTGCTTGACCGACAAGCCCTGCTGCGCGAACAGCCCGTTGGCGATGCCGACCACGGGGTCGGCGGGCTCGCTGTTCTGGGCGTCCCTCTCGCCTCCTGAGGTGGGCTCCGGCGGCACGCCCGCAACCGTGACGATCTTCCTCGTAAGGGCGTTGAACGCGGTGTGCGGCCCCGCCGCGGGGAAGCCGCACGCCTTGTCCAGCGCCGCCGCGGTGGCCCCGGCCGCTCCAGCCCTCGCCATGCCGAGCGCGTAGGCGATGCTGAGCGGGGAGAGCACCATGTTCTTGCCCGGCTCGACCGCCGCTGCGTACACGCTGTGACCGAAGGCGGTCAGTCCGCGCACCACCTCGGCGAGGGGAGGGTCCACCGGCACCTCCCGGCTGACCCCTTGAGCCATCAGTACGGTGTCCTCCGATCCGCCACAAGCGGACGCGGATATGGCGAGCAGGGCCAGGGCAAGGAACTCCCGCCGCCGCGGGCCCACAGGAAAGTCGAGCGACATAACTCCAAGACGTTCGCCGACGAGGAATGGTTCGGTGGGTGCCTCAGTGATGCATAAAGGTCAGCCATCGTCCTGGCGGAGTGGCAGGACGTGCTCATCGACGCTGACCGGCGCGGCCTGACTCCGCTCTTCCACTCGAACATGAGCCGTACGGCGAGATCCAGTTGCGGACCGACCGCCGCCTGGAGCTGACCGGCCTGCCGACGGCGGGACACTGAGGAGCCTCACTCAATGGCCCCTTAGTGTGCCGGTCTCACGTGCGTGGTCAGGGTGGGTGGTGGCGCGGCCCGGCCGGTCCTCCTCCCAGGGGTAGGTCTCGGCCTGGCCTGCATGCCAGTCGAGGAAGATCTTCGCCGCTGCGACCTGCTGCGCCGCGTCCCGGATCGGGGATCCGACCTCCAGGGCCGCCAGCCGCGTGAACTCCTCCGAGCGGGCCTCGATCCCGCGGCCGGCACGGCGCAGGACCTCGGCGCGCTCGGGGGGCGTGGTGTGCCGCCACGGGCCGTGGTCGAACGCGGCGCGCGCGGCGCGTACCGCGCGATCGACGTCGGAGGGCCCGGCGAGCGCCGCGCGGCCGATCGGCTCTTCGGTGAAGGGACAGATCACATCAGTGGTACGGCCCTTCTCCGGCTCGACCCACTCGCCGTCCACGTAAAGAAAATCACGTACGACCTGCTCGGCACCCATGTACGACTCCTAATACAATGTCCTAAAAGTCGGCAGGCTTTTAGGGTTTTGTCCCGTCACCAGGAGGCCGTGATCGACGCCAGAGCCATCATCGCGCACGCCGGCGAGCCCGGCTTCACCGTCGAGGACGTCGAGCTGGACGAGCCTCGGGCGGACGAGATCCTGGTAAGGCTGGCCGCCTGTGGCGTCTGCCACACCGACCTGAGCATGCGACGGGTCTGGCCGCGCATCCCGGGCAACGAGAAACGCTCTCCCGTGGTTTTCGGGCATGAGGGCGCCGGCATCGTCGAGCGGGTGGGCTGCGGCGTCACGAGGGTCCGGCCGGGTGACACCGTGGTGCTGAGCTACCGGAGCTGCCGCGCGTGTCCCGAATGCGCCGCCGGCCATCCGTACTACTGCCGCCGGTTCGGCGCGCTGAACGCGAGCGGGGTCCGGCCGGACGGCTCGACGACCCTGCGGGCAGGCGGCCGGGCCGTGTACGGCTCCTTCTTCGGACAGTCGAGCTTCGCCACGTACGCGCTCGCCTACGAGGACAATGCGGTGGTGGTCGGCCCGGACGTCGACCCCAGCGTGGTCGCGCCGTTCGGGTGCGGCGTGCAGACGGGGGCGGGCACCGTCATGAACGTGCTCGACCTCGACGAGCGCTCCTCGCTCGTCGTGTTCGGAGCCGGAGGGGTGGGGCTTTCGGCGGTCATGGCGGCGCGGGCGCTCGGCGTCTCGACGATCGTGGTGGACCCGGTGGAGAGCCGCCGTCGGCTGGCGGTCGAGCTGGGCGCCTCCGCCACGATCGATCCGAAGGCCGAGAACGTGGTCGAGGCCGTTCGCGACCACACCGGCGGCGGGGCGACGGGTTCGATCGAGACGACCGCGATCGTCGACGTCCTGTTCCAGGCGCTCGACTGCCTCGCGACGCGGGGCACGTGCGTCGCGCTCGGCGTCGACACGCCGCCGTTCACGTTCGGTATGGAACGGCTCTCCGGCGGCAGGTCCCTGCGCCGGAGCATCGAGGGTGACGCCGACCCGCACGAGTTCGTCCCCAAGCTCCTGGACCTGCACGCGCGCGGCCTGCTCCCCGTGGAGAAGCTCATCCGTACGTACCCCTTCGAGGACGTCGAACAGGCCGTGCGCGACGCCGAGTCCGGCGAAACGATCAAGCCCGTGCTCGTCTTCGACCAGTAGGCCGTCTCTCATAGCCAGAGGACGGCGGCGTCGAGCGCCTCGATCTCGGCGCCGTCGACCCTGAGCGGGTTGATCTCGATCGACGCCAGCCCGGGCCCGAGCCGTCCGGCCATCCGGGCGAAGTCGACGATCACCCGCACCAGCCCGTCGAGGTCGACGGGCGCGGACCCGCGAACGCCTTCGAGCAGCGCCTTGCCGCGAAGCTCGCCCAGCATGTCACGTACGTCGCTCTCGTCCACCGGCAGCAGCCGCAGGCTGGTGTCGTCGGCGACGTGCACCCACACGCCACCGAACCCGACCGCCAGCGTCGGCCCCCAGTGCGCGTCGCGAACCAGTCCGACGATCAGCTCCAGCCCGCCGGCGCGCATCGGCGCGACCAGAGCCCCTTCGACGTGCGCGCCGGCCACGCGCGCGCCCGCGGCGGTCACCCGGTCGAACGCCTGGCCCACCTCCGCGTCCGTGCGCAGACCCAGGGCGACGCCACCGATGTCGCTCTTGTGCAGGATCTGCGGCGACACGACCTTGAGCACGACGGGATACCCGAGCTCGCGAGCCGCCGCGACGGCCTCCTCCCGGGTGGCCGCCGCCCGCCACGGGACGACGGGGATTCCGTGCTCGGCGAGCAGCCCGAGCCCCCGCGCCTCCGACCACGGGCCATCGCCCGCCTCCGGGGGCGGGCCGGCCACTGCCGATGGCCACGTGCCGCCGATTTCCTCTCGTGACGGGCCGTCATGGCCGTCGGCCTGCGGGCCGGTCTCGGCTTGCGTCGCCATGCGTCGTCGGCGTAGCCAGGCCGACCAGCGCATGGCCGCGCCGATCGCGTCGATGGAGTCGCGCAGACCGGTGAGGGCGTGGGGAACCCCCATCCGCTCCAGCTCGGCCGCGGTGTGCGGGCTGATCGTGTCGAAGGTCTGGTCCATGAGGACGCCACGGCCTCCGGCGGCGCGCAGCCCCTTCGCGATCATCTCGACCTTGTGCCTGATGCGTTCGGAGCGCTGCTCCGTCGGCAGGACGTAGACGGCGGCGAGCAGCGCCACGGAGGGATCGTCGGCGAACACGGCGAGGGCATCGGCGAAGAGCTGGGGGTTCTCCGACGCGGCGCCCGTGATGTCGAGCGGATTGCGCAGTGCGCCGTAGGAAGGGAGTAACCGCGACAGGCGCTCCTGCGTCTCCTCGGCGAGCGGCTCCAGCGGCACCCCGGCGATTTCGGCCCGGTCGGCGATGATGTCGCAGGCGCCCCCGGAGATCGACACGACGCCCAGCCCGCCGGGCACCAGCGGTCCGGTACGCGCGAGCAGCCCCGCCGTGATCGCCAGCTGCTCCAACGACCCCACGCGGACGACGCCGAACTGCCGCAGCGCCGCGTCCACGAGCCGGTCGTCACCGACCAGCGCGCCCGTGTGGGTGAGCGCGATCTCGGCGGCGAGGGCGCTCGTGCCGACCTTCATCACCACGATCGGCTTGCGGAGCTCTGCCGCCCGCGCGGCCAGCCGCCGGAGGCTCCCGACGTCGCGGATCGACTCCATGAACATGGCCACCGAGCGCACGCGGTCGTCCTCGAGCACGGCCGCGGCCATGTCGACCGTGTCGACCATGGCCTCGTTGCCGGTCGAGATCACGTGGCTGAGCCCGATGTTCTGCCTGGCGGCGAACGACGCGATCGTGTAGGCCGTCGCTCCGCTCTGGGACACCACCGCGACGCCGCCGGGAGCCACTGAAGGCATCGGCCCCGACCAGGCGGGCGCCCGGTCCACGACGTTGACGAACCCGAGGCAGTTGGGGCCGACACACATGAGGCCGAGCTCGCGGCAGCGCTCGGCCAGCTCCTGCTGGGCGCGTACGCCCTCGTGGCCCGTCTCACCGAATCCGGCGGCGAGCACGACCACCGAGCGGATGCCGGCCGCCGCGGCGTCGGCCAACGCCACCGGCAGCGCGTTCGCGCCGACGAGCATGAGAGCCAGGTCGACGGGCTCGCCGATCTCGGTGCAGCTCGTGACGGATGGGCGGCCGTGCACCTCACCGCCGTTGCGGTTGACCAGGTGGAGGGAGCCCTCGAAGCCGAGCCGCGCGAAGTTGGCGAACGAGCCGGTGGACCAGCCCAGCCGGTCGGAGGCGCCGACGAGGGCCACGCTCTTCGGCGACAGCAGCGCACGAAGGCGCGCGGAGACGTCACGTGCGGAGACGTCACGCGAGGCGCCGGGCGCGCTCTCCCCTACTGGCCCGTCCACTGCGGCTTTCTCTTCTCGGTGAACGCTTTGGGGCCCTCGACATAGTCGGCCGACGCCAGGAGGGTCTCGCGGCGGGTGTGATCGCGCTCGAACGCGTCGTCGACGCTGTGCAGGAGACCGTCGAAGGCGGCCTCCTTCGTCAGCCGTACCGAGAGCGGAGAGCATTGGAGGATCTCGGCGGCCCAGCGTTCGGCGGTCGCCATCAGCTCCGCGATCGGCACCACCTCGTTGACGACCCCGATCCGGTGCGCCTCCTCCGCCTTGATGATGCGGCCGGTCATCAGCAGCCCCATCGCGTGTTTGAACGGCACCTGCCGCGCCAGCCGGTGGATGCCGCCCGCGCCCGCGAACAGCCCGACCCGCGGCTCCGGCAGCCCGAACCGCGCGTGGTCGGCCGCGATGACGATGTCGCAGGCGAGGGCCATCTCGAAGCCGCCGCCGACGGCGACGCCGTTCACCGCGGCGATCATCGGCTTCGGGCAGTCGAAGTCGCGCGTGATCCGGCCGAACGGCGGTCGCGCGTTGCCCTGGACCTCGCCCCCGGCGGCCGTGCGCTGCGCCGTCGCCTTGAGATCGTTGCCCGCCGAGAACGCCCGCTCGCCGGCGCCTGTCAGGATCGCGACCCAGACCTCGGGGTCGTCGCGGAAGTCCTCCCAGATCTCCTTGAGCTCCAGGTGCGCCTCCAGGTGGAGCGCGTTCATCACCTCGGGGCGGTTGAGGGTGATGTACGCGACGCGACCGCGCTTTTCGTACCGTACGAACTCGTAGCTCATGCTGCCCTCCTGAACTTCGGCACGACGACGTCGGCCGAGACGGGCTCGAACACGACCTCGAGCGGCATCCCGATCTTCAGCTCGCCGGGAGCGGCGCCGACGACGCTGGTGTTGAAGCGGACCCCTTCGGGGGTTTCCACGGTGGCGACGACGTACGACTCCTCGAAGCCCGGATAGCGTTGGTGCACCACGACGAAGCTGTAGAGGCAAGCCCGGCCACTCGCGGGCTCCCACCGCACCTCGCCCGAGAAGCACTCCACGCAGCGCGGCTTGACCGGCCACATGAAAGCTCCGCACGAGCCACAGCGCTGGAGCATCAGCTCGCCCCTGGCGGCCCCCTCGAAGAAGGGGGCGCTGGCCTCGTCAGGCACGGGTATCGGCCGTTGTGCGGCGGCTTCAGGCGGCATGTTTGCTCCAGATCGTCGTCGAGTGGTAGTTGAGAACGCCGCCGTTACCGCTCGCGAGCACGATGTCGTTCCTGCCGACCTGCCGCTCGCCCGCCTGGCCCCGCGCCTGGATCACCGCCTCCGAGAGCGGTGTGAAGCCCCACATGTAGTAACCGGACAGCTGCCCGCCGCCGGTGTTGGTGGGCAAGGAGCCGGCGGGGCCGAGCCTGCCGTCCTCGACGAAAGCGCCGCCCTCGCCCTTGGCGCAGAATCCGTAGTCCTCCAGCGTGACGAGCACGGTGTAGGTGTAGCAGTCGTACAGCTGCAGGACGTCGACGTCGTCGCGCGTGATGCCGGCCATCGCGAACGCGGTCTCACCGGCCCGCCGGGCGCCCGTGTCGATCCCCGGATCGCGGCCGGCCCGCTGGTTGTCTCCGGGCGCGGCCTGCGTGGCGGCGAGCAGGTGGACGGGCGGCTGACGGAGATGCCTCGCGCGGTCGGCCGTGGTCATGACTACCGCGACCGCCCCGTTGGAGACGAGACAGCAGTCGAACAGGTGGAAGGGGTCGACGACCATCCGGGAGCTCTGGTGGTCGTCGATAGTCATCGGCTTGGTCATCTGCGCGCGCGGATTCAGCCGCGCCCACTCGCGCTGCGCGACGGCGATCGCGCCCAGTTGCCGGCTCGTCGTGCCGTACTCGTGCATGTGCCTGCGGGCGGCCAGCGCGTACGGCGGATTGCCGCCGAACTCTCCGTACGCGGCGCGAAGGCCGTTCATGCCGTTCCAGGCGCCTCGGCGGGCGTAGGCCGCGGCGGCGCCCACATCCTGCCGCAGCGGCGCGTCGGCGTAGACGAGCACCACGTGGGAGACGATGCCCGCATCGAGGGCGAGCGCGGCGTACTGCACCATCGCTCCGGAGGTCGAACCCGCCGCGCTCATCACGTTGAGCATCGCGAGATCCTGGAAGCCGAGCGTCATCTGCAGGCGCGGCTCCATGTCGACGTTGCCGTTGCCGTTGACCAGCAGGCCGTCGATGTCGGTCTTGTCCAGACCTGCGTCGGCGAGCGCGATCGCGATCGCCTCGGCGGCGAAGTCGGCGGCGCTCCGGCCGTAGATCTTGCCCATCTCGGTGATCCCGAGGCCGACGATCGTAGCGCTGGTCTTCCATGGTGTCGCCTTCACGACCGTGAAGCTATCCGAAGTCCAGGCAAATCAAACCTACTTCAATTCAAGAACTTTGGCCGCACGTATGCCTCGCTCGCCACGTACACCGCTCCACACTCGGACCACCAGATATGGACGGGCCGAACACCGCATGATACGAATTCAGTTCATGAAAAACTCTGGCCAGAGGTGCGGCAGGACCACCGAGTTGCCGCCAGCCGGGGCGGCACGCGAAGGCGTGCGGCCATGATCGGCCATGAGGTCCAGCCGGTCGCGTACCCGCGCGGCGAGGTCCGTCCGTCGGACTTCCGCGTCGTCGAGGTCCCCGTGCGGGATCCGCGGCCGGGCGAGGTGCTCGTCCGCAACACGTGGACCTCCGCCGACGCCGCACTGCGGCTGCGACTCAGGGAGAAGTCGCCGCCGGGCTACTTCCCGGCCTTCCCGCTCGGCGCGCCGATGGACGGCATCATGACGGTCGGCGAGGTCGTCGCGTCGCGCGTCGACGGGTTCGCACCGGGTGACACCGTCTGGCACGCCTCCGGGTGGCGCGACTACTCGCTCGTCGAGGCTGGCGGCCAGGCTCTGGGCGGCGTGGGCACGCTCACCAGGCTCGACGTCGAGGGCGTGCCCGCGCAGGCCTACCTCAGTGTGCTGGGCGCCAACGGGCTCACCGCGTACGCCGGGCTCTTCCACATCGCCGCTCTGCGGGAGGGTGACGTCGTGTGGGTCTCTGCGGCGGCGGGCTGCGTCGGCGCCCTCGTGGCGCAGATGGCGAAGATCCGCGGGCACCGCGTCATCGGCAGCGCGGGCTCCGCTGAGAAGGTGCGCTACCTCCTGGACGAGCTGGGCCTGGACGCCGCGTTCGACTACCGGGCCGGCTCCATCCCGGAGTCGCTGCGCGAGGCGGCACCCGACGGCATCGACGTCTACTTCGACAACGTGGGCGGCGACCACCTGCAGGCCGCGCTCGGCGCGCTGCGCAAGGGGGGCCGCGTGGCGATCTGCGGCATGATCTCCGAGTACGACGCCCCCGAACCGCCGCCGGGGCCGTCCAACCTCATGCTGGCGGTGACGAACGACCTGACGATCCGCGGCTTCCGCGCCAGCAGCAACGCCCACCTGCTGCCCGAGATGACGCGGGAGGTGGGGGCGTGGATCCGGGAGGGCCGCCTCCGCTACCGGGAAACGGTCATCGAGGGCCTGGAGCGGGCGCCGGTGGCGCTGGCCGGGCTGATGCGCGGCGACAACATCGGCAAGACGCTGGTACGGATCGACGCCGCCGGCTGAGACGGCGACAGCCGGTGAGCCCTCGTCAGGGCTCACCGGCTGGGTCTCACTGGCTGGGGTTCGAGGGCCCGGTCGATGGCGACGTGCCGCCAGCGCCGCAGCCCAGGCAGCAGGCGGGTCAGGTCGGCGTGCTCGCCGCGCCACCAGGTGATGAACCGCTCATGGCTCCACTCCGGCGGGCCGGAGGCGAGCAGGACGAGGTCGTACACGGCGTTCTACCCTTCGCCACCGGATCACCTCACCGAGCGCGAACTCGACGGCGCCGGACCCGGAGCCCGTTGCGACCGAGGATGTAGCCGGCGAGCTCGTCGCGGCCCTCACCGGCGATGCGCCGGTCCGGCAGCGTGATCAGGAAGCGGATGTCCGGGGCGACGAGCTTGAGCCCGCTCTCCGGGTCCGGCCCGTCCAGACAGGCGTAGCAGTCGGTCAGTCGCATCGCAGCGGACCTCCAGCCGTTAGTTCTCCATTAGCTCTCGACCATGCGCAGCGCGCACCCAACGTAGAAGTCGCGCACCTCGTTGAGGGTGAGCCGTCCGCCCCAGCGGTACCACCGCCAGACACTGACCAGCAGCCCCAGCACGGCCTGGGCGAGGGTGTGCGGGTCGCGCCGGGGAAACACCCCGGCCTCCATCCCGCGCTCCAGCAATCCGGTCCACGCCACCTCTATGTTGTGGACGAGGACGCGGGCCGCCTGCCGGGCCTCCTCCTCGCGCTTGGAGCTGCGCGGGGTCTCCAGCAGGCCGATGTGGTTCTGCAGGATGCGCATCTGCAGCACCTCCTGCTGGGTGACGTCGAAGGCGCCGGACAGCGCGGCCCGCAGCCCCTCCGCCGGGTCGACGCCGGCCGCGGCCTCCAGGAAGTGCTCATGTGAGCGGTGCAGCTCGTGGTGCATGATGGTCAGCAGGCAGTGCGCCTTCGACTCGAAATAGTGATAGAGCGACGTCTGGCTGATGCCCACCCGGTCGGCCACGGCCGACCATTTGGTGGCCTCGTAGCCGAACTCTCCGAAGTAGCCGACGGCGGCCTCCAGGATGGCGCCGCGCTTGGACCGCGGTCCCGCGTCCATGTCAGCGATAGACTTCCCCGCCACGCCTCCTCCTCTCGGAATGATCGCGTCGTAGTCTACTGAACTGAGGTTGGTTCATACCGCGAAATGATCAGACCGTGTCCAGTCCGAGGGTGTCGACCGTGCCGCGCCAGGCGAGCGAGCCGCCGTCGACGAGCCAGACCACGCCGTTGACGTACGCCGCCTCCCCGCCGGCCAGGAAGCAGACCAGGGCCGCGATGTCGTCCGGGGTGCCGATGCGCCCCACGAGCTGGGTGCGGGTCAGCATGCGCCGTCGTTCGTCCCGGTTGTCCCCCGCGTCCAGGTAGTCGCTCACCATCCTGGTCTCCGTCGCGCTCGGACAGTAGCAGTTGACCCTGATCCCATACCTGGCCAGCTCGACCGCCAGGTTCTTGGTGAGCAGCGCGACCCCGCCCTTGCTGGCCCCGTACGCCAGGCTCGACACCCCGCCGACCAACGAGCCGGTGGAGCCGCAATTGATGATCGACGGCCCGCGCGTGCTCTCCTTCAGGTACGGCACCGCGAACTTCGCGCACAGCCAGGAGCCGCGCAGGTTGACCGCCATCACCCGATCCCACGCCTCCAGCGGCATCTCCTCGATCGAGAGCGGGACGCCGAGCATGGTCTCGTGAATGCCGGCGTTGTTGTGCAGGACGTCGATCCCGCCGAACGCCTCGGCCGCGGCCCGCATCAGCTCGCGCACCTGGTCCGCGTCGGTGACGTCGCAGTGCTGGTAGCGGGCCCTGCCGCCGGCCTCGGTGATCTCCTCGACGGTACGGGCGCCCGCCACGTCGTCGAGGTCGGCCACGACGACGGCGGCCCCGCGCGAGGCCGCCATCCGCGCCGTGGCGGCGCCCATGCCCCGTGCCGCGCCGGTGATCACGAAGGTCATGCCGTCCAGCTGAGCGCCCATGGGTTACTCCCTTGCTAAAACTGAGTTCAGTTTGGTAACTTCCAGGAAATCTAAGCCAGCGGCCACAAACCAGCAAGAAGTCAGCACGGGGGCACGTCGGTTCAGCTGGGAGCCGGTTCATCTGAGGAGCCCAGAATGCGAGCACACCCGCGACGGCCCAGTGCACTGCCCGTCGTCCTGCTGCTGATGACCAGCCTGTCCCTGGCCGCGTGCGGCGGAGGCGGCGAGACGCAGGTCCAGGCCGTGCCCGCCTCGGCGGGCGTGGACGCGCTGATCGAGGCGGCGAAGAAGGAAGGCAAGATCACCGTCTACTCCGCCCAGGCGCTGGACCGCCTGAACGCTCTGGCCTCCGCCTTCGAGAAGAAGTACCCGGGCATCGACGTCGAGCCGGTCCGCGGCGTCGACGGCGACCTCAGCGTCAAGATCGAGACAGAGTTCCAGACCGGCAAGGGCATCGCCGACATGTTCGTCAGCGCGAGCCTGCCTTGGGTGCAGAAGTACGCCAAGGACGGCCGCTTCCTCGCGCCGACCGGTCCGGAGCTGACCGGCAAGGGCGCCTACGACATCAAGAAGTACGTCCACCCGGGCAACTACTTCGAGACCAACTCCGTGGTGCTCACCTTCGGCTGGAACACCAAGCTCTACGCCAAGGGCCTGACGGACTACACCGGCCTGCTCGATCCGGCCCTGTCCGGCGGGAAGATCGGCGTCATCGAGCCCACCGCGGCCTCCATCGTCGACTTCTACCTCTGGCTGGAGGAGACCTACGGCGCCGACTTCGTGCAGAAGCTGGCCGCCCAGAAGCCGCGCATCTACCCCAGCGCCCTGCCTATGTCCGAGGCGCTCTCCTCCGGCGAGATCGCCGCCGGCGCCTTCGTGGCACCGTCGTCGCTGGTCCCCGCCAAGGCCAAGGGCGCGCCGGTCGACTTCAAAATGGCCCCCACCGGCGCCTGGGGCGCCCGCTTCTACGGCATGGTGCTCAAGAGCGGCACGCACCCCAACGCGGCCCAGCTCTTCGCCGACTTCATGGTCACCGCGAAGGGCCAGGAGCTGATCGCGCTGGCCGCCGGCGCGGTGCTGCCGGACATCCCCGGCACGCTGATCACCAACGACAAGGTGCGGCTGCAGGACCCGGCCAAGCTGACGCCCGAGGCCGTCACCGCCTACCAGAAGAAGTGGAAGTCACTCTTCCAGTAACCCCCTTCCCGCTCCGTCCAGCGATGGACGCCATGGCAGGCACCCGCGCCACGCGGGCGCCTGCCTGGTCCGATCTCCCCACATAAGGATTTTCGCCATGTCCCACGTGCGCATCGAGGGTCTGACCAAACGATTCGCCGGCAAGCCGCCCGCCGTCGCGGTGGACGACCTGTCACTGGAGATCGAACCGGGCGAGTTCGTGGTGCTCCTGGGCCCCAGCGGCTGCGGGAAGACGACCACGCTGCGCTGCCTGGCCGGCCTGGAGACGCCCGACGAGGGGCGCATCTCGCTGGGCGAGGAGACGGTCCTGGACCTGCGCGGGAAGCTCAACCTGCCGCCGAACAAACGGCGGATCGGGATGGTGTTCCAGTCGTACGCGCTGTGGCCGCACATGACGGTGCGCCGCAACATCGGCTACCCGCTGCGGGCCCGGCGCGTGGCCCGCGAGCAGTCGCGGCAGTGGATCGAGGAGACCGCGGAGCTCGTCGACTGCGGGGCGCTGCTCGACCGCTACCCGGCCCAGCTCAGCGGCGGCCAGCAGCAGCGGGTCGCACTGGCGCGCGGCCTGGTCGCCCGGCCCGACCTGGTGCTCTTCGACGAGCCGCTCAGCAACCTCGACGCCCGGCTGCGCGACCAGGTCCGCGCCCAGCTGCACGAGCTGCACACCCGGCTCGGCTTCACCGCGGTGTTCGTCACCCACGACCAGAGCGAGGCGCTCGCCCTCGGCAGCCGCCTGGCGATCATGAGGGCCGGCCGGATCGAGCAGCTCGACACACCCCAGACGGTGTTCGAGGCCCCGGCCACCGAGTACGTCGCCGGTTTCATCGGCATGTCGAACCGGCTCCCGCTGCGCCGCCACGGCGACGGCTGGGGCCTGAGCCCGCAGGGGGACGAGCCGCCCCAGGACATCGCCGGCGAGCTGCCGGTGCCACGCCCGTACGACGAGATCGCCGTACGACTGCGACCCGACGATGTGCAGCTCGCACCCGCCGGGCAGAAGCCGCCCGCGGGCGGCGTCGGCCTCGCCGCGCAGGTCGTGGACGCGCAGTTCGGCGGCCGGCACATGGACGTGACCATCTCGGTCGCCTGCAACCGTCTGCAGGCCCGCGCCGCGCTGACCGGCAGCCAGTGGGCCCGGAACCTGGCGCCCGCCCAGCAGGTCACCGCCTGGTTCCCCGCCGAGGCCGCCATCTGCTACGACTCCGGTGGCGCGCGCGTCGAGGCGCACCCGACCGCCACCACCGTGGGGGCGTGAGACGTGGCCGCACCCGTTGCCCCTCCCGTCGCGACGGCTGTGCCCGCCACCATGCCACCGGCGCGCACCCCGGCCCTGGCCCGCGCGCGGCGGCTGCTGCCGTGGCTGGGCGCGCTCACCTTCCTGGCCGTCATCGGCTACCTCGTCCTTGCGCCCCTGATCGGCCTGCAGTGGCTGGCGTTCGAGGACGGCGGCCGTGGCTACGCCGCCGCCTTCGACGACCCGCAGATCGGCGTCACCCTGCGCACCACCGTGGGGCTGGCGCTGGGCTCGCTGGTCATCGCGCTCGTCCTCGGGACGCTGCTCGCGTGGGCGGCGACCCGGCTCCCGCCCCGCCTGCGCCTGCTGCGCGCGCTGCCGATCCTGCCCATCGTGGTCCCGGCCGTGGCGGCGGTGACCGGCTGGGCGTTCCTGCTGTCGCCCCGGCCGGGCTACCTGAACGCGCTGATGCGCCAGCTGCCCTGGTGGAGCCACCTGGAGGAGGGGCCGGTCGACATCTACTCGCTGCCCTGGATCGTGATCATCACCGGTTTCGGGCTGACGGCGTTCGTCTACCTGTTCGTCAGCTCGGGCTTCGCCGGAATCAACTCCGAGCTGATCGAAGCGGCGCAGGTCAGCGGGTCGTCGGCCACCGGGGTGTTCTTCCGGGTGACGCTGCCGCTGCTGCGGCCGGTGCTGGTGTACGGCGGGTTCGTGGCGCTGCTGCTGGGGCTCGGCCAGTTCACCGGGCCGCTGCTGCTCGGCCGTACCACCGGCATCAACGTGCTGACCACCGACATGTACGTCGCGGTGTCGCAGAGCCCCGTGGACTTCGGCAAGGCCGCGGCGATCGGGTCGCCGCTGCTGCTCGTCGGCATCGCGGTCGTCCTGTGCCAGAAGGTGATGCTCGGCGATCACAGCCGTTTCGTCACCCACGGCGGCAAGGGGTTCAAGGGCGGCGGGCGGCCGTCGCGGCTCGCGGTCGTGGCCATCGTCCTGTACGGCCTGGTCGCCATGGGGCTGCCGCTGGGCGCACTCGCGATCGTGTCGCTGTCGTCCTTCTGGAGCGGCACGATCGACGTGAGCGGGTTCACCCTGGACAACTTCCGGCGCGTCTTCGCCGAGTCCGGCATCACCGACGCCATCGTCAACAGCCTCACCATCTCCGTCATCTCGGTCGCCATCGCGCTGCCCGTGGGCTTCATCGCCGCGACGCTGCTGCTCAAGGGGCGACGATTCCGGGCCGTCCGGACGGCTGTGGACTTCATCGTGGCCATGCCGCTCGGGATCCCGGCCGTGGTGTTCGGGGCGGGATTCCTGCTGACGTACAGCCGCGAGCCGTTCATCCTGTACGGCACGCACGAGGTGATCGTGCTGGTGTACGTCACGCTGATGCTGCCCTTCACCACCCGGATGCAGTTGTCCGGGATGGTGGCGCTCGGCGACACTTACCAGGAGGCGTCCCGCACCAGCGGGGCCGGCCCGCTGCGGACGAACGCCGAGATCGTGCTGCCGCTGATGCGGCCCACGCTGGCGGGCGCGGCGGCGCTCATCTTCGTGCTGCTCACCCACGAGTTCACCGCGTCGCTGCTGGTGCGGGCACCCACGACGCAGGTGATGGGGACGATCCTGTTCGACTACTGGTCCAACGGGTCGTATCCGACGGTCGCGGCCATCGCCCTGGTCATGACGCTGGTGACGTCGGCCGGTGTCTTCGCGGCCATGGCCGCCGCCGGCCCCGACGTCTTCGACAAGCTCTGACCGTCTCGGCTCCGGGAAGGAGACGACCGTGCCCCACACGTTCGACATCAGCGACGAGGTCGCGGGGGTGGACATGGCCGCGCTGGGGCCGACCGGCATCCCGGTGGCGGGCGCGGTGCGGGACTGCGCGGACCCGGACGTGCTGGGCGTCCCGTTCACCGTCATGTCGTACGTGGACGGCACCGTGCTGCGCGACGGCGACGACGCGTCCGCGCTGGAGCCCGCGGTCGCGCGGCGATGTGCCGAGACCCTGGTGACACGCTGGTCCACCTGCACGCGCTGGACCTCGTACAGGTGGGGCTGCGCGACTTCGGCCGGCCCGCCGGTTACCTGGAGCGGCAGCTTCGGCTGTGGCGCAGGCAGTGGGACCGCGTCGCCACCCGCGACCTGCCCGACCTGGACACTCCCCACCGTCGGCTGGACCGCGCCCTCGACGCGGGCGTCGGCGGCGGGTTCGGCCGGACGACGCTGCCGCCGGTCAGGGCCTCGATCGTGCACGGCGACTGCTGCGGGTGGTGACCGCGTGCCACGGCGCCGGCGTCGGTGATCAGGCCGGGTCTCCCGCTGATCGATCCTGATGAAACAGCCGGGGCCAGATGTCCCTCGCCGCGACCGCTGCCGCACGGCCCTGTTCGACCGGTTCCAGGTCGCGGAACCGATCGGACAAGACCTCAACACTGACCGGCCCGTCGAACCCGATCCGCTCCAGCACCGCGACGAACGTTCTGAGGTCGAAGGCGCCCTGCCCGGGCAGTACCCGACGATGGCGGCTCTCGAATACGGGATCGCTGCCAACTGCCTCGGGCGCGTCGTCGATCTGCACGTAGGCGACCTGGTCGGCCGTGAGACCTTCCAGGTCGTCCCAGGAATTCGGGCCCCGGAAGAACATCCAGGAGTCGACGAGCATGCCGCACCGCAGCCAGCCCACCGCCGCGCACAGCTCCCGGGCCTGGGCGAGGGTGGCCAGCCCTGTATACGGCAGGAACTCCAGCGCCAGCCGCACGCCGACCTCGCCGAGCAGATCGGCACAGTGCGCCAGCAACTCCCGGGTTCCGTCCGCGGCCGGGTCGGTGTCGACCGCGGTGACACAGATCCTCGCGCCGACGGCCCGCGCGCGGTCCGCGAGCGTCCGCGCTGCGGCGACGGTGGCGGCTGGTTCCCCGATCCGCAGGACACCGACGTCGGAGCATTCGAGCCCGTAGCGGGACAGGAGCGCGGCGAGCCGATCATGGTCGTAGCCGCCGACGGTGAATCCATCGACGCTGACGTGGCTGTGGCCCGCCTCGGCCACCCCAGCCAGTATCCGCTCCAGCTTGACCAGGACGGTGGGCTCGCCGCCCGCCCGATCGGGCATCCGCAGGCAGTTCACGGTCGGGAACGTCAGGTAAGGCACGGGATCACTTCGCCGAGGGCCGGACGAGCAAGCTCAGATGACATCGAGAAGGGCCGGCGTGTTGGCGGCGGTGGTCAACGTGTGGCCGCGTGCGCTCCACGGGGCACCTGACACTGTGAGAGGGGCCCATATGCTGGCTCCTATGCCTGACCTCAGTTCAGTTCAGTTAGGCGATCCTAGCGCCGCGTTCACGGCCCGGCAATGATCTGACGCGGCCGATCGATGCACGCCATCCCACCATCGAACATGGCCACGGCCTGATCGAGCAGTGCCGGCCCGACGTGGTGTTCTCGACGCCGTTGTGTCGGCCTGCCGGCGTTCTCTGTCGCCAGGTGGGCGGCTGGTGATCACGGTCGTCCACCCCGTGATCACTTCCCATGATGCTCTCCGGACCACGAACGAGGCGCGCACTAACTGGGTCGTCGACGACTACTTCCACGCACGCCAGCGCAACTGGATGGGTAACACCGTCACCTGGTATCACCGGACCATCGAGGACTACGTCACCGCCCTGACACAGGCCGGCTTTGCCATCACCTCGCTACACGAATGCGCCCCTCGCCACGATCGCTTTGACGGCGACACGGCCGAATTCGCACGTCGCCAGCGCGGCCCCCTGTTCCTCCTCCTGACTGGCTCACGACCATGAACGGCATCATTCCATGATCACGCGCCAGGTGGTTTGCGACATTCCGCCCGGCACGCCATGTCCCCTGAGACAAACGGACTTCCCGGTGTCTCAATCAAGTTGGCGTCCCGCAGGTCAGAGCCTCGCCCGCACGCCAAGTTCAGCGAGACAGGACAGCTCCCAACGTGACCCCAGCCGCCAGGTAGCCGATCCGCCGGTCTTCGGTCTGTCCGTGGGGTGTCGGAATTAGAAGGTTTGACGACACACCCATGCGAAGGCCGCCGAGGGGACCAAGAGAAATCGGACAGAAGGGAATGAAACACCCCGCCGGGCAATTCGATCCGGGTGCTGATTGACGACAGGATTCCCGACAGATAGATAGAACGGGGCTCCGCACTACCGAGGAGCGCCGGTGCGGATCGTTTAGCGACCACCTCCAAGATTCCCGCCTTTACTGGCCACCCGCACTCGCCGGAGATCAGCTTGAGGAAGTGCGGGCGGCGTTCCGTGACGAGGGCGCCTCGATCGCGGGTCTCGCGCGTGAGCACGGGGTGAGCCGAGTCGCCGTGCGCACCGCACTGGCAGACCTGCCGCCCGACCCGAGGATCCCGCCCCCTCGGTCCTGATCGAGAAATGGGCCACCCGCATCCGAACGGTGGACGGCGGTAACTCCGCCCGAAACGGGGCTCGCTATCGCCGTTGGCCGTTCGGTTGTTGGTCAAGGGCCGCGTCATACGGTGTGGACCTTGGCCGAAGGGCCGGCCGTCCAAGGTGGCGGCTCACTGCTGATGCCGAAGAAGTTTCTCCAAGAGCCGCTGGAGCTCGTCGCGCTCTTGCGCTTCGAGTCTTGCGAGCCACTGCTCGAAGTTGTCGGACAGGGTCGCCAGTGCGCGATCGAGTGCCTTTTTGCCGTCCGGAGTCACCACGAGGCGGTGGCGGCGTAGGTCGCCCTCGTCGATCTGGCGTTGAACGAAGCCCTTGGCCACAAGGTTGCGTAGGTACACCGTCACGCTCGCCTTGGGCATCATCAGTCGGGCGGCGAGTTCGGCCGGGTAGCGACATTCGTCGACCTCGCCGAGCACGAAGAACTCCTTGGTGTCCAGGCCCAGCTCGTCGAGCTGCTCGCTGCAGCTGTTCATGACCGCGGTCAGCAGCCGGTGGTTGAGCCCCCAGATCCGCGCGGCGGTATTCACCTCGCAGGCACTCCTTCCCCAGATCGTACAATCCCTGATATAGTTTATTTTCGTACAACATCGGTAACTGTACTAGCACTGTTTCCGTACTAGGATACAACAGGAACGGGATCATGGCTTCCATCCAGACCGCATCCATCTCCCGCGGCAGCTTCGAGCTCGCCGGGAACCTCCATCTCCCCGAGGGCTTCGACACAGGCCGGAAGCACCCGGCCGTGATCATCGCCACGCCGGGCAGCAGCGTGAAGGAGCAGATCGGCGCCAACTACGCCCGCGCCCTGGCACAGAAAGGCTTCGTCGCTCTCGCGTTCGACCCCGCCTTCCAGGGCCAGAGCGGCGGGGAGCCCCGGGACCTGGAGGATCCCGCCGAACGGGTGGCCGATCTTCGCTACGCCGTGGACTTCCTCACTGCGCTGGACCGCGTGGATGCGGAGCGCATCGGGGTCTTGGGCATCTGCGCCGGCGGCGGCTACGCCGTCAATGCCGCGATGACCGAGCACCGCATCAAGGCGGTCGGCACCGTGGTCCCGGTCAATATCGGCCGTGCCTTCCGAGCGGCCATGACAGCCTCCGGCTCTGTCGCGGGCCTGCTCAAGGACGTGGCTCGGCAGGCCACCGCCGAAGCGCGCGGCGGACAGTCGGTCCGGCACCCGTGGATCCCCGACACCGTGCGGGACGCGGAATCCGCCGGCGTCACCGACATCGACGTGCTCCAGGCCGTGACCTACTATCGGACCCCGCGCGGCCGCCACGAACACTCGACCAACCGCCGCCACTACCGTAGCGACGCGCTGATCCTGGGCTTCGACGCGTTCCACCTCGCCGACGAGTTGCTGACCCAGCCCGTCCAGGTCATCGTCGCCGGCGAGGGCGGGTCAACCGGCTCTCTTGAAGACGGTCGGCAACTGACCCATCTGGCACGTGAGGCGGAGGACATCCTCGTCATCGAGGGCGCACGCCACTACGAGATGTACGACGAGCCCGAATACATCGCGCAGGCGGTTGAGCGTCTGGACAAGTTCTTCGACAAGCATCTGGGCTGAGCCCGAAGCCGAAGGGGCGTTCTGGCTCCGTACTTCGCGGGTCGTGACGCCGCAACTAGAAGGCATTTGACCGGACACGCGCTGGCCTGACGTGCGTGGCGCGGCCGGCCGCGCGCGGGCAGTGCGGGACGCCATGATCAAGCGGCCAGGACGACGGCGACCAAGAACCTGCCGCTGATGGTCAGGCCGCGAGGCCCAGGTCGAGGCGGCGGCCCATGTCGATGTACAGGTTGGCGTTGGACCAGAACAGCGGCGACAGGCCGCGCTTGTCGGCGTCGGTCAGGCGCTGCTGCCAGGCGGGGTCCTTGAGGACGGACTGGATGAGCAGGTCGGTGAAGATCACCCGCTGATGCGGGACGGCCTGCTTGATGGTGCGTGCGTACTCCGGCCTCGGGGATCAACGGGACAGCCGTTAGCGCTAAGCTTCACCCCCGGCTGAGCTGCTGTCACTCCGGGGAGCCTGGCCACCGGGCAGGACGAACGGCATATTGGCGGTAGCCGACGTTGGTACTGGTGGAGTCACCTATTCGACTATCGCGAGTTCTCGATGCCGAGGGCCGTGGTAGTGGCTTTCCGTGATGTCGGCGGCAACAAGCCCGGCTCTCGGACAGCAGGTTCGCGCGGAAGGGCGAAGTAGGCCTGACTATGTCGGTAGGGCCTGCCAAGATCTCGCCATGACAATCGATGCACTGACGCCGTTCCGCTGGCTGCAACCGCCGTACGGCGATCGGGGCGACCTGCTCGGCGAGATCTATTGCGTGACCTTGGTGCGTGGGCTCGACCCGACCGAGGTGCTGCGCCGGTTCGGCGCCCGCACGAGCACGGAGATGAGCTTCGCCGAGCTGGGGCTGGCGGTCTCCGACTTCACGGTGGCGACCGACGGCGGTGACGGCGGTGGCTATGTCGGAGTGGTCGCCACCGGCGACGGGTGCGCGGCGGTGGAGCCGTACGGCTGGTCGGGGACGGACGACCCGACACTGGCGCGGCTGTCGGTCGGCACCGACGTGGTGTCCGTCTTACGGCATAACTACGCCTGCAACTATTTCCACTACGCCGCAGACGGCATGGTGATCACGGCTTTCGACCCGACTTTTCCCGAGCGTCGCTCTGGTGCCGACACCGACCGGCTTGCCGGCCTCATGCGCGAGTTCGGCCTGCCTTTGGAGGAGGGCTCGGACGAGGACTGGGACCAGCGCTACGACGGCTTGTCCGAGCACGGCCTCGCGCGGATGTTCGCGATGGCGGCCCGTCTCACCGGTGTGACGTTCACCGCCGACCTGCTGGACGGACCACTCCTGGTGGGCGCGATCGCCGACCTGCCACCGTCACAAGAGCCTCAGCCCGGGAAGAGCCTCGGTGTTTTACTCGAGCAGCTGAAAGCGGTAAGCGGCCCTGAGTCTGATCACGGCGCCGCTTACCCCCCATGAGCCTCCGGTACTGACTGGTTGGACCAGTGGTACAGCCGTTGGCGCTAAGCACTTGATCTTGGTCGTCTAGCACGGGCGATCGGGCTATTGCGGGGGTTTTCCGGAAGCTCTTCGATCGCTGGCGGGGGCTGGCTACCGTCCGCCGCATGCCGGTGGAATTTCTGACTGATGAGCAGGCTGAGGCGTACGGGAAGTTCGCCGAGGTGCCGACGAGGCCCGAGCTGGAGCGGTTCTTCTTCCTCGATGACGAGGAGGCCTGGTCCTGAACGCCGTGGTGCTCTGGACGACCCGCTACATCGACGCCACCGTCGTCCAGCTTCGCGCGGAGGGTCATGAGATCCGTGACGAGGACGTGGCCCGGCTGTCCCCGCTCAAGCACAAGAACCTCAACGTCCTGGGCCGCTACAGCTTCACCCCCACTCAGCCGGCGGCCGGCACCCTGCGCCCGCTGCGCGACCCGGACGCGGCGGGACTCGATGACGACGAGGACGGCGGTGAGAACTGACGGCGTCAGGTGCCGACCAGGCGCACCGATCAGCTTGTGAGCCGCCGCCTTGGTCAGCCGCTTCGCAGCCGTGACAGTCTGCTCCCCCGCGGCCCCAAGGCATGCCCCGGGGCGTACGAGGTGGCGCATCGTCACGTCCTACTCATCCGGGTCCCAGGCGCTGAGCTGCTCGAAGAGACGTCGGTCGCCGTCGAGCTTCAGGGAGTTGATCGGGATACGGTCGTGCAGGATGAGGACCAGCTCGCTGGCCGTGCCCCGAGCGGAGAAGAAGGCGGCGGCCGCGTCCGGGTCCTGGCCGGCAGCGGTGGTCAGCATGGTGCCCGGCCCGGGGAGGCGGGCGGTCCGTGCGCCGTCGGCGGAGAGCGAGAGGCGCCAGGAGCGGCCCTCGGAGGCGTGGAAGTCGAGGGCAGCGGGCTTGTGCGGCCAGGCACTTGTCGTTGCGACGCAGGTGGACAGGAACTCGTCGACACCGTCGAGCGCCACCTCGTCCGGCAGCGGCTGCGGGGCACCTACGGTGATCTGGGCGTCGTACGTGTGCACCGCCATCTGCTGGAGCTGGTGCCGAGCTACGGCACCGGAGGTCTGCGGCGACTGCGACGTCCCCCACCACGTCCAGCAACCGCGATCCGGGCCGGCCTTCCGCAATGCGTCCAGCAGTTGCTCCGTGGACTCCGCCAACCAGGCCAGCAGGGCCTCGCGCTCCCGAGGCGCAGCCGGGGCGCCCTCCGCAGCGGACTTGGCCGGAGCAGGCCCTGCGGCGACGGTGGCGGCCCAGTCGCGGCGCCCCTCGCCGATGTGCTGCGCCAGATCGAACAGCGTCCACTCGGGGCAGGTCGGCACCTGTACGTCGAGGCTGGGCGCGGAGGCGACCGCAGCGCGAAAGGCAGTCGACCGTTCGTCGATCAGTCGCAGCAGAACGGGGAACTTGAGTGTCATTGTCACCCTGAATCTCTATCACTGCGTTCCGACACATCGGACATCGAGGTTCACAGCCGCCATCGCGGGCGGACCCTCACCACCACGGAGAAAAGAGCGCCGACAGCGCACAGGAGGCCTGCTGCGGTACCACCGTCTGCTGCACCCCGGACGAGGAAGCCCTCGACCCGGCCCAGAGCCCGGCCGAGGCGAAGGCCGCCGCCGGCCGGGGTGGAGCCGCGGAAGCTGTAGCGGCCCAGCACGTTCAGGTTGGCGTGCCGCAGCGGGGAGAGCCGGGCCACGTCCTCGTCCAGCACCTGGTGCTCGCGCTGGTCGGCGGGCAGGGCCCGCAGCTCGGCGACGGCGGCGTCCAGGTAGCGGGTGGTCCACAGCACCGCAGCGTTCAGCACCAGGCCGAGCGCGCCGAGCTGGTCCTCCTGCCCTGTCCGGTAGGCCTGCATGATCTGCCCACGCTTGCCGTGGCAGATGTCGCGGGCGAGCTTGTGCCTGGACTCCTGGACGGTGAGCTGACGGTAGGTGTCGTCCACCGGGTCGACCACCCGCAGCATGTCCGGCCAGTGCGTGACCACCTTGCTCAGGTTGACCCGGGTACGGGCCAGCGGCCCGTACCCGCCGGTGGCCACCCCGGGCAGCTCAGCCCGCCAGAACCGCTGATCGGCCAGGTCCCGGAAGCGGGGCGAGAAGTTGTAGCCGAGCAGCGAGAACAGCCCGAACACCATGTCGGAGTACGAGGCGTTGTCGGTGGCGACCATCTCCGGCCGCGCGCCGGCGTCCAGGTTCAGCAGGGTGTCCAGGATGTGCAGCGAGTCGCGCGGGGTGCCCGGCACGACCATCTGCCCGATCCCGGCGACATCCTGCGGGTGGTGGTGTCGATCTACACCGGCCGGATCCGCGCCTATGACGTGATGAGGATGCTGCAGCGCGACGGCAACCCCACCCCGCTCGGGGACGCGATCGCCGCCTACGGCCGCATTTTCAAGACGCTTCACATCCTCACCTACGCGGTGGAGGAACCGTACTGGCGTGACATCAAGGGCATCCGCAACCCGCAAGGCGCTACTACAAGGGCATGGAGGACCAGCTCGGCGCGCTGGGCCTGGTGCTCAATTGCGTCACGCTGTGGAACACCTTCTACGTCGACAAGGCTCTGAGCGCTCTGCGGGAGGCGGGCTGCCTGTTCGCGGAGGAGGATGTCGCCCGCTTGTCGCCGTTCGGCCGCCGGCACATCAACGTGATCGGCACCTACACCTTCGCGCTGCCCGATCTCGGCCCTGCCGGCATGCGGGAGCTGCGCAACCCGGACGAGCCCGAATGGGATGACGACTGAACGCGGCTGTGAGGTCAGGACGCGCCGGTGAATGAACTTGAGGGTGTCATCGGCCACCCCGTCATGGAGACTCAGGTTCCCGGGCCCGGGATGGAGGGTCTGCTCGTCGTCGGGCCGGATGGGAAATCGGCGTTCAACCGGCTCAAGAAGCCCGCCCAGCGGGCCACCTGGTCGCGGCTGCGGGATCAGGTGGCGTGGCTGGATCAGGTGGACGTGCTCGGCGACACCGACGCGTGGCTGGACGGTATCGCGCCGTCGAAGATCGTCGGTGATCAGGGCGAACCAGCGTTCCACCTGTATTCAGCCAGGAGGCGCCGGCTCGGCGTCACCGTCCGCGCCATCAATGGCGCGTTTCTCGTTCATCGTGCTCTGCTCCGAGTCTGGTCTGCCGCCCAACTGGCGGCGCGGCCAAAGGGCAAGTGGCAGGCGCGGCCGCCGTTCTCGGGCCGCGCCTTCACCCGAGACCAGGCGCGGGGCTGGGGGCAGGAACGGCGAGCAACGACCGAGAGCGGCAGGGGGCGGCCGGGCTGATTCAACCGGTTTCGGTGGTGTATCGCCTGTCAGGCCGACGTCTTCTGGGCTTCCGCGGCCAGGACCGAAGTGATGAACGATTCCACCGCATAGTCGAACTGGTCGTCGGCCGGGAGGTCCACGAGGTGGTCGGCGATGGCGACGACGCTGGGGAACTTGTCGGCGGGCAGTGAGGCGTAGAAGTGGGCGCGTTGCCGGCGCAGCTCGGCTCTGTCGGTACGGTCCGCGTGGCCCCATGGGCGGGGGTGCTGGTAGCCCGCGAAGCCCAGCGCGTACGTGATCAGGAAGGAGTAGCAGCGAACGGCGGTCTCCGGCGTCAGGCCCGCCTCCAGGAACCGGACGAGGATGCCCTCCATGCCGCCTTCCATGGAGTGGCTGCTGATGGTGACACGGCTGGTCATCAGCTGGACGATGCTCGGGTGCCTGCGCATCATGTCGAGGAAGCCGGTGGCCGCGGCGCGCAGCACCGCGGCCGGGTCGGTGGGGTCGGCCTCGGGAATGCGGATGCCGCCGAGGACATGGTCGGCCATCGCGTCGAAGATCTCGTCCTTGTTGCGTACGTAGCTGTAGAGGGTCATCGCGCCGACGCCGAGCTCGGCGGCGATCCGGCGGATGGTCAGCTCCTCCAGGCCGATGTCGTCGGCAATCTGCAGCGCGGTCTTGACGATGCTCTCCAGGCTGAGGTCTCGGCTGCCACGCCGTGCACCCCCGCGGGCCATGTCGACTCCTCTGTCTCCAGAATGGTTGTCCGGTACAGGATACGGCAATTAGTACGGGACGAGGCGGCGTACGACATTCACGAGAGGTAGGTCGTCCAAAGCCAGGCATCGCTCGATGGCGGCGCCGCCGAGGTGGCGGCGGGACTTGGCGATGACGGCGTCGGCGGTGGGTGGGGCGGCCTGGTCGCAGGTTCCGCGGACCACGACGGAGCCGGTGTGTACGGTGACGCGGGCGCTCCAGTGGTCCGGGAGGGCGCTGTTGAGGTCGGGGGCGGGCAGCAGGGCGATGTCGGGGACGTCCGGGGGCAGCGGGCCTCGGTAGAAGGTCACGTCGTCGGGCGCGCCGGACAGCAGGGTGCCCACCGCGAAGGCGGCGCTGGCCGCCGCCTCGGTGGGTCCGGGCGGGTTCCGGTCGGCTGTGACGAAGCGCAGCAGCGGGTCCGGTAGTTCGATCTCGATGCGCTGGGCTGTGGAGAGCGGTATGTCCATGGCTCGGAGGGCGTCCAGAGCGGCGTGGAGGGGGCGGGCGCAGGGGTAGGCCTTGAAGACGCAGGTCGTCAGGTGAAGGGCGGTTTTGCGGGGATCAGTGGGGGTGGTGCTCAGCGCGGCTGTGGCGGGGGCGTCGAGGAGGGTGAGCGAGCCGGTCGCGCCGGCTCGGGCCAGGTAGGCGGCTTCTACACCGTCGGCGGCGGCGCGACCGGCCAGCAGGTAGTGGCCCAGGCCCAGGGCGTCCGAGCTGAGCAGGCCGCCGAGCCCGGCGGCGGCGATGGCGAGCGCGTGGGCCGTGCGCCGCTCGTCCAGGTCGAGCAGGGACGCGGTGGCCGCCGCCGCGCCGAGCGCCCCGAACAGGGCCGTCGGCCACCAGGACCGTTGGTAGAGGCGGGGGCCGCCGAAGCGCAGCCCGGCCTCGACGACCGTCTCGTACCCGGCCAGCACCGCGTCCACGACCGCCCGGCCGGGCAGCCCCTCCTGCTCGGCCACCGCCAGCGCGGCGGGCACGGTCACCGCGGGCGGCACCAGCGCGGCGGCCGGGTGCAGCGCGTCGAACTCGTCCACGTGGGCCAGGACCGACTCGACGAGCACCGCCGTGCGCAGCGGATGCCGTCCGGGCAGCCCGGTCACCGTCAGCGTGCCGCCACCGCCGGGGACGCCGAGCGCGGGCAGCACGGAGGCCAGCGGGTGCGAGGCGCCGGCCGCGACGCAGCCCAGGGTGTCCAGGACGTGGAGCGAGGTGAGGGACCGGGCCGCCGCGTCCGCGCGCCGTGGCGCCTGTGCGGCCCGGGCGGCCAGGTCGGTCAGGAGCGTCACGTGCCGGCCTGACGGCCGGGCGGTAGGACGTCGTCCTCTCGCAGGGCGGGCAGGACGTCTCGGCCGACCGTCTCGATCAGTTCCTCGGGCAGGTCGTACGAGCCGACGTGCTGCAGGTAGACGCCGTCCACCCCGGCATCGCCGAGTTCGCGCAGCCGCGCATGGATCTCCTGGGCCGTCCCGAACAGGCAGAAGGCCTGGGCGAACGCGACGGCGGCCGCATCGCTGACCCAGCGGGAGCAGATCTCCACGGCCCGGTCCCAATCCTCTGCGTGCACGAGGTCGGGATAGACGCCGTCGATCCGGTCAGGAAGGTCCAGCGTGATACCGGACAGGGCCAGCGCCTTGGCGCCGCCGGTCTGCGCCATCGCGGCGCAGATCGGCTTGAGCTGCCGGGCGGCTCGTTCCACATCGTCGGTCACCGCGCAGAACGCCGAGGCGACCAGCGGGACCGGGCCGCGCCCCGAGGCGCCTTCGCGGACCCGCGCGGACGCGCCGGCCAGGGTCTCCGGGGAGACGCCGCTGAGCAGGATGACCCCGTCGGCGATCTCACCGGCCAGCCGCAGGTTGCGTGGCCCGCTGGCGGCCAAGTACAGCGGCACCGGCAACGGGTCGCGCAACCGGGAGGTCGCCGTACCGAAGTCCCAGCTCTCACCGCCGAGCAGGGCGCGCAGCTGCGCGAACCCCGAGCGGATCTCGGCACCGGTGGACGGGCGCATCCCGATCGGCCCGACGGAGCTGTTGCCGACGCCGAGGCCGAGGGTGAAGCGGCCCGGCGCGAGCTCGGCGACGCTGCGCGCGGCCGAGGCCAGGACGGCGGGATGCCGGGTGGCCAGGTTGGTGACGGCGGTGCCCAGCCCGATCCGCTCGGTGCCGAGCGCGGCGGCGGTCAGGGTGGTGAACACGTCCCGCCACAGCAGTTGCGAGTCGGGGAACCACGCCTGGTCGAAGCCCAGTTCCTCGGCCCTGCGGACCGTCCGGGTCAGGTGATGGGCGGGCACGCAGGGCGGCAGGCGGATGCCGATCTTCGGAGCCGTCATGACTCCCCCAGGAAGGCCAGGTTCAGCTCGTTGAACCGTTCGGCGTGCTCGTGCTGCGGCCAGTGGCCGCACTCGCCGAAGATCTCCAGCCGGGAGCCGGGGATCGCCTCGTTCATCCGGTGCGCCTCCGGGATGTCACCGAAGGGGTTCTGCGCGCCCCACACGATGAGGGTGGGCGCGGTGATGCGGCCCATCTGCTCGGGGGTGAGCAGGTCCTCGGTGCGGTTGTCCATCTCCTGCAGGCACAGCAGGTTGCCGATGGCCTTGACGAACTCGGGCCGGTGGTAGATGGCGTGCCGGACCTGTACCAGCTCTTCGGAGACGTTCGCGGCCGGGTCGTGCATGAGCAGGTGCAGCCGCTCGCGGGTGAGGTCGATGTCGTCGGTCTGCACCGCGGCCCGGGTGCTGGTCTTGATCCTTTCCATCACGGCGGGGTTGGCGACGCTGCCGCCGGGAGCGACCAGGGTGAGGCGGCCCACCCGATCGGGATGGTCGGCGGCCAGTCGCGCGGCGACCCAGCCGCCCAGCGACTCCCCGACGAAATGGGCCCGCTCGATCCCGCGGGCCTCCAGGTAGCCGAGCACGTGCCGGACGTAGCCGGGGATCCGGTACGGCTCATCAGGCCCGTCGGTGTAGCCGTGGCCCATCATGTCGATGGCGTGGCAGGCGTACTTCTCCGCATGCGCCGGGATGTTGCGGACGAACGCCTCCAAATGCCCGCTCGTCCCGTGCAGGAACACCACCGCCTCGCCGTCGCCCGCCTCCAGGGCGCGGGTGCGCAGCCCGTTGACGTCGACGTACCGGACGGCGTAGCCGACACCGGTCAGATCGCTCCAGATGGTCATGATCAATCCTCCTTGAAGGGATGCAGGGCCGCGACGCCCATGCCGGTGAGCCAGGCATCGATCGGCGTGTAGGCGAGGGTCCGGCCGGTGGCCCGGCCCACGGCGGCGGTCATCGCGATCCAGGCGCGGATCTCGTGGGCGCCGTTGCCGGCCTCCGCGGTGAGCTCGTCGTCGCTCAGGTCGAGGATCGCCTCCAGGTCGCCGCCGCGGAGCAGGCTCAGGAAGCGGTCGTCGAAGGCGGGGTTGATGTCGGCTTCCGCCGCGCGGATGATCTGGCGGCGGCGGACCTCGTACTCGCTCCAGGAGTCGCGGCCGTTCAGCCACGCCTGGACGAGGAACCTGTCGTCGTCGCTCAGTGCGTCGAACCACTTCGGCCAGGGCAGCCGGTGTGACAGCCCGCCCGAGGCGATGACCACCACCCGTTTGTCCTGGCCGTCGGAGCGTACGGCCGCGCCGATCGCGGCGCCGAGGCTGTGGCAGCGGCGCAGCGAGGGCAACGGCGGCGCGAACATGTTCACCACGACCGGGACGATCGGGACGTCCAGCTCGGGCGTCAGGTATTGCAGGCTGTGCGTGATGCCGTGGTCGACGGTCAGCCGCAGCGAGAACGCCGGGTCGAACCCGTCGCCGACCAGGGTGTCCACCAGGTGACGTGCCAAGCCGGTGTCGACCGGCAACGGCCCGGCGGGCGTGCCCGCCTCTCCCGCACCGCTCACCTCACCGACGCCGACGGTGAAGGCCGGCATCATGTCCAGGAAGAAGCCCCGGAAGTGGTTGGAGCCGACGATGACGACGGCGTCGGGCCGCTCCCGTTCGACCAGGCGGCGGGCCTCGTCCAGGCCGTCGCGGAAGCGATGGGCGCCCGGCAGGTGATCCACCTCGGCCCAGTGGGTGTTCATCAGCGTGCTGTGGGACGCCCCGACCCCCAGAACGATCTGACTCATGCGATCTCCTCGCGGGTGCGGGTGCAGGTGTTGACGATCGTGTGGATCAGGGCGCGGGTCAGCTTGCGGGCCTGGCGTACGTCCACGACGTTCATCCCGGCGGGGAAGTCCAGTGCCATCGGGGCGTCCTCGCCGATGCGGTCCATTCCGGTGCGGACGGTGGGGATGCCCCACTGGCGCAGGATGTTGGCGTCGGTGGCGCCGCTGTTGCCCAGGATCGGCTCGTGGGGGCGTCCTTCCAGTTCCTCCCATGCGGCCTTGGCGGCGCGCACGATCCAGTCGGACTCGGGGGTGTGGCTCCCCGGGATGGCCAGGGTCATCTCCCAGTCCAGGTCGATGTCGGGATGCGCGGCCCGGATGCGGTCGATCGCCGCGCCGAACTCGCGCTTGGCCCGCATCGGCGTGGTACGCGGGCTGATCCGCAGGTCCACGTGGAAGCGGCAGCTCGCCGGGGACAGCGACGCCGTACGCCGCCAGCCGCCCTCGATCCCGCCGATGTTGCCCTGCGGAGCGACCAGCCCGTCGGTGTGCCGCGCGCTGTAGCCGGGAAACCACTCCTCCAGCCCGGCGATGACGGTGCCGGCGTTCACGATCGGATTGCGGTACGGCATCCGATGGCGGCTGCCCACATAGCTGTAGGTGCCTCGCACCACCACCTCGAACCAGCAGAGCCCGACCTCTTCCCACGCCGCCGTCCAGCCGGGCTTGGCGATGACCGCGTAGTCGGCATGGACGCCCTGTTCGAGCAGGAACGAGCAGCCGTTGCCCTGGCCCGCGTTGTGGCGGCGGGCCTGGGGGACGTTGCGCCGGTTGGTGGGCATGCCGCCCGCGCCGAGCCCGATCAGCACGTCACCGCGCAGCGGGATCCCGGCCGCGGCCACCGCCTCGGCGGCGGCGATAATCGCGGCGCCATGCCCCTTGGGGTTGCTGGCACCCAGGCCGATGACGAAGTCACCGTCCACGACCGCCGACGGGCGCATGTCATCGCGCAATACCGGGCCGACCTGGGGGACGTCCTCCTCCTCGGTGCCCACGCTGAGGGTGTCGATCGGCGCGTACAGCAGCAGGTCGGGGCCGGTGCCGTCGCCGCGCAGCCGGCCGGCCGCGTTGCCCTGGTCGTCGTCGATCGGCTGGTATCTGCCCGCCAGCCCGGCCTCGCGCAGGCGCTCGGCCAGCCAGCGGGCCAGCGGGCCCTCTTCGCCGGTGGGGCTGGGGATGTCCACCATCCCGGCGATCAACGCGGTGAGCCGCTTGTCGTCGATCTTCGCCCAGGCCGCCTCGGCCCAGGCGCGGCGTCTCGGGTCCATCAGCGACCTCCGGGTGCGGGCCGCTCGTTCCGCACAACGGTGCCGGTGGCGTACAGGAACGCCTGGCTCGCGGCGCGGCGCAGCGGCTTGGCGACGGCCACCCCGATTCCGAAGGTGAGGGAGGCGATCAGCAGGGTGTTACGTGACATGGGAAGACCTCTCCAGGTGGGCGAGCGCCATCGCCGCGTACGCGGCGGGCCGCTCCTCGGCCGGATGGTGGGACGTACGGCCCAGCACGGCGACGTCCCCGCGCGGCAGCCGGGCCGCCAGGGCGTGCGCGTAGGCGGGACCCGCGAACGGGTCGTGCTCGCCCCACAGCAGCAGCACGGGGGCCTGTACGGCGGGAAGGTCGGCCGTGAGGTCTTCGGGGACGCCACGGCGGGCCGGGTCGGTGGCCAGTTCCAGGGCGGACGGCGTGACGCTGGCCTCGTACCGCAGCATGACTGTGCGCTCGGGCAGGCCAGACGGGTCATGCCATTCCAGGTCCGCGATCAGCTCGCGCATCTTCTCCGGGGTGGGCCCCTCGCCGCCGTAGTAGCCGGCGCGGGCACGCGGCCCCAGCGTGGTGTCGGACCAGACGCCACATGGCGGGGGCACCGGCTGACTGCCGGTCACGACCAGCCGCCGGACCCGTTCCGGGTGCCGGGCGGCCAGCGCGAGCGCCACGGCGCCGCCCAGCGACTGGCAGACGAAGTCGGCCCGGTCGACCCCGAGCGCGTCCAGCAGGCCGAGCACGCGCTCGCCGTGGTAGGACACGGCGGGACCGCTGATGGCAGGGGCCGCGGAGGCACCGTACTGCGGCAGATCGACGAGGATCAGCCGCCGTCCCTCGGCCAGCAGCGCGGTCGCCGGGGCGAAGTCGGTCCAGGCCGTGCAGCCCGGCCCGCCACCGTGCAGCAGCACCGTGGGAGGGCCGGAGCCGAACTCGGTGACGCGCAACCGCACCCCGCCGACCTCGACGTCCCGTCCGGGCGGCGGGTCAGCGGGCAAGGGGACCCCCTGGACGCTGCACCTTCAGGTCGCCGTTCTCGACGAGCCGGCGCCAGGCGGTGATGGACAGGTCCGGCCGGTACAGCTTCTCCGGCGGCGCGTCCATCACGTCCACCATCCAGGCGTCCTGGGCGGTGAACTGGCCGTGGAACAGCCAGCGGATCCAGCTGACGTACTTGGCCTTGAACAGCGCGGCCTTCAGCCCGTCCTCGAACCGCACCATGATCTGGACATATCTCACGCGGTCCGCGTCCACCGGCACGTACCACTCGTAGTGGATGAAGTGCGGATAGGCGACGCGCAGCAGCCCTGGCAGGCGGATCGACACGAAACCGGGCAGATCCATGTTCTTGATGACCGGGTTGACGTCGGCGGCCTTGCCGGGGGCGTCCGGCAGCGGCATCCGTTTCCACCACCGTTTGTTGCTCCAGGTGCCATATCCGGGGAAGTCGGCCTCCCAGTGGACCTCGTCCTGGACCCGGGTGATCCAGCCGCCGGTGTCCGACTCGACGACCCGGGTCTTGTTCCAGGCGGGCATCACCTTGAACAGCCGCCACAACGCCGTGTTGTGCAGGTATTTGGCGTGGCCCTCGTCGAAGCCGTTCTCGGCGGCGAAACGCCAGTTGCCCTCGCGGATGTCGGCGCGCCCGCCCATGACGAAGACGTTCTGAGTCAGTTCGGCGGGGATGTCGCGATCGACGGGCGGCGGGTCACCGTCACCCACGTACACCCAGACCAGTCCGAGACGTTCCGCCACGGGGTAGGTGCGCACCGACACCTTGCCGCAGATCGGCGACTCGGGACCGTCGGTGAGCACGGCGGCCAGGCGGCCGCTGTCCAGGTCGAACGTCCACCCGTGGTAGGGGCAGCTGATGGTGCCGTCGAACTGGCGGCGGCCCAGCGACAGCGGCACTCCCCTGTGCGGGCAGCGGTCGTGCAGGGCCCGGACGACGTCGCCGTCCCTGATCAGGACGATCTTCTCGCCGAGCAGGGTGATCGGGACCGGTTTCGAGCCGATCCGCGCGGCCCACTCCACCGGGTACCAGAAGTCACGGAACCCTAGGGCGGCGTCGTTGTAGGCGGGCCAGGCCGACCAGTCCTGCCCGGGAGATGACGGCGGCTGCACGGCCGTGGCGGTGGCGCGGCGGGGACGGCGACGAGCGGGCTCGGCCATGGCGGACCTCCAGAATCCTTTCGGAGTGGGAACGGCGCTCACAGGTCGAGCACCAGCCGGTCGGAGCGGGACCGGGACACGCACACCATGAGCGTCCTGCCCGCCTCCTGCTCGGCGTGGGACAGCAGCGAGTCGCGATGCTCGGCGACGCCGTCCAGGATCTTGACCTCGCAGCTTCCGCAGATGCCCTCGCGGCAGGCGGTCGGCACCGCCACGCCCGCCTCGTCCAGGCAGTCGACGATCGGGCGGTCGGCCGGCACCGGGACGGTGATCTCCGAGCGCGCGCAGACGACCTCGAAGGCCCGCTCCGCGGCCGGGTCGACGTCGAACACCTTGGCCTTGAAACGTTCCAGGTGCAGCGCTTCCTCGGGCCAGCCGCCCGCGCAGCGCCGCTCCACCGCGTTCAGCAGCCCCTCGGGGCCGCAGCAGTAGACGGCGGTGCCCTCTTGCGGGGTGCCGAGCAGGGCGGCGAGATCGAGCGGGCCGTCGTCGGCCTCGACGACGACCTGGACCTTGTCGCCGTAGGCGGCCAGCTCGTCCAGGAACGCCATCGTCGCGCCGCGCCGGCCGCCGTAGACCAGCCGCCACTCGGTGCCGGCCGCCTCCACGGCGGCGATCATCGGCAGGATCGGGGTGATGCCGATGCCGCCCGCGATGAACAGGTAGCGCTCGGCGGGCACCAGTGCGAAGTGGTTGCGCGGCCCGCCCACCTCCACCAGGTCGCCTGGGCGCAGCTCGTCGTGGACCAGCGCGGAGCCGCCCCGGGAGTCCGGCTCGCGCAGCACGGCGACCCGGTAGGTGAACCGGTCGGCGGGGTCGCCGCACAGCGAGTACTGCCGGACGAGGCCGGGGAACTCCAGGTCGATGTGCGCGCCCGGCTCCCACGCGGGCAGCAGCCCGCCCTCGGGATCGGCGAGGGTCACCGACAGCACCCCGTCGGCCGCCCGGCGCAACTGCTCGACGCGCAGGTCGAGGACGCCCTCATCCGGGTCGTCGTTCATGATGACCTCCGTGAATTGCACGGTACTTTGTACGGTTTGCAGTACTGAGTTACGGGAGAAGGTGGTCGAGGAAGCGCATCACGGCCGCCGCGAACAGATCAGGGCGGTGATCGACGGCCGGGACGCCGGTGCCCGGCAGCAGCTCCGTCCGCGCGCCCGGCAGCCGCCCGGCCAGGGCGGCCATGTCGGGCCTGGAGAACTCGTCCAGTTCCCCGCACAGCACCAGGGCGGGCGCGCGCACCAGGCCGATGCGCTCCTCCATCCGGTAGGCGTTGACGGCGAGGTGCCCCTCCTCGACCCGGTCCAGAACGTTCAACGCGTCCCGCACCAGGCGGTTCAGCAGGTCGGAGCCGTCCTCGGGGTAGTACGCCCGCCGGTTGTTCCACAGGTCGAGCAGATGCGAGCCGTCCGGACGCGGGGTCACCGCGTCGATGGGCGGCCGGTGCGCGACCTCGGCCCGCCGGGCGGCGTCCACGTACGGCACCCCTGACAGCACCAGGGCGCTGACCCGCTCGGGCGCGCGGGCGGCCACCTCGGTGGCGATCACCCCGCCGGTGTGATGGCCGACCAGCGCCACCCGCTCCAGCCCCAGGGCGTCGCACAGCGCCAGCACCCCCTTCGCGAACAGCTCGACGCTCCACTCCTGCGCCGGCCGGTCGGACGCGCCGAATCCCAGCGTGTCCATCGCGATCGCCCGATACCGGACACCGAGCAGAGGCAGCACGTCCCGGTACTCGTCCCAGGAACGCGGCGTCTGGTGCAGCAGGATGACGGGCGCGCCTTCGCCCTGCTCCGCGTAGTGGATGAGCCCGTGAGGGGTGGATGCGTACGCTCTGGCTGGCATGCCCGTACTATGTACGGTTCATAGTACGAAGTCAAGTACGGAGTAACCCTTGACATTCGTTCAAAGAACCGTACATAGTACGGCCAGCTCCAGGTGACCTGGTCACCCTTTCCTGCTCCTCACGGAGGGCGTCATGACCGCCACGATCAGTACCCCGCGCCAACGCAGAAAAGCCGCGTTCGCCAGCTGGATCGGCACCACCATCGAGTACTACGACTACGCCTGTTACGGCATCGCGGCTTCCCTTGTCTTCCCCGGCCTGTTCTTCCCGGCGAGCGATCCGCTGGTGGCGACCCTGCTGTCGCTGTCCAGCTTCGCCGTCGGCTACGTTGCCAGGCCGCTCGGCGCCCTGATCTTCGGGCACTTCGGCGACCGGGTCGGCCGCCGGACGATCCTGATCGTGACGCTCGTGCTGATGGGTGCCGCCACCTTCGCGATCGGCCTGCTGCCCACCTATGACCAGATCGGGGTCGCCGCGCCCGCGCTGCTGATCGCCGCCCGCATCCTGCAGGGCGTCTCGGCCGGCGGCGAGTACGGCGGCGCGATCCTGATGACCGTGGAGCACTCCGACCGGGCCCGGCGCGGGTTCTTCGGCTCGCTCGTCAACACCGGCACGACCGCCGGGCTCCTGCTGGCCAACCTCACGTTCCTCCTGGTGCTGGACGAGAGCGCCGTGCGGAGCTGGGGCTGGCGCATCCCCTTCCTGTTCAGCGCCGTTCTGGTGGTGGTCGGGCTCGCGCTGCGGATGGCGGTCGAGGAGACGCCCGAGTTCGACGAGGTCAAACGGCATCAGGAGGTGCGGCGGCTGCCCGTCGTCGATCTGTTCCGCACCTGCTGGCGTACCGTCCTGCTGGTCGCGCTCGGGATCGTCGGGGCGGGCACGACCTTCACCATGGCCACGGTCTTCTCGCTCACGTACGGCAAGTCCGGCCTCGGCCTGCCCAGCGACCGGATGCTCACGGTCCTCCTGCCGGCCATCGTGGTCGTGCTGGTCTGCGTGCCGCTGTTCGGGCGCCTGTCCGACCGGATCGGCGTGCGGCCGGTCTTCATGGGCGGCGCGGCCGCGCTGATCGTGCTGCCCTTCGTGTGGTTCGCGCTGCTGGAAACCCGGCAGTACGGCTTGATGCTGCTCGGCTTCGCGCTGCTGTTCGTCGGCTACGCGGCCAACTACGCCGTGGTCCCGGCGTACTTCTCGGCCGTCTTCCCGTCCGCGGTCCGCTTCAGCGGCCTGTCCATCGCCTTCACCTGCGGGCTCATCATCAGCAACGCCATCGCTCCGGCCGTCTCGCAGTCATTGCTGGCCGCGACCGGCGGCTGGATTCCCATCGCCGCCTACATGGCGGGCGCGTCCCTGGTGACGCTCGTGGCGGGAGTGTTCCTGCGGGTGCCGGAGGAGCCCGCCGGCGAGCCGGATCACGCCGTCTCCGTGGCGCAGCCCGAGTGACCTAGGAAAACGGCGGGGCATCGGTTTCCCGATGTCCCGCCGTTCGCTCAGGAAGCGATGTCGCGCTCCTCGGCCAGAAGGAGCGTCGCGGAACGGCTTGGCGGCGCGACTGTCCTGCGGCCCGTACGTCACTGGGGCGCTGTGTCGGTCAGCAGGTCGAAGGCCAGCCCGCTGGAGCGCCCGCCGCGGCCGGTGTCCCGCCGCACGGTGAGCCAGACGATCACCTGGCCGGTCCGGGTGCGGGTGCGGTTGTACGCGGCGGTCAGGCGGGTGCCCGTGAGAGGGACCTCCTCCTCGTTGATGAAGTACCTGTTCCCGGCGTCGAACCCCTCGCGGAGCAGGGCAGTCCTGGCCGGTACGGGACTGCCGTCCACCTCGCTGGGCATCGTGGCGCGCTGCAGTTGCACGCTGCGGCTGTCGCCGGGGACGTGGACCGGGATGAACGGGATCCAGTGCTCCGGGACCGAGCTCATCACCCGGTACGCGACGGCCGCCCGAGGGTCGTCGGGCCGCGTCGGCGGGCGCAGCCGGCGGCGGAAGGCGAGGGTCTCGGCGGCGGCCTCCGCGCCGGGGCGCGGGTCGCCGGTGGGCATGCGGACGGTCTGCTCGATGCCCCACACCATGTTGGCGTTCTCGTCCCGGGCCAGCAGGACCTCTTCCAGCGCCGGGCCGTCGGCCACCTTCGGCGTTCCGGGCGGCAGCAGGAGGCCGGGCGCGTCGCCGTGGACGTACATCGACCATTGCTGCCAGTCGTGCGCGGCCCCAGCGCCCGCGGGGGTGATCCAGCGGCGCGCGCCGAACACGTCGGTCACCGCGAGCCCCTGTATGGCCGCGAACGTGCCGGTCGGCACGTCGCACGGCAGGATGTACCAGTCGTTGCTGTAGACCAGCGCGAACTCGAGGAAGATCAGCCGGGCCAGGTCGGTGCTGTCGGGGGTGACGGCGGCGAAGTTCGTACGGCCGTCCTCGACCGCCCACCAGCGTGGTAGCGGCATGCCGGTGAACCGGGCGGGCGTGGGGAACACGGTGCGGTTCAGCGCGGCCGGAGTGGCGCCCGCGCCGCCGAGCGTGTCGTTGTGGGCCGTCGAGAACGCGTGCCAGTCCAGCTCGCCGCCCGGGTACTCGGGCGCGGACAGCACCGCCTCGCCGCCGGGCCCGGCCGCGGCGACCGAGAAGCGGTGCTCCAGCCGTCGCGGGTCCCAGGGGCTGACCGCGCCCGGCTGGTCGATGAGCTGGTCGAACCAGGCGATCAGGCGGGGGCCGAGGGCATTGAGCGCGTCGCGGTCCTGCCGGCGCAGCCCGGTGATCCCGTCGGCGGCCGTTCCGCCACCCTTGACGTGCTGGTACAGCAGGTAGCCGTCCATCCGGCGGCCGGCCACCGCCTGCGTGCCCGCCCAGACCTCCGGGTGCGCCACGCGCTGGGCGTCGGCCTCGGCGCCCGGGTCGGGGAGGGTGATGCGGTAGCGGGCGACGTACTGTTCGGCGACCTCGCGGTTGTGCTGGAGCGAGGCCCGCGCCACGAGCTTCAGCCAGCGGCGGCCCAGCGACAGCCGCAGGTCGAACGAGATCGGCTCGGCCCCGAACGCGAACGGCAGCGGCCGCCTCTCCACCACCGTCTCCAAGGGACGCCCGGCGGGTAACGCGCCCGGCGGGCTCACCGGGTCGGTGTCGGGGCGGAAGCGGGTCAACGGGCTGGCCACGACCGAGTACGTGGCCGTCACCGGCGAGCCGCCGTCGGTGGCGCGGAACTCGCCGAGCTGCCACTGCCGCGCCAGCAGCCACAGCGGGTCACGGACCTCGGCACGCAGCGCCCTGCCGAAGTCGGTGGTACGGGGACGCCCCTCCAGGCGGTTCCACAGGCCCACCGTCGGGAAGTCCCGATGGGCCAGCGCCGCGGGGAGGTCGGCGATGCGGGGCTCACTCATGGTCGGCCTTCCATCGTGTGTTGGCGACGGCGAGATCGGTGCTGATGGTGATGGGCTGACGGGTCGCGGACAGGAGGGTCGCGGGCAGCAGCTGGGCGTACCCGGTGCCGTCGAGCTGCGAGGGCTCCACCAGCCGCGTACGCGCCAGGTCGAACGTCTCGGTGACCGCCGCGACGAGGTCCTCGGCCCGCCACGACCCGGTGGTCACGGGCGGCACGACCAGCAGCATGCTCTGCGGCGGCTCGGAGTCGGGGCTGTCGGCGTGCACGGCGATGCCGGTCGTCTCCCGGTCGGTGGGCAGCACCTCGGTCCACTCGTCGAACAGCAGGCCGCTGGCGGGCCCGGATCCGCCGGGCGGGTCGTCGGCGTAGTGCGCGGTGAACAGCAGGCGGTCCTGGTCGATCGTGGCGCCCGAAGCGAGCTCCATGGCCAGCCAGTGGTCGCCGTTCGCGAAGGGCAACTGGATCGGCCGCAGCCGCGGCTCCCGGTCCTCGATGTCCTCGAGGTCGTCGTTCCTGAGCGCGTCGCTGAGCAGCGTCACCCGCTCCCACAACCGCGGCATCTCCCGTACGCGGGCCAGGCCGTGCAGCCAGTCGTCGACGGGGAAGTCCCGGGAGATCGGCGCCCGGGTGAGGTGCCTGACCAGGTCGTCGCTGTCGTCGAGCGCGTCATGCAGGTCGTCGCCGAGATCCTTCGGCAGCATGTACTCCGGTACGACCAGCGCGTCCGGGCCGAGCAGCGCCCGCAGCGCCTCGATGGTCGCCTTCGCGCGGTCGGGCGCGGTGACGGCGTTGTCGGCGCTGGTCAGCGCGGCGGTGGCGGCGGCGAGGCGGGCGGTGATCTCCTCGCGCAGCGCCCGCGTCCTGGACAGCAGCTCCGCGCCGAACGCGACGACCTTGTCCAGCACCGGGGTCAGGTCCAGCCCGGCCGGGTCGAGTCCGGTCAGCGGCAGCAGGTCGCCGACCTGCTCCAGCAGCCCGCTCAGCTTCGTACGGCCGGTCCTGGCGACGTCCTCCAGATCGTCCTGGCGCCGGGCGAAGATGTCGCGCTGGCGCCCGATGGCGCTGCGGAACCGGTCGGGCCGGTCCGGCGGGTCGGGGTCGGGCGCGGTCGTGAGCAGCGGCTCCACCTCGTGCAACCTGCGGAAACGCTCGTCGTCCGGGGTGCGCCGAGGCAGCGCGTCGTAGGCGGCCAGCAGCGCGTCCGCCTTCGCGAGCGTGCGTCCCATCCGGGCCGCCGTCACGGCGACGGCCGCCAGCACCTCGGAGAACACGCCGCGCCGCCAGGCGGTCACCTCGCCCCAGCCGCTGCGCACCATGCCGAACCCCGCCGCGGTGGTGACCAGCCGGGCGTAGCGGGTCAGCAGCGTGTCGATGCCCTCCACGATGTCGTCGCGCCGCGGCTGCGCGGGGGCGGGCGGGTACAGCCGGACGAGGTCGCGTTGCAGGTCGTCCACGTCGTCGCCGAGGTCGTCGAGCGACTCGCGGACCGCGACCGGGCGCTGCCTGGGCACCGACACGGCGTCGTCCAGCGTACGGTCGAGCGTGACGGGACCGGAGGCGGGCACCAGGTCGGTCGGCTTGAGCGGCCGGCCCGTGGTCAGCAGCGTGCGCAGCGCGGTGATCAGCGGCGACAGCTCGAAGAAGGTGACCTTGCCGTTGACGCGGTCGGTGTAGCGGATGGTGAGCTGGGCGTCCGGGCGCGGGTCCTCCCTGTTCACGACGACGCCGATGATCCGGTCGTCCAGGTCGGTCATCGCCGCCTGGTCGGTCGGCCGTACCGTCCACAGCAGGTCGATCGGCGCGAGGTCGACGTCGTCCTGGGTGACCACGCTCTCGTGAGCACGGCCGTTGACCGGGTCGGTCCAGGTGACGCGCGCGGCGACGGATTCGTCCCGCGGCAGCAGGCTCGGCAGCCAGTCGTCCACGGCCGGTTCCGCCTGCGCGCGGGGAGTGTCGCCGTTCCCGGGGTGTAGTCCGGCCTTCAGCCGCAGCCCGAACCGGTGGGTGAGCGTGGTGCCGCTGCGCGGCGACCTGACCACCTCGGGCTCGGGTGGCAGCCCTTCCTTGGCGTAGGCGTCGAGGGTCGCGGAGGCGCGCTCGGGGTTGCCGCCCAGCGCCTGGTGTGTGGCCTCGGCGACGGCGAGGTCGGCGACCGCGTCGTTGGCTGCCAGCAGCCGGTCGGCCTCCTCGCTGATCGCCTTGGTCTGATCGGGGTTCGCCTCCGGCAGACCCTTGAGACCGAACGGGTACGTGCGCGTCGCGCCGCTCCTGGTCAGATGGCGGGCCAGGGCCAGGCCGTCGATCACGTTGCGCGCCTCGACCTGCCCGATCTCGTTAGGCTTGTCCTGATCTGCGGCTACGGACTGCGGGATCTTGCCCGACCGCAGCGGGAAGGCCAGCCTGAGCCCCCCGATGAACTTGTCCACCTCGGCCTGGCCGCTCCGGTCGTGCAGGCCACGCTCGAACCGGTAACCCAGCATCGCGCCCAGCGACTGGCCGCGCCGCATCCCGTCGAGGATCGACAGTGCGAGCCTGACCCGGTCCGCGCCGAGGTTGACCGCGAAGGGGCCTGGGTTCTGCCGGTCGGCGTTGGCGACGTACCCGGCTCGCAGGACGGCCGCCGTACGGGCGTGGCCGGGCGACGGCGCGTGCACGAAGCCCTCGTTCTCCGGGTCGTGCAGCAGCGGCTGGGCTCCGGCGAACACCGTCGCCAGCGGGCCGGTGAGGGGGACGGGTTCCAGCCGGTCGACGGCATGCGGCCGTACGTTCTCCAGGTAGCCGTACGCCCCCAGGTGCAGGCCGGGCCGTACGGTGCCGTCGGGCGCGAACCGCAGTTCGGCGAGGCGTTCGGTGGCCAGGCCCAGCCGCCACGCGTCCAACCGGTACGTGGCCAGGTCGAGGTGCTCGGCCAGCAGCCGTTCCAGGCGGGCGGTCGGCAGGGTGGCCAGGACGTCCAGCGCGCGGGCCTGGTCGGCGAGCGCCGCCGTCGGGCCCGGCTGGTCCGGCGCCTGCTTGCTCAGCGCCGACGGGATGAAGTTGACCAGCAGTTGATCAGGGCTGCCCGTGACCAGCGGGGCGGGCGAGTACAGCAGCCGGAAGCGGCTCTCGCTGGTGGCGTCCTCACCGGGCCCGGGCAGGTGCACGTGGATGAACGGCGGATCGACAGGCGGCCCGGCCGGCTGGCCGGCCGCGGTGGTGAGCGCGCGGGCCGCCTCGTCCCAGCCGAGCAGGATCGCGTGCCGCAGCAGCAGGTACAGCAGCGTCGCCGGACGCTGCCCCTCCGCGAAGCCCGACTCCAGCCGGATGCCGTTCAGGCTGGTACGCGCCAGCGCGGCCAGCCACGTCAGATAGTCGCGCCCGTCGGTGGTGTACGGCCGGATGCGGGCGCTCTCCGACAGCGGCCGGTCGTCCACCAGCGGCGCCAGCATCGGCTGGTGGAAGTCGGTGAACAGCCGTCGCAGCAGGTCCGGGTCGCGGCCGGGGCCGGTGTCCGCACCGAAGCGGCTGAGCAGGGCGCGCACGGGGGCGGCCAGCCCCAGCTGCTCCACCGTGGACACGACGGTGGCGCCGAGCCCGGCGAGGTTCTCCCGGTTGAACAGGTCCTCGAGGCTCTGCGCGTACCGCTGGTGGTACTCGGCCGACGTCGGGTGCAGCGCGACCAGGTCGAGCAGTTGCTGGTGCGCGTCGCTCGCACCGTCGCCCATGTGCGGCACGTGAGCGGCGGCGGCAGCCCAGTCCTTGCCCGCCTCGGTGAGGACCCGGTTGAGTGCCCGCCGGTGCCCCGCGGAGTCCGGGAAGGCGAGCCGGGAGAAGGCGGTGGTGGGCAGGATCCCGTACGGCTGCCGCCCGATCTTCACCACGGGCAGCGGGCCACGGCCGGAGACGTACTTCTGGAAGAAGTCGCGGGTCTTGGCGACGGCGTCCGGGCCGAGCAGCGGGTGCAGCGCCGTCTGCAGGAAGGAGCCCCACGTCGCCGGCCACAGCGCGGTGTTGGCCGCGCGGGCGTCGCGCTGGTCCGTTCCGTCCGCGTTCGGCATGCCGGACAGGACGCCGGGGTCGATGCCGAGCAGGTCGGTGAGCTGCCTGCCGTCGGTCCTCGTCGTCCAGTCCTGCGCCGCCGCGGCGGCGATCCCCAGGGAGGAACGCAGCGCGGCGGCGGCCGCGTCCTCCTCGTCCTGACCGGCCGGCCGGACCTCGGAGTTGTTGGTCGGCGTGCCCTGCGGCAGCAGGGCGAACCCGTCCGGGCCGCGCAGATGGCGCTTGATCAGCTCGGTGAGGTCGGCGGCCGTCTTCGTGGGCGCCGCCTGCTCGCGCAGGCCCAGCACGACGAGCCGTTCCACTCCCCCGCGGATCTCGTCGGTGAGCGGGATCCGCACGCCCATGCCGACGGCCACGGCCCGGTCGAAGTCGACGAGCCAGCGCAGCGCGTCCGGCACGTGCAGGACGCCGGTCTGCTCGTTGACGGAGATCTGGTCGCCGGAGCCCGGGTCCGGGCTCACCGCGAGCGTGGCCGGCACCGTGGCGCCGGTCACCGACACCACCTGGCGGGTGCCGTTGAACCCGAGCACCTGGAACCGGTCGGGCAGCAGGCCGGCCTTGGCGCCCTGCGTCCAGGCGTCCGTCGCCGTCGTACCGGGGTCGGGCGGCTTCATCACCAGGAACGCGACGATCACGTTGTCGGTCGGGCTCGTCAGCGCGCCGTCCAGCCCGAACGGCCGGTTGGCGCGGATGGTGTTGGCCCTGGCGGTTCCGACTGAGGCGACCAGCGCGGCGTCGGCCTGGCGCAACCGCAGCCGGTCGCCGTGCGCCCGCCACACCGCGCTCCAATAGACGATCGACGGCTGCCGGTTGTTGGCGGCCGGAGCCACGGCGGACCGGATGACCAGCACCACAGCGTCGTCGGCCGCCCCGGCCGGCTCCTCGGCCGGGTTCGCCGGGGTACGGCCGCGCAGCAGCCACGCCGCGCGGCCCGGCGGTATCCGGGTGGCCAGCTCCTGCCAGGCGGCCTGAAGCCGCGCGGCCCGGCCGCCGGCCGCCCAGCGGGCCGTCCAGTACGCGTCGATCGCGGTGATCTCGGCATCGGTGGGCTTGGACTCGAACTTGTCCACGGCCCATTCGTCCGGAAAGATCCGGACCAGCAGTTCCGTGGCGGTGAAGCGGGTCTCGACCCGCACCGGCGCGAGCAGAACCGGGAACGCGTCGCTGAGCGCGGTCATCGGGGCACCATTTCCTGAGCGTGGACGGCGACCATGACGGGCACCTGGAGGAGGATGTAGGCGAGATCGGCCGAACCCAGGCCGCTGAACCACAGCGGCAGGTTCTCGTCCTCGTCGTGCTGGTCGAGCTTGCCCGCGTCGTCGGATCCGTCCAGCCCGGCAAGCGGCACGGTGACGGCGGGGTCGAGCGTGAGGAACCCGCGTCCTGCGGGGTCGACGTCGCTCCAGGTCAGGTCGTTCCAGACCTCGATGGGCCCGGCGGGCGCGCCGGGGTCCCGGTCGTCCAGGCCGAAGCGGGGGTCGCCCGGACGTTCCTTCAGCACGAAGAACCAGCCGGGGTCGTCAGGACCGCCGATCGCCTGGTCGGCGGTGAGGCCGAACCCGATCAGGTAGATGTCCGGGTCCACAGTGGCCTCGACGCGGGGAAGCTGGATCTGCTCGGTCGTCGGCTGACCGATGATCGTGACCAGGCGGCGCTGCTGCGACTTGTCGGGCAGGCCGTCAGGGCCGGGCGGCCATTCGGCCCGGTGCGCGTAGATGGCGGTGGTCGGGTACTTCTTGAGCAGTTCGCCCCTGACAGTCAGGACGATCCCGTCGTGCGGGTTGGAGTTCTCCCCGAGCCTGGCCGTCAGCGGCCAGCGGTGCATCGGCGGGATGTCGTAGTCGCGCTCCCGGCGGTCCGCGGGCGACACCCCGGGCTCCGGCAGGGCGGTGAGGGGATCCCAGAACTGGCGGAACGGGGTGCCGCGCTGGTCGGTCGGGAACTCCCGCCACAGCATCTCGCGGGCCATCTCGTGGTTGAGCCCCGCCATGTACGACTCGATGAACTCGTGGTTGTTGTCCAGGAGCGTCAGCGTGTTCTGCGGCAGCAGGTTCAGGTTCGGCACGAACGCGTCGAGCGAGCTGCCGAGCAGCGCCCGGAACATCGGCGTGTCGAACACCGGGTACGCCATGGCCTCGGTGAACGCCTCCGCGAACGGCCGCAGGCGCTCCGGGAGGCTGACGGAGCCGTCCAGCAGCGCGCGCGGCACGGTCGTGTCCGAGCGCAGGCCGGTGAGCGTGGCCGTCGTGGTGGTGGTCAGGTCGAGCGCGTTCGGCGGCGGGGTCTGGCCGACCGCCACACCGGCGTCGATCGCCTGGTGCAGCTCGCGCAGCGCGGTCTTGAACCGGGTCGCCTCGGCGCTGTCGGCGGTGCCGGGGTGCGGGGTGACGGGGTCGCCGGGCGTGCGGAGCACGAAGTCGGGGCTGTGCGCGAGGACGTCGACCGGGTCCGTGCCGGGCGGCCGGTCGGGGTGGAGCGCGGCGTTGACGTCGGCCGGGGTGACCAGCGCGCCAGGCGTGATCTTGACGGGCGCGGCGACGACCGGGGTGACCGGGTCGTCCATGCGGAACAGCAGGCCGTCCGCTCGCCGCCCCTCCGGGAAGTCCAGCGAGCGCATCAGCCGCGAGCCGGGGCGGATGATCCGCCGCATGGCGGGCGAGACGGGCGCGGCGGCGACCCGGCTGCCGGCCACGTGGAACCCGACGGCGATCTCACTGTCCTGCCCCGCCACCAGCGAGTTCGCGGCGGTGACGGGGGTGGTGACCCGGGAGTGGGCCGGGGCGGTGAGGGTGAGCGCGCGTCCCGAAGGCGCGGCGGCCGCCGCGGTCCGCGCCGTGCCCGCCGGCAGTTCGAGGTGGCGGGTCTGGAGCGCGTGGCCGACCTCGCGGGCGAGCTGGGCGGCCCGGATCCGGCCGTTGGCCGCCAGCACGTCGCCGACCTGCGCCCAGGCGGCCGCCATCAGCTCCTCGTCGTGGTCCTTCACCACCTGCGCGCCGAGGTTGGCGGCGACGCGGAAGCGCGGGTCCAGGTTCAGCCGGTGTATCCAGTTGTGGCTCTCCTCCGTGGACACCGGTGTGCCGTCCCTGCCGAACAGCAGGCGCGGGGTGAGCGCGTGCCACCGGCCGTACAGGGGCGGGGTGACGATCGGGTCCGGCCCCGACGTGCGGTGCTGGAAGTCGTCGGCCAGGTTGATGCGCCGGGCCAGCTCCTGCTCGAACGGGTGCGGGTAGAGCGGGGACGGCGACGGCGGGTCGGCGAAGTGGTCCCAGTTCTCCCTCGGATCGACGCTCTCCGGCACGCGCAACGCGCCGCCGAGCGGCAGCACGCCGCCCTGGTCGGGGATGCCGGGCAGGTCGAAGCCGGGGCCGGCGTGCACGTCGATCTCCCGGACGCCCACCCGGGCGTCGGCTCGGCGGGGCTGCAACTGGCGTACGAGGAACTCGAAGTCTCCGGCCGTACCGGTGCGGAACGCCCACCGGTGGTAGTACGGCATGCGGTTGCCGACCGGGCGGTTGGCGTACGGCGGGCCCCAGCTCGAGTACACCGCGCCCGGTGCTCCGGCCGGGTCGAAGCCGAGTCCGGCCAGCCGCCCGGTCTCGAAGGCCGGCACCAGGAACGCCTCGTACGCGGTCTCCGGCCGCAGGTGGCGCGGGCAGATCAGCCGCGAGCAGGCGCTGTCCGGGTCGGTGGTCAGCACCGTGTCCAGGGCGGCCAGCGGGCCGGCCGTGCTGTCGGTGACCACCGGCCCGGCCAGCGAGCCGTTCACGTGGACGTGCGCCCAGGCGCCGAGCTGGTCGGCGGGCGGCATCGTACGGCCCGGGTCGACGATGTCGATGGCGGGCAGCGGATCCGTGCCGGGAGCGTCGGCGAACTCGGTGCCGACGGCCAGCACCACCAGGGCGAGCCACGGGGTGAGGCGCGCGGTCGACGGCCCGGACGGCGCGGGGCTGTAGCGCCAGGCGAAGTCCTCCTCCACGAACTCGATGTGCGCAAGGAAGTTCGGCTCCACGTTGGCGGTGCCGGGCCGCGGCTCGGTCCGCGAGATCGCCCGCGGGTCCACGCCGACCACGTCGCCCGGCCCGTACAACTGCACGGGACGCCCGGCGTCGTGGGTGATCGTGCCGCCTTCGAGCCCCTCACCGGAGACGGTGAGCGGGATCTGGACGCTGGCCCGCGCGGCCGTGCCCGGATCCGCCGTGATCCGGGTGTTGATCCCGGCACGCAACCACGGCAGAAAGGTGTAGGCGTTGGCGGTCACGAGGTCTCCCCGAACACCTCGGAGGTCGCGGTGAGCTCGACGGCCGCCGGGTCGGCGGCGGCCAGCCCGGAGCGGGCGACGCCGCCCGCGACCAGCACCCTGTCGTCGGCCAGCACGACCGCCGCGAACGACCAGCGGCCCGTCACCAGGCCCGGCACGGACGCCCACGCGTCACCGGTGACGTCGTAGGCCAGCACGCTGCGGAAGCCGGACTCGTCGCGGTCGCCCGACGCGCCGCCCGCCACCATGACCTGGCCGCCGGGCAGCAGGACGGCGCGGTGCAGCGCGCGCCCGGAGGGCATCGCGGTCACCTCCGTCCACTTGCCGGTGTCCAGGTCGAACACCTCGGCCGTGCGCCGGCTGAACGGGTCGTACGGCGCGGTGCCCGGCGAGCCCGGCGCGGTGCCGCCGGTGATGAGCACGCTGGTGTCCGACAGCCGGACCGCGCGGTGGTGCCTGCGTGCGCTGATCAGGCTGCCGGTGGGCGTCCACCTGTCGCGTGCCTGGTCGTACAGCTCGCAGAACGCCAGCGCTGGGTCGTCGGGGGCGCCGACCGGCGCGGTGCCGCCCGCGACCAGGACGATTCCGCCGTGCAGCGGGACCGCCGTGTGGGCGGTGCGCGCGTCGCTCATGGAGCCGGCGGAGCGCCACTTCTCCTTGCCGGGGTCGAACCGCTCGGCTGAGCGCAGGGCGACCGTGCCGCCCGAGGGGCGCGACGCGCTGCCGCCTGCGATCAGGACGCTGCCGTCGTCCAGCAGCGTCGCGCTGTGTCCCCAGCGGGGGGTGATGAGCCCGCCGGTCGGGGTCCAGTGTCCCGTCGCCGGGTTGTACAGCTCGGCGGAGCCCTGTTCGGTGCTGCCGTTCAGGCCACCGACGACGAGGACGCGGCCGTCGGCCAGGCGGGTGAGCGAGTGCAGCCGCCGTGGCGTGCCCATCGGGTCGGCCCGGTCCCAGGTGTCGTGATCGGCCCCCTGCTTCTTGCCGAACAGGGCCGCGTCGGCGAGCGAGCCGCCCGCCGCGTCGGCGCCGCCGGCCACCAGCACGGTGCCGTCGACGAGTAGCACCGGCCCGTCGTGCTGGCCGTGCCAGGCGGCGGGGGTGGGCAGGTCACCCGCGGTTTTCCAGGTTCCGGCGGGTGGCTCGGTGGCTTTGGGCATGATGGTCATTCCTTCGTTAGTCATGGGATCAGCACCTCGCCGGTGCCTGTGGGGTCGGTGCCGGCCACGCCCGCGGCGGCCAGCACCCGGTCGTCGGGCAGTTCGGCGACGGCGTGGGCGCTACGGCCCAGCAGCAGGCCGCCCAGCGTGCGCCAGGTCCCGGACCGGGGGTCGTAGGAGATGACGGACCGGAAGCCCGCGCTCCGCTCGGGCGCGCCGGTGCCGCCGGTCACCAGCACCTCGCCGGAGCGCAGCGGGATCGCGCGGTGGCCGGAGCGGCCGCCGGCCGGCATCGGCTGCGCCGGGCTCCAGACCTCGCTGACCGGGTCGTACAGCTCGGCGCTCGCGAGGCTGTGCGGGTCCAGCGTGCCGTCGGCGGCCACGACAGGGTCGCCGCCGGTCACCAGCACCCGGTGGTCGGTCAGCAGGACGGCTTGGTGCCCGGCCCGTGCCGTGCCGAGGCTGCCGGTGGTGCTCCACTCGCCGCCGGCCGGGTCGAACACCTCGCAGTAGGCCAGCGGCTCGGCGCGGCCCGCGCCGGTGGGGAGCAGGCCGCCGGTGACCAGGACCCGGCCGTCGTCCAGCAGGACCGCCTGGTGGCCGGTGCGGGCGCTGCTGAGCGTTCCCGTGGCGGTCCACGTGGCGGTCGCCGGGTCGTACAGTTCGGCGGACGCGAGCGCGCCGTCCTCCTGCCCGTCCCGCGCGCCGCTGCCGCCGGCGACCAGCACCCGGCCGTCGCCCAGCACGGTGGCCGAGTGCCCGTGGCGGGCGACGGCCATGCCGGCAGCCGGGGTCCACCGGCCCGCGGCCGGGTCGAAGAGCTCGGCGGAGGCGAGCGGCGCGTGCCCGCCGCCCTGCCCGCCGCCCTGCCCGCCGCCCTGCCCGCCGCCCTGCCCGCCGCCCTGCCCGCCGCCCTGCCCGCCGCCCTGCCCGCCGCCCTGCCCGCCTGTGACGAGCACGCGGCCGTCGGGCAGGCGCGTGGTGGCGTGCCGCCTGCGCGCGGCCCCGAGCGCGGGTCCGGTGGACCACGAGTCGCCCGCCGGGTCGAACAACTGGGTGACCTGGATGGGCGAGCCGTCGGGGGCGGTGCCCCCGGCGATCAGGACGCGGCCGTTCTGCAGCGGCACGAGGTCCACCTCGGACACCGGTGCCGGCAGCACGCCCGCGGGTGACCACGTGCCGGGCACGCCCGGCGTGACGGCCGCCTCGGCCGCCGGGATCACGTGCAGTTGCCCGGCCAGGTTCGAGTCGATCGCCACGAATCCGGCCAGCGCGTCCTCGGCCGTCGCGCGGCTGCGGAACGTCGAGGGCACCCGGCGCGTGCTCGTGCCCGGGCGGCTCGGGGGGAATGCCTGGCGGTTGCTCTTCACGTACGCGACCACGAACCGCTGCTCGTCGACCCGCACGGTGTCCTCGGCCAGGAACGGCTGCCGCTGCCTGGCCTGCCGGGCCGACAGCCCCGACCGGCTGGTGCTCGAACCGCGCAGCAGCTCGTCGAACACCGGCTCGCTGACGCTGTGGAAGCGCTGTACCGGCGCGCTGGTGGCGGCTGCGAGCGCGACTCCGGCCGGCTGCGCGGCGGCGCTGTCGATGAGGTGCAGCTCGAACCGGACAGCGCGCCGCACGACCCGGGCGGTCGCGAGATTGCCCTGGTCGGAGGTGAGTTCCAGCCCGGCGTCCTGCGTCTCGAACGAGGGCCGCGACAGCTTGGCCGCGTCGGACATCTTCTGGAACTGGGCCATCGCGAACTTCTCGCCGGTGACCGACTTCTCGACGAACCCGCCGTTCTGCGGCGTGGTGAGGGTGAAGCGCCGCCCGTCGGTGATCGGCTGCCCGCCGACCTGGTCCACCCGGACGCCCAGCGGCAGCGCCCGCTGCCGGACGACGAGCGTGCCGAGCGGGTGCAGCACCAGGTCGTCGCCCGCCGGGAGGCTGCGCAGGGAGACCAGCGTACGGACGCCGCCGCCCGGCAGCCGGGTCTCCCAGCTCTCGTTCTTGGCGATCTCCGAGACCAGCAGCGGCAGCCCGAGAACCGTCGGCACGAACAGCGCCAGCTCCTCGCCGAAGGAGAAGTCGAAGTCGGCGGAGATGGAGAAGAACAGGAAGCCGATCGAGCCGCGCCCGTGCACCCGCCACGGGGCCGGGCCCTCCAGCGTGAGGTCCAGGCTGAGGCTGAACACGCCGACGCCGAACGCCTTGAGCGAGACGTGCCCCGAGCTGTGCGCCTTGTAGCGGAACGGGTCGCGGTTGATCAGCCCGTCGAGGGTGAGATGGCCCTCGACCCCGAACGAGCTGAACCCCAGCCGCACCTCGACACCGCCGCCGAACTGCACGGTGTTGGGGGTGAGCGCGAAGTAGCCGGTCACCCGGATGAGCTGCCCGCCCCGGTTGAGCAGGTCCACCGCGAGCCGGGCCGGCGTGGGGAAGGGCAGCGGCGGCGGCCGGAAACCGGGATGGAAGCCGCCGACGGTCACGATCAGCTCGCGGTCGCCGCTCCAGGCCACCAGCAGGCCCATCCCGCCCTCGACGGTCATCCCCACGATGCGCGACTCGACGAGCTTGGCGAAGAACCACAGCCGTCCCTTGTCCCGCTCCAGCGCGCCGAGGAACTGGGCCTGCAGGAGCAGCAGGGGGTTCTCGGGAGAGGGCAGCGCGGCCCGTACGACGCCGAGGATCGCGATGTTGCCCGGCACCTCGATGATCAGGCCGACCGAGGCGGTGATGAGGGGCGGCGTGCCCCACCCGATCTTGGCCATCGGGCCGATGAGGAACGTTCCCTGCTGGGCGGGGAAGAACCGGCCGAGGTCGGACAGGATCCGCGGCGCGTTCGCGACCACGTCCTTCGGGAACGCGACCGACTCGATCGCCCCGGTCCGCACGCCCTCGATGAGCGCCTGCAGGTCCATCCTCCGGTTGAGTCCCAGGAGCCCGCCGACGGCCAGCAGCGTGAATCCGGCGCCGAGCTGGATGCCGGAGGGGAACTCCGCGGTGAGCACGATGAGCAGCGAGAAGCCCGGCGAGCCGTCCGGCTGGCGGGTGGTGATGAGCCCGATGCCCTTGACCGCGATGAGGTCGACGATCTCCAGTTCCAGCGCGCCGGCGTACTCGCCGCGGTCGGGGTCGAAGGACAGGAACCCGCCGCCGGACGCGCCGTTCGCGCTGATCTTCAGCCCGACCCCGGTGGGCGGCTTGAAGCCGACGTCGAGATCGAGGGCGCCGTCCTCGCGCGACAGCTTGATCACCGCTCCCATCCTGTCGGCCACGGCCGCGATCGGGCCGAGCTGGGCGCCGACCGTGCCGGACACCTCCAGGGCGACCCCGTCGTCGGTCAGGCGCAGGCCGAGGTGGAGCGAGCGGATCTCCGCCGGGCCGACCTGGAGGTCGACCGGGATGTCGGCCTCGACCCCGCCCGTGCCGCGGAAGCGCAGCCCGGTCGCGCTCGACCAGGACAGTCCCACGTCGGCGTCGAGCTCGATGGAGCCGAACGGCAGGATCGTCCCGAGGAAGCCGTCCGCGTCCGCCAGGTTCAGCACGATCTTGCCGCCCTCGACGGCGGCCTCCAGCACCAGCTCGCCCTCGGCGCGGCCGGCGGCGGCGTTCCAGTCGAGGTCCGCCCCGCCCGTGATGCGCAGGGAGCGCGCCTCGACGCGGGAACCGCCCGCGGTGCCGAGGATGACCAGCGGCGGGCCGCCGGCGGCGGGCGGCGCCTGGACGCCGAACCGCACCGAGCCGCGCACCTCTCCGGACGGCGGCACGATCCGCAGGCCGGCGGGCGGCAGCAGCTCGACGGCCGCCCCGGCCTCCATCGCCGCGTCGGCCGTCGCGACCAGCGCCACGGAGTCGTTGACCGGCACGATGAGCTCGAGATGGTCCTTGGCGTCGAGCCGCAGCGTGGCCGCCACGCCGGGGATCTGGTCATCGGTCCTGCCGATGTCCACGCCGGCGACCCGCAGGAACGGCGGCGGCCCCGGCTGCGGGAAGGCGAAGTGCGACACCGTGGTGAGGAAGATCGACAGGCGCTGGAGCAGCAGGTCCCAGTCGAAGTCCGGGCCGCCCCAGCGGTAGAGCTCGGTCAGGGTGGCGACGGGGTCGCGCAGGAAGCCGCTCAGCCGGTCCAGGCGCAGCACCCGGCGCACGTGCGTGGGCGCCGCGGGGGTCGCGGCGATCGGCGTCGACTCCAGGACGCCGATCAGCTCCAGCACGTTCGCCACGATCGGCTTCCTGTCCTGGAGGTAGGTGATCAGCGCGAAGCCGAACAGCCGCTCCGCCAGCTCACCGGCGAACGCCTCCACCTCGGCCCGGTTCGGCCCGGCCGCCGCCGCGGCCGCCCGGATCGCGCCGGCCACCACCCCGACCGCGTCGGCCACGGTCGTGACCAGCTTGCTGATCGCGGCCACGCTCTCCGCGATCCGGTCCGCGTCCTCGGCCTCGATCGCCGCGGCCAGGTCGGACAGCGAGCGGGGCAGCCCGCTCAGCGCCGTGGCCGCGCCTTCCACGGCAGTGCGTACGGGTTGCGCGGCCAGCACGACGCCGGGCGCCGGCAGGCCGATCTCGGCGAACAGCAGCGGGATCTCGTCACCGCGCAGCCGCTGCTCCAGAGGGGCGAACGCCTTGCCCACCTCGAGCATCAGGGATTCGACGGACAATGCCATCGCGGGATACCTCCGGTCTAGATCACGCCGCCGGATATGACCAGCGCGTAACCTTGGGTGTCAAGATTCAGGAACGGGCGGAGCCGGATCATCCACGTACCGATGACGGGGCTCGGCAGGACGACCATCTGGACGTTGTTGGTGATGTCTGGCGGAACGGGCGGGCTGGTCTTGCGCTGCCGGGAGAAGCCGCTGGGCACGTCGAAGTCGTTGCCCGCGTAGAGGTTCCCGGCGGGGTCCTCGACCTCGAACCTGATCGTCTGCACGGTGGGAGTGGTCTGGTTCTCGGACGGCGGCCGGTTCGCCCACACGAAGGTGATCTTCAACGGCTCGTGGGCGTCATGGACGAAGAAGCGGTACGTGCGGTTCTCGGCCATGCGCAGACCGGCTCGGCTCGGGATGTCGATCGCGACCATCGAACGGGTGCTCGCGCCCGCGCCGTCGAAGAAGAGCGTGCGGTCGAGCTGGATGAGCCCCCAGCCCTCGGTGTCGGTCGGGTAGCCGGGATGACCGCTCATGTCGACGGTCGCGTTCAGCAGCACCGCCCTGATCAGCGCTCCTGACGGGCTGGGGATGCGGTTGCCGTCCACCGGCCTGCCCTTGGGGTACCAGCCCTGGGTGAAGTACTGGCGTACGAGGGCGGCCGCGGCCGAGACGTTCGGCGTCGCGAAACTGGTGTGGCACCGGGCCTGGACGGCGGTGTCGCAGTACAGGCCCGTGGACGGTGTGGGCGGCAGGACGGAGGTCCTGATGTCGCAGCCGACGGCCATCAGCTCCGGCTTGCGGCGGCCGTCGAACGACGGCCCGTCCACGCCGCTGCCCCGCGTCATGTGGTCGGGGTGGGCCTTGGCCGCCGCCACGCAGAGCGCGTTGAACGCCACGCTGGGCGAGGCGTTCTTCGGACTCACCCCCGTGTTCTCGCCGGCGACGATGACCACCTGTTCCTCGCGGGCGAGGCAGAACGCGTCCAGGTCGCGGGCGGCGACGTCGTAGCGGATATTGGTGCTCCAGCTCAGGTTGTGGATGGTCGCGCCGGCGCCCCTCCCGTCCTCCAGCAGCTCCTGCAGGCTGCGCGGGCGGCGGTCCTTGTCCGGCGAGGTCTTGTCCGGCGGCGCGAGGATCAGGTTGGCGTCGTGGCCGACGATCTTCGCGGCCCAGGCGCCGCCGCGGTCCTGGTGCTGGCCGGAGTTGCCCAGCTCGTCACCGGCCGCGATGCCCGCGACCTTCATGAAGTGGTCGCGGGGCGGGGCCCCTCTCGGGTTGAACAGCTCACGGACCTTGCGATGACCCGGCCCCGGCTTGTTCGGGGCGGCGTCGGCGAAGAAGCAGTGGTTGAGGTCGAGCGTGCCCCGTTCGATGACCTGGATCACCTGCCCCTCGCCGTGCAGGTCGTGCGCCCAGATCGTGCCGCGGGCCGGGTCGCCGGACTGGGTCGTCTGGGCGGAGGGCACGTCCGCGTCGACGATCGCAGGCACCGGTTCGAGCCACGTGACGTCCTCCAGCGCCGCGACCTGGGCGACCTTGGCCACGTCGTCCAACGTGAGACGCAGCCGCAGCCGCCCGGCGAACGCCCGGCCGTCGACCGTGGCGATGTCGTGCGCACCGATCGTCGTCAGCGCGGCCGTGACGGCGTCGGCGTCCGAGTCGTCGAACAGCACCGCCACCAGGTCGAGCGGCCCGGTCGCCGGGATGTCCGGGGAGAGCTTGGACCCTTGCGGGAACGGGGTGACGGCCCGGACCAGGAAGTCCGCGCGCACCCGATCGGCGGTCGCGGTGTCCAGCCGTTCGAGGTAGGCCAGATTCGGGATGAACCGGTCCAGGCGCAGCCCGTACGACGCCTTGAGCCGGGCGATATCCGGCTCGCTCAGCGACGCCGCGACCTGCACGACCGTCGCCCGCGCCCCAGCCGCCGCGCTCTCCTGTACGAGCTCCACGGGATCGAACGGCTCCGGCCCCACCAGCAGCCGGAAGTCCTGTCCTTCACTCCTCATCGCACACCCCCCGTGATCACCAGCGCGAAGCCCTGCGGCGCCCGCGTGAGCACGGGGCGGAGCCGGATCGTCCAGGCGCCGGGAGCGGGGTTGTTCACGACGACCATCTGGACGTTGTTGGCGATGTCGGGCGGCGCTTTCGGGGGCGCCGCCAGCTTCCGCGAGACGCCGTTGGGCACGTCGAAGTCGTTGCCCATGTAGAAGCCCCCGGCGGGGTCCTCCACCTCGAACCGGATGGGGTCCGGGGTGAACGGCGCCACCTCGGTCATCGCCTTGCTCGTCCAGACGAAGGTGATCTTCAACTGCTCGCCCGCGTTGTCGACGGTGAAGCCGTACGAGCGGGTCGTGGACGTCCCCAGGGCGGCGGCGCGCCGGACGTCGTGCACGATCAGCTTGCGCGTGCCGTTCTCGAAGAACAGGGCCCGGTCGAGCTGGATGAGCCCCCAGCCCTCGATGTCGCTCGGATAGCCGGGGTGGCCGGTCATGTCGACGGTCGCGTTCAGCAGCACCGCCTTGATCAGCGCGCCTGACGGCTGCTTGACGACCTTGTCCTGCTCGGCCTTGCCGTTCGGGTAGAAGCCCTGCGTGAAGTACTGGCGTACGAGGGCGGCGGCGGCCGACGCGTTCGGCGTCGCGAAGCTGGTGCCGCACGCCTGGAGGGCGGTGTCGCAGTACAGGCCCTGGGGCGGCGCGGGCGGCAGGACGGAGGTCCTGATGCCGCAGCCGACGGCCATCAGGTCCGGCTTGCGGCGGCTGTCGAACGACGGCCCGTCCACGCCGCTGCCCCGCGACATGTGGCCGGGGTGGGCCCTGGCCGCCGCGACGCAGATCGCGTTGAGCGCGATGCCGGGCGGCAGGTTCTTCGCGTTCGGCCGCGTGTTCGGCCCGCCGGCGACCACCACCTGCTCCTCGTGGGCGAAACAGAACGCGTCCACGTCCCGGGCGGTGGACTCGTAGCGGACGGTGATGGCGTTGACCCAACTGAAGTTGTGGATGGTCGCGCCGACGCCCCTCCCGTCCTCCAGGAACTGGTGGACACTGCGGTGATTCGGGCCCAGGTCGCGCAGCGCGGCGCTGTCGTTGCCGACGATCTTCGCGGCCCAGGCGCCGCCGCGGTCCTGGTGCTGGCCGGAGTTGCCGATCTCGTCGCCGGCGAGGATGCCCGCGACCTTCATGAAGTGGCTGTCGAGCGCGGTGTTGGCCCTTTTGAACAGCGCGCGTACCTTGCGATGACCCGGGCCTGGCCTGTTCGGGGCGGTGTCGGCGAAGAAGCAGTGGTTGAGGTCGAGCGTGCCCTCTTCGATGATCTGGATCACCTGCTCCTCGCCGTGCAGGTGCTGATCCCACACGGTGCCCCGGGCCGGGTCGCCGGACTGGAGCGTCTGGGCGGACGGCACGTCCTGGTTCTCGACCGCGGGCGCCGGTTCGAGCCACGTGACGTCGTCCAGCGCCGCGACCTGGGCGAGCCTGGTCGCGTCGTCGAGCCCGAAGACCAGGCGCAGCCTGCCGCCGAACTCGCGGGCGTCGCTCGTCGCGACGTCGTGTGCGCCGATGGCGGTCAGACTCGCCGTGACGGCATCGGCGTCCGAGTCGTCGAACAGCACCGCCACCAGGGTGAGCGGCCCGGTCGCCGGGATGTCGGGCGAGAGCTTGGACGCCTGCGGGAACGGGGTGACCGCCCGGACCAGGAAGTCCGCGCGCACCCGATCGGCGGTCGCGGTGTCCAGCCGTTCGAGGTAGGCCAGATTCGGGACGAACCGGTCCAGCCGCAAGCCGTACGACGCCTTGAGCCGGGCGATATCCGGCTCGCTCAGCGACGCCGCGACCTGCACGACCGTCGCCCGCGCCCCAGCCGCCGCGCTCTCCTGTACGAGCTCCACGGGATCGAACGGCTCCGGCCCCACCAGCAGCCGGAAGTCGGGGCTCCGGCCCGTCATAGCTCGTCCACGAGGACGTCACCGGAGACCACGAGCGCGTAGCGCTGTTTCTCCCGGTGCCCGGACTGGCGCAGCCTGATCCTCCAGGTCCCTGGAGTGGGCTGTTGCACGATGACCATCTGGACGTTGTTGATCGCGTCCGGCGGGTTGGCCGGGGCCGTGGCCAGCTTCCGCGAGACCCCGGCGATCCCGTCGAAGTCGTTGCCCATGTAGAAGTTGCCTTGGGAGTCCTCCACCTCGAACCTGATGGCGTCCACCCGGGGATGCGGCATGTTCTGGTCGGACGACGGCCGGTTGACCCACACCAGAGTGATCTTCAGCGGCTCCGAGCCGCTGTTGACGAAGAACTGGGACGTACGCGTCTCGTCCATCCGCAGGCCGGCGCTCTTCGGGACATCCTTGACGATCAGCCTGCGGGTGGAGGAGTCCTTGAAGAACAGCGTCCGGTCGAGCTGGATGATCCCCCAGCCCGTGATGTCGTTCGGGTAGCCGGGATGATCGGTCATGCGGACGGTCGAGTTGAGCAGCACCGCCTTGATCAGCGCTCCTGACGGCTGCTTGATGACCTTGTCCTGGCGCGGTTCGCCAGCCGGGTAGAAGCCCCTCTGGAAGTACTGGCGCACCAGCGCGGCCGCGGCCGACGTGTTCGCCGTCGCGGCGCTGCAGCCGCACGCGATCGTTTCCACGTCGCAGAACGGGCCTTTGGGAGGCGGCGTAGGGATCGTCGAGGTGGTGATGCCGCAGCCGACCGCCATGAGGTCCGGCTTGCGGCGGCCGTCGGGCGTCGGCCCGTTCACCCCGTTTCCCCGCGACATGTGGTCGGGGAAGGCTTTCGTGGCCGCGACGCAGAGCGTGTTGAACGCGATCCCGGGCGGCAGGTTCTCCGGCCCGTCCTCCACGTTCTGGCCGGCCGCGACCAGCAACTGCTCCTCGTGCTCGAAGCTGAACTTGTCCGCGTCCTGGGCGATCACGTCGTAAGCCGCCACCTTGCCGGTCCCCCAGCTCAGGTTGTGGACGCGCGCACCTTCGTCGCTCGCCGCCTTCAGCAGGGTCTCCAGGCTGAAGGCCAGGAAACCCGTACTGATCTTCTCTCGCTTCAGGTCCCCGAGGCTGCGGGTGACGAGCTTGGCGGCCCACGCGCCGCCACGGTTCGGGTGATTGCCGGAGAAGCCGAGCTGGTCACCGGCGATGATGCCGGCCATGAACATGAAGTGCCGGCCGACGACGCCTTCGTTGAATGCCCGGACCACCTTGCGATGGTTCGGACCGGGCTTGTTCGGCGGGTTGTCGGCGAAGAAGCAGTGATCCAGGTCGACGCCGCCCTGGTCGATCATCCCGATCACCTGGTCCTCGCCGTGCATGTTGTGGATCCAGACCGGGCCGCTGGACGGGTCGCCCGACTGGATCACCCGTGCCGCCCCGGCGTCCATGAGGGTGAACTCGGGCTCGGGCTCGATCCAGATGACGTCGTCGATCGCCGCGGCCTGGGCGACCCTGGACGGATCGTCGAGCGTGAGGTGCAACCGCAACCGCCCGCCGCTCTCCCGGTCGTCGGTCGTGGCGATGTCACGCGCGCCGATCGCGGTCAGACTCGCCGTGACGGCGACGGGGTCCGAGTCCTCGAACAGCACCATCGTCAGGTCGAGCGGCCCGGTGGCGGGGATCGTGGGGGCGAGCTTCGACGCCTGTGGGAACGGGATGACCGCCCGGACCAGGAAGTCCGCGCGTACCCGGTCGGCGGTCGCGGTGTCGAGTCGTTCGAGGTAGGCCAGGTTCGGGATGAACTTGTCCAGGCGCAGGCCGTACGACGCCTTGAGGCGGGCGATGTCGGGCTCGCTCAGCAACGCCGCGACCTGCACGACCGTCCCTCGCGCCACGCCCGCCGCGGCGGGGCGCTCGCGTTGGGACGACTCGCTGGGGGGCGGTTCTCGGTGGGACGGTTCCGCTTCCGCGGGGTCGAACGGCTCCGGCGCCACCATCAGCCGGAAATCCCGCATCCCGGGAACGGGCTCCCCCGTCATCGCTCATCCCGCTCTCCGGCCGCGGGCTCGATCCGCGAGCCTCGGCCGGACCGGTCTTGGACACGGTCGATCACTGCATCCTCCTTGGAGTGGACGAGCCGGCGCCGACCACGCACCCCGGTGGCCGGCATGAACCCCCCGGCGGCTCCGCGATGGCATAACCCCGAGGCAGAGCCGCCCTACCTAGAAGGGCGTTCCACCGCGTTCCACCGCCCGTTCCAACACCCCGACCTGTCCAGACGGCCCTGCGGGAGAGAGCGCCCAACGCGCACAAATCCCTCAGACGAAACGGCACTTCAACGACGCCGGACCGCCCACGACCGATGTGCCGATGCGGCCCGCCTCGCAGTCCGATCAGCGGATACCGATCACCCCGAGATGTGCCGGGCTCATCCTCGGTGAGGCGTGCCGGGCGGCGGAACAGTATGCCCTGGCCTTGGCGCGCTTCGTGACGCTGTCCATGGCAAAGATCCGTGGCGAGGACCGTGGCCCGGACGTCAGCGGCCCGGAGACGGGTGGGCGCCCAAGGGGCCGGTCAACGACGTGGGGTCGGCTCCAGGGGCCAGGTAGACGGTACGAATCAGCCACAGCGAAAAGTCCCATCAGCAGAGCAGAGTTGAGCGGCTTGCCGTGACTTTCGTTCGAATGCGTCTCGCCGGAGGGTTTCCGCAGGTCATGCCCCCATGCAGTCGGGTTGCCTGGACGGCTGCGACGCGGGCGGCGTACACCCGGTGCGCCTTGCGCTCAGCCGGGCCGGCACTGCCGGCAGCGGCCGCACTTTGCTCCAGCACGGCGCGGTGAAGCGCAAGCGGGGCCACCACACGGACCGAATAGCCGGGGCCACGGCGGATGATCCGTCCCACCAGGTACACGCGATCACGTTGACCTGGTGGCAGACCCCACGACCGAACGAGTACACCCGACGGGATGGTAACTCTGTCCCCCTACACGCATCCCGCTGACCTGGGCGGACGCGATCGCGTGTACTTCATGACAGCTTCATTACCGACACGTCGGCCGTGGGTTCGACGTTGTTCAAGGCTCTTCAGCCGGAACTCACGGCCTTTCATTCAGGGGTCGGGGCGCACGAAGGGCGTGAGTTCGGGGAGATTGAGGCCGGCCCGATCCTGCGGAGCCCCTCCCGCGTGCTCCGTCCCGCGTCCGTGGTCCGCTTAATCGCTGGCGAACGAGGCGGTCGCCGGGTTGACTGCACTGGTGACCGCTTTGGCCGTGCCTGCCGACCTGGCCCATCTGGTGGCCGGGAGCTGGGTGCTGGATGGCGACGCGGTGCCGAGAGGGTTGCCGCAACCTGCCGTCGACCTGCTGGTCATGCCGGACGGGGCATGCTGGCTGGCCGGGCCGGAGACACGAGTCCGGCAGGGACCGCCGCCCGAGGGCGGGCCCCTGGTCGGGGTGCAGCTGCGACCGGGGACGGTGACCGGACTGTTTGGGGTCGCAGCCGATGAGGTGCCGCTGGCCGGGGCGCCCATCGAGGTCGGGCAGCTGGCCGGGTCGGTGACCGAGCGGCTGGCCGGGGCGTTGGCACTGGTGCGGGCGCGGGCCGGGCAATGCCGGGTCGACGAGCGGGTGCGCGTCGTACTGGCGGCGATGCACGCGGCGCCAGGTGCGCCGGTAGTCCAGCATGCCGCCCGGGCCGGGTTGTCCGAGCGGCAACTACGGCGGCGGTTCGGGGTGGCGGTCGGGCTGCGGCCCAAGTCCTACGTGCGGGTGGTGCGGCTGCACCACGCGCTCGCCGCGGCGCTCGCCGCGGTGGCCAAGGGCGAGCGTCCGGACTGGGCGGCCATCGCTGTGCGCAGCGGCTGCTACGACCAGGCGCACCTGCTGGCCGAGTTCCGGTACGCGGTGGGGGCGCCGCCGACCACGTTGCTGCCGGATGTCCGTTTTCTCCAAGCCTCGACCAGCCGGGGCTAACACACTCGACGCATGGCTGATGATGTTGTCAGGGAGATCCTCGACTGGTACCGGCAGAGCGCACGGGACGGTCTCGCCGGGGACGGGGTGAGTTTCGTCGAACCGTTCGAGGCCTGGGTGGTGCACGGCTACACCGAGGTGAAGCAGGTGCTCGCCGACTACCCGGCGTTCTCGTCCGACGAGCTGCGCTACAGCGCGCAACCCGTGCCACACCGGGACAACCCGATTCTCGGCGGCCTGTCGGCGATCGACCCGCCCCGGCACCACCTGCTGCGCCGGCTGGTCAGCCGGGCCTTCACACCCCGCGCGATCCGGGCGTTGCTTCCCTCGATCACCGATACCGTGCGGACCCAACTGGCCGAGGTGGACGGTGAGTTGGACGTGATCGGCCGGCTCGGTCTCCCGTTGCCGGTGCGCACCATCGCCGCGCTGCTCGGAGTGGAAGCGGACCGGCAACCGGACTTCGTGCGCTGGACCGAGGCGATCACTTCCTTCGCCGGCTCGTTCAGCGAGGACCCGGTGCGTCAGGCCGCGTTCCGCACCGCGCACGCCGAACTGGCCGAGTACTTTCGCCAGGTGTTCGCCGAACACCGGGCCCGACCCCAAGGCGACGTGATCGACACTCTGCTGGCCGCCGAACCGGACGGCAGCCGGCTCTCCGACGAGGAATTGCTCAACTTCTGCACGCTGCTGCTCATCAACGGCCACGAGACGACCAAAACCCTGCTGGTCAACATCGTGCTGTGCCTGGCGGCTCACCCGGAAGCACTGGCCCGGCTGCGTGCTGACCCTGGACTGATACCCGCTGCCATCGAGGAGGTGCTGCGGTTCCTACCCCCGATCGGTGGCACCGACCGGTTCACCACCGGTCCGACCACCATCGCCGGGCACCCCATCGAGACCGGCCGGCGGGTAATCGCCATGGTGCTTTCGGCCAACCGGGACCCCCGGGTGTTCGCCGAGCCGCACGAGTTCCGGCCCGACCGAACGCCCAACGAACACCTTTCCTTCGGCCACGGGGTGCACTTCTGCCTCGGCGCGCACCTGGCCCGCCACGAGGTCGCCATCGCGGTTCACGCACTGCTGCACCGCTTCCCCGGTCCGTGGTCGATGAGCCGGATCGCGACCGAGCGCACCCCAGTCGGCATCGACGTGCTCGATCTAGCGCTGGTCAGCTCGTAGGGGACTGATCCCAGGACCGAGGTGGTGGTGCGGCTCCGGGAATGGGAAGCAGATCGTCAGCGCGACTGCTCGGCCGGTACGGGTGGAAGGTTTGGCTTCGCGTAGCGCCTTGCCGAAGCAGGCATCGAGCACGAACCGGGCCAGCGGATCGGGCTGGAAGCCGACGAACTCGTCCGCGTTCGCCGGGGGCCCTCGAATCGCGCTCACGGCCGAGGCCGACCCCGCCAACCGGCGCCGAGCTGGAAGACAAGCTCCATCAACGCGCCGGCCACGACGTCAGCATGATCCGAGTCGGACCGGCGCACATGTCACACGGCAGTGACGACCTAGTGCCGCATTGTGAGAGTTCTCCCTGTTTGAGCGGAGACGCGCCGTTCGGCGTCCCACACCGATCAGCGTGATCCTTTCAGGCTGTAAGACCATCCACGGATTGACTCACTCCTCCAGGGAGAGGGCCCGGCTGGGGCACACGTGCACCGCTTCGCGGGCCTTCTCGACCAGCTCGCCCTCCGGCGTCTCGTTCAGCACGATGATTGTGCCGTCGTCCTCGCTCTGGTCGAACAGCTCGGGCTCAGTGAGCACACACTGTCCGGCACCGACGCACCTGCCGGTGTCCACGATGATCTTCATGGCCCTCTCCTCCTGAGATGGGGATGGCAGTTCGTCCGCTACCAGGTCACCGGGAGCTGGTACAGGCCATAGATGTTCGCGTCGTCCTTGAACGGCAGCTCGTCGACATCCACCGCCAGCTCCAGCGTGGGGACGCGGCCGAACAGCGTGTCGAACACGATCTGTAGCTCCATCCGAGCCAAGTTCTGGCCCAGACACTGGTGCGGCCCGAACCCGAACGCGACGTGGTGGCGCGCGCCGCGCTCGATGTCGAGCTCGTCCGGGTTCTCGAATGCCCGCGGGTCCCGGTTGGCCGAATAACCTAGCGCCAGCACTCCTTCGCCGGCGCGGATCAGCTGCCCGCCGACCTCGATGTCCTCGACGCACAGCCGGGCCGTCGCCACGTCGATGATCGTGAAGTACCTCAGCATCTCCTCGACCGCGTTGAGCGTTTTGCCCGGGTCGGCCTTGATCATCGAGAGCTGCTCCGGGTTGCGCAGGAACGCCACGGTCGACAGCGAGATCATGTTCGCCGTCGTCTCGTGGCCGGCCACGAGCAGCAGGAAGCCCATGCCGGCCAGTGACGTCCGCCGGTAGGTGCCGTCCGCGCGCAGCTTGATGATCTGCCGCCCGAGCAGGTCGTCCGGCGGGTTCTCTTCCTTCTCCGCGATGAGGTCGGCCATATAGCCCTGGACGGCTTTCGCGGCCGCCCACCGCTCCTCGGGCGGCGTCGACTGCTTGATCACCTTCACCGTGTGCTCCTGGAAGAACTCATGGTCGGCGTAGGGCACACCCAGCATCTCGCAGATCACCAGTGACGGGACCGGCAGCGACAGCGAGTCCACCAGGTCACCGGGCCGCGGCCCGGCCAGCAGCGCGTCGATCTGCCCGTCGACGATCTCCTGGATCCGCGGCCGCAGCGCCTCCAACCGGCGCACCGTGAACTCGCCGAGTACGGCCTTGCGCGCCGGCCCGTGCTCGGGCGCGTCCATCGCGATCAGGAAGCGCTCCTCGTCCGGCCGCCGGGACGCCGCCTCGCCCTTGACCAGCTGCGGGAACTCCGGATGCTGCCGGTCGGCGCTGAACCGCCGGTCGTTCAACACGGTTCGCACGTCTTCGTGGCGGCTGACCACCCAGGCCCACCCGCCGTCGGGCAGACGAACCCGCGAGACCGGCTCTTCTTCGCGGATCTCTTCGTACGCCGGCGGCGGCGTGAACGGGCACGTACGGGCCATGGGGAACTCGTGCTTCTCGGCGGTAGTCATGACTTTTCCTTCCACGACGTCACGGACAGGCGCTAGAGGCTGGACAGCGAAAGCCGTGTGTGAACGGCAGTTGGCCGACCGGTGCGACCGGGTTTGGCTCTGGGATGCGGTGGACCAAGGAGCCGCAATGAACCACCGGGACCGACGACATCGGTAAATTCAGACTCGACCTGTCCCCTCGCGGGCGAAGTTCGGTTCCGCCGCTTCCAGTCGCGGTACCGAGATGCCCAACCGTCGTGCTTCGGCCAGGGTGTCCCGGCAGACCTCGCGCGGCTCCTCGGCGTCGGGGTCGGAGTGCGCCGTGAGGCTCACGCGCGCGGGCGCGACATGAGCAGTCAGCCAGGCGAGCACGGGTGCCGTCAGCCAGGTGGGCGCCCGGAACAGCAGCACACCGCCCCGGTGCCGTCGCAGGTCGAGGCCGCGCGCCTGGAGGAGCGGCAGCAGCTCGCGGCCGGCCAGCAGCCCCTCGCGCAGGTCGCCCGTTGCCCCGGCCAGTTTGGACAGGGAACCCAGCCGCAGGCCCTGCGAGAACAGGCCGGCATCCGACACGAAATGGACCCACAGCCAGCCGCGGAAGTCAGGCTGCTCCTTAATCCGGAGCCCGGCCTCGCGAAACGCCTGGCGCACGGCCCGTTCCCGGTCGGTCGGGGGCTGGCCGAGTGTGCCGAAGATGACCGACGGCAGCAGCGCCCCGTGGAGCACGCCGTCCGCGCCGAAACCGCCACCGGCCTGGGGAAAGCCCCAGGCGATCTGGTCGAGCGGTAGTGCGCCGATCGCGGCCGGCGGCTCGGTCCAGATGTTGCCGAAGACCAGCACCGTGGCCTGGCCGACACGCGAGGACAGGAAGGCCGTCGCCTCCGCGAGGCGGTGGTGCGGCACGCTGAGCACGATCAGGTCGAAGTCGTGGTCCGGCTCCAGCGCCTCGCGGTAGCGCACCGACCACTCCTCGGCGACGCGCTGCCCCCACAGCCGGCGCCGCGTATCGAACAGGTCGAGGTCCACCGCGTCCCCGTACGTCGCCGCGCGGCCGGGCCGGACGTAGAACTCGACGTCATGCCCCGCCTGTTCCAGGGCCCAGCCGTAGATGGTGGCGATCACGCCTCGGCCGAACATGAGGATCTTCACGCTGCACCTCGTGGGGTACGATCGATTTGGAGGCAATCTCCACTTCTTTCAAGATATGGAGATCATCTCCATTTGTCAACGCGAGGTAGCGCATGACCGCCGACAAGCCGCTGCGGGCCGACGCCCAACGCAACCGCGATGTCCTGATCGCCAAGGCACGAGAGGTCTTCGACGCCGGGGACTTCTTCGACCTGCGCTTCGATGACTTCGCCCAGCTGGCCGGGGTGGGCACCGGCACGCTGTACCGCCACTTCCCCACCCGGGAGGCGCTGGCCGAGGCGGTCTACCACGGGGAAGTCGCCGCGCTGTGCGACCGCGCCCGCCAGCTACAGGCCACGCTGCCCGCGGCGGAGGCTTTGGCGACCTTCCTACACGGCATGGTCGACCACATAGACGCCCACGAGGGCATGGCCCGGACGTTGGCCACGCTCATGGCCGATCGCTCGGGTGCCCTCGCCGAGGGCAGCCGGGCGCTGGAGCAGGCTGTCACCGACCTGGTGGCCGCCGCCGTGCGGGACGGCGCCGTTCGCGACGACGTGGGTGCCGGTGCCGTGATGATGGCGCTGCACGGCATCGGCGCGGCCCATGACCGCCCCGGTTGGCGGGCCGAGGCCGACGGTGTCATCACCCTCGTGCTGGACGGGCTGCGCAGCTCGCACTCAGCCCAGGCGGCCATCCGTACGCCTTCCGGAAGGAGAGGTGCACGAAGTGCAAACAGCGGCACGGCATCGAGTTGAGGAACCCAGGAACAGCCGTTGGCGATGAGAATGATTTTGAGCGAAGAGTGACGCCCAACGCCGGTGTGTGATCGCTTGGGGGACGATGATCCTGCGTTCTACGTGGGGGTTTCTGGCTCGTGGATGATGCGGTGGATGGTGGAGCGTCCGACGCTGTAGTCGGTGGCCAGGTCGGCCAGGTCCTCTCCTGCTGGAAGGGTCCTCCAACCCTAGATAACCGGCGGACCGGCTGCCGCTACGGGAGTTGCCGGTCTCGCTGCCGCACCTGCTCCCCTGCGACCTCCCATCGGCGCTCTGGCCACCCTCGGAGGCCAGCAGTGACGGCCGTGTTCGGCGAGCCTGCACAGCCTGAACCCCCCGCGCCCGCACCGACACGGCGAGCACCACTCCCATCGGCCGCCAGCGACCAGCCCACTCCCCATCGCCCGCCAGCTCCCCCTTCTCCCCCAATGCCGAAGCTTGTTCTTTATCCTCCGGATTGTTGTAGTGCTGCGAGGGTGCGGCCGCGTTTGACGGTCTTGCCCACGTCGTAGCGGGGCGCGGGTCGGCGGGTAGGGATGCCGGGTGGGCGTCCGAGGCCGGGTCTGGCGGGTTTGGGTGCGCTGGCCGGTTGGGTGAGTGCGGGACGGAGGTTCCGAAACCCGCGAGGCTTCCCGCCTGGATATGAGCGATTGCTCATGGCGCACGCATGGTCTGGTATTGGTGCTCAGGCCGGAACGTCGCATAGTGGGGCCATGGACCGATCTCTGCGCGTCGCGGTCATTGGCGACCGCGACCTGGCTTTTCCTCCGCACGTGGCTACCGACGACGCGCTGCGGCACGCCGCCGCGCACCTCGGCATCGAGGTGGACGTCCGCTGGCTGGCCACCAAACCGCTCGAATCTGACCTGGCCGAGGTCAAGGCCGCCGACGTGTTGTGGTGCGCGCCCGGCAGTCCGTACCGCAGCCTGCGCGGCGCCCTCGCCGCGCTTCGGCACGGCCGCGAGCACAGCGTGCCCACCCTTGGGACATGCGGCGGCTGCCAGCATATGGTCATCGAGTACGCCCGCCACGTGCTCGGCTACGAGGACGCCCAGCACGCAGAGTACGACCCATACGCCTCAACCCTCTTCGTGTCGGAACTGGCCTGCTCGCTGGCCGGCAAGACCATGCCTGTCACCTTGGTCCCCGGAACCCGCGTGGCCGCACTGTACGGACGGACCGAGGTCGAAGAGGAGTATTACTGCAACTTCGGTCTCGACCCCAGCCGACAGGAGACCCTGCACGACGGTGGCTTCTCAGTCACAGGAGTGGACGGTGACGGCGAGGCCCGGGTGTTGGAGATTCCCGGCCACCCTTACTACGTGGCCACACTGTTCGTGCCGCAAACCCGCTCGCGTCCTGAGGCCCCGCACCCGCTGGTCGTCGGCCTGCTGCGCGCGGCGCTATGACCTTCACCCAACTGAGGATCCTGCAGGCGGTCGCACGCACCGGCAACATGACCCGGGCCGCCGAAGAACTGGCCACCACGCAGTCTGCCGTCAGCCACGCGCTGCGCGCCCTGGAGAGCGAACTCGGGGTCGCGCTGCTGGTGCGGGGCAACCACGGGGTGAGCCTGACGGCGGCTGGGCGTGCCGTGTGCCGCCGCGCCACACTCATCCTCACCCAGGTGGAAGCGCTGGAGCAGGAGGTGGCCGCAGCCCGGAAGCATGAGCGTGGCAGCCTACGCATCGGTGTCATCCCCAGCGCCAACGTCCGGCTGCTGCCGCCGATCCTGCGCCGGTTCGAGGATGCGCATCCACAGGTGCGGCTCACGGTGATGGAAGGCTCGGACGACGAGGTGCTGGAGTGGCTCGAAACGGGAGCGGCGGATATCGCCACTGTGTCAGCCGGAGTGGCGGGCGCACGGGCCACCACGGCCGCGCTCCCTGCAGGGTTGATGGCGCGACCACTCGCCACCGACCGCATGCTGGCTGTCCTGTCCAGCGGTCACGAACTGGGCGTCCGCGACTCGGTACCGATGGTCGAACTGTCCCGGCAGCCGTTCATCATGTCCACGGGCGGCTGTGAGCCTCTGATCACGGCACTCGCGCGGGCGGCGGGGGCGAGCCTGAAGTGCCACTACCGGGTGCGCGACACCAACAGCATTCTCGCCATGGTCGCCGAAGGGCTCGGGGTGAGCATCGTCCCTGAACTGTCGCTGCCCGCCCATCGCCCGGGCGTGCACGCGATCCCGCTGGACCCGGCTGCTGAGCGCACCATCCTTCTCGCCTTGCCCGCCAACCCGCTCCCAACGGCCACCGCCTTCGCCGAATTGGCCATTACCCTCACACCCCAACCCAGCCGCGCTGAAGGGACGGGTCCCGGCAGGGAATTCGCGGGCCCGGTCCAGGATTCCGTCGTATGAGGCGGAGGCTCCCGTTCGCCGCCACGAGCGCGTGCCGCGTCCAGTGGTGATAGCGGGCCGAACATCGTGGCATGCGCCGTCCGTTTCATAGATGATCACCTCGGGGTGCGCGACGACGACTACCTCCGCGTGGAGGCCCACGCCTGCCCGATGACCGTCTTCCGCGAGTTCAGGATTACCGACGGGGCAGCTGGCCGGAACCCAAGGATATTCGGCCGGTGGGCGGAGCCCAGGGCCGCAGGTTCAGAGGGTGCCTTCGATCCCGAGCGCAAGATCGTGATCTGGCCCGGGGAAGGCAACATCGCCGGAAAGACCTTGTTTGCACGGGGAATGTCATCGAGGGCGATGGGCCCGGATATCCACAGGGCGTCCATCGGGATCGCGGGCCGTCATCGTCCATTGCGTTGGCAGTGTCTCGATCTGTCCGACCGGCCGCCCGGCATCCAGAATCCGTTCGCGAAGCTCACACAGTTGTTCGTATGTGCCCACGCGCAGTCCCCAACCCGCCCGGTTCAGGGGATCAAGATCGAGGGAGGGGACGGTAGCGGTTTCGACGATCATCAGATGGTCGGCCCCGCCGACATCGAGGACTGCGATCCGAGGATCAGCAGAGGTTGCAGCGCGCTCGTACGCAAGCGTTGCTCCGAGCAACTCCGTGTAGTACGCCACGAGCTGGTCGAGTTCGGTCGTGGACAGTGTCAGATGGTTGATTCCGAGCAGGTCAGTCATGATCAACCGAGCGTAGCTCGGCCAGATCACGATCTTGCACTCGGGATCGAAGGCACCCTCTCAGGCACCGGCGCCCGGTCCGCTCAGGTCTGGGTGCTCGAAGGCATCGATGTAGCGCAGGGCGCCGCCGACGGTGAGCCCGAAGAGGTCGCAGATGCGGCGTACATCACCGGCGCTGGCGTGTGCTTCGTCGAGGATCCGGTCCTCGCGGAGCTGCTGCGCGGTGATCCCAAGGGTCTTGTTGACCCATTTGTAGTGGGCTTCTGCGGTCTTGGGTGCGGTGGACACGTTGATGAAGACGTGCGGGTTGGCACTGTTCGGCCATCGTTCGCCGCGGTAGTTGAGGTAGGCCGTGAGGCGGGTGCTGACTTGCGGCGCGAGAGGGATCACGCGCTGGTCGAGGTGGAGTCGGCCGTCACGCAGGTCGGTGAGGCGTATCTGGCGGATCTGCTGCGGGCGCAGCCCGTGGAAGATGAGCAGGCTGGCCATCGCGGCTCGGGTGAGGTTGGTCGAGTTCAGGGCTTCGCGCAGGTCCGCAGGCCGCTGGGGCGTCGGGATGGTCCGGGGCGGGCTCCCGGAGAAGATCCGGGCGGTGGGGTCGGCGAAGACCAGCTTGCGAGCCTTGAGCACGCGGAAGATCGCCCGCAGACCTTGGAGGACGTCGATCCGGCGGGCCGGGTTCTGCGCCAGCGCTCGCTGGACGTCGTCGCGGGTGATCTCTCGGAGGGACTCGTGGGCGCGGGCCGACTCGTGCAGCACGGGCAGGGCATAGGTGAGGTTGTTGCGGGTCGTCCGGTTCGGCCCGCGGGACGAAGCGGGGAGGCTGGGTGCTGCCCTGCCTCATGATCGTGAACCACACGGAGAGCTCCTGGCGCGTGGCGGCCGGGAGGCCTTGGACGCGGTCCTCGAACCACAAGACGATGGCGGGCCGGTGGTTGTCCTCAAGCGCTTGGGCGTTGCGGAGAAGCTCCAGGGTGGGTCCGACGGGAAGCCCGATCTGCCGCAGCAGGTGGACGTCGCTGGCCTTGATCGGGGCACCGGGCGTGTCCTGCAGGGCCAGGAGCAGACGCAGGCCGCGGCGGACCGCCGAGATCGTGTTGACGGCCCAGCCGTACGCGTCGGCATGCTCGAACGCGAGGGCCTCCAGAGCGAGCGAGAGCTCGGGCAGCGGCGGGTCGGGGAATCGGCGAAGCCGGGTCAGGTCCCGCGCAATGTCGAACAGGGTCGTCTGGCGGTGAGTGGCCAAGCTGAAGGGCCGCGGTCTCGGCCGCGCGCGAGGCCGGGTTCGGATGGGTTTGCGGCGTGGTGGCGGCCGACAATCGGCGGGGGTGGCCAGCGCGAGGTGTTGCTCCAGGTCGCTGATGAACAACTGGTGGCCGTGGAGCTGGGCTTCCGGCTGGTCTGGGAAGTCGTCCTGACGGGCCGGAGCGCGGGCACGGCGCCAGCACAGGCGGCACAGGCCGGTCTTGTTCAGCGACTGAAGCCGACCGCAGCCAGGGCAGAGATCCTCTCCAGGGTTGCGGGATCTCCAATCTCGGCACGCGGGGCACACTCCGCCGTTGGTCTTGAACAGACCCCAGGCCAGGCAATACGGGCAGTCCTCAGGCAGGGCGGGGGCGTACTTGTGGCAACGCTGGCACAACCCCGCGGTGTAGTAGGCCCCTCACTCGGGTCCGCGCGACCAGCCCCAAAGTAACATTTTGTAATATCTCGGAAGCGCTACGTAGCGGTCACAGATGGGCGGTACCGGACCGTAGCGACATCGGTGCGGAGCAGGGTGCTTTGCGCATCTAAAGCGATCGGGGGAGAAAGGATCCCTGCCGATGCGGAGAGAGTGGGAACTGGAGGACCTCATCGAGTGCCGGACACTGGATGCGGCCGAGGCCGAGTTACTGGCGAACAAGAGCGGTGCCACCCGTCTCGGATTCGCACTGATGCTGAAGTTCTTCGAGCTGGAGGGCCGCTTTCCGCGCCGGGAGGACGTGCCGAAGGCCGCGGTGGACTACGTGGCGGGGCAGGTGAAGGTCGATGCGGCGCTGTTCGCCGAGTATCGCTGGTCGGGCAGCACGATCGAGTATCACCGGGCGCAGATCCGCCGGTTCCATGGCTTTCGCGAGCCGACGGTCGCCGATGGGGACAAGTTGACGTTCTGGCTGGCCGACAAGATCTGCCCGGTGGAGACCTCGCGGGAGTCGCCGACCTACAGCGCCGCCACACCGCCGCCCTCGACCGGCTGGACAAGGCGATGCGCAAAGGCACCACCGGCGGCGTAAAGATCACTCGGAAGAAGAGCGAGCCGTGGATCAGCGTCCCGCCGCTGGGCAAGCAGGAGGAGCCGACAGGCCTGAAGGCGTTGAAGGCGGAGATCTCCCGCCGGTGGGGCGTGATCGACCTGCTGGACGTGCTCAAGGACGTGGCCCACGTCACCGACTACACCGACGCTTTCACCTCGGTGGCCTCGCGGATCGTCATCGACCCGGCGGTGCTGCAGAGACGGCTGTTGCTCTGCCTGTACGGGCTGGGGACGAACGTCGGGATCAAGCGGGTGGCCGACGGCGTGGCCGCGGCCGCGCTACCGCCCGGGCAGATCGACAACGAGGCGGCGCACCCGCCGGTTGTTCATCAACCGCGACAACCTGCGCGAGGCGATCCGCCTCATCGTCAACGCCACCCTGAAGGCGCGCGACACGGTGCTGTGGGGCGAGGGCACCTCGTGCGCGTCCGATTCGCGAAAGTTCGGGTCGTGGTCGGCTAATTTCATGACCGAGTGGCATGAGCGCTACCACGGGCCAGGGATCATGGTCTACTGGCACGTCGAACGGCGCTCGGTGTGCATCTACAGCCAGGTGACCAGCACGACCGCCTCCGAGGTGGCCTCGATGATCGAGGGCCTGCTACGGCACCTGACCGACGCGGAGATCGATCGCCAGTACACAGATACCCACGGCGCCTCGATCGTCGGGTTCGCCTTCTCCGAACTGCTGGGCTTCAAGCTGCTGCCACGGCTGAAGAACATCGGCTCTGCGCGGCTGTACCGGCCGGGAACCGGCGAGGATGAGGCGTGGCCGCGCCTGGAGGCGGTGCTGTCGAACAAGACCATCGACTGGGATGTGATCGCCCGCCACTACGATCAGATGATCAAGTACGCGACCGCGCTGCGGCTGCGCACCGCCGAGTCCCACCAGATGCTGCGGCGCTTCACCCGCGGCGGCCCCAAGCACCCCACCTACCAGGCGATCGAGGAGCTCGGCCGCGTGATCAGGACGATCTTCATCTGTGAGTATCTGGCGGATGAGGAACTCAGGAGGGAGATCAACGAGGGCCTGAACGTGGTGGAGAACTTCAATTCCGCCAGCAAGGACCTGTTCTACGGCAAGGCCGGCGACCTGACCGGCGACGACCGCGAGAATGTCGAGGTCTCCGCACTGGCGCTGCACCTCATCGCCGCGGCCATCACCTACCTCAACACGCACCTGATCCAGATCGTTCTGCGCGATCCGGCATGGCGAAAACGGCTGAGCCCGGCCGACCGGCGCGGGCTGACGGCTCTGTTCTGGTCCCATCTGAACCTGTATGGCCGCTTCGAGCTCGACATGAGTCGCCACCTGGAGCTGGACGGCGTTCCGTTCGGGCGGATCCAGCGCCCCGTGACGCACGGGGCCGACATGGCGGCACCGCTCAGCCCTGTCGGTCCCGCCGTGTACTGCCGGATCGCTACTACTGGATCGGCAGGCCGGTGGCGGGGTCGAACGGCTCCCACCGTTGCATGAGGGTCTGCCGCACCCCCTGGTCGAGTTGGGCCGCCACACGGTGTTGCCCCTCGAAGTAGCGCCATTCGGCGTTGGGTTCGGTGTTCGGCTCGATTCCTCCGGTGCAGGCCAGGGCGAGGACCGCGTCCTGTTCCCGGTCGCCCAGACCCTGCTCGTCAAGTGACGGCCGGACTCCTGGCGCTGTGGTGGGCCCGTCGCAATCTCGTCCCGGTACGCATCGACGGGCCCAGCATGCTGCCCACACTCGCGGACGGCGACCAGGTCCTGGCCGACGACTACCCCGCCACCCACCCCCACCCCGGCCAGGAATGCCACTGGATGATCTCCCGCCGCCACGGCGACCCGTGGCAGGAATGCGCGGAGCCAGGGTGCTCGAGGTGGCGCCACCCGCCCATGAGGGAAGGCGGGCCCGCCATCCGCCCCCGCCGCCCCTGGTGGGCGTGGTGGCGGCCCCGCCGCGAGGCCCGCGCCCAGGACTGCCTAAACACCCGGAAGCTGACGTCACCCCCCGAAACCAAGAGCGGAAGCGGGCTGCGTTGGTGCCGGATCCCACGCCTTTGCCAGAGATTTGCCAGAAACGTCCGTCATCCTGCTTGGCGATCGGTCCGGACAATTTTGCGTTAACGGTGACCGAAAGGAGTGGTTCGATGAAGGTCGGCCTGCTCGGACCGCTGGAGATCATCGCGGATGACGGCGCTGCGGTCGAGCTTCCCGGCCGGAAACCGCGGGTCCTCATGGCGGTGCTGGCGTGCCGTGCCAATCGTCCGGTGTCCCCCGAGGTGCTCGTCGACTCGCTGTGGGGACCGACTCCCCCACGGCAGGCGGAGGCGAGTCTCCGGGTCTATGTGCACCATCTGCGGCGAGCGGTGGGCACCGCCCGGATCGATCGACGCACGGAAGGCTACGTCCTGCGGTTGGCGCCCGACGAGTTCGACGTCGATCGGTTCCGAGCGCTCGTCACCGAGGGGCGGCGCGCGGTGTCGGCAGAGGAGCCGGTCCGGGCCGGCGAGCTGTTCCACGCGGCGCTAGATCTGTGGCGCGGGCCCGCGCTGGCCGGTCTTCAGTCCGCACCGGTGCTCGCCGCCGATGCCGCCAGCATGGAGGAGCTGCGGCTCCAAACGCTGGAGCAGCGCTTCGAGGTCGAACTCGCGCTCGGGCGGCACGACGGAATCGTTGCGGAGCTCCGTGGGCTGATCAGTCAACACCCCTTGCGCGAGACCTTCCCCGGACAGCTGATGCGCGCCTTGGCCGCGGGCGGCCGGAGCGCTGAGGCAGCCGCGGCCTTCGAGGCAACCCGCGTCGTCCTCGCCGACGAGCTCGGTCTGGAACCGAGCCCGCAGCTACGGCAGCTGCACCTGTCGATCCTCCGGGACGACTCGACACTGCAGGCGGCGGCCGAGATCGGCGCCCCCGTTCCGAGCCGACCGGAGCCGGCCCGCGCGTTGATCCCGCGGCAGCTTCCGGCCCCGGTTGCCCGACTGGCCGGCCGCGCGGCGTCGCTCGCGGAGCTCGACGCGCTGATCCCGACCAGCGACGGTGCCATGCCGATCGCCGCCATCGGCGGCGCCGGCGGCATCGGCAAGACCGCGCTGGCGGTGCACTGGGCCCATCGGGTTCAGGACCGGTTCCCGGACGGCCAGCTCTATGCCAACCTCCACGGGTTCGACCCGGCCGCCGCGCCGAAAAGCCCGTCGGCGGTGCTGCAGGGTTTCCTGGCCGGGCTCGGGGTGCCGGCGGAACAGGTCCCAGATGGCTTGGAGGCTCAGGTCAACCTGTACCGCACGCTGCTGGCCGAGCGGCGGGTGCTGGTAGTGCTCGACAACGCGCGCGACGCCGAACAGGTCCGTCCGCTGCTGCCCGGGGCCCCTGGTTGCCTGGTGGTGGTGACCAGCCGCAACAAACTCGTCGGCCTGGTCACCGCCGAGGGCGCCCGTCCGATGACCCTCAACCTGCTCTCCGTCGTGGAGGCGCACGACCTGCTGTCCCTCCGCCTCGGCGTGGACCGGCTGACGAGCGACCCGTCCGCCACCGAGCAGCTCATCGAAAGCTGCGCCGGGTTGCCGTTGGCTCTGTCCATCGTGGCAGCTCGCCTGGCGACCAATCCGAACCTGTCCCTGACCGCCGTCGCCGATGAGTTGACCCACACGCGGGAACGCCTGGACCTGTTCGCCGGCGACGACGCGGCCACAGACGTGCGCACGGTATTCTCGTGGTCCTACCAGATCCTGGGCGAGGACGCCGCACGACTGTTCCGCCTGGCCGGTCTCCATTCCGGCCCCGAAATCGCGATCGCGGCCGTCGCCAACCTCACCGGCCGTTCGTCGACGCACGTCCGACCGCTGATCACTCAGCTCGCCCGGATGCACTTGCTGATCGAACTGGCCCCCGGCCGGTTCGCCTTCCACGACCTGCTGCGCGCCTACGCCGCCGAGTTGGCCGGTCAGATCGACAGCGAACGGGGCCGGCGGGCCGCGCTGCAGCGCCTGCTTGACCACTACCTGCACACCACGCACGCGGCCACCGTCGCACTGCAACACACCGTTCCCAGTCTCGAAGCCTGGGCGGCGGCCCAACCGGGAGACCACGCGGAGGAGTTCACCGGATCTGAGCCCGCGCTGACGTGGCTCGTCACCGAGCGCGCGTCCCTGGTCGCCGCGATCGCGCAGGCCAGGGACAACGCGTTCTTCACCCACTGCTGGCAACTCGCCAGTCTTCTACAGGACTTCCTGGCCCTGCAAGGACATTGGCACGATCTGCGCCAGGTCCAGCAGCTCGCGCTCGATGCGGCCGAACGGGCAGCCGACCCCGCGGCACAGGCCATGGCGCACCGCGCGCTCGCCTACGCCGAGACGCTGTTCCGTCACCATCAACTGGCCGAACACCACCTCCGGCGCGCCCTTGCACTCTACCGCAGGCTCGGTGACCCGGTTCATGAAGCGTACTGTCATCACAACCTGGACATCGTGTTCACGTCTCAAGGTCGAAGACAAGACGCGCTGGAGAGTGCACGGCAAGCGCTTGAAGGCTTTCGGCACGCGGGTGACCAACGAGGTGAGGCGATCGCCCTCAACGCCCTCGGCTGGATACATGTCCAGGCCGGAGAATATGAGCAGGCGCTCGTCTACAGCCAGCGGGCTTTGGCAATCCCACGACACACTCGGGACTGGCAATGCCAGGCGTCCATCCTCGACACCATCGCCGGCGCCCACCATCACCTCGCTCAATACCAGCTCGCGCAGGACTACTACCGGGAGGTCGTGGACCTGTGCCAGCAGGTCGGCAACCGACACGACGGGGCCGTCGCACTGGCCCACCTCGGCGATTCCCACGACGCGGCCGGCGAACCCGAGCTGGCCCGCGACGCCTGGCAGCAGGCGCTGGACATCATCGAAACACTCGATCACCAATCCTCCGGTCTCGGCGCATCCGACGGTTACAAGAAGCTGCCGGACGTCGAATCGCTTCGCGCCAAACTCGGCCCCACGGGCAGGGCGACGTCCCCGGCCGGACAGCCAAGGCGTGTTCATAAGCCGGTCAGAGCCACTCGGTGATGATGGCAATGGTGGAGCGGCTTGGAAGCGGACCGCGACCTTGCTCCACGCACCGCGCCGAGTCCACATCGGGCGGAGACTCCTCGCCATCGGGCTGGTAACGGCCGGCCAGGTGACGGCGACCGCCGCTGCAGCGCACGCCGGCAAAGGACACTTCACCGACCAGGACTTGACAGCGGCCGGCGCGCCAGCCGCCCAGGTGGTCGGAACGGACGGAGTGATACACGCCCTGGGACCAGGTCCGTCACATCTACGTCACCCAGGCCGGGTCCATCGCGCTCGGCTCGCTGCCGGCCGGTAGCTCGACGACCGCCCCACCGGCACGGTCGCCAACAACCCCGTCGCGTACTCGTACGCGTGGGACCTCTGGTTGTCCAACCTGGACACCCTCACCTCGCTCAAGACCGTGGTCCGGCTGGCGAAGATCTGCTGGCGGGTCGAGCACGACTACCGCGAACTGAATACCGGTCTCGGTATTGACCATTTCGTCGGGTGTTGTTCAGGATTGCGGCTGGTAAACGAAGTCGACCGCCATCACAGACAAAGAATGGCGGTCGACTCGCAAATCAGGATGGGAGCGGCTATTGGTTCGCGCGACGTAGTCGTTTCGAATATCCGAACGCCGACGTCGCGTTGATTCGCTTACCGCCCGCTCGCTGGACAGAGCGAAAGTCAGCAGGAAAGGAGGCCCTCGAACTGGGACGTCGCCCGCCAAATGGGGTCGGCCGAGATGGTTTTAGTGGTATGCGGATCGAGCGTCCTACAGGAACTGTCGGGAGCCAGCCAGCCCCAGTCCACCTTGACCCTCTGAGTGGTCGAGCAGGCGTTGTCGACGTATACCGAGTAAGGGTATCCAGTGCTTCGTGCACCGACGCAAGAGGGAACTGCTGCCTGCGCGGGACTCGAGATTCCGACGATTCCCCCGACAATAGCCGTCGCAAGCGCAGTCACTGCCGCGGCTCGTTTCATCGATGGTGCTGTGCGCTTCATGATCTACATCCTTTCTGTCTGACGGTATCTGCCATCGATTGGAGCGTGTCACGGCGGTGTTGGGAATTGGTTGTCTTCGCGTTATGCGCTGGTACAACCGCTGAACCTGCGACATCCACGACCGCATCGGCGTGTGGCAGCAGGTCCTCGGCCGCGTCCAAGCCCAGCGACCAGATGCCCGATACGGCCGACGGGGTGGCGCCGCGGTTCCCGTTCGACATCGACCTCGCCGGCAGCCTGGGCCGGCTGGCCGCGGCGGAGTACCGGTGTTGCTCCTTCGGCAACTACACCCTCATCGTCGATCGCACCGGCCTGCGGCTGGAGATCCGCATGCTCGCCGACGCCGCCGGCACGCTCGCCGCGGTCGTCGGTCTGCCCGACACACCCGCCGACGTGGGGGCCAGCGGTGTACCGCATTAGCCAGGACGACCTGCGACGGCTGCTGGACATCGGCGCCGTCACCCTAGCCGACGCACTGCCCGAGCCGCGCTACGCCGCCGAACACCTCCCCGGCACGGTGAACAACCCGGTGAGCCCACCGCTGATCTGGCGGCCCGACTGGCTCCGGACCCGGCCGGGACCGTCGTCACGTACTGCTCCGGGCCGTCGTGCGCCAGGTCCAAGGTGGCTGCCGCCGAGTTCGCCCCGGCTCGGCTACCCCGACGTCCGCGTCTACGAGGGTGGCAAGACCGACTGGGCGCAAGCCGGCCTTACCGTTCGACGGCAACCGGACCACCCCGCAGGCGGCCCGATGAGCGCGCCGGAGCAGGCCGGGTTGCGCACCGGCGAGGTCGCCGAACAGGCCGGCGTCAACATCCAGACGTTGCGGTACTACGAACGCCGCGGTCTCCTGACCGAACCGCACCGTTCGGAGGCGGCACGTCGCCTGGTACAGACCGGAGGTTGTGATCGTCTGTACATTGCCGGAGTGTTCGTGCGGTGGTGGCGGGCTTGGAGAGCCCGGTTCGGCGGCGACCGGGACGCGCCTCGATTGGCGGTGGCGGGGCTGCTGCGGCCGGAGACGGCGGTGGTCCAGTTCTTCGGCCGGAGCCGGGAGCTGCGGGAGCTGGAGCGGTGGTGCGACGACGCGGACACCGCGGTGGTCCGGTTGGTGGTGGCGCCGGCCGGGTTCGGCAAGTCCCCGGTTGGCCGGTGAATTCGGCGCGCGCTTGGAGCGGTCCGGGTGGGCGGTACACCAGGTTGCGGTCGGTGCCGAAACGGTCGGTGCCGAAACGGTCGTTGCGCACCGGCTCGGGCTGGACGGGGAGCCGGACCGGTTGCTGCTGGTGGTGGATCAGGCTGAGGTGCGTACCTCGAAGGGGTTGGCGGCGCTGCTGTCCGCGGCGGACCGGCCGGCCGGGCGCCGGGTGCGGGTGTTGTTGCTGGCACGGGTGGTGGGTCCGTGGTGGTTGAACCTGCCCGCTGGGTGTCTTGAACCGGCCGGCTGTGTGATCGAGCTGCCCGCGGCGGCGGATGAGCGGTCGCCGGAGGAGGTCGTCGCGTCGGCGGCGGAACAGTTTGCCGGCCATTTGGACCGTTCGCTGCCGCAGGCGTGGCCGAGCCGGCGGCCCGAGCGGGGTACGGCGTTGCTGCGGTTGCATGCCGAGGCGCTCGTAGCGGTGCTCGGCGGACTGCGACCTCGTCGCCACGCGGCCGCCCGTATCCGGGAAAGCTGGCTGCGCTGGTGCTCGCCGTACTGCGCGGCATTGAAGCGCTGGGCAAGGCCGGAGCGAGCGAGGAGACACTGACCGATATAGCCCGGACAGCCCTTGCTGTACTGCCCCGCCCCGCTCACTGAGCTTCTTCCGTCTGGCCAACGAAGGGCAGTACGTTACTGCCCCACAGAGGGCGAAGGCGCCGGTGCGCTCTGGTGGCGTTCGAGCACCCGGTAGACGGTGGGGCGTGAGACGGAGAAGAGTTCGGCGAGGTCGGCGATGGTGTACTCCCCGCTGGCGTGCATCCGGCCGAGTTCGTCTTGCTGACGGGGAGTCAGTTTGGGTTTTTTGCCTTTGAGCTTGCCCTTGGCCCGGGCCACGGCCATGCCCTCGCGGGTGCGCATGCGCAGGAGGTCGACTTCGAATTCGGCGAAGGTCGGGTCCAGCCGAGATAGGGGTAAAACCGGCCATGAGTCGATCTTGAGAACATCAGGGCATGCCTGCCGCGGGTCCTGGTTGCGCACTCCATACCTGGCGCCGACTTCCCGCGACGGTTGGCGCGTAATCTCGGGAGTCGCCTCTCGGGGCGCGGAGGAGTGCCGGCTCTAGATTGCGCGTTCCGCCTCGCGCATTGTGTTCGGTTGGCTACAGTGTGACCCATTCTGTGGTGATCGGGGTTGCTGGGAAAGACTGTGCCCCGATGGCGTCGATCGACAAGACTGCCTCCCCGCGCTTCAAGCGGACCATCTCCGAGGGCGAACTGGCGGCCAAGGCGCGGGCGCTGGACGCCGCCGAGATGCGCGGCTACGGCGAGGTCAAGGGCCGTTTCACGCCGCCGCCTCCTCCTCGAGAGCGGAGCGTCCAGGTCGTAGATGTAGTCGCCGAAGCGGCGCACGTGGTCTTCCTGATAGGGAGACATGATGGCCACGTCGGCGCGATGCACCGCCTCGCCCTCGCCGCGCAACTGGTTGAGCACCAGCGACAGGTCCAGCGTGGTCTGGTACATGACCAGGTCGGAGACCAGGGTGTTGAACTTGATCGCCTTCTCCTGCTCCTCCGGTTCGTTCTCGGCGATCAACCCGTTGTTGCCGAACCCCGATCCACTTGAAGAAGTTGTTGTAGGACTCGACCATGTTGGTGGCCCGGGTGATGTTCTCCCGCAGCGTGGCGTCGGAGATGTAGCGCAACAGCACCATGATGCGGATCACGCGGCCCAGTTCGCGGAAGGCGCGCCCAACCCGCCCGTACCTCCTCGACCCCGCCGCCGACCTCACCCCTGTACTGCCGCACACAGGCGGCGTCCCCGGCAACTGGATCACCGCCTCCCCCGACCTCGCCAACCGGCCGGCGGCCGAGACCGGCGTGATGCTCTGCGCGCACGGAGGCGGCTTCTCACGCAGCAATCCTCACGCAGCAATCCCCGGCTGGAGCACCTCATGGCCTACCGGTTCTCCCAGGCCACCTGCCGCCCCGTCCTCGCGGTCGACTACCGGCTCGCCCCCGCCCACCCCTACCCCGCGGCGGTCGACGACGTGGTTACCGCCTATCGCAGCCTGCTCAACCAGGGGATAGCCGCCTCGCGGATCATCCTGGCGGGGGAATCCTCTGGCGCCACGCTGCTGCTGTCGGCGCTGGTGCTGCTCAAACAGGCCGCCCATCCCCTTCCCGGCGCCGCGCGGTAGCGGTCTCCCGATCACCGATCTCACCCTGTCCAGCCCGTCGATCAGCACTCAGTCCTGGATGCTCTTCGCGCTGGAGCGATGACGAGGTGTGCCGACCTGCCGGGCGGCGGCCCGGCAGGTCGCACCACCGCTCAGAGGCAGTGACGCCGGATGGTCACAGCGACCGGCTGATCTCCTCGGCGGTGGCGAGCAAGGAGCCGGCCAGCTCCACCAGCCGGGGACGCGCGCACCGCGACGACGGAGCGGCCACGGCGATCGCCGCGACGGCGCGCCCCGCCCCGTCGCGAACGCACGTGCCTATCGCGTTCACTCCGCGCTCGCTCTCCTGCAGGTTGCACGCGTAGCCCAGCCGCCTGACGGCCGCCAGCTCTCTGGCCAGCCGGCCGATGTCGCCGGGCGTCCCCGCCTCGCCTTCCGGAAGTCCCTTCGGGTAGAGCGCGTGCAGCTGCTCCTTCGAAAGCTCGGCCAGCAGCGCCTTCCCGCCCGACGTCACGTGGGCCGGGAGCAGGCTGCCGGTGCGATAGCTGACGCGCAGCGCCTGAGGGCCTTCCACTCCGTCCAGGAAGCGGACCCCGTTCCCCTCCAGCGCCATCAGGTGCGTGGTCTCGCGGACGGCCTTGGCCAGGCCTTGCAGGCGTGGGTGCGCGACCATGATCAGGTCAGGGGGCGGCGCCTGGCCGCCGCGGATCGCGCGCAGGACCGGCCCGGGCCGGTAGACCTTGTGGGAATCCTGCTCCGCGAATCCGTGGAAGACGAGCATCGCCAGGACCCGGTGGGCGGTCGAGCGCGCGACCCCCAGGTGATCGGCGACGTCCATCACCCGCAGCTCGTCGTGCTCGTGCAGAAGCTGGACGGTTCGCAGCGCGTTGCCGGCCCCGCTCACCGGGTACGAAGGATTCTGCATATGAGAATTCTACCCGTATCGGATTCCACAAAATGAAACAACTGCGTAACGTCGCTCCCGGGACCTGACTGTGCACCCGCAATCGACCCCGGAGGTCGCCGTGACCGACATCCTTCCTGATCAGAGCGAACAGAAGCGTCTCGACGAGCTGTACGCGGATTTCGCGGAGGCCGGCCTGATCCCGCTGTGGACCCAGCGGGACGACCTCATGCCGATGACTCCGCGGCCGGCGGCGGTTCCGCATGTGTGGCGGTGGGCGCGGCTGCTGCCGATCGCGGAGCGTTCGGGACAGCTGGTGCCCGTGGGACGCGGTGGCGAGCGCAGGGCCATGGCCCTGTCGAACCCCGGCCTGCCGGGACTGCCGTACGCCACGCCGACGCTGTGGGCGGCGATCCAGTACCTCGGGCCGCGCGAGGTGGCCCCCTCCCACCGGCACAGCCAGGGCGCCTTCCGGTTCGTCGTCGACGGCGAGGGGGTGTGGACGAACGTCGACGGGGACGCGGTGGCCATGCGCCGCGGGGACCTGCTGCTCACCCCCAGCTGGGCCTTCCACGAGCACCAGAACGTCACCGACCGGCCGATGACCTGGATCGACGGCCTCGACATCCCGCTGGTGTCGGGGCTCGACGCCGGCTTCTTCGAATTCGGCCCGGACGAGCTGTCCACCCGCGAGACGCCCGGCCGCTCACGTGGCGAGCGGCTGTGGGGCCATCCGGGCCTGCGCCCGATCAGCCGGCCGGACCAGCCCAACTCCCCCCTGGCCGCCTACCGCTGGGTGCACACCGACGCGGCGCTCACCGCCCAGCTGGAGCTGGAGTCCGAGGGCTTCGCCGGGGTGATCGAGCCCGGGCACGCCGGAATCCGCTTCTCCAACCCCACGACCGGCAGGGACGCGCTGGTCACCATCCGCACGGAGATGCGCCGGCTGCGGGCCGGGGCGCGGACCACTCCGGTACGCTCCGTCGGCTCGGCGGTCTGGCAGGTGTTCGAGGGCGAGGCCGTCGCCACCGTCGGCGACAAGGCCTTCGAGATCTCCAAGGGCGACCTGTTCGCCGTCCCGTCCTGGTGCCCGGTCACCATCGCCGCCGGCAGCCAGGTCGACCTGTTCCGGTTCAGCGACGAGCCCGTCTACGAGGCGCTCGGCCTCGCCCGTACCTCCCGAGGAGAACCCCAATGAAGCTCGCCACCATCCGGGTCCACGGCGCCACCCGGGCCGTCCGCGTGGACCAGGACCAGGCGGTGGACCTGGGCGAGAACGACCTCGTGTGCTTCCTGCGGCACGCCGACTGGCTCGCCCGCGCCGAAGCCGCCGACGGCGAGCGATACGCCGTGGACGGCTTGGACTACGCCCCGGTGGTCGTCGCCCCGGAGAAGGTCGTGTGCGTCGGCCTGAACTACCGCAACCACATCCTGGAGATGGGCCGGGAGCTGCCTGAATACCCGACGCTGTTCTCCAAGTACGCGCGGGCCCTGGTCGGCGCCCATGACGAGGTGATTCTGCCGACGTCGTCGGAGCGGATGGACTGGGAGGCCGAGCTGGCCGTCGTCATCGGCGCCGAGATCCGCCACGCGAGCCCGGAGCAGGCGCGTGCCGCGATCGCGGGATACACGGTCCTCAACGACGTGACGGCCCGCGACTGGCAGTACCGCACCACCCAATGGCACCAGGGCAAGACCTTCGAGGCCACCACGCCCATCGGGCCGTGGCTGGTGACCGCCGGCGACCCCGCCCTCGCCGGCGAGGGCCTGGACCTGGTGTGCGAGGTGGACGGGGACGTCGTCCAGAAGGCCGACACTCGGGACCTGGTCTTCGACCCGGCCGCGCTGGTCGCGTACCTGTCGGAGATGGTCACGCTGGCGCCCGGCGATGTCATCGCCACCGGCACCCCGGGCGGCGTGGGGCACGCCCGCAAGCCGCCCCGTTACCTGGAGGACGGCGCGGTCCTCGTCACCCGGATCGAGGGCCTCGGCGAATGCCGCAACACCTGCCGCCGGGAGGCGCGGTGAGCACGCGCGCCCCATGCTCCACGGACGTACCGAAGCTGCCGGCGTGGTTGTGAAGGAAACATGATGAGAGTCGCATGCATCGGCGGCGGACCGGGCGGTCTGTTCTTCGCCACGCTGATCAAGCGGGACCGGCCCGAGTCGGAGGTCGTGGTCTTCGAACGCAACCGCCCCGACGACACGTTCGGATTCGGGGTGGTCTTCTCCGATGCCACCCTGGGCGCGATCGACGCCGCCGACCCGGTGCTCAGCGAGGCGCTGGAGGAGCACGGCCGGCACTGGGACGAGATCGAGGTGCGGGTGCACGGCGCCCAGGAGCGCGTCGGCGGCATGGGCATGGCCGCGGTGGTCCGCAAGACCCTGCTCAACCTGCTGCGGGAGCGGGCCCGCGCCGAAGGCGTGGCCATGCGCTTCCAGCACGAGATCAGCGACCCGGACGAGCTGGACGGATTCGACCTCGTGGTCGCCTGCGACGGCGCCAACAGCCGGTTCCGGCGGATGTTCGCCGGCGACTTCGGGCCCACGGCGGACGTCGCGACCGCGAAGTTCATCTGGTTCGGCACGACGTACCAGTTCGACGGGCTGACGTTCGTCCACGAAGACGGCCCTCACGGGGTGTTCGCCGCCCACGCCTATCCCATCAGCGACTCGCTCAGCACCTTCATCGTGGAGACCGACGCCTCATCGTGGGCCGCGGCCGGGCTGGACGCGTTCGACCCCGCGACGCCGCCCGGGGCGAGCGACGAGCGGACCAGGGCGTACCTGGAGAAGCTCTTCCACGACCAGATCGACGGTCATGCCCTGGTCGGCAACAATTCCCGGTGGGCCAATTTCGCCACGCGCAGAGCGCGTTCGTGGCGGCGCGGCACCTGGGTGCTGCTCGGCGATGCCGCCCACACGGCGCACTTCTCGGTGGGATCGGGGACCAAGATGGCGATGGAGGACGCCGTCGCGCTCGCCGGGGCCCTCGCCGAGGTCCCGCACGACATTCCCGGCGCCCTGGAGCTCTACGAGCGGCGCCGCCGCCCCCAGGTCGAGAAGATTCAGAACTCCGCGCGGCCCAGCCTGTCGTGGTGGGAGCACTTCGGCCGGTACGTCCGCTCCTTCGACGACCCGCTGCAGTTCGCCTTCCACTTCCTCACCCGCTCCATCCCCCGCGCCAAGCTCGCGCTGCGCGACCAGCAGTACGCCGATCGAGTCGACGCATGGTGGCGCGAGCGGCACGGCGCGGCCCCGCTGGACACCCCCTTCCGCGCCGGCCCGTTCCGCCTGCCCAGCCGCCGGGTGACCGCGACCGGCCCCGCTCTTATCGGAGACGACGGCACCGAGATCCCGATGGAGTCCTTCATCGGCGGGCCTTCCTCGTCCGGCGTGTGGATCGACGCCCCCGCGACCGAGGCGGACCTGCCGCCGGTCCTCGGCCAGGTGCGTGACAGCGCGAAGGCGGGCGCCCCGCTCGTCGGCGTACGCGGCGGAACCCCCCTGACCCGGGTCCTGGTCGCCGAGGAGGCCCGGCTGGCCCATGGCCTGCCCGCCGCGATCGTCGGCCGCTACGACGACGACGCCGCGGCCACTCTGCTGCTGTCCGGCCGGGCCGATCTCGTGGGAGCCGCCGGATGAACGCCCTCGATCCCCTGTTCGCGCCCCGGTCCGTCGCCGTCCTGGGGGCCTCGGACGTCCCCGGCAAGCTGGGCACGGCCATGATCGCCTCCCTGGTCCGCTTCCCCGGCGCGGTGATGAAGATCAACATGGGCCGTCCGGATCCCGCACGCGGATTCTTCCCGACGGTGGCCGATGCGGTCACCGCCCACGGCACCGCCCCCGACCTGGTGATCTCCTGCATCCCGGCCGCCGCGACCGCCGGTGCGCTCCGGGAGGCCGCGACCGCCGGGGCACGTGCGGCGCTGGTGTGCGCCGGCGGCTTCGCCGAGTCCGGCGTCGAGGGCGAGATGTACCAGCAGGCCCTGGGCGCGGTGGTGCGGGACACCGGCATCCGTCTCCTGGGCCCCAACACCTCGGGCTTCATCGCCCCGCACGCCTCGCTGACCGCGAGCTTCCTTCCGGGCGCCGGAGATCTCACAGCGGGCGGCGTCGCCGTGATCGCCGCCAGCGGCGGGGTCAACCACGCTCTCGCGTTCGCTCTCGCCGAGGCGGGAGCCGGCCTCCGCCTCGGTGTCGGCCTCGGCAACAGCCTGGACGTCACCCAGGCGGATGTCCTGGCCTATCTGTCGCAGGACGACGGGCTCAGCGCGGTCGCCCTGCACGTCGAAACGGCCGCCGAGGGCCGCCTGCTGACCGACGCGGTGCGGAGGCTGGTGGACCGGGTCCCGGTCGTCGCGCTGGTCGTCGGCCGCAGCGACGTCGGCGACTTCGCCCGCTCCCACACCGGCGCCCTGGCCACCTCCTGGCGCGTCACCCGTGCGGCACTCCGGCAGGCGGGCGCGGTTCTCGTCGACGACGAGCGGGAGCTCGTCGACGCCGTCTCCGCGCTCGGCCGCGTGCGCCTGCCCGCCCACCCCGGGCCCGGGGCCGGCCTGGTCACCGCCCAGGCCGGCCCCGGCCTGCTGCTCACCGACGCCCTGCGCATCGCCGGCGTCCGGGTGCCGCCGCTGGCGGAGCGCACGGTCAAGGAGGTTGGCGAGCTGCTGCCCGGCCTGACCTACCAGCACAACCCCGTCGACACGGGCCGTCCTTCCCCCACGCTCTCCCACGTGATCGAGCGGGTGTCCGAGGACCCTGACGTGCACGTCACCGCCGTGTACGCGCTCCTGGAGCCCACCACCGTCGACCTCGCCGCCGCCCTGAAGGCCGTGCGCCCCGCCACGCCGCTGGTCGCCGTGGTGGGCGGCCCGCCGGAGCAGGTACGTCACACCCGCCGGGAACTCGGCGAGGCGGGAATCCCCTGCGCCGTCACGCCCGCCGCCGGCGCGACGATGGTGCGGGCCCTGGTGGAGGACGCGGTCAATCGCAGCCGTCTGGAGGGGGACGTCACCGCTCCGGCCCCGGCCCGGCCGGCGCTGTCCGAGCCGGCGCTGTCCGGCCCGGCTGACGAGCACATCGCCAAGAACGTCCTGGCCGGCTTCGGCGTCCGCACACCCGTGCGCCGCGTCTGCGCCGGCCGGGAGGCCGCGCATGCCGCGCTCGACGAGCTCGGCGGGCCCGTCGTGGCGAAGATTCTCGACGCCGGCGTGCTGCACAAGACCGAGGTGGGCGGCGTCCAGGTCGGCATCCGAACGCACGAGGAGCTCGACGCCGCGCTCGACCGCATGCCCGCCAGTCCCGCGCTGCTGGTCGAGAAGATGGCTCCCGCAGGCCCCGAACTGATCGCCGGAGTACGCCGCGACCCGGTCTTCGGCCCGGTCGTGGCTCTGGGCGCGGGCGGAACCGCGGCCGAGATCCTCGGCGACGTCTCCCTGCGCCTGGCGCCCCTGTCGGCGAACGAGGCCGACGGCATGCTGGACGACCTCGCCACCCGGGACCTGTTCCTCGGCGCCCGGGGCGCGACTCCGGTGGACGGGGCCCGGCTCACCCACGCTTTGCTCGCCCTCTCCTCGCTTGGCTGCGATCCGGCCGTGGCGGAGTGCGAGATCAACCCCTTGCGGGTCCTGCCCGACGGCGATGTCGTCGCGCTCGACGCCGTGCTGCTGCTGCGTGACGTGATGGAACATGGAGGGTCTGACGATGCGTGAGGGATTCGTGCTCTGGCCCAAGGAGGCGGCCGACCGCTATCGCAAGGCCGGGTACTGGCGTGGCCGGCCGCTCGGAGCGTACGTGCACGAGTGGGCCGAGGCGTACGGGGACGCGGTGGCCGTCGTCGACGGCGACATCCGCCTGACCTATCGTGAGCTGGCCGAGCGCGCCGACGGGCTGGCGGTCCGGCTGCTGGAGGCGGGACTCGCGCCGGGTGACGCGATGCTCGTCCAGCTGCCCAACGGCTGGGAGTTCGTCACGCTCACCCTGGCCTGCCTGCGCGCGGGCATCGCCCCGGTCATGGCGTTGCCCGCCCATCGCGGCCACGAGCTGCGCTATCTCGCCGCGCACGCCGGCGTGACGGCCGTCGCCGTCCCCGACCGCATCGGCGAGTTCGACCACCAGGCGCTCGCCCAGGAGATCGCCCGGGCCACGCCGAGTGTGCGGATGCTCCTGGTCGCCGGCGCCGAGGTGCAGGAGGAGGCCACCGACCTGCGCTCCCTCGCCCGGCCCGCGGATGACCCGGCCGCCGCCCGCTCCCGGCTCGACCGGCTCGCCCCCGACAGCGGCGACGTCGCCGTCTTCCTCTTGTCCGGCGGTACGACCGGACTGCCCAAGCTCATCACCCGCACCCACGACGACTACGAATACAACGCCCGCCGCAGCGCCGAGGTCTGCGGCTTCGGGCCGGACACCGTCTACCTGGTGGCGCTGCCGGCCGCGCACAACTTCCCGCTGGCCTGCCCCGGCATCCTGGGCGTCTTCATGAACGGCGGCCGAGTCGTCCTGGCGCGCACCCCGGACCCCGGCAGGGTGCTGCCGCTGATGGCCGCCGAGGGCGTGACGGCCACCGCAGCGGTGCCGGCCGTCGCGCAGCGCTGGATCGACGCCGTGGCCTCTGGCCGGCATCCCGCCCCGCCCGCGCTGCGGCTGCTCCAGGTCGGCGGCGCCCGGCTCGCTCCCGAGGCCGCCCGGCGCGCCGAACCCGTGCTCGGCTGCACGCTCCAGCAGGTGTTCGGCATGGCCGAGGGACTGCTCAACTACACGAGCCTGGACGACCCGGAGGACGTCAAGATCTACACGCAGGGGCGTCCCATGTGCCCCGACGACGAGATCCTCATCGTCGACGCGGCTGGCGACCCGGCGCTCCCGGGCGAGATGGGCGCCCTGCTGACCCGCGGCCCGTACACGCCGCGCGGCTACTACCGGGCCGACGACCACAACGCCCGCTCCTTCACCCCGGACGGCTGGTATCGCACCGGCGACGTCGTGCGGCTGCACCCCTCGGGCAACCTCGTCGTCGAGGGCCGCGACAAGGATCTCATCAACCGCGGCGGGGAGAAGATCTCCGCGGAGGAGGTCGAGAACCTCATCTACCGCGTTCCCGGCGTCTCCCGCGTCGCCGCCGTCGCCAAGCCCGACCCCGACCTCGGCGAGCGCGTGTGCGCCTTCGTCGTCGCCGAGGCAGGGCACGAGCTCACGCTGGAGGGGATCCGGCAGGCCCTCACGGTGATGGAGGTCGCCCGCTACAAGCTCCCCGAACACCTCGTGCTCGTCGAGGAGCTGCCCCTGACCAAGATCGGAAAGATCGACAAGAAGGCGCTGCGCGAAGTCGTCCAGTAGGGCGGCCGCACCGACGGCTCCCGGGCGCGGGCTCAGCGGACCCGCGCCATCGGACAGCCCGATCAAAGGCTGCCGATCCGTTACTTGTGAACAACCGCCGTCGCAGAATCGGCACGAGTCAGGCGTCTGCGGGATCGGCGACGAGGCGGTCGACGTACGCCTCGGCCTCGCTCCGCAATAGGCCGTGGGCCTCCAGGAAGACATCGTGGGCGGCGCGGCCAGACCAGCCTTCGGGCAGTAACTCGGGCGGCAGGTCCGGGTCCCGGAAAGGGAACATGCGGTAGTCGTGGACCAGCCGCATGCGCTCGACGAGCGCCGCGCGGCCGCGCGGCTCGCCGGCGCGATAGCGGGCCAGCCGGGGCCCGTAGTGATCGAGCAGCTGCCGGTAGTCCTTGTCCAGCCCGGTCAGGTCCCAGGATCGGGCCGCCATCTCCCGGTCGGCCGCGGCGCCCTCGGAACGGGCCCGCAGCACGTCGAGCCGGATCGACGGACGGTCGGAGAAGTCGGCCCGGACCTGCGCGACGCGGTCATGGGGACTGATCCACACCGACGCCGACAACAGGCCGAACCCCAACCAGGCCAGGCGCTTGCGCAGCTGCTCACGCAGTGTCCGGTCGGTCTCGGGCACGGAGTAGATGACCATGTGCCAGCGGCCGTCCCACGGCCCCGGCTCGCGGGCGAAGATCCGCGTCCTGCCCTCGTCGAGCAGCCGCCAGGCGGCGTCGGTGAGGGCGTAGAGGGTCTCCCTGCCCTCGCGGCGGCCGTCCAGCCAGCCCTCCTTGCGCATCCGCGCGACCACCACGCGCACCGTCGCCTCGGGTACGTCGAAACACCCCATGAGCGCCACCAGGCCGCGCAGCCGGATCGCTCCCCCGCGATAGCGCAGGTAGTCGCCGAACAGATCGAAGACCAGCGACCGTGGCTTCACCACACCCCCATTATTTGTTTCAATCTCTTGACGATCGTCTCATATTTGGCGCATATTTCAAGCACCGACCACCACGCCGGCCGCTGGCATCAGCCACGTCGCAAGGAGACGCCATGGCAGAAACCTTCGTCCTCATCACCGGTGCCTGTCACAGCGGCTGGACCTGGCGGCCCGTGGCGCAACACCTGCGCGCCGCCGGCCACCGCGTCCTGGCCCCGACCCTGCCGGGCCTGGCCGACGGCGACGACCCCGAGCAGTACAGCTTGGCGGAGGTCGGCGACTTCATCGTCGACCTCGTCGAGCGCGACGATCTCAGGGACGTCACCATGATCGCGCACAGCTGGGGCGGCTACCCGATGACGGGCGCCGCCCACCGGCTCGCGCCCCGGCTGCGCAAGCTCGTCTACTGGAGCGCGTTCGTCCCGGCGGAGGACACGCCCCTGATGGGGGAGGTCCCCCCGCACTACGCCGAGATGTTCACCCAGCTCGCGGCGGCATCGGGAAACAACAGCGTCGTCTTCCCCTTCGAGGTGTTCTGCTCCTCGTTCATGCAGGACGCCGACGAGCCCACGCAGCGCCTGGTCCACAGCCTGCTGGTCCCCCAGCCGATGCGCTACTTCACCGAGACCGTCGAACCGGTGGACCCGGCGGCGCTCGGCGTGCCCGCCACCTACGTGACCGGGCCGGAGGACCTGGCCTTGCCGCCGGGCGAGTTCGGCTGGACGCCCCGCTTCCCGCGGCGCCTCGGCCAGGCCACCCCCGTCATCGAGCACCCGGGCAGCCACGAAGCCCAGTTCACCCGCTCGGCCGAGCTCGCCGCCGCGCTGCTCAAAGCCTGACGGGGAACGGTCGGTTCACAGCTTGAGCAGGCCCTCGGCGTTCTGATGGCTGATCTTCGCCCGGTCGGACTCGCTGATCGGGGCCGCCTCGAGGAAGGCGGCGGCCACGGCGATGTCCTCGAAGGGGTAGTCGGTGCCGAACAGCACGTGGTCGGCGCCGAGGGACATCAGGGCGCACAGCAGGGGCGGGGCCGAGCAGACGCCGCTGGTCGTGATGTAGAGGTTGCGGCGCAGGTACGCCGAAGGGCTGCCCAGGGCCAGCTCGATGCCGTGGTGGTTGTGGAAGCCCCAGCGCGAGTCGAGGCGCCACAGCATGTACGGCAGACCTTCCCCCATGTGCCCCAGCAGGAGTTTCGCGTTAGGGAAGTCGTCGAAGACACCGCCGAAGATCAGGCGTAGCGCATGCGCGGCGGTGTCGGAGCCCCAGCTCCACATGGGGCCGATGAGCTCAGGATGGTCCGCCAGCACGTGCGGGACATCGAACCCGTTCGCCGGGTGCAGGTACAGCGGCACGTCGAGCCCCTCCGCGTACTCCCACACCACGCGCAGGGCGGGATCGTCCAGGTAGCGGCCCTGGGTGTGCGCGTTGACCAGCGCGCCGCGCAGGCCGAGCTGGGTGACGGCGCGCTCCAGCTCCTTGGCGGCCGCCTGCGGATCCTGCAGCGGCAGGGCCGCGAAGCCGGCGAAGCGCGTCGGGTGCTCGGCGATCACGCCGGCGAGGAAGTCGTTCACCGCCGCCGCCCGCGACACGGCGACCGCCGGGTCGGTCTCGGCCTGGATCCCGGGCGAGTTGAGCGACAGCACCTGGACGTCGACGCCGGCCGCGTCCATCGCCGGCAGGCGCTCATGCGTGAGGTCCAGGAGCCGACGCGAGGCGTCCCGCCACGCGTCGGGGCGGGCGACCGTGGACGTCCCTGCCCCATAGCCGACCAGCTCCTCCGTGACGAAGTGCTCCTCAAGGCCGATCTTGCGCATGCGTGTTTTCCTTCCGGTCGCCGAGCTTGAGTGATTCACCATTGTGCATTGACTTCATTAATAGTGGAAAGTACGGTGGCCGCATGTCAAGCTCACAACACTGTCTCCATGTGGTGATGGGAGAGCGGGAAGGGGCGGGACCTCGATGGACTGCCAGGTTGCGGTAGTGGGCTACGGGCCGGTCGGGATGGCGATGGCCGCCCTGCTGGCCCAGGCCGGACACCGTGTCATCGTCCTGGAGCGGTACGCCGGCCTGTACAACCTGCCGCGCGCCGCGATCTTCGACGACGAGACGATGCGTACGCTGGACAAGCTCGGCGTGGCCGAGGAGCTCCTGCCCAAGGTGCGCGTCCAGCGCAATTACGAGTGGTGCGACGCCGACGGCGAGCTGCTCATCGAGCACGACTTCGCCGAGGTGGGCCGCAGCGGCTGGGCGGAGTGGTACATGATGTATCAGCCCGACCTCGAGGACGCCCTCGACCGCGTCTGCCGGAGCTTCCCGCACGTGGAGATCAGGCACGGGACGCCGGTGACCGGGCTCGAACAGAGCGCGGACGGCGTCGTGCTCACCATCGAGGGCCCCGACGGCCCCGGCACCGTGACCGCGCGGCACGTCGTGGCGTGCGACGGCGGCAACAGCTTCGTCCGCCGCTCGCTCGGCGTCGACCAGGACGACTACGGATTCTCCGAGCCGTGGCTGGTCTGCGACTTCCGGCTGCGCCGGCCGGTCGATGTGCCGGCGGCGCGGCAGGTCGGCGATCCCCGGCAGCCGACGTCGATCATCTCGCTCGGGCCGTCGCACCACCGGTTCAGCTTCATGCTGGACTCGGCGGCGGACTTCGAGGTCCAGCGCAGTCCCGAGCTGGTCTGGGCCCGGGTCGCGGCGCACCTCGGGCCGCAGGACGCGGAGCTCATCAGGGCCGCCGCCTACACCTTCCGCTCACTGATCGCGCACCGCTGGCGGATCGGACGCGTCCTGCTCGCCGGGGACGCCGCGCATCAGATGCCCCCGTTCCTCGGGCAGGGCATGTGCTCGGGCATCCGAGACGCCCAGAATCTCGCCTTCAAGCTGGACCTGATCCTGACCGGGCGGGCGGGCGAGGAGCTGCTCGACAGCTACCAGACCGAGCGGGAGCCGCACGTACGCGCAGTCGTCGAGAAGGGGATCGAGCTCGGCCAGCTGCAGACGATCCGCGACCCGGAGGCCGCCGCCGCGCGCAACCGGGAACTGCTCGCCCGGCGGGCCCGGCGGCAGGAGCAGGAGAAGATCCGCTTTCCCGGCCTGGCATCGGGCTTCCTGGCGGAGACGTCGGCGGCGGGGCGGGGAGCGCTGTCGATCCAGGGCGTGGTCGGCGACGGGCTCCGCCGCGACCGCTTCGACGAGATCGTCGGCCGCGGGTTCCGCCTGCTGGTGACCGAACCGGTGCGCCGGGACCTGGAGCGCGACGGCCTGGTCGCCGCGCTGGAGGCGGCCGGTGTCCGCGTCGTCGCCCTGACCCCGCAGCCCACCGCGGGCGGCGACGTCGTGTCCGACGTGGACGGCACGTACCAGGCGTGGTTCGCCGAGCACGGCTGCTGTGCCGTCGCCGTCCGCCCCGACTTCTACGTCTTCGGCACCGCCGCGGACGCGCCGTCGGCCGGGATCCTGGCCCTCGAACTCCTCGGCGCACTCGGCGCCGCCGCCGCCGTGCCGGCCGGTGCGTCCCCAAGCCTGTGATGTCCCGACAACAACCCCCTGCGACAACGGCTGGAGCAGCCATGCGGACCCACTCAGGAACGTTCTCCGAAAAGACAATGCTCATCATGGTCGCGGTCTTCGCCGCGCTGGAGGGCTACGATCTCGCCTGTTACGGCGTCACCGTGCCCTCGCTCCTCGCCGACCGGTCCCTGGGCGGCGACCCGGCGACGGCGGGGACGGTCGGATCCCTGGTGGCCGTCGGCATGATGATCGGCGCCGCCCTCGCCGGCGCGGCGATCAGCCGCCTCGGTCCGCGCCGGCTGCTGCTGGCCGGGGCCGGGACGTTCTCCGCAGGCATGCTCGCGTGCGCCGTGGCGCCCAGCTTCGCCGTCTTCGGGGCGGCACGGCTGCTCGTCGGAGTCGGGCTCGGGGTGGTGCTGCCGACCCTGACCGCGTACGTGGCGGACCTGTCCGACCCGGGGCGGCGCAGCCGCAACGTCGGGCTCATGATGTCGGGGTACGCCCTCGGCGCCCTGCTCGCCCCGCTGCTGGGCGCGGGGTTGCTGCCGGACGCGTCGTGGCACTGGATCTACGTCATCGGCGCGGCGCCGGCACTGCTGCTGCTCCCGATCGCCGCGCGGATCCTCCCGGAGAGCCCCGTCCACGCCGGCCGCACCGCCGGGCGCGCGGGAGGGCGGAGCGACCTGTTCGGCCTGCGGCCCCTGCTCGCCCCCGGGACACGCATGGTGACCCTGCTGTTCTGGGTGGCGTCGTTCTGCGGGCTGCTGCTGGTCTTCGGCATCAGCACCTGGCTGCCCACCATCATGCGGACCAGCGGCTACTCGCTCGGCTCCGCGCTGCTGCAGACCGCCGCGATGTGGGTCGGCGCGGGGCTCGGCATGATTGCCGGAGGGCGGATCGCCGACGGGATCGGGATCAAGCCGGTCGTGTCGATCGCCTTCCTCGTCGGATCGATCAGCCTGATCGCGATGAGCATGCGGCCCGCGATCGTGCTGCTGTTCCTGCTGATGTTCGTCAGCGGGCTGGGGTTCATCGGCTCGCAGGTGATGACCAACGCCTTCATCGTCACCCGCTATCCGGAGGACGTCCGGGGCGCCGGGATCGGCTGGGCGCTGTCGGTCGGGCGGCTCGGCGCCATCCTGGGGCCGTCGATGGGCGGCTGGATCCTCTCGTCGCAGCTCGGGGTGGAGTGGAACTTCTACCTGTTCGCGATCCCCGGCCTGGTGGGCGCGACGGCGGCCGCGCTCGTACCTCTGATCCGCGTCGCCCGCGGCTCCGCGCAGGCCGTGCCGGAGGGGGCGGGATGAGGGCGTTCACCTACGAGACGCATGCGGCCCGCGTCGTCTTCGGCACGGGATGCGCCGAGCGCGCGCTGGCCGAGGAGCTCGGCCGGCTCGGCGCGCGCCGAGCGCTGATCGTGACCACGCCGCGGACCGCCCCGCTCGTCGCGGAGCTCGCCGCGCCGCTGTCCGTGGCGGCCGTCTTCGACGGCGTGCGACCGCACGTGCCTGTCGACACGGTGGACCGGGCGGTCGCGCTGGCGACGCGGGCGGGCGCGGACGCGCTGCTGAGCGTCGGGGGCGGCTCCACGACCGGCACGGCCAAGGCGATCGCGCTGCGCACGTCGCTTCCCATCGTGGCCGTGCCCACCACGTACGCCGGCTCCGAGGTGACCTCCGTCTGGGGCACGACCGAGGGCGCGCGCAAGACCACGGGCCGATCCCCGCTCGTCGTGCCCAGGACCGTGCTGTACGACCCGGCCCTGACCACGACCCTGCCGGCGGCGATGACGGCCGCCAGCGCGATGAACGCGATGGCGCACTGCGTCGAGGCGTTCTACGCGCCCGGCGCCAACCCGGTCACCGATCTCGTCGCCGCCGAGGGGGTCCGAGTGATCGCGGGCGCGCTGCCCGCCGTCATGGCCGACCCCGCCGGCGAGGCCGGGCGCACCGGGCTGCTGTACGGCGCCTACCTGGCCGGGTCGGCGTTCGCCGCCGCGGGGTCCGGGCTGCATCACCAGATCTGCCACGTGCTGGGCGGCGCGTTCGGCCTGCCGCACGCCGAGACCCACACGGTGCTGCTGCCGCACGTGGCGGCGTTCAACGAGCCCGCCGTGCCCGCCCTGCGGGCGCGGCTGGCCCCGGCCCTCGGCGCCACCGACGTCGCCGGCGGGCTGACCCGGCTCGCGGCCCGGATCGGCGCACCGGTGTCGCTGGCCCAGATCGGGCTGACGGAGGACGATCTGGACACGGCCGTAGGGCTCGTGCTGGAGAAGGACCTCGGCGGCAATCCCCGGCCCGTGGGCGAGGCCGAGGTGCGCGGGATCCTGACCGGCGCCGTGCACGGACACCTCCCGGCCTCGACGAGAAGGGAATCGGTATGACCGTTCAACGGAATGACCCGGCCAGCCTGCCCACCGCGGACCGGACGCTTACCGACCGGGTGCTGACGAGCTTCGACGGGGCCCCCTCCGCCAGGCTCCGCGAGGTCATGCGCAGCCTGGTCGCCCATCTGCACGCCTTCGCCTCCGACGTGCGGCTCACCGAGGAGGAGTGGACCGCCGCGGTCTCGTTCCTCACCCGGGCGGGCCAGATCAGCGACGACCGGCGGCAGGAGCTGATCCTTCTCTCCGATGTGCTGGGGCTGTCGATGCTGGTCATCGGGATCAACCACCCGGCGGCCGAGACCGCGACCGCCTCCACCGTGGTGGGCCCGTTCTTCGTCGAGAACGCGCCCGAGTTCGTCAACGGCGACGACATCTCCGGCGGCGCCGGCGGGGAGCCGTGCTTCTACTCCGGCCGGGTGCTCTCGACGGCGGGCGCGCCGATCCCCGGCGCGCGGATCGACGTCTGGCACACCGACGACGAGGGCAATTACGACGTGCAGTACGCGGAGCTCGACGAGGCCCAGGGCCGGGGCTTCCTGCATTCCGACGCCGACGGCCGCTACCGGTTCTCCTCGGTGCTGCCGGTGCCGTACCCCATCCCGGACGACGGGCCGGTCGGGGAACTGCTGGACGCCGCCAAGCGCGACTTCATGCGGCCGGCGCACATGCACTTCAGGGTGAGCGCCCCCGGGTTCACCACGCTCACCACCCATGTCTTCGTGGCCGGGGATCCGCATCTCGGCTCCGACGCCGTCTTCGGGGAGAAGGATTCGCTGGTGCGGGCCTTCGTCCGGTACGACGCGGGCGCCGCCCCCGACGGCCGGGTCCTCGACCGGGCGTTCTTCACCATGGAATTCGACCTCGTCCTGGACGTCGCGTCCACGCCGGATCGGCCGGGCCCGTCCGACTCCGTATAGTTTTCGGCGTACGGAGATCGGATTCGCGCGGGGCGAGGCAACGTGAGTGACGTACAACAGGCCGACGACGACGGCGACGAGAGCCAGAGCAGCTCCCCGTCTCCGTCCCGTCAGGGCATCCAGTCGGTCGAGATCGCGATGACGGTGCTGCTGGCCATGGAGCAGAGCGCCGGGCCGGCGAGCCTGACGCAGATCGCGGCGCTCAGCGGCATGCAGCCGAGCAAAGTGCACCGATACCTGGTGAGCCTGAGCCGCATCGGGCTGGTCTCCCAGTCGCCGAGCTCCGGCCTGTACGACCTGGGCCCGGCGATGCGGCGGCTCGGCGCGGAGGCCCTGCGCAGGATGGACGAGGTCGGCCTGGCCTCGGAACACCTGCCCGGCCTGCGCGACCGGACCAAGCACGCGATCAACCTGGCGGTGTGGGGCGACCACGGTCCGATGATCGTCCGCTGGGACTACGGCTCCTACGCGCTGCCGATCACCGTGCGGGTGGGCGCGACGCTGCCGATGCTGGCCTCCTCGATCGGCCGCGTCTACCTGACCCACCTGCCCAAGACCCTGACCGACCCGATCGTCAGAGCTCAGGACGCGACCACCGATGAGCGTTTCACCGACGAGGAGATCGAGCGCATCAAGGCCAACGTACGCCGCGACGGCGTCGCCATCACCTCCGGCGGCGTGATCCCAGGGGTCACCTCCGTGGCCGCCCCGGTGTTCACCACCGGAGAGTCGCTGCCGCTGGCGGTCGCGATCGTCCTGCCGGCGCGGATCGCGACGCCGGCCGTCCTGCGTACCGTGTCGTCGGATCTGCTCAAGACCACTGACGCGATGTCCGCTGAGCTGGGACACCAGCGCGCCCCCGCGCCGGAGGCCCGCTCGCTCACCTCCGCCGGCAAGACACCGGCCGAGACGGGCAGGCGCGCGAGGAACCGCCCCTGAGTGCGGGAAATCGGGCTGGGGCCGGCGCGCGTCAGAGCGGCAGCGGGACGCGATCGAAGAACCAGTAAAGGCTGACCGCCACGATGGGGGCCGATCTCACTGCGGGATGCGGTTGATGGTTTGTGTGTGGGTTGACGGATGTGTGAATCGTATTCGCTCACCGCCTTTACATTGTAGATTAATTACAACCGAGCATGTCGACTACCCGGCCGTGACAGCCATCGACGTCGGTGCCGCTCCCCCATCGAAGCCCACCCCAACTACAAACGGCGTGGCACTCACGACACCGACGGCCGCATCAACGTCGTGATGCACGCCAACGGCGACTCCGACCGCGAGATCAAGCTCGCGTTCCTAGCGTTCTCCCTACCCCGCGACGCCACCAGCCGCTTCGCCAAAGCCAAGCGCTGACCGGCCTGCGGAAACAACCCGTCCCCGACGCGGCACCCCAACTTCCCGTCCACGCCTCCCTCGACAACACCCACCTGAGCCGACGAACTTCCGCCAGCCCTCAACACCTATAGCCAGGGCAGATGTCCTTCCACCTCAGCACGGAGCACCACGTCAGCGCAGGTCAGGAGCAGGTTCGTTGGATTCTGCTCGATAGCTACTGGGACCCCTCAGGTGAACAGCCCCATCGGCCGCGCCGGCGTCCCGACGACATCGCGCGCTTCGGAGCTGTCGGCCTTCATGACCGGCAGCACGCTGCTCGCGGACGGCGTTGCCACCGTCTGACCAGGGGTCGGCAGGAGCCCTAGCAGCATGGAAGCCGGTGAGTCGCGAACGTCCGGCCGTCACCGGGCCGGCTTTTCGACCGTGACCAGTACTTCGGCCTGGTTGCAGTCTGGGGCGGTGGCGGTCAGGCGGATGGTGCCGGGTGCGGTCGGTTTCACCACGGCGAGGGCGCGGCCCTGGTAGGTGTGGTGCTCGATCGAGTCGAATCCTTTCTTGTTCGCCGGGTCGGCGCTGCCGAAGCCGATCAGCGTTCCGTCGCCGGAGACGTCCACCCGCACGGGCCGATCCGCAGCGGTGTGCACTGTTTCGGCAGAATCGACCAAGGTCAAAGTGATATAGGCAAGGTCACCGACGTCGACCGTGATGACCGGTCGATCGGGTGCGGCGTGCAGCACGATGGGGCCGGTCGCGGTGCGGAGGATATCGCGCCGGATTCGACGCCGTCGCGGTAGGCGATCGCGACCAGTTCGCCTGGTTCGTAGGTGATCTCGAACTCGGTGCGGAAGCGGTGTTGTTCGCGGACCGGTTTGCGTCCCAAGGAGCGGCCGTTGACGAGAAGTTCGACGTCGTCCGCGTCTCTGTACACCTCGACGATGATCGGGGCGCTCTCATGGCCGGGCCAGGTCCAGCTGGCGATGGTGTCACTCCAGGCCCACTGGCTGCTGATGACAGTCTTGCCGTGGTGTTGCGGCCGCTGGACAGCGAGGTAGGGCTGGGCGCGCAGGCCGAAAACGATCTCCCGGTAGTAGGAGACGGGAAGCCGGTGACCGGTGATGTCGATGTCCCCGCAATCGGCCAGCAGGTACGGATACGGCGCCATGAACGTGGGGCGCGGGGTATCCGGTGGCGTACTGCGGCCGGTCGACACCGACCTCGCCCAGGTAGTCCCAGCCGGTCCAGGTGAAATCGCCGATGACATGGCTGTGCTGTTTGACCAGTCGCCAGTTGTTGTCGATGCGGGGTGGGAAGGTCTCGGTGCCCAGGATGATCCGGTTCGGGAACAGTGTGCGGTCGGTCGGGTAGCGGATCTCCGAGTAGTTCATTCCGGCCACGTCGAGCACGCTGTAGGACTCGGCGGTGCGGGTGGTCACCAGGTCGGAGCCGGCGACGGGCGTTCACGTCGAATCCGCTGTCGGCCATCAGGGTGTTGATACCGGTGTCGTCGCCTTCCTGGACGCGCAGATCAGGCAGCAGGGCCAGGAGGTTGTTGATCCCGTTGGTGAGGAAGCGGGTGTCGTCCAGCGCACGAACCTTCTCGGCGAGTCTGCGGCCCCATGCGGCCCCGGTGGCTGTGCCGGTTTCGGGAATTTCGTTGCCGAGGGAGTAGAGGACGACGCTGGGATGGTTGTAGTCCTTGGCCACCATCGCCTCGATGTCGCGTTCCCACCATTCCGGGAAGTTGAGGCTGTAGTCGATCGGGCTCTTGCTCCAGGTCCACATGTCGAATGCCTCATCGACCACCAGCATGCCGAGACGGTCACAGGCGTCGAGCATCGCGGCGCTCATGGGGTGGTGCGACATGCGGATGGCATTGAATCCGACGTTCTTGAGCAGCCGCACGCGGCGCTCCTCGGCTTGGGCGAACGTCGCGGCCCCCAGCGGTCCGTTGTCGTGGTGCACGCACGCGCCGCGCAGCTTCACCGTCTCGCCGTTGATCCGCAACTCATGCTCGGGGTCGAAGCGCAAGGAGCGGATGCCGAAGGCGACCTCCATGGCGTCGATGTCCGTGATGGACACCGCGCACGTGTACAGCGCGGGCGAGTCCGGGCTCCACAGCGCGGGGTCGCGGACGTAGATGCGCTGGCGACCAATGGCCGGTTCGTGGGGTTGTACCGTGATCAGCGCGGTGTCGGAGGCGACGACGGTTCCCGCGGCATCGCGGATCTCGATGACCAGCTCGACGGTGCGCAGGTCGTTGGAGTCGTTCTCGATCGTGGTCGCGACCTCTACGACCGCGCGTTCGGCATCGATGTCCGGGGTGGTGACACGGACGCCGTCCGGGCTGATGCGGACGACCTCGCCGACGAGCAACCAGGTGTCGCGGTAGATGCCCGCGCCGGAGTACCAGCGCGAGTCCTGGTGGGTCCGGCACTCCACCCGGACCTCGTTGTTCTCGCCGAACCGCAGGAACCGGTCGGCGTCGATGTAGAACCGCGAGTACCCGTACGGGCGCTGCCCGGCATAGTTGCCGTTGACGAACACGGTGGCGTCCCGATAGACGCCCTCGAACTCCAGCATGATCCGCTTACCGCGGTGCTCCTCGGGCATCAGGAACGTCTTGCGGTACTCGTACGCCCCACCAGGGAAATAAGCGGTCGCGGCGCCGTCCGTGGTGGCCTCGCGGTCGCGGGTGATCATCGCGTCGTGCGGCACGATCACCGGCTCGAACGGGACCGCGGTCCCCGCGAGTTCGGCGAAAGGATTGACCTTCGGACGGAACTGCCAGTTGTCGTTGAACGATGTGCGGATCACATAACTCCTCGGGACATGACTTTCCTGAAGATCAGAGGTGTACGACCTGCCGGTCATGTCGATCTCGTCACGGGGACTGGGCGTGCTCGCGGCCGAAGGCCCGGATCGGCTGGTTCGAGCCGGGCAGGTAGGAGCCGTCCACGCCGAAGCGGGGAGCAGGCCGCACGCGACGTCCCTGGGCACCTGCCACACGGTGATGCCGGAGCCGAACACCACGTCGGCGCAGGAAGTCGATCTCCTCACTCCGGCGGTGTTCGCGTTCCGGTAAAGGCGGGACGTCAGCGGGGAGAGGCGGTGGAGCGCCGGACGACCAGGCTTGGAATGACCGAGAAGTGCACCGGCGACGTGCGGCCTTCGATGCGCTCGAGCAGCAGCCGCCCGGCCATCCGGCCCATGACGACTCCGTCCTGGTTGACGGTGGTCAGCGCGATGTTGGGATGGGCGGCCAGCCTGGTGTTGTCGTAGCCGGCCACGGAGACGTCGTCCGGGGCGGACAGGCCCGCCTCGTGCAGCGCGGCCAGCACGCCGAGGGCCGCCTCGTCGGAACCGGCGAAGATCGCAGTGGGGAGCGGAGAGCGGCTCAGCAGCTCGCGGGCACCGTCGTAGCCGCCCTCCTCTGAGTACGAGGTCGCCGCGACGGCGATCTCGTCGGCGAGCCCGTGGTCCCGCATCACCCGCTCGTAGGTCTCGGCCCTGATCCGCGGCATCTGGTCGGCCGCCCGTCCAGGCTCCTGCTGGAAGGTGATGTGCCCGATGCGACGGTGGCCGAGCGCGATCAGGTGTTCCATGACGAGCTCGGAGCCGACCCTGTCGTCGTCGACGATCGAGTCGTACGCCGGCGACCTGTCGTGGCGGCCCAGCACCACGGTGGGGATGTCGCGCGCCACCTGCTCAAGCTGGGTGCGGCCGACCAGTGGGGCGATCATGAGGATGCCGTCCACCTGCCGGTCTATCAGAGCCTCCAGGGCACGTTTCTCGGTCTTGTCGAGGGTGCCTCCCTGGATCATGATCGCCTGATAGTCGGACTCGGCGAGCTGCTCCACCAGGCCGGTCATGATCTCGGCGTAGAACGGGATCCCGATGTGCTGCATGAGCACGCCGATGGTGAAGGCCCGCCCCCGCAGCGCCCGCGCGGCGGCCTGGGGGCGGTAGCCGAGCTCGTCGATGGCCCGCTTGACGCGGTCTCGCATGGCGTCGCTGACCCCGTAGTCATTGCGGATGACCTTGGAGACCGCCGCCTTGGAGACCCCGGCGTGTTTCGCCACGTCGGAAATGGTCACTCGTCGTCGTCGCTCAGGCGCGACCATGGGCATCCCCTTCTCCAGCCAAGTCCTGCCGATCCTACGACGCCGGGATCATCGTGCGTATAGACCGGTCTATGAAGACTAGCGAATGATCCAGAACATGCCCACACTGACTAGTGGAGATGTCGTAGACCGGTACACGTTTTTCCTTGACCTTCTTGCGACGTAGCGGCTACGTTGACTCGCATTCGGAGCCCGCTACGGCTGATTCGCGCCGGACCGACATGTGATCGAGAGACGAATGCACACCTTCCCCGACGGCTTCCTCTGGGGTGCGGCGAGCGCGCCGCACCAGGTCGAGGGCAACAACGTCAACAGCGACTTCTGGGCGCAGGAGGAGCGCATGCCAGGGGCGGATCGCAGCGGCGACGCCCTCGACAGCTACCACCGATACCCCGAGGACATCCGGCTCGTCGCGGAGTCGGGCCTGAACACCTACCGCTTCGGCATCGAGTGGGCGCGCATCGAGCCGGCCCCGGGACGGGTGTCCCGCGCGGCGCTCGCGCACTACCGGCGCATGATCGACGCATGTCTCACCGCGGGCGTCGTCCCGTTCGTGACGATTCACCACTTCACCTCGCCAAGATGGTTCGCCGAGGAGGGCGGCTGGCGCGGCGAACGGGCCGTGGACCGCTTCCGCGCCTATGTCGAGGCGGCCACCTCGATCCTCGACGGCGTCGAGTGGGTCTGCACCATCAATGAGCCCAACATGCTCGCGATCATGGTGCGCGAGGCGGAGGCTACGCTCGACCCCGACTCGGGTCTGGAGTGGCTCAGCCCCACGCTGGAGGCGGACACGCCCCGGCCGGCGAAGCCGGCTCCGCCGACGGAGATCGGGCGCCGTCTCATCGAGGCGCACCAGGCGGCGCGGGACGTGCTGCGCGAGCGCACGGACGCCCGGGTGGGATGGTCGGTCGCGAGCCGCGCGTTCGAGACCCGTCCTGGGGCGGAGGAGGTGCGCCGGCGGCTCGAGTACGTCTGGGAGGACCTCTACCTGGAGGCGGCGCGGGGCGACGACTTCATCGGGGTGCAGGCCTATTCGGCGCAGTGGGTGGGGCTCGACGGTATCGAACCGCACCCCGTCCACCCGGACAACACCCTCGTGCGGACGGCGTACCGCCCCGACGCCCTCGGCATCGCCGTCCGGCACACCGCCGACGTCCTGCCCGACGTTCCGATCGTCGTCACCGAGAACGGCATCGCGACCGGCGACGACTCCCGGCGCATCGCCTACACCGCCGGCGCGCTCGACGCGCTGTCCGAGGCGATGGCAGCGGGCGTGGACGTGCGGGGCTACCTCCATTGGAGCCTGCTCGACAACTACGAGTGGGGGCACTGGGACCCGACGTTCGGCCTCGTCGCCGTCGACCGGGAGACGTTCGAGCGCCGGCCCAAGCCGAGCCTCGCGTGGCTGGGCGGCGTCGCCAAGGCCAACGCGCTCTGAGAGACCTCAGCGGCTGAAACTCAAGATTCAAGGAAAGGCGAGGATGTCCGAGGCAATCGACCGGCGCCGACTCGTGCGACGGCACAACCCCGTGCTGACGTCCGCGCACCCCGCTGACGTCCTCACGGTCGGCAACGGTGACATCGCGCTCACGGTCGACATCTCCGGGCTGCAGACGTTCCCATCCTTCCACGAACTGGTCCCCGACCCGCACCGCGTCGTTCACGACGGGCTGTCCGGCCTGCCCGAGCAGCGCCCGCGCGTCTTCGACGCCGACGACTTCCAGATCCCCCTGCGTACCCAGTCGACCTGGGGCTGGTACGAGACGCGCGCCGACCGGGCGCTCCGGCTCGACGACGCGACCACCCTGTACGAGACGTCCCGCGGCCCGGTGCCCTATCTCGACCGCATGGGTCTGCACCGTGCCGGCGACCTGATCGCCGACGAGTTCGTCGCGGGCGCGTGGTACCACTTCAACCCCCGCCGCGCTCACCTCGGCCGCCTCGCTCTGGTCCGCCCCGACGGGACGGGGCTCGACGATCCGGCCGCGCTCACCGACGTCCGTACCGAGCTCGACCTGTGGACGGGAACGATCCAGGCCGCGTACGTCCTCGACGGCGAGCGCGTCCGCGTCACCACCGTCGCCGACCCGCGGGACCATCGCTTCGCCGTGCGGGTCGAATCCGGCCTGCTGCTTCGCGGATGGGGCGTCGCCTGGGTGTTCGACGAACAGCCGGACGGCCTGGCCGCCTTCGAACTCCCGCTCGCGCAGGAGACGGTCTGGGACCAGCGGACGGAGCGCCACTGGCAGGCACGGCGCACGGTGGAGGCGCTGACCTACGGCGTAGGCGTCCGCACCACCGGCAGCCTGCGTGCGGGGACCGGCTCGGTCATCGCGCACACAGACGCCACCGTTCTCGAGGTCGTGGTGACGCTGACGCCGGATCAGGATCGGCAGCCGGACAAGGACGACTTCTCCGCCGTCGGCGCGTCCGCGCGGACCTGGTGGGCGGAGCACTGGAGCACCGGTGCCGCGGTCAGCCTCGCCGGCAGCACGGACGCGCGCGCCGCGGAGCTGGAACGCCGCGTCGTTCTCTCGCAGTACCTCATGGCCGTCAACAGTGCCGGGGTCACGCCTCCCGCGGAGTCCGGTCTGACGTACAACACCTGGTCGGGCAAGTTCCACCTCGAGATGCACTGGTGGCATGCGGCGCATTTCCCGATGTGGGGGCGAGGGCACCTGCTCGAACGCAGCATGCGCTGGTATCACGAAGCCCTGGAGGCGGCGAAGGCGACCGCCCGCCGGCAGGGGTATCGCGGAGCCCGCTGGCCGAAGCAGACCGATCCGTCCGCGCGCGAGTCGCCGAGCAACATCGGCGTCTTCCTCCTGTGGCAGCAGCCGCACGTGATCTACCTGCTGGAGTCGCTGCGCGGCGAGGGGCGCGAGGAGTCGTTCCTGCGTGAGCACTACCCGCTCGTCGAGGCGACCGCCGACTTCATGGCCGACTTCGCCGAGGAACGCGACGGATCCTTCAGGCTGCCGCCTCCGCTCATCCCCGCGCAGGAGAGCTACCTCACCGACCGGGCGACGAACACCGATCCGACCTTCGAGCTGGCGTACTGGTCATGGGCACTCGGCGTGGCGAACGAGTGGAGAGCGCGGCTCGGTCTCGAACCGAGCCAGGAGTGGGACCGGGTGGCGCGGAACATGAGCCGGCCCGCATTGCTTCCCGACGGTACGTACGCGGCCATCGCGACTTCCCCGTGGCTCATCCGGAAGGATCACCCGTCCATGCTCATGGCGTTGGGGTGGCTTCCGGACACGCAGCTCGTGGACCCGGCCACGATGTCGGCGACGCTCGATTCCGTATGGGAGCGCTGGGACCTGCAGTCCAGCTGGGGCTGGGACTACCCCGTCATGGCGATGTCCGCGGCCGGTCTCGGCGATGTCGGCCGTGCGATCGACGCCCTTCTGCTTCCTTCACCGAAGAACGTGTTCCTCCCCAACGGACACAATCCGCAAATGCCGGGATTCCTCACGATTTATCTCCCGGCGAATGGAGGACTGCTGGCCGCGATGGCGCATATCGCCACAGCGGTGGACCAGGGGGCAGAACTTCCCCGCGGCTGGATCCTCACGTCAGAAGGACTGGGCGCGCTCCCCCGCCCCAGCGTCCTGAGCGGCTCTTCATGGACACGGAAGGAGAACGGTCGGCCGGCAGCCGACTGACAGGGCCAGAACCACTTTCATCGGCATTGAACGGCGTTCACCGAAGAATGCCTCCTCCATCCAAGGCTTCCAGAGGCGAGAACCATGGGTACGAAATCCACCACACGCGGCGCTCGCCGCCGCACCATTACCGCGACCGCAGGATCATTGGCGATCGTCGGAGCGCTTGCTCTGGCCGGCTGCTCGTCATCCGGCGAATCCACCAACACCGGGGACGCCGGACTGACCTTCATGAACCAGTCGCGCGGGCAAGAGGCCGCGCTCAAACAACTCGCGCAGCAGTACACCAAGAAGACCGGCGTCAAGATCACTATCGACACGCCCGGTCCGGTCGACTACCTGCCCAAGCTGCAGGCGAAGGCGCAGTCCAGATCCATGCCCGACATCTATTCGTCGTTCGACGCGTCCCAGATGGCGCCGTTCTACAAGGCCGGCTGGGCGATGGACCTTTCCTCCCAGTTGAACGCCGGTTGGAGCAAGAACTTCAGCCCCGCCGTGCTCAAGATGTCGACGTTCCAGGAAGGTAACAACCTCGGGGTCAAGCCCGGCGTCTACTCGGTGCACTGGGAGACGCAGACGTACGGCTTCCTCATCAACCCGGCGCTGACCGGAATATCTGCGGAAAAGCCGCCCGCGACGACGGCCGAGTTCATCGACGCGCTCACCGCGAAGAAGGCGAAATTCTCCATCGCGGCCTCGCAGACGCCGAACATCATCCAGGCCCTCGCCTCGAACTGGCTGACGGACGCCGAGATCGAAGCGACCCTCAACGGGAAAGCGAGCTGGAAACAGGACGGCTGGCGCAACGCCTTCCAGTTCCTGGCCGAGGTGAAGAAGGCCGGTGTCCTCGCCGACGACTCCATCCCCGGTGGCCAGGACGACCACCCGAACGTGGAGTCGTCCTTCTTCACCAAGAAAATGGGTGCCATCTTCGACGCCGCCCCCGGCATCGCGGTCGGCCACAGGACGAACCCGGAATTCGACGACTACTTCTCCACCGGGGTCCCCAAGGCTCCCGGCAGCGTCCACGACCCGCGCTCGCCGGGTATCCCCGGGAAGGGCGCGGTGATCAACCCGAGGGGCAAGCAGTCCGACAAGGCGCTCGCGTTCGTGAAGTGGCTGACCGAGCCCGAGCAGCAGGCGGTGTTCGCCAAGACCGCTCGCATCCTCCCCAGCAACCCGGAACTCCTCGCCGGCGCGGACATCCCCGACCAGCTCGCGGGCTTCGCCGCCGGCGTGAAGAACATGCAAGTCATGTCAACGACCTTCACACCTGACGTGATCACCGCGATCAGAGCGGAGTCTCAGCGCTTGGTGCTGGGCGAGGCGACGGTGGACGAGGTCCTCACCAACATCCAGGCGGCGCAGGACCGTACGTCATGACGGCGCAGCATCTCGCGATTCCCGTGCGGCGTCCACCTCGGGCGCCGCGCGGGAGGCGCACTCTCCGGCGCAACCTGATCGGCTGGTTGTTCCTGGCGCCGGCCATCGCGCTCATCGGGATCTTCACGATCACGCCGTTCGCGCAGGCGATCCTGCTGAGTTTCCAGTCCTGGGACGGCGTCAGCCCCGACACCCCATGGGTGGGGCTGGCCAACTACGACTTCGTCGCCTCCGACCCGATCTTCTGGGCGTCCATGCGCAACGTCCTGTTCTTCGGTGTCGTCGGGTTCGTCGTCGGCAACGGAGTCGCCTTGGGCATGGCGCTGGCCGTCAACAACATCACCCGCGGCAGGACGTTCTTCCGCACCGTCTTCTACCTGCCGGGCGTGTTGTCGGTGGTCGTCGTCGGTCTGCTGTTCTCGTTCATCCTGGCCCCTGGATCCGGCATCCTCAACCGGCTGCTCAGCATGGTGGGGTTGGGCACGCTACAGCAGAACTGGCTTGGCGAGCCAGCCGTCGCGCTGCCCGTCGTGGCGGCGGTGTTCGTCTGGTTCCACTGGGGGTTCGGCTTCCTGCTCTTCCTCGCGGGGCTGCAGGACGTGCCCAAAGAACTGTACGAGGCCGCCGAACTCGACGGCGCGAACCGCTGGTCGAAATTCCGGTACGTCACCTGGCCGCAGCTGGCTCCGGTCACCTCGATCGTGAGCCTGCTGACGCTGCTCGCCGCGCTCCAGATTTTCGGGACCGTGCAGGTGCTGACCAACGGCGGACCGGGCCAGCACACGATGGTGCCGACCCTCGCCATCTACAACGAGGCGTTCGTCAACTGGCGTTACGGCAGTGCCGCGGCCATGTCGGTCATCTTCGGCGGCGCCCTCGTGCTGCTGTCCGTGATCCAGCTCACGATCACCAGGCGGAGGTCCCGCGTATGATGACGGCAAGGGCCGAAGGCGGGACCCGACGGAGGGTACGCCTCGACAAGATCGGCTTGTACGGACTGCTGGGCGTCGCCGCGCTGATCGCGCTGTTCCCCCTGCTGTGGATGCTGTCCGGATCTCTGCAGAGCCTCACGGAGCTGCTCTCGAACGACAGCTTCCTGCCCGCGGACCCGCAGTGGCACAACTACGTGACCGCATGGGTCCAGGGAGAACTCGGCATCTACCTGCGCAACAGTGTGCTCTACACGGGATCGGCCGTCATCGGCATCCTGCTGGTGTCCAGCCTCGCCGGGTACGCGCTCGCGCGGCTCGACTTCGCGGGCAAGAGCGTGTTCACGTTCGTCATCCTCGCCGTGATGATCATCCCCGCTCCCGCCATGTTCCTCGCGCAGTACAAGCTGCTCATCTCACTCAACCTGACGAACAATCCCGTCGGCTACGTACTGATCCTGATCACCTCGGGCATCCCGATGTCGACGCTCATCATGCGCAGCTTCTTCGTCAGCCAGCCCCGCGCTGTGGAGGAGGCGGCCGCGCTGGACGGCGCCGGTCCGCTGCGCATCTTCTGGAACGTGATCCTCCCACTGGCGCGGCCCGGCCTCGCCGCCGTGGCGGTCATTCAAGGGCTGGGAGCGTGGAACGAGTACCTCATGGCGCTCGTCCTGTTCGACGACAACTCCCTCATGCCCGTCCAGCGCGGTCTGACCGCTTTCACCTCCGCCGAGACGCCACAGCAGCAGATCCTCCTGGCCGCCACTACCATCTCGATCGTGCCGGTCGTGATCTTCTATCTGATGGCGCAACGTCACATCGTGAAGGGCATCGGCGCGGGCGCGATCAAGTAGGCAGGCCCGACCAGATCCGGCGGCGCAACCACCACCCTGTGAGTTTCGATGCGTACTCTTTCGTAGTCGTGACCTGGTGCACTGGGAGCAACTCGGCAACGTCCTGGACCGTCCCTCACAGCTACGGCTGCCGCCGAGCATCCCGGCCTCGCGTGGCGTCTACGCGCCCACCATCCGTCACTATGGCGGCCGGTTCTACGTGATCACTACGTTGGTCGGCGCCGGTGGCACCTTCCTCGTCTCCAGTGACCGTCCCGAGGGCCCGTGGTCGGATCCGGTATGGAGCGATCTGCCCGGCATCGACCCCGATCTGGCTTGGGACGAGGACGGAGAGTGCTGGTGTGCCGTCTCCGGCGTCAACGTGGCGCGCATCGACCCCGAGCGCGGCCACTGCGTATCCGTGGCCCGTGCCCGCTCACCGCGCGGCCCGTACGAGAGCGCGCCCGGCAACCCCATCCTGACCCACCGCAGCACCAACCGGCCGATCCAGAGCACCGGCCACGGCGATCTCGTCCAGGCGGCCGACGGCGCCTGTCGATGATCAGAGCAGCATGTCCAGGGTGATCGGCAGACGCTGCGCTGACGCCAAGGCACGAACTGACGAGCTGACCAAAGGACGCTCAGCCCGGCTGGTGACCTCGCACGGTTTTCAGCGGCTCCAGCTCCTCGTCCTGCTCACCCAGACTGGGCCGCAAGCGGCCCACGAGCTACGCGTGCGCGGAAGGCTTCGACTCGCTCTCTGATCGGGGGTGGTACTTCTCCACCAGCGCTGCCCACATCGCCGCCACCTCCACATCCGTGCCCGCCTGGTCGACCCGGTCTAGCTGGTCGACCAGCACGCGGCCGGCCTTGGCCGCCAGCTTGGAGGACCGCTCCAGGCGGGGCAGCATCCGCCTGGGGCCGCTATGTGACGTGGGCCCCGGAGCGGGGGCTGCGGCCGCTGGGGCCAGGCACCGCCGCTCGAGACGGTTCCGTCGACGTCGTGGGTGGGGACGGCGACGGAACGCTGACCGGTGATCATCGCTGGTGTGCCGTGGACACGGGCCGGTCATGGCATCACGACGAGTCGCCTGCCTTTGAGGTCGGTTCGCTGCCAGGCGGTCTCGATGTCGCTCAGCGGGGCCTTCTCCACATCGAAGGTGAGCTCGCCGGACCGTGTCCACGTCACGATCTGCTGGTACGCCTCGTCCATGGTCTGCGGGTCGAGCCCCTTGGCCGCGCCGTAGATCTCCACGCCGGAGGTGCGCAGGCTCGACCCGGCGAGGGCGAGCTCGGTGCCGGCCGACTCACCGATCTGGACCACCCGGGTCGGCTTGCCGAACGCGAACGACCGCGGCACCAGCGCACGCAGCAGGATCTGGCTGGGCCTGCCCCACAGGTAGTCTACGACGACGTCGTAGCCGTCCCCCCTGGCGTCGAGGTACGCCTGCGCCAGAGCCTCGTCGGAGACCGCGGTGTTGATCACTGTGTCGGCCCCGATGGCCTGTACCTCGCGTAACTGGTCGTCGTCGCGGCCGGTGGCGACGATCCGGCCGGCGCCCAGCAGCCGGGCCACCTTGACCGCGAGCCGCCCGGCCACCCCGGTGGCGCCCTGCACCAGCACCGTCTCCCCGGGAACGAACCCCGCGGCCGCTTTCATCGACATCGCGGTGATGGCCGAGGCCATCACGGTCGCCACGGCCGGGTCGATGCCGTCAGGGATCGGCACGTAGGAGCCCTGGGGCACCACGGCCTTCTCGGCGAGCGCGCCGTAGGGCAGGCGGATGTTGCCGAACCCGACGAGCGTGCCGTCCGGGAGGGCGCCGATGCCGTCGAAGGCAGGGATCGCCGGAAACCGGCCGATGTACTTCTCGCTGGCGTAGTGCGTACCGGCCGCGATCGCCTTGTCGACGTTCTCGACGGCGACCGCCTTGACGTCGATGATCACCTCACCGTCTCCGGGCACCGGATCGGGGAAGTCCTCATAGCGCGGGATGCCGCCGGCCTCGTGGAGCACCGCCGCCTTCATCCCAGTTCCTGACCGAACAAGCGGGCGATCCGCGTCTGCCACGCCGCCAGGACGCGAGGCGGACGGGCTGGAGAGTGGTTGAACCCGTGGTGGTGCGAACGGTGGTGCGTGAGCGGGTGCCGCCACCCATGGCCGTGGCGGGCCTGGCTCTGGTGGCCGGCCGGCCACTCGGTGTGCGCGGGAACCCCCGGAATGCGATGGGTCGCCCTGTGCAGCAGGTCGCGGAGCGAGTGCCGGTGTCTCATCGTTGCCTCCCTGGTGCGTGAGTCTCTATCACTGATAGAGGACTCTATCACTGATAGGGTCAGGAAGGGAGGTGCAGGAATTGGCTCTGGACAAACAGCGGATCGTCACCGAGGCCGTCGCGCTACTGGACGCCGAGGGTCTCGACGGCGTGACCACGCGCAAACTGGCCGCCCGGCTCGGCGTACAGTCGCCGACCCTTTACTGGCACATCCCGAACAAGGCGGCGCTGGTCACCGCGATCGCCGAGGCGATTCTTGAGCAGCAGTTCCCCGAGCTGGCGTCGCCCGCGCCGGAGGAACGCTGGCAGGACTGGCTGATCGGCCTGGCCGGGCGGCTGCGGCACGCGTTGCTGGCCCACCCGGACGGAGCCCGGATCATCGCGGCCTCCCAACTGTCCCTCAAGATGGCCGCCATCTCCGAACTGGCGATGAGCACACTGGTCGGGCGGGGCATTCCCTTGCGGCAGGCTCGCCTGATCGTGTTGACGGTGTTGCGCTTCACCGTCGGCTACGTCCTGGAGGAACAGCTCGGCCGCCCGGACGCGGACGCCCTGGAGGGCTTCGACATGGCCGCCTACGCCGCGGCACACCCCACCGTGATGGCCGGTGTGGCCGAGTACTTCCAACCCGGCCGCACCGTCGACGATCTGTTCCGCGATTGTCTGGAACAGATCATCCATGGTCCTGGGGCGCAGTCCGACCCCACGTCCTGACCGGTCAGCCGCTCCGCAGGCGAGTGAGCCATGGCATGAGCACCCCGAGTCCCCAACACAGAAAGCCGACATCGTCGCTGTTTCAAAGGCCCTCACCTACGAAACAGCGGCCCGGCGTCCGGCTGCCCGATGTCCTCCTGCGCCGCACCGGCCGGGGCAAGGTGGCCGCCCAATACCACACCGCCCGGTTCCGGCTCGTGCCGTCCCTGGCCAAGGTGCTCAACGTGCCGACCCCGGCGCTTCGCAAACCCGGGACCGTCTGGGTGGAACTACCCCGCCCCGCCGCCGGCACCCAGACGCCCGGGCACGCCAAGATCGGCTACGCCCGCGCCTCGACGGTGCGCCAGTCGCTACAGACCCAGCTCGACTCCCTCAATGGGGTCACCGTAGTCTTGGCCGAAAATCCAACGAACCCACCCGTGACCAGCGGATTCTTCGAGATTCCCGGAACGCTGGTGATCGTTTGCCACTGCGGTCGAAGCCATCACCGCCGCGTTCGTGGAAGGGAGGCGGTTGCCGAGTACGGGAGAAAGGGGCAGTGGCGCCTCTGATCACCTAATTGGAGTGCGCTGTTCCTCCGGCTGCTTCGGCCCGGGTAAGGCCATGAGCATGAGAAAGCACACGCCGATAGACAAGGAAGCCGTTCCCCGGAAGATCGTTGTGTTGTGCGAGGTTGTGTTGCCTGGCGGCAGGGCCCGCGTTGCGGTTGTCCACAGAGGCGTGTGAGTTGCCCAGTCGCTTTCCGTGATCGCCGTAGAGCTGAGCGTTGATCTATCTGAAGACAGGGGGCCGGTTCGGTGCGACAGGTCAGCGACCGCCGCCGACACCCCGGATGAAGTTCGGCTGAAGATGTCCGAGCGAGAGGCCGAACTGCTCAAGATGAAAGGCTGACTTCGACCGGCAGCGCAACCGGATCTTCGCAGAGACCGGTGTGCGGCAGAGCGGCAAGGAATCCAAGGTCAGCCGCTCGGTATCAGCACAACTCTCCTCTGCGGCCCGACCAGGCCGGGCAATCGACCATTCACGTCAACGGCAGGCCGCCGACGTCTGACCAGCAGAGACAGGACTCTTCATCACGGCAGCGCCGGATAGCAGGTGGTCGATCTCGTGGCCGACCAGGCGGGCCAGCGCCGCTTCCACCATCGTGATGACCGAATGCCCGTCCAGGTGGGTGTGTTCGATGGGGCTCGGCTGCTCCGGGACCGGTCCCGGAGCAGCCGCCACACACTGGGAGGGCTCAAGGATCACCCCGTCCCAACCTCATGTGAAGAGCAAGGAGGATCATGTCCGCCACGATCAGGACCGCCGCCCTGGCGGTGGCCGCGTCCATCGCCCTCGTCCCCGCCATCGCCCCCACGGCGTCCGCCGCCGCCAAGCCCAACCTGCGTGCCTGCTACGACGGCAACTGCAAGATCACCGTCACCAAGAAGGTCTCGTTCCGGATCGACCCCAGCTTCGTCTTCACCAAGCTGACCATCTCCTTCAATGCCAGCGGCGTCAGCGTGAAGTCCAGCGGGCCTGGCGTGTCAGGCTCTTCGTACTTCAGCGAGGGCTCGGCGAGCACGCTCAACGGCATCACCATCAGCGCCCTCTCGCTGTCCAAGAAGAAGGCGGTGCTGCGGTTGTCAACGCAGGGCTGAGCCGAACGCGTCGCGTAGGAGCAGCACGGCGATGCAGGACTCAGGTCGACGGCGTCCGGGTCCGTCGCCTCGGCTCCGGCGCCGGGCTGCCGCGTGCGCGGCGGCCGGGCGGATGCGCCTTTCGGGCCTTCAGAACTGGGCAAGGTAGGCCGTTCGGGGCCCCCACTCGGGTCGGCGTCACCAGGGGCAAAGGAGCTCTGCATGACGATGGTGACGGTGCGTGATTCGCAGAAATGACCTCCTGGCCGCTGATACTGGTGGGAGGGCCTACGAGGCCGGCCTCCGGAGACGATTTCACCGTCGTCGCCGAGCTGCTCACCGAGCACGGCTTCGCTCGGCGGGGTAACGCCGGCTACCGCAGCGTGCACTGGACCAGCTCCCGCCCCGATCTGCCGACGCTGCGGGTGTGGATCGGCCTCTTCCAGCCGTCGCCCGGCAGTCCTCAAGGCACCGACCGGCCCACCATCCAGACCAACGACGCCCACGACAACGGCGGTAAGGGCAAGGGTCTCCGGCCCCCGGTGCACCGCCCACTACCTGGAGCGCTATGACCTGGCTTTGAGGTTCTGGGAGCGGGTTCGGCGGATCGGGGGCGAGACGGCAGACCTGTGGCTGTACAAGGTCAGACCTGGAGAAGTTCTTCTTCCTCGATAGCTTCGACCGGAATGTGATCGCGCAGTCGAGAGCCGATTCTCACCGGCTGGGCGTCGCCGTCCAGATCGGGACCGTCCGGTACAAGGGGCTGTTCCTGGAGGATCCGCTCGCGGTGCCCTGGCCGGTGGTGGACTACCTGGCCGAGCAGCTGGGAATCGGTGACGCGTCGCAGGTCAAGAAGTACGCCGAGCGGCCCAAGACGACGTACGAGCACGCGTGGATGATCCGGGACGCCTACGGTTACCACACCTTCGATGACACCAACAGCTGGAGCGAGCGGCAACTGACGCGCCGGTTCCGGACCTTCCTGCACGGCTGGCGGCTGATGTTCGAGCGGCAGGCGTACGAGAGCGGCGGCACCTGGAAGTTCTTCGGCGGTCTCGCGCTCGGCACGGTCGGCGGCGGCAAGGGCCTGATCGCTCAGCACACCGCGGCGGCGGTGGCCTCTGGAGTCGAGATCCGATACGGCGCCAACGTGACGGCGCTCCATCGGAGCCACGCCGACGCGGTGACCGCGCGGTGACGTACGCCGACGCGAGCGGTGAGCACACCGTGCGAGCCCACGCGGTCGTTTTGGCCGCGGGCGGGTTCGAGGCCAGCTCGTGCCTGACGGCCCGCCACCTGGGTCCGGAATGGGCCCGAGCGATCGTCCGCGGCACCCCCACGAACGACGGCGCGATCCTCGAACTCGCCCTCGCCCTCGGCGCCGCCCCCTACGGCACCTGCCACAGCGTCGCGTGGGACGCCGGAGCCCCACCCGGCGGCGGCGACAGACGCCTGACCAACCAGTACACCCGCCAGAGCTACCCCTTGGGCATCGTGGTGGACCGCGACGGCCGCCGCTTCGTGGACGAGGGCGCCGACTACCGCAATTACACCTACGCCAAGTACGGTCGTGAGATCCTCCGGCGGCCCGGCAGCATCGCGTGGCAGCTGTTCGACGCCACCACCCGGCCGATGCTGCGTACCGAGGAATACGACAGCCGGCCGATCACCTGGGCCGATGGGAACACTGTAGAGGAGCTCGCGAGCCGGCTCGGCATCTCCCCCGAGGGACTGCGCCCGACGGTGGACGATTTCAACGCCTCGATCGTGGACGAACCGTTCGACCCCTCGATCAAGGACGGGCGGCGGGCGCGGGCCGAACCGCCCAAGTCGAACTGGGCGCTGGCGCTGGAGGCACCGCCGTTCTATGGGTATGCGGTGAGCTGCGGCATCACGTTCACCTTCGGCGGGCTGCACGTTGACACCAGCGCCCGGGTGCTGGACGAGGAATCACGGCCGATCAAAGGGCTGTACGCGGCGGGGGAACTGGTGGGTGGCCTGTTCTCGGGCAACTACCCGGGCGGCAGCGGGCTGACGTCGGGAGCCGTCTTCGGCAGGATCGCGGGCGCCGCCGCGCGCACGCTCCTCCATAGATACTGCGGGCGTGGCGGGCTCGCACACAGATGGGGTGTCAGGTGAGCGGGTGGAGGCCCACAGTCGCGGCAGTGTTCGAAGGGGTCGACCCCGGGCTGAAGATCCGTCCCGTGGAGGTGGCCGCACCACAGGAAGGCGAAGTCCTGCTGGAGGTGGCGGCCTGCGGAGCATGCCACAGCGACGTGCACAAGCTGCGGGGACACGGCACGGTCGCCCCGCCCTGTGTGTTCGGGCACGAGCTGTCCGGCACCATCGCCGAGACCGGCCCATCGGTCGGCCGAGTACGGCCGGGCGATCGAGTCGTCTGCTCCTTCCTGGTCCCCTGCGGCAAATGCGCCGCGTGCGCCGCCGGCGCGGACGACGACTGCGCAGCCTTCCGATCGGCGATGCAGCGCGACGGTCTGCGCTTCGACGGCACTCACCGGTACCGGTTCCCCGACGGCGCATCATTGCGCGCCTCCGGAGTCGGCGGCCTGGCCAGACACGTCGTGCTGCCCTCGACCGCCGTCTTCCCCCTGCCCCACGACTGGCCATCGGCATGGCCGCTCGCCGACGCCGCGGTACTCGGCTGCGCGGGCCTGACCGCATACGGAGCCGTACACCGCGCCGCGCGCCTGACAAGCGGCGAACGCGTGCTTGTCATCGGCGCGGGCGGCGTCGGACTGTGCGTCATCGCGCTGGCCCGCCACGCCGGGGCAGCCGGCACGGTGGCGACCGATCTACGGCAAGGCGCTCGGCGCGCCGCGCTGGACTTCGGCGCGACGGCGGCACTCGACGGCGCGGATCCCCCTTCAGCGGCGCACTCTTCCCTGCCCCCGCCCCGGCACCCACCGCCCTATATCGAGCCATGCTCGAGCTCGGACGGGCTTGCCGCCCCGGGACAGCGTGAGGCCCTCCACCGCCGCACGACGGAGAAGACCGCGGATCGGCGCGGGATGCGTCACACAGGCGCAGCGTGGGCAAGCCGTCAGCCCCCCACGAGCTGTGCCGCTTCGCGCAGCGCGTCGTCGATGGGCTGGGGCTTGAGGCCGAAGGTCTGGGTGATGGCCGTGGAGTCCGCGACGAACGGCCGGTCCCATTGGTAGTGAGTGATACGCAGTTCACGCATGAGCGGTACGAACACTCCGGCGGTCCACAGCACCGGGTATGGGACTGTCGTGAGCTTCGGCGCCGGGGAGCCGGTGACGCGACTGAAGGCGGGCCTTGGCCACAGCTCAGCACCCCCGGTGTCACCGGGCGGCGGCGGCGCCGAAGGCTTGCTGAAGCTGGCGGCGGTTGCTGATCGCGAGCTTGCGGTAGGCGCGCGCCAGATGGGTCTCCACGGTCTTGATGGTGACGAACAGGGCCTGCGCGATCTGCCCGTTGCTGTGCCCGTGCAGGGCGAGGAGGGCGACTCGGCGCTCCGCCGGGGTCAGCGCCTCGATGCCGGCCACCGCGGCCCTGCGCGGCCGCACGCCGGCGGCGTGTAACTCGGCGCGGGCGCGCTCGGCGAGTGGGCGGGCACGCATGCGGTCGGCGAGCTCCAGCCCCTGGCGGAGCGGCTGCAGGCAGTCGTTCCGCCGGCCGGCGCGGCGCAGCGCCGCGCCGAGGTCGACGAGGGCGCGGGCCTGTTCGAGCGCCGCCGGGGTCTGCTGCAGCGTGCGGGCCGCCTCAGCGAGCAGGTCGATGTCGGGGCGGGGCCGGGCGACCAGGCCGGCGACGCGGAGCGCGGCGCCGACGGCCTGCGGCACGCCGACGGCGCGGGCGCGGTCGACCTCCTGGCCGGCGAGGCCTTGGGCGGTGCGGTGGTCGCCGAGGTGGTGCGCGGCGAGGGCGGCGGTGGTACGCCACGGCAGCAGGCCGGGATGGTCGATCTCGTAGATCTGCTGGAGCTGCCGGCCGGCGGCGCGGGCGGTGTCGAGCGCCACCGCGGGCTCGCCGCGCAGCAGGGCCAGCCGGGCACGGGAGTCGAGGACCAAGGCCATGTCCATGCCATCGGGCGGGCGCCGGTCAGCCAGGTGGAGCGCCTCCTCCGCGGCGGCGGCGTCGCCCTGTTCGAGATGCAGCCGGGCGAGCAGGAAACCGATCCAGCCCCCGGCCGAGATCCAGCCCTCGGCGTACGGCACCCGGGCTGCCTCGACGTCGGCCAGCGCCGCCGTGAGACCTCCCTGATGGTAACGGGCGAGCGCGCGGTGGAAGCTCGCGCTGGCGTAGGCGAGCACGTCTCCACGGCCGGCGGCGGCGGACAGGGCGGCGTCGGCCGCGGCCTCGGCGTCGGCGAGCTCGCCGACGATGACGAGGCTGTGCACGACCACCCCGAGCAGCGCGCCGTGGCCGCCCGTGCCCACCAGCGGGTCCCGGGCGAGCGCGAGCGCGGCCGTCCGCCGCACTTCGGGCACCGGGTCTCCGGCGAGCGCGAGCCTGAGGGCCACGTGGGCCAGCAGGCCAGGCCGGTCGGGCGGCCGGCCGAGACGGGCCTCCCTGAGCACCGGGGCGATCCGCCGCTCGCCGTCGCCGCGCAGCGGCGGGTGGAACGTGGCGACCATCAAATAGCCGGCCAGCGCGTCCTGCCATTTCGCGCTGCCCGGCTCCAGCAGGCCGAGCGCCGCGTCGTGCTCTTTCGCAGCGCCGGAGAAGTCGCCGCGGGCGTGCCTGATCTGCGCGAGCAGGTTCAGCGCCTTGCTCCTGACGTCCGGCGGCGCGCCGTCGAGCAGGGCGAGGGCTTCGGTGACCGAGGCGTGCCCCGCGACATCGCCGGCGATCACCTGCGCGCGTGCCAGCTCGAGCAGAAGCTCGCTGCGCCGCTCGCCGGGCGCTTCGTCGGGTAAGGCGCGGCGCAGCAGGCGGATGGCGGCGGCCGGGTCCCCCCGGCGCAGCGCGCGGCGCGCCGCCTCGCGCAGCACGCCGGCCACGGCGGGGTCGCCTTCGGGCCGGGCGGCCAGGAGATGCCCGGCGACCTTCTCGACCCCTTCGCCGTCCGCGGCGAGCAGGTCGGCAGCGCTGCGGTGGGCGCGGGCGCGGGCGAAGGCAGGCAGGTCGGCGTGCACGGCCGCGGCGACGAGGGGGTGCGCGAACGCCAGCGGGTCGCCGGGGCGGAGCAGGTGCGCCCCGGCGAGGGCGTCGGCGGCGAGCTCGGCAGCCGGCAGCTCCAGGCCGGCGTGCGCGGCGGCCCGGCGCAGCGGGGTGCCGTCGCCGAGCACGGCCGTCGAGGCGGCGAGCCGGCCCGCGCCTTTGGGCAGCCGGGCAAGCCGCGCCAGCACCGAGCGGATCACCGTGTCGGGCACCATGCCCGCGACCGCGTCCGCCGCCGGCACCGTACCGCCACCCTGGAGGTATCGCAGCAGCTCGCCGACGAGGAACGGGTTTCCACCGCTGGCGTGGGCCACCGCGGCGGCAAGGCCGGCAGCCGCGCCCGGCGCCGCCTCGGCCACCAGCCGGTCGACCGCCGCGGCGGACAACGGCTCGGGAGCCAGCAGGCGGTGCGGCGGCCGGGCAGACAGCGCGCGCAGCGCGGACACGTCGGTCTCGCCCTCGCCGTCGCGCACCGCGACCACCATGGAGAGAGGCAGCCTGCTGGCCCGGTCGGCCAGCATGGCCAGGAAACGCACGGACGACTCGTCCGCCCACTGGGCGTCGTCCACGGCGACCAGCATGGGCTGGACCTCCATGCCGGACATATCCCACCTGGTGAGGTTCGCGGCCAGCCAGCACAACCCGAACAGCATGACGTCCGCCTCAAGGCGCGCGGCGGACTCCGCCCCGGGCAGGAGGCCGGGGAACAGCGGGGCGGCCGGCGCGGCCATGCCGTGCACCAGCCGGGCGCGCTCTGCTGGCGTCGCGGCGGTGACCGGCGGTGTGAGCAGTTCGAGCGCGACGCCCAGCGCGATCTCGCGCTCCAGCTCCCGGCCCCGCCCTTCCAGCACCCGCAGCCCGGCCGCCCGGCCGCACTCGGCGGCCGCCGCGCACAGCCTGGTCTTCCCCACACCCGGCGGCCCCTGTACCACCACCAGAGAGCCGCGGCCGGCGCGGGCGTCCTCCATCGCCGCCCGCAGCGCGGCGACCTCTTTGCCACGTTCCAGCAGGGACCCCTCGCCGACCCGCTCCGCCACGCACCCACCGTATGTCGGCCCCTGCCGCGGTGAACAGATTCAGATCACCCCGCGGCATCCAGATCAGCCCGCGGAGGGCAGGCGGCAAATGTCAGGGTCGGCACCCTGACGCGGGCCGCGCCGCCGCGGCATGAGACTGCGCTGACACCCCCCGCCGAGCGCCGCCCACCACACCCCGCCGCCGCATCCGAGACCTCTTTCTGGAGCAGCCCATGCCGATCGACCACACCCCTCCCCTGCGCGTCGCCGCGGACTCGCGGCTGTCCGCCGACGTGCTGCTGATCGAACAGGTCAGCGTCGCCCCGGAGGCGCCCAACCACATGTCCGTCGCGATCGACGCCGACGGGAACACGCTGCTGCTCGCCATCACCCCGGGCGCCGGGGCCGTGGAGCTACGGGACCCGGCGGACTCCTCGCCGGGCCGCACGCTGCGCCCGTTGCCGCGCGGAGCGGACGCCTCGGAGATCGTGTCGCTGGTGGACGGGGACGGACTCGTGCACGCGTTCTACGCCACCGACACCGCCCTGCTGCACGCCGTCCGGCGCGGCGGCAAGTGGTCCGCCTCTCAGGATCTGCCGCCGTGCGCCGGACTGAGCGTCTCGGAGATCCCGCTGACCGGGGCATTCGCGGTCACCGGGGTGACCGCGAAGGGCGACCTGGTCCTCTGCACGGCCGACGGCGGGAAGTGGGGCGCCGTCGAGGTGAACCTTGGCGGCAGGCTCCTCGGCGGGGAGGCCCGGCTGGCGTACACCTCCCCGGACGCGTGGGTGCTGTTCGGCGCGGCCGGGGGCGAGCTGCGGATCTGGCCCGGCGTCGAGGGGCGGGTGGCCGCCGATCCCGCGGTGGTCAAGGTGAAGGCGCCCGTCGCGCGTCTGCTGGCCACGTACGCGCACGCCGACTCCGCGATGGCGGTGTTCACCGACACCGCGCACAACCTGTACACCTCGGCCGGCTTCAGCGACACGCCGACCCAGATCCCGCTGGGCGTGGTCGTCCAAGGCTCGGCCGAGGTCGGCGACGACGGGCTGCTGCGCTGCTACGGATGCGACCCGAACGGCAGGCTCTGGCTGCTGCGGCAGACCTCCTGGGCGGGGGACGGCTCGCCGAAGTGGGCGCCGATCTTCCCGCTGGACACCGACGCGGTCCAGGTGCGCACCCCCGCCGCAGGCTCCGGCGTGGTCGCCGTCACCCGGGTGGACGGCGGTCTCGACCTGCTCAGCCGGGACGGGCCAGCCGGCCGGTGGACCCGGGTCCCGGTGCACGCGGCGTCCGCCGCCGCACCGACCCGCGTCTCCCGCTACCGGACCCGCCTTACCGTCACCGACGCGAACGGCCTGCCGTGCCAGGGCGTCCGGGTGGAGCTGACTCCCTCGCGGCTGGTGGGGCTGGAGATCGCGGGGCGCGGCGCGGTCGCGCGGCCGGCGCTGCCCGCCGTCCTCACCACGGACGAGACCGGCGCGGTCGAGTTCACCCAGCCCGCCACGGGCCTGGACCCCGTCACGTTCACCGCGCGCGCCGACGGCGCCCCGGCGGCGCTCGCGATCACCCCGCACGGCTACCTGCTCGACGCGCTCGCCGGTCGCGCGCCGGTGTTCACGGGCCGCGCGACGATCCCGCCGATGAGCGCGCAGACACTGCTCGGCGCGCGGGCGGGCGGCAAGCCCCTGCTCCCGGACTCGACCCCCGAACTGGCGGACGCAGCGGCGGGCGCGATCATGGAGATCGCGAGGGCCTGCACGGACGCGAAGCCCGCCGAGGGCGGGTTCGAGCTGGACCTGCGCGACCAGGCCTCCCCCCGGTTCGTCCGGTACGACACCAGCGAGGCGGTCGCAGCCAGGATGGCGGACTTCCACCGCGAGGCCGCCGCCGTGGAGCTCGCCGTGGGTGACTCGGACCTGGCGGGCGAGCTGTTCGCCGAGAGCCTGGGGAGCTGGTTCGCCGACCTCTGGCACGCGATCTCGACCGGCGCGGCCAAGCTCGTCAACTTCATCGTGGACCCGAACACGCAGACCGCCTCGGCCCTGCTGGAGTACGCCGAGGGAGTGTGGTCCCTCGCCAAGGGCCTGGTCGTCGAAGGCGCGGCCGAGTTCGGCTCGTTCCTGCGGGGCGTGCTCGACGCGATCGGCGCCGCCTGGCACCGGTTCAAGGACTGGGTGCAGGACGAACTGCACTGGGACTCGGTCTGGCGCACCATGGACGCCTTCCACGGGTACGTGACCGGCGGCCTGTCGCAGGTCTCCACCTGGCTCGAGGACTCGGCCGCGGTGGCTGCCGGCCGTTTCTTCGCGGACCTGAAGTCGGAGGTGGACGCGGGGCTCGACCGGGCCGTGGCCGCCCTGGGCGACCGCACCATCGCCGAGATCGCCGCCGGCCGCGGCCTGACCGCGATCAAGCCGCCGGTCGGCGCGATGTCCGCCGTGCCCGGCAGCACGGCGCAGAACGAGTACGTGCTCTCGAAGGTCATGACCAGCCTCGCCGGCCACCCGCTGCCGAAGGTCCCGGGGCTGTCCGACAGCCTCGGGGAACGGCTGATCAAGGCGGTGGAGGACTCCGGGTTCCTGCGGGACGGCGATAGGGCCGTACGCGACCTGACCGCGCTGTGCGAGCCCTGGTTCCGCGACCCTGCCGCCCTCGGGCGCACCCGGGCAGCCGACCTGCTGACAGTGCTCCGCGATCTGATCGACCTGGCCCTGGACTGCGTGGACGTGGCTGCGGTCGCGCTGCTGGACCTCGCCGCCGAGGTCGTGCGCGGGCTCTCCGCGGCCCTTGGCGCGCCGATGACCGACGATCCGCTGCTCACCTGGTTCTGGGAGAACGTGGTGCGGCCGGACGGCCGTACGGACAAGATGACGCTGGGCAGGCTGATCTGCCTCGCGTACGCCGCCCCGGTCACGCTCGCGTGCCTGCTCCGCACCGGTCGCGGGCCGTACGACCCGAGGGTGACGGCAAGCGCGCAGGGGGCGTCTGCCACGGACCGGGGACTCGCCGACGCGCAGGTCGCCATGTCGTGCGTCCTGATGGGCGTCGACGCGGTGACTGACCTGGTCAACTACGCGAACATGCAGGTAGCGGTCAGCGACAAGGCGGCGGTGTGCTGGAACGCGTTCGACTTCGTCGCCAACGCCGTCGTCCAGCGCCTCTTCGCGCCCACCGCGGACGAATGGCGGTCGACGACCAGGGGCGCCCAGCTCAGCAACGAGACGTACGGCTGCTTCTGGGTGCCCATCCTGACCGACGCGGCCTTCACGCTTGTCGACTTCGGCGGGCTGTTCAAAAAAATCTCCGACAGGGACTCGTCCCAGCTCTTCCGCGCCAACACCGTGATGGACTGCCTGATGGGCCTCGCCCTGATCGGCTCCGGCGTCGCCGGGGCCTCCTACCAGCTTGAGGACCACGACTCCGACACCACCCCGGTGGACATCTTCGAGGCCGTGATGGCCCCCCTCCCCTGGGTCGGCCAGCCTCTGCTGATCCCGGAGGTCGTCGACTCGAGCGAGGGCGGCTCGCTCGCGGTGCAGCTCGTCCTCGACGTCCTCGGGGACTTCGACTACGACGTATTGGAGAAGTCATGACCACGGGGCCGACCGCCGCGGACATCCTCGCGCGGCTGCGGGACAGGGGCGTGACGCAGGGCTGGGACGTCGTGTACGCCCTGGCCGCGCACAAGGTGAACGACCTGTTCCAGCGCCAGTTCGCCATGGACCTCGCCAACGGCGACCACCTCCCGCCCCTGACCGGCAGCGTGCCCGTCATCGGCGACTACGCGGTCGAGTTCCAGGACGTCGTGCTGGGCCGCCCGCTGATCGCGTTCGACCCCGAGAAGGACCCGCAGGCGGCGCTGCTCACGATCCCGGTCCTCGCCGGGATCGTCCGCGTCGTCGTGGCCGACGGCGCGAGCACCAGCGTTGTCTCCACCCAGTGGATCACCGAGGGGCACGGGTACACCGTCACCGGCACCGTCCCCCTCGGCAAGGTGCGGGGCGACGTCGAGAGCCAGACCCACGTCGTCCTGCGGATCGAGGACGGCAAGGAGTTCTTCGCCGACCTCGGCATGACCGACGCCGCGGGCACCATCCTCGGCACCTACTTCCTCGGCTTCCTCCGCGATCACGCCACGGGGTACCGGTACGCGCTCGGCACCCTCGACTACACGCCCAACAAGACGGACCTCACCCCCGCGGGTGACTTCGAGCTGGCCACGCAGCGGGACCAGAGCGACACGGCCGACGCCGGACGGGTGCTGCTGTTCGTGCCCACCACCTACCACCCGAAGGGCGGAAACCAGACGGTGCTGCCCCTCGCCAACCCGGTGCCCGCCGGAATGGATACGGCGCTGCTGGTGTCCGGCAGAGTGCTGGTCGGCCAGATCCTGCGGCAAGCCCTGGAGAACGCCCTGTCGCCACACGCCACCGGGGTCGTCGTCTCCGCGGCGGGCGACGCCGCCGACCTGTGGTCGGCGACGGTCACGGACGGGCGCGTCCACGTGCCCTGCAGTTTCGATCTGCAGCTCGGGAACATGCAGTCCGGGTGGTGCGGAAAACCGGAGCCGGTGATGGTCACCCTGAAGGGGATCTCCTTCGCCCCCGCCGCCGACGGCCTCGCCGGTGAGTGGAAGCACGACTGGCCGCAGCCGTGGAGCATGACCACTCTCATCTGCCAGGACGGCCAGGCCACGATGATGGTGAAGCTGGCCGTCGCGCACCGGCCGTCGGTCGACCCGGTCACCGGGATGATCTCCTTCGCCGCCGCGGGCGGGATCGCGGTGAGCTTCTCGGCCTCGGACTCGAACTGGCTGGCCGACCTCTTCGGCCTGCCCTGGAAGCAGATCGAGCAGACCGTCTGCGACTGGATCGCCCGCCAGATCAGGGACCTGTTCGCCGAACTGCTGGTCGGCTTCGAGATCCCGCACGTCGGAGCGTTCGCGGTGACCAACCTGCTGTTCCCCGGGCGGCAGACGTCCCGCCTGGAGAGCGCGCACGTGCCCGGAGACCTGGTCGTGTTCGGCACCCTGCGGGCATCCGACCTCGACGTGACGCCCCCGGTAGCCTCCGTGGCGACCGGCGAGACGCTCCAGTTCACCGCCGACCGGCCGGTGACCTGGTCCGTCCCGCGCGGTGGCGGCACGATCGACGCGACCGGCCGGTACAGGCCGCCGGCCGCCGTGACCGGGTCCAAGGTCGTCGTGGTCACCGCCGCCGCGGACAGGCAGCAGGCGTACGCGGCGGTCGTGGTGACCCCCGCCGACGTCCGGATCTCGCCGATCATCTCGGTCCTCCAGGCCGGCGCCCAGCCGGAGGCCTTCACCGCCGCGCTGCCCGGGTCCGCGGACAAGGCCACCTGGTCCCTCTCCACGGCCGTCGGCAAGCTGGACGCGAACGGCAGCTACACGCCGCCCAGGAAGCTGGACAAGCCGACCCCGGTGACGATCAGCGCGCGGATCGGCGACCGGACCGGCGAGGCGCGGATCGTCGTCTTCCCGGCGACGCCCGCCGCCGTGCAAGTCACCCCGTACGCCCCGGCGCCGCTCGGGCCGGGCGGCACGCTGTCCTTCGCCGCGACGCTTTCCGGCGACCCGTTCCCGGCCGCGTGGAGCGTCCTGCCGCAGGTCGGCACGATCGACCGGAACGGCGTCTACACCGCGCCCGAGCGGGTGGACGCTCCGCAGGCCGTCCTGGTGCTGGCCGCCGACCCGCGCACCCCCGCCATCGGCGGCACCGCCGTCGTGCTCCTCACCCCCGACGCCCCCGAGGAAGACGCCGGCACCGTCCTGCGGCCCGCCGCGAACGACCTCCCGGCCCGACGAACGGACGATGCGTCATGAGCCCACCCCTGCCCCTGATCCACAGGCCGATCGACACCATCGCCGCGCTGGGCGACCATCTCCAGAGCGCGCTGGGGATCGAGCTGTCCACGATCCCGCCGTACTTGTGCGCCCTCTACTCGGTCAGCGACCCCGCCTCGGAGGCGTGCCGCCTCATCCGCGGCGTGGTGATCGAAGAAATGCTGCACATGATGCAGGTCGCCAACCTGATGAACGCGATCGGCCGCATCCCCTCGCTGCGGCCCGACTATGTGCCGAGTTACCCGTCGTACCTGCTCGGCCACGCCGCGGGCGGGCCGTTCATCCAGCTTCAGCCGCTCTCGCCGGCACTGGCGCGCACCGTGTTCATGCGGATCGAGGAGCCGGAGCCGAGCCCGGACGCGCCGGCCGAGGGCGAGCTGTACGACACTATCGGGCAGTTCTACAAGGCGATCGAGGAGGGCTTCGTCGCCTGCGTGGCGAAGTACGGCGAGAAGGAGGTGTTCGGGCACGACACCGGGTTCCAGCGGGACGACACCTACGTCGGCACGGGCGGCGGGCAGCTGCACATCGTCCACGATCTCGCCACGGCGAAGGCGGCGATCATGGAGATCATGCAGCAGGGCGAGGGGGCGCTGATCCAGCAGCCGCCGGCGCCGTACGAGGAGCCGTACGGCGGCTACGACCACTACGGCGACCGGCTTGACGGCACCTATGGGCCGATCATCGGCGTCCCCTGGGAGCTCTCCCATTACCGCCGCTTCCAGCGGATCGCCGATGGCGAGGTCGGCCTGCCGCCTATCCATCCGATGCAGCCGAACCCGTCCGACGCCGCCCTCGACGGCGACTTCCGCCGTCTGTCCCACCTGTTCGACAACTGCTACACACTGGTGCTGACCGCGCTCGGCGAGGCGTTCGGCAAGACGACCGCGCCCCGCCCGTTCTTCCAGACGGCCTTTCCCGTCATGCAGGCGGCCCTGCCCGCCCTGGCGACCCTGCTGTTGCGGACTCCGCTGAACCCGGCCGCCGACCCCGCGCTGGGGCCGAACGCCGGGCCCGCGTTCGTGTACCGCTTCCGCGAGGCGGCGGAGATCGTGGCCGAGGCCACCGACCTGCTCGCCCGGCCGCCCGCATCCCTGGGCGGCGACTACCGCCTGCTCTGGCGCCACAACATCGGCATCGCCCACCGGACGCTGGCCGCCGCCGTCGCCGCAGATGCCGCGTTCAGCCCGCTGCACGGATGACAGGGAGACCGCAGCAATGTCCTATCGCATCCATCCGGCCATCGGCGTCGTCCGGGTCGGCGACAGCCCCGAGTTCTACCTCGCCCCGGAGCGGCCCGGCAGCCTGCCGATCCTGCCCGGCGGCGGCACATTCACCCCCGCCGACTTCCGGGACGGTGAGGGGCGGCTGCGCCGGCAGGGCGAGCGGTTCGAGGTCTACTCCTATCGCGACGAGACCGACCCCGGCCGCCCGGTACGTCCCGGGCGGGACGGCGTCGAGCGGATCGAGTGGACCGTCCATCTCGCCAACAAGAAGGCGATCTGGTACGAGTTCATCGTCAACGCCGGCGAGTCGGGTTACGCACCGGACCACCCGCTGCGCAACGCCGGAGTGACCGATCCCGCCGAACGGGAAAAGATGATCATCGATCCGGGGCCGCGTACGCTGACGAAGCCCGGTCAAAGGGTCGCCTTCTCACGGACCGATAACCCCGACGGCTACCCGATGACCTTCCCGCCGGAGAACCTCCGGCCGAGGTCCGTCGACAGCCTCGGCGAGTTGCGCACCGATGAGGAAGGGCGGCTCATCGTGCTCGGCGGCTACGGCGCCTCGGGCAGCACCGCCGCCGATCCGGTCGTGGACGACTACGCCAACAACGACTCGTGGTGGGACGACACCGCCGACGGCCCGGTCACGGCCCGAATCGTCATGCGGGACGGCCGGACGGTGGACGTGGACGCGTCCGTGTGGGTGATCGCGGCCCCGCCCCGGTTCGCCCCCGAGCTGACCAACCTCGTCACGCTCCACGACACGATCTTCGACGTGGCGGTGCGGAAGCTGGGCCTGCGGCCGGAGATCTTCCACGACGGACTCTGGCAGCGCGACCACCTGCCCGACTGGGAGGCTGACATCAAGCCGATCCTTTCGCGGGCGCACCACTACCGGTGGGTCGTCGCGATCCCGTCCCACCCACACGATCCCGACTTCGACAAGCTCGGCGACCCTTCCCCCGTCTTCAACGGGCTGCGCCGCTTCTACCTCGACCTCATCCGGCCGCCCGACAGATCCGACCTGTTCGCCTCGCCCGACGGCGGGTTGCCGCTGATGCCGTTCCTGTGCGGGGACAACTGCTTCGAGCCGGGCCCGCTCGCGTCCCGCTACCTCACCCTGACCAGGACGCAGTTCTTCTTCCTGCAGCAGTGGGCGGCGGGGAACTTCACGGTCAAGGGCGCGCCCGAGCCGTCCCCCGGCGAGCTGCGGGACCGGGTCGCGCTGTCGGCATGCGTCGGCGGGGCGTTCTCCCCGGGCATCGAGATGACCTGGATCTGCCGGAACCCCGACATTTACGCCGAGCCGTTCCGGATCCGCCGCAAGACCGGCGTGCGGCCGCCGCTCTCGCTCGGCGGCGACCCGAGCCTCGGGCTGGAGCCCGGCGACCTGTCCAAGTACATGGCGCTGCCCTGGCAGGCCGACTTCAACGAGTGCTCCCAGCAGCAGGTCGGCGATCGGTTCGTCTGGTGGTGGCCGGTGCAGCGGCCCGATTTCGTGTACGTCGAGGACAAGGACGGACTGCGGCAGGTGCCCTGGGTGGGTACGGACGGGGACCAGAACGCCGACGACTACGTCGGGTTCGCCGACGACCTGGACATGGTCACCCTCTGGTCCCGGCTCGGCTTCGTGGTCAACAAGGGCACCGCGGACGACCCCCTGTTCGTCGAGGTCGAGCGGACCCTGCCCCGCGACGAACCCCCGGGCGCCCGATGATCCGGGCCGAGGTGGCGGTGGTCGGCGCCGGGCCGGCCGGATGCGCGGCGGCGGTCGCGCTGCGGGCGGCCGGCGTCGGCGTGGTCCTCCTCGGCGAGGAGCGCCGGGAGCGGCCCCGGATGGTCGAGTCGATCCCGGCGGAGGCCGGCCCGCTGCTGCGGCGGATGGGGGCGTGGGAGCGGTTCGAGCGGGACGGGCACCCGCCATCGCCGGGCGTCGCCTCGGCGTGGGGGGCGCCCGGCCTGGCCCGCCGGGACGCCTTCACCGACCCGCTCGGCGGCGGCTGGCTGGTCGACCGCGACGTCCTCGACGCGGGCCTCGTCGCGGCGGCCCGGTCGGCGGGGGCGGTCGTGCTGGAGGGGACGCGGGTGGCCGGGGCGCGGCGGGACAGCGACGGCTGGCGGCTGGTGGTGCCGGGCGGCGAAGTGCGCGCGGGCTTCGCGGTGGACGCCTCGGGCCGGGCCGGCGTGCTGGCCCGGCGGCTCGCCGCGCCGCTCCGGGCGGACCGGCAGATGTGCGCGTACGCGCACGTCCCCCGCATGCCGGGGACGCCGCAGCACACCGTGCTCGAATCGGCGGAGGACGGCTGGTGGTACGCCGCCGCGCTCGGCCCGGCGCGGACCGTCGCGGCGTTCTTCAGCGACCCCGACGTCATCCGGCGCTCGTCGGCCGCCGCCCCGGCAGGCTGGCATGCCCTCCTGCGCCGCACCCGGCAGGTCTTCGGCCTGCTCGGCCGTCCCGGCCCGCCGCCGGCCGTGCGTACGGTCCCGGCCGCCTCGTACTGCCTGACACGCCTGTACGGCGCTGGCTGGGCAGCGGCGGGGGACGCCGCGACCGCGCTGGACCCCCTCTCCTCGGCCGGCGTCGTGACTGCCCTGCGCTCGGGGTTCGCGGTGGCGGCCGGAGTCCGCGCGGCCCTCGGCGGCGACCCTCTCCCCCTTGCCGCCCACGAACGGCGGACCCGCGCCCGCTACACCTCCTACCTGCTGCAACGCCGCGGCTACTACGGCGTCGAGACCCGCTGGCCGGACGCCCCGTTCTGGCACAGACGCTCGGCCGCCTCCCGGCCGGTTGCGGGCGCGCCGGGCAGGTAGCGCCGCGGGGTCAGGCGGGGTCGAGCCCGATGAGCCGGGCGAGGATCGCGACCTGATCGGCGAAATGCTCGGGGAACTCGGGAGACTGGGATCCGTGCCGCAGACGCCTTCGACGACGTTCGGCAGCGTGGTGGTCGCCATGGCGGCGGCCCTCAGCATGACCAGCAGGCAGGCGGGATCCACCTCGGCCGGAAGCCCGGGAAGCGCCCGTGCTGCGTGAAGTACCCCAGCAAAAGCGCGAAGGCCAGACGAGTGCCTTCCTGCTTCGCACTGACCAGGCCAGCCTCATCGCTCAACACAGTCCAGTGCTCGATGAGTTCATCCATGCCAAGCGGCGGACGTTCCATGCCCATAGATCCGCGCCGGGCCCTTCGGCATTACAGAAGGTCAGGCAAGGGATCTTCGAGGTTTGGCGGCCTATGACACGTTGGTTAACGGCACCCCAACTCCTCCAGCGCCACATTGATCAGGTCCGCCGCACGAACTGCCGGTGCCGCTTGGCCGACCGCTCTGCGGCCTGCTCCAGTTCGACCGACTCCGGCAGCTCCAGCATGCCGCGTACGTGCGCGGCCGCCGCCGACGGCACCTGATCCAGCTTCGGAAAGTAACCTAGCCGCTGGTAGGACTTCAACCACACCAGCAGAGCCAGCAGATGCTGCTCGTCCTGAGTACGGCCCCGGGCCCAGTCCACCTCATCATCAGTGGGGGTGAAGGTCTCGGCCAACTCGCGGGCCGACATCACCCGCGCAAACCGGGGATACGCCGTCCGATCGATCGACGTCATCCCTAGCCCCCGGAAAGATCACCGAGCTGGCAGCGCTCCTACCTTAGCGATCAACCCCTCTCACCACCACGCGGCCCGTTTCTGGCGTATTCCGGCCGGCCCCCAAGGACGCAGCCACCATCGACGTGCTCTCCGACGGGCGTATGGAACTCGGCATCGGCGCCGGCGCGTGCAGGTCGAGCACGAGCTGTTCTTCGGACTGGGCCGGGATCCGCTCGACGTCCGTGCCAGCCGCCTGGAGGAATCCGTCCAGGTGATCAAGGGCCTGTGGGGACCGGAGCCCTTCCAGTTCAAGGGCGAGCACTACACCGTACACACCCTCAACGGCCTCCCCAAACCCGTGCAGCAGCCACACCCACCGATCCGGGTGGGGGCGTTCGGCAAGCGGGTCCTGTCGCTCGCCGCCAGGGTGGCCGACACAGTGGGCATCGTCGCCCGCAAGCCGCCGACCTAAAACTCCGGTACCGCGCTGCGGCCGACACCCACTGTCACGGAGTCCCGGTCGAGATCAGGGGCTTGTCGAGAGACGGTGACATCATGCGCGCGGGCCGATGACATTGGCGACGAAGTATCGCAGCCATGACCAACAGCGCGCGGAACCATCGCGTCCCTCAACGAGCACTCGCCTCCTCCCTCGCGCGGGGAGGGCGATGACATGGACTCGGATTCCGTACGTGGTGTCGAGCGACGGCGGCTGCTCGGATGGGGCGGGCTGGCAGCCGGTGTGATGGCGGTCGGCACGCCGCTGTCAGGCGCTGGGCTCGGCCACGCCGACACCGCCCCCGCCGCCGCGTCCGAGCCGTCCGGGCAGGATCGGATCCCGCCGGACACCCTGCCCGGCGGGGCCTACGACCGGTTCGTGGCGCAGCTGGCCGCACAGGACAAGTTCTCCGGCGTGGTGCTGCTGTCGTACCGAGGCCGGACGGTGCTGTCGCGCAGCTACGGCATGGCCGACAGGGAAAGAGGGATCCGCAACCACGAGAACGTCGCATTCAACCTCTCTTCGGCGGGCGGGCCGTTCCTGCCCATGGCCGTCCTGCAGTTGGTGCAGCGCGGCGAGGTGAAGCTGTCGGACACGGTGGGCACCTACCTGGACGGCATCGCCACGGACATCGCCGAGAAGGTGACCATCCACCACCTGATCATCGGCATGTCCTGGATGGACGCGCCGGTGCTGGACGTGCATCGCGTCTTCAACAGCCGGGAAGAGGTGCACGAGTACAACCAGCAGTGGGCCCGGCAGGCGAGGCTGGTGGGGGTCCCCGGCGCGGGCTCCAGCGGCCACACCGCCGGCGGCGCCGTCGCCGGCGCCATCGCCGCGCAGATCGTGGAGGCCGTGACCGGCACGACGTACTGGGACTACATGCACGGGCATGTCTTCGGACGCGCGGGCATGCGCGGCTCGGCGTACTACACCAGGACGCAATGGCTCACCGACGAGCACATCGCGCACCCGTACATGCGGCAGTCCGACGGCAGCCGGGTGGACGCCGTCCGCAACCTGGACAAGGACAGCCTGAGCCAGCAGGGACCATACGAGAATCCGGGCCGCAGCTTCATCGGCAACGTCTTCGCCACCGCGCCGGACCTGGCCCGGTTCGCGCGCGCGCTGAGCGACGGCACGGTGCTGGACCGGCCCTACGCCGACCTGTACACCGGGGCCAAGCTCCCCGGCCCCGGTGACCGACTCGGCGCCCCGGCGTTCAAGGCGTACGTGGGTCCGCTCCACATCAACAACGGCCAGTGGGTGTTCAACCGCGGCGGTGGCAGCGGCGGTGTCAGCGCCAGCTGGACCATCTACCTGGACTCCGGTTGGGTCGGCATCGTCCTCAGCAACTACGACGACCTCCAGGAGTTCGAGGAGATCCTCCAGCGGCAGGATCAGGCCATCACCGGCCGGCCAAGCGACCCACCAGGCGGGGGCTGACGCGCTGCCACGAACGAGCTGAGCCTCGCCCTTCATGTGAGGCTGCTGGCGAGCATCCTCATCAGCGCGACCAACGCCGCGGCCGTCATCGCGATCGACGCCATCAGCTTCGCGATCCTCGCCGCCACCTACCGCCACGACCGCACCCTGCTCAGGCGATACCGTCGGGGTCGTGGCGGTCGATCGCGGCTTGGACCAGGTGCAGGGCCAGCGCGGAGACCTTGACGTGATCGCGGTCGTCGCCGGTCAGATCACCGGCCTTGCCGTAGAAGATGTCCTTGTTGGCCGAGTTCCAGTTCTCCACCACGTTGAGCCCCTCATGGATTTCGCGGCGCAGTTCCTCCTCGGTCAGGTAGTCGCTTCACTCTCCGTGATGTATCTGTCACAGGGTGACGCAGTTGAAGCCGGGGCTTCGCGGGGTCATGGGCGGTGGATGCGGTAGCGCAGGTGCGTGACGTGCTGCGTGAGGTCCTCGACCTGCGGCGTGGTCAACCGGCGGACCGGGTCGAGTTCGATGTGCTCGGCCGGCAGGTCGTCGAACAGCCGGCGTCCCTGCCCGAGCAGGACCGGTACGACATGCAGTTCCAACTCGTCGAGCTGCCCTGCCCGCAGCAGCGCCTGCGCCGCCCCGGCACCGTGCACCATCACGTCGCCGTCCCCCGCCGCCGCGCGGGCCTGTGCGGCGCACTCGCCGACGTCGGTGACGTAGCGGACGCTGCCCGGCGGCGGGTCGTCCGGGACGTCGTGGGTCAGGACGAAGACGGGGACGCCGTCGTGATGGTCGCCCTGCCAGCGGTCGGCGTGCTCGTAGGTGCGGCGGCCGGCGATGACGGCGCGGGTGGCCAGCGCCTCGGTGTACACCTGTCCGCTGGGTCCCGGGGCGTTGCGCCGGTCGAGCCAGTTGAAAAGCCGGAACCCGCCGATTCCCAGCGGGGTGTCCGGGCTGTCCTGCGGCCCGGTGACGTAACCGTCCAGGGACATGGTCATGTACAGCCGGATGAGCGCCATCGCCTCAGCCCCCCGTCCTCACGCGGTAACGCAGGTGCGTCACGCCCGGCCCGTCCGCGGCACGGAGCAGTTCAAGCTCGATGTGGTCGGGCGGCATGTCCTCGAAGAGCGGTTCACCCTGTCCGATCAGGACCGGGACCAGGTGAATCTGCAACTCGTCGAGGACGCCGGCGGCAAGTGCCAGCTGAGCGGTGCGGGCTCCGTGGACCAGTACGTCCTTGTCGCCGGCCACGTCCTTGGCCATGTTCATCGCGGCCGTTACGTCGCTCACATAGGTGACCCTGGGCCATCGCAGCTCTGGATCGGGCTGATGGCGGCTCAGGACGAAGATCGGCACGCCATCGTGGTGGTCGCCGCCCCAGCCGTCGGCGAGCTCGAACGTCCGCCGGCCGACGACGACCGCCCCGGTGGCCATGACCTCGTCCATGACCTCACGGTTCACGCCCGCCAGGCGGCCGAGGTCTCTCCTGTGATCGGCGTCGGCATCCGGCAGAAACCACTCATGCAGCCGATGCCCTTTGTCACCGAGCCCGTTGCCCGGCCCCGCATTCGGCCCGGCGATGAACCCGTCCACCGACATCGACATGTACAGCACGGTCTTACTCACGTTTCCGGTCCTTTCAGTTCGTCCAACGCGGTGCCACGAGAGTCATCGCGGGTCCGATTCGGTGGCCGTGAACTCGATCTCGATGGCGATCTCGATGGTGTCGGCGACCACGACGTTGCCTGCGCCGAAGCCGAGCTGGATGTCGACGCCGAACGCGGCGCGGCTGATGGTGGTGGTCGCCGAGAACCCGGTCCGCTCCGCGCCTGACGGGTCGTCGACGACGCCGAGAAACTCGGCCTCCATCTCGACGGTCCTGGTGACACCGTGCAGGGTCAACTCTCCCACCAGGATGAAGGTCTCGCCGTCGAAGCCGCGGACCTCGGTCGAGGTGAACTCGATCTGCGGGTACTTCTCCACGTCCAGGAAATCGGCCGACCGGAGGTGCTGGTCGCGCTGTTCGTTGCCGGTGTGCACAGAGGCGGGGTCGATGAGGGCGGTCACCCGGCCGCCGCCCTCGCCGACGCTCAGCGCCGCCGAGGCGAGCGCGAACTTCCCCCTGACCTTGCCGACGCCCATGTGGCGGACCTTGAACGAGATGTCGGAATGAACGGGATCGCCGACCCAGGCGCCGGCGGCGAGGGTGCTATCGACGGTGATCATGGCGTTGGGCTCCCTTTGTGCGGCCCGGCCTGCCCGGGCGGTCTCCGATGAAGTCCACCTTGTCGCCGTGGCCGCCCCGGTGAACAGATACAAATGTCACCGCGCAGGCGATGAGTTCTGCTGGTGAACACGACCGCAAAACGCCTGCGCACCGCGTGGGGGACGCCGATTCCGTACGCGATGACCTTGCGCACCAGCCCTGCGAAGCCGTCTGGTGATCTTCTCTGGAAATCGAGGGTTTCTGAGAATCAAGCCTTTATCGGCATTGCCGACGGCGTGGCCGCGGCCGCGTTGCCGCCCGGGCAGATCGACAATGAGGCGGCGCTGCGGCGGACCCGCCGGTGACCTCGACCGTAGCCTGCGCCAGCGGGAGATCCGTCGCCCCGGAGGATTCTCCGATGAGTTGCGGGTGGTGCTCGCCGGCAGCACGGGGACCTGGGGGCAGCTGACCGTGTTCCGGGAGGCCAAGCGCCCGTACTTCTCCTTGGCCGAGGTGGAGTTCGTATCGTCGATCGCCCCCTGATCACCGATGGACTACGGCGCGGCCTGTTGCTCGGTGACGCACAGGCCGGTGACGACGACGTCGGTCTGCTGATCCTCGACGCCGATGACGGCGTGCGCATGTCCGACAAGGCAGCGGATCGCCTGCTGGACGAGCTGGGCACCGGTGACAGAGCGGGCGCTCGGCTGCCTCTGGTGATCTCCGCTGTCGCCCGCCAGGCCCGTTCCCTCTGCGGCCCGGCAACGAGTGCGGCACCTGCGCCGACCGATCTCCGGCCGGCCAGGGCCCGAGCGCGCACCCAGGCTGGTGGCCAAGGGCTTGTCCACCAAGCAGATCGCCGGTCGGCTGCACGTGTCGTCGTACACCGTGCAGGACCACCTGAAGTCGATCTTCGCCAAGTCGGGCACCGGTTCACGCGGCGACCTGGTCGCCCGGCTGTTCCTCGATCACCATGCCGTCTCCTTGACGTCGGGAGTCGCGGCACACATGTGAAGGCCAGGCTTTCCAGGACAGTGGGGTAAGTGCGGCCGCGGCGGGATGGCTGCTGTCTGTGACGGCGTCCGATTCTTCGAAAGTGCGGACCTTCCGCATATTTCTTGATCTCGTAGCGCAGAAGTGCCACGCCGTTTTCGAACGAGCTTCAGGTCCTGCCGATCCTCGAAAATGCGCATTCCCTTGCCGCGTGACACCGGGCAGACCAGCATCTGGACTACGTCGACGACGCCGGCGTCCAGCAGGGAGTGCATGAGTTTCAAGCTCCCCCACAGCCAGATGTCCTTACCGCTCTGCTCCTTGAGCTCCCGGATGGTGGCGGCAGGGTCGCGCGTCACGGTCGCGGCAGGAAAGTCGCCCCAGGGGCGTCGGCCAGTAGCCCTTGGCCTGGGCGTAGGTATTCGCGCCGAGAATCAGCGTGTCGACCGCGTCGATGAGCCCCATCACGCTTGCCTTGACACCCTCTGACCGACGAGCCAGCGCCCGGCTATGAGCCCTCAAATCGGGACGCGCAAGCGTTCCTGGGGAACGTGCGGGCCGGTGTTACGGACCATCAGCACTCCGCCGGAGAGCGTTTCCTCAACCGCTCCGGCCGCGTTGTCGAGGAGGTTGGTTTCGACTCTTGGCTGTGGGTCGGTGCGACCTGGTCCTATGCGCACCGCGAGGCGAGTGCGGCTAGGAAGGCGCGCGAAGCTTCGTCTGCCGACCGCATGTTCTGCCCGGTGATCAGAGAGCCGTGGACCACGACGTGCGAGGTGAATTCGGCCGCCTCCTCGAACTCGGCACCCAGTTTCATGAGTCGCTCCTGCAACAAGAACGGCACGAGAGCGTCGCGTTCGAGTGCGGCCTCCTCCCGGTTCGTCAGTGCCGTCACCTTCCGACCCTCGACAAATGGTCGGCCGCTCACCGGATCGGCCCCGCACAATGCGGCAACACCGTGGCACACCGCGGCGACGGGCTTGCCCGCGTTCAGCGCTGCGGCGATGAGGCCACCGACCACGGGATCATCGGGGAAGTCCCACATCCCGCCATGGCCACCCGCGAAAAAGAGGCCGTCGTAGTCAGTCGATGCCGCGTTCCGCAGGGGCAGCGACGCACGCAGTAGCGCTCGCGCGTCGACATCCTCGTTCAACCTCCGCAATGCCACCGTCTCGACGCCCTCGCCGAAGCTCAACGGATCGACCGGCGGGTCGCCACCAAGGGGTGATGCGACGACAACCTCGACGCCAGCCTCCTTCAGTGCGTAGTACGGTGACGCGAACGTCTGCAACCCCACGCCCGTTGCCTGTCCTGTCGAGCCCAGTTGTCCGTGGGACGTCAGGATGACGAGCACTTGTGACACCTGATGATCTCCTTTCCGCGAGCGCTTCAAGAGAGCGGCTCAGTCTTCGGCTTGTTGTCGTGGCTCCGTGTGGCTCATTTTGTAGAGGTACGCCAGAAAGAGGACCGCCAATCCCTCCGACCTACGGACAGCTTCTTCGGCGGCCGCGGCATCGCCGTCGCCCTGCCGTAACTCAGCGCCACGGCGATCCTCCGGCGGCGTGCGGCCGTTCAGCTCCAGGTGCCGGCCGGCCGCTCGTTCACATGCCGGCGATGAGCTTGTCCACCCGCTCGTCGACGCTGCGGAACGGGTCCTTGCACAGGACGGTGCGCTGGGCCTGGTCGTTCAGCTTCAGGTGCACCCAGTCGACGGTGAAGTCGCGCCGCTTCTCCTGCGCCTTGCGGATGAACTCGCCGCGCAGCCGCGCCCTGGTGGTCTGCGGCGGCACCGACTTGGCCTCGAAGATCTTGATGTCGGAGGTCACCCGCTCCACCGAGCCGCGCTTCTGCAGCAGGTAGAACAGGCCGCGCTTGCGGTGCACGTCGTGGTAGGCGAGGTCGAGCTGCGCCACCCTGGGCGAGGACAGCGGCAGGTCGTACTTATTGCGGTAGCGCTCGATGAGCTGGTACTTGGTCACCCAGTCGATCTCGCGCGCCACCAGGTCGAGGTTGCCGGTGTCGACCGCGTGCAGCGTGCGCTCCCACAGCTCCAGCACCCGGTGCGCGATCGCGTCGCCGCCGCGGCGCTCGACGAAGTCCTTCGCCTTCGACAGGTATTCCTGCTGGATCTCCAGGCTGGAGGCCTCGCGCCCGTTGGCCAGGCGCACCCGCCGCCGCCCGGTCATGTCGTGGGAGACCTCGCGGATCGCCCGGATCGGGTTCTCCAGCGACAGGTCGCGCATGACGGTGCCCGCCTCGAACATGCGCAGCACCAGATCGGTCGCGCCGACCTTGAGCAGCATCGTGGTCTCGCTCATGTTGGAGTCGCCGACGATCACGTGCAGGCGGCGGAACCGCTCGGCGTCACCGTGCGGCTCGTCCCGGGTGTTGATGATCGGCCGGGACCGGGTGGTGGCCGACGACACGCCCTCCCAGATGTGCTCGGCGCGCTGCGAGACGCAGTAGACCGCGCCGCGCGGGGTCTGCAGCACCTTGCCCGCGCCGCAGATGATCTGCCGGGTGACCAGGAACGGGATCAGTACGTCGGCCAGCCGCCCGAACTCGCCGTGCCGGCCCACACAGTAGTTCTCGTGACAGCCGTAGGAGTTTCCCGCGGAGTCGGTGTTGTTCTTGAAGAGATAGATGTCACCGGCGATGCCCTCTTCGCGCAGCCGCTTCTCGGCATCGACGAGCAGGCCCTCCAGGATACGCTCCCCCGCCTTGTCATGCGTGACCAGCTCGATCACGTTGTCACACTCGGGCGTGGCGTACTCGGGATGGCTGCCGACGTCCAGGTACAGACGGGCGCCGTTGCGGAGGAAGACGTTACTCGACCGGCCCCAGGACACGACCCGCCGGAACAGGTAGCGGGCCACCTCGTCCGGGGACAGCCTGCGCTGTCCCCGGAACGTGCACGTGACGCCGTACTCGTTCTCCAGGCCGAAGATGCGACGATCCATTGCCTCACGCTACTCCCCCATCACGCTCTCGCCCAGGTCATCCGGTGGTCGGTGAGGACCTGGTGGTCGGCGTCGAAGAGTATGCGCGCATGGCCGCTACGTCGTACTGTTGCGTTACACCGTCACGAACAAATACAGTGTATCGCCATGAGACACCGTATCGCCGTTATCGGGGGCGGCCCCGCCGGCCTTACCTTCGCCCGCGTCCTGCACCGCCATGGTCACCCCGTCACCGTCCTCGAACGTGATCCCGCCCCCGACGCCCGTCCCCCGGGCGGCACGCTGGACCTGCACGAAGGGATGGGCCAGCTCGCACTGGAGAAGGCGGGGCTACTGGCGGAGTTCCAGAAGCTGTCCCGTCCCGAGGGGCAGGCCATGCGCATCCTGGACACGAACGGGACCGTCCTTCGCGACTGGAAACCCCGTCCGGGTGAACGGGCCAATCCCGAGATCGACCGCGGGCAACTCCGCGACCTGCTGCGCGGCCCCCTCGACATTCAGTGGGGACGTGGCGTGACGGAGGTAGTGCCGGGGACCCGGGACGGCGTGCTCGTCCATTTCGCGGACGGGCGACAGGAGACCTTCGACCTCGTGATCGGCGCGGACGGCGCCTGGTCCAGAGTTCGCCCGGCAATCTCGTCCGCGACGCCGCACTACACCGGCGTCACCCGCGTCGAGACCTCCCTGGACGACATCGACACCCGCCACCCCGACCTCGCCCGGCTGATCGGCGACGGTTCCATGTCCGTGTACGGCGTGAACCGCAACCTCGTCGCCCAGCGCAACAGCGGCGGCCACATCAAGGTGGGCGCCCAGTTCCGCGCGCCACTGGACTGGCACACGAACCTGGACCGGCATATGGGCCTGAACGGGCGCGCAGGCCTGGACGTTGGCCTGGACCTGGACGACGTCGAGGCCGTGCGATCAAGCCTGCTGGCCGTGTTCGACGGCTGGGCCGCTCCCGTCCTCGACCTCCTCCGCCACGGCACCGCTTTCGTCCACCGCCCCCTCTATGTCCTGCCCGTGTCCCACACCTGGGCGCACGTCCCCGGGGTGACGCTGCTGGGCGACGCCGCCCACCTGATGCCCCCGTTGGGGGCGGGTGCGAACCTCGCGATGCTGGAAGGCGCAGAACTCGCCGAGTCCATCGCCGCCGCCCCTAGAGATCTGGACGAGGCCGTCCGCGCCTTCGAGGAGCAGATGTGGGAACGGGCCGGCAGATGGGCGAAAATCACGACGGCCGGTCTGGAACGCCTCGTGAGCCCGGACCCCACTCAAGCCCTCGCCATCTTCGAAGAAGTCCAGCCATCCTGACCGCCAAGCGCGAGAGCACCAGCAGCTCGCCACGGCTTCACGGGACAGCACGGCACCGCCGCGGTTCCTTCCGGCAGATCCATCGCCCGCCACACGAACTCCGCCACGGGGCGGTGAGCAGCAACGTGGCGTTAGCGAGCCAGGGTGGGCGTGCGCTCGTCGGGTCTCGAAGGCGCGGGTCAGGACTGCGCGTGAGGCTGTGTCTCGTTCTTCGCGGCACGCTGGGGTGCGCTCATGTCGAGCAGCAGCATCGCGTCGTGGTCCGGGGTGCCGGGCTCGGCGACATAGACGCCGAGGCGCTGGCCGGGGGTGCCCTCCAGGTTCATGGACTGGGCGCTGAGTTTGATGGTGCCCACGTGGGGATGGTGGAAGGTCTTGTGGGTGTGCTTGCGGCCGGTCACGTCGTAGCGTTCCCACAGCTTGGCGAAGTCGGGGCTTTTCAGCAGGAGTTCGCCGACGAGGCTGGTCAGGTCGGGCGCGTCCGGCGCGATGCCGGCCTGGGCGCGCAGGCGGGCGACGCAGCCGCGGACCTGGTTGTCCCAGTCGGGGAACAGGTCGTGGGAGGCGGGGTGCAGGAAGAGGTACCGGGCGAGGTTGCGCTGCTTGAGCGGCCAGTCGTCCAGGCCGGCGTACAGGGCGAGCCCGCCGGGGTTCCAGGCGAGGAAGTCCATGCTGCGGCTGACGATGTAGGCGGGGCTGGGGCGCATCGTCTCCAGCAGCAGCTTCAGGTGCGGGCGTACGGTGCGGCTGGGTGGAGGCGGCGGCTCGGAGGCGTAGTGGGCGGCGCGGGCGGCCAGCTCGCGCAGGTGCTGGTGTTCCTGGTCGTCGAGTTGCAGGGCGCGGGCGAGGGCGTCGATCACTGAAGGGCTGGGACGGGTCTCCTTGCCGCGCTCGAGACGTACGTAGTAGTCGATGCTGATCCCGGAGAGGGTGGCCAGCTCTTCCCGGCGCAGCCCAGGAGTCCGGCGCAGGCCCATGCCGATGATGAGGCCCACCTGCTCGGGGCTGGTCTGCGTACGGCGGGCGCGCAGGAACCGGCCCAGCTCCGAATCGCTGCCGCTGGTGGTGCGCTGAAGTGCCATGTCTTCAGTTTCACACCGCGCAGGTGTGCTCGGTGGCCGGGTGGGAGGCCCTGCCATTACCCCGAACGCCACTCCCCGGTACGACCCGCCCTGGCACCGGAGCTGGGACGACACGAAAGTGGATATCTGTCGCGACCAACGAGCGACATCTGTTCTCTACGCCGCACGACATCCATTTCAGAAAACGGAGAAACCCCGATGAAGCACATCATGCTGGGCGACCTGGAGGTCTCCCGCATCGGTCTGGGCGCGATGGGGATGTCCCATGGCTACACCGGCGCCGGCACCGACGAGGCCGAGTCGATCCGTACCATTCACCGGGCGCTGGAACTCGGCGTCACCTTGATCGACACCGCCGAGATCTACGGCCCGTACACCAACGAGGAGCTTCTCGGCCGGGCTCTGAAGGGCCGCCGCGACCGGGTCGTGCTGGCCACCAAGTTCGGCCTGGTCTCGCACGGCGGCGCGGGCCCCTGGAACCTGGACAGCAGCCCGGCCAACGTCCGCACCGCGGTCGAAGGCTCGCTCAAGCGGCTCGGCACCGACCACATCGACCTGTACTACCAGCACCGCGTCGACCCGAACACACCCATCGAGGAGACCGCAGGCGCGCTCGCCGAACTGGTCGAGCAGGGCAAGATCCGCCACATCGGCCTGTCCGAGGCGGGCCCGGACACCATCCGCCGCGCCCACGCCGTCCACCCGGTCACGGCCGTGCAGTCGGAGTACTCGCTGTGGACCCGGGGCCTGGAGGAGCGGGTACTGCCGCTGCTGCGCGAGCTGGGCATCGGCCTGGTGCCGTTCTCGCCGTTGGGGCGCGGCTTCCTGACCGGGAAGATCCGTTCCACCGACGACTTCAAGGAAGACGACTTCCGCCACGGCAACCCGCGCTTCACCGGCGAGAACTTCCAGCGCAACCTGCGCATCGCCGACGAGGTCGAGGCCGTCGCCGCCGAGGCCGGCGCCACCCCGGCCCAGGTCGCCCTGGCCTGGCTGCTGGCCCAGGGCGACGACATCGCCCCCATCCCCGGCACCAAGCGCGTCAGCCGCGTCGAGGAGAACACCGCCGCCGACGGCATCCAGTTGACCGCTCAGCAGATCGACAAGCTCTCCAGCCTGCCTCCGGCCGAGGGTGACACCCACCACGAAGCCGGCCTGCGAATGATGGAGCGCTGACATCATGCGTGCGACCGTCATGTACGGCGCCGGCGACGTCCGCGTCGAGGACCGGCCCGACCCGAAGATCCAGCAGCCCGCCGACGCGATCGTCCGCGTCGTACTGTCCTGCGTGTGCGGCAGCGACCTGTGGCCGTACGCGTCCATGCCCGCCACCGGCATCGGCCGCCCGATGGGACACGAGTTTCTCGGCGTCGTCGAGGAGACCGGCTCCGACGTCGCGACTTTGCAGGCAGGCGACCTGGTCGTCACGCCGTTCACCTACTGCGACAACACCTGCGACTTCTGCCGTAAGGGCCTGCAGTCCTCCTGCCGGCACGGCGGCCGCTACGGTCTGGACGGCGTCGACGGCGGGCAGGGCGAAGCCGTCCGCGTCCCGGTGGCCGACGGCACCTTGGTCAAGCTTCCCGTTGAGGAGACCTCACCTCTGCTGCCGTCCTTGCTGACCCTGTCGGACGTGCTGTGCACCGGCCACCACGGCGCCGTCACCGCCGGGGTGGGCCGCGGCGACCGGGTCGTGGTCATCGGCGACGGCGCGGTCGGCCTGTCCGCCGTGATCGCGGCCAAGCGCCTGGGCGCCGAACAGATCATCCTCATGGGCCGCCACACCGACCGTACCGACCTGGGCCGCGACTTCGGCGCCACCGACGTCGTCGCCGAACGCGGCGACGAAGCCGCGGCCAAGGTACGCGAGCTGACCGGCGGCGACGGCGCCGACCGTGTCATCGAGGCCGTCGGCACCCTGCAGAGCCTGCGGACCGCCCTCGGCTCCGTCATCGACGGCGGCACGATCAGCCGCCTGGGCGTGCCTCAGTACGAGCAAGGCCCCCTCGGCCTCGACCTGATCATGCGCAACATCACCCTGACCGGCGGAGCCGCCCCCGCCCGCGCCTACATCGAAGAACTCATGCCCGACATCCTGAACGGCGCCATCAATCCGGGCCGTGTCTTCGACCGCACCGTCGGCCTCGACGACGTTCCCGACGCCTACCGCGCCATGGCCGAGCGCCGCGCGCTCAAAGCTCTCATCCGCCCCTGAGCACGAAGAAGATCCCATGCAGACAGTGACTTTGAACAACGGCGTACAGATGCCGATCCTCGGCTTCGGCGTTTACCAGATCCCGCCGGAACAGACCGAGCAGGCCGTCACCGACGCCCTGGCCGCCGGCTACCGGTCGCTGGACACCGCCGCCGCGTACCGCAACGAAGAGGCCGTAGGCCGCGCGATAAAGAGCAGCGGCGTCGCGCGCGAGGATCTGTTCGTCACCACCAAGCTGTGGGTCCAGGACCCCGGCGGGGACAACACCAAGCGCGCCTTCGAGGCCTCGCTGCGCAAGCTGGGCCTGGACTACCTCGACCTGTACCTGATGCACCAGCCCTTCGGCGACGTCTACAGCCAGTGGCGCGCCATGCAGGACCTGCACCACCAGGGCCGGATCAAGGCGATCGGGGTCTCCAACTTCTCCCCCGACCGGCTCGTCGACCTCATCGACCACAACGACATCACCCCCGCGGTGAACCAGATCGAGACCCACCCGTTCTTCCAGCGGACCACCGACCAGGAGATCATGCGCGAGCGCGGTGTCCAGATCGAATCGTGGGGCCCCTTCGCCGAAGGCAGGAACAACCTGTTCACGGACCCGATCCTGAGCGAGATCGCCGACGCGCACGGCAAGTCGGTGCCGCAGGTGGTGCTGCGCTGGCTCATCCAGCGAGGCGTCGTCGTGATCCCCAAGTCGGTGCGCCCCGATCGCATGGCCCAGAACATCGACGTCTTCGACTTCGAGCTCACCGACGACCAACTGGCCCGCATCGCCACCCTGGACACCGGAAACTCACAGTTCTTCGACCACCGCGACCCGGCCATGGTCAGCCGGCTCGGACAACTGCGCGTCAACGACTGACCCCACCAAGAGCATGTGATGACGAACCCCAGCGACGATCACAGCGCCACGCTGGAGCGGCGCTCGTTCCTTCGAAGCGCGTTCCTGGCAGGAGGGGTCGTCATGGCCGGTGTCCCGATCATCGGTTCCTCTTCGCCCCGCCGTTCCAGCCCCGAGCCGGCAGACCGGCCCGCCCGTTCCATACCTGCCGCGAAGTCCATCCTGCTGGCCTACTTCTCCCGAGCGGGCGAGAACTACTACAACGGAGGACGCCGAAACCTGAAGGTCGGCAACACCGAAGTACTCGCCCAGATGATCAGCAGCCGAATCGACTGCGACGTCCACCGCATCGAACCCGCCGATCCCTACCCCGAGGACTACGAGGAGACCGTCGCACGGAACGTACGCGAACAGGACACCGACGCCCGCCCTGCCATCGCGGGCCCCCTGCCCTCGATCGACCGCTACGACACGGTGCTGCTCGGCAGCCCTGTCTGGAACGTCCGAGCACCCATGATCATGTCGACGGTCACGGAGGGCCTCGACCTGCGCGGCAAGACGGTCGTCCCGTTCACCACCCACGCCATGAGCGGGCTGGGAACCACAGCGCGCGACTACGCCGCCTCATGCCCGGGCGCGACCATCGCCGAAGGCCTCGCCGTCCGCGGCGAGGAGGTCAACGATGCCGACGCCGTCGTCGACGCGTGGCTGCAGCGCCTCCGGCTGGTCGCCGGAGCCACACGCTCACCGTCGTAAATCATCAGTTTCCCGCAGAATGTCCTAGGGATGATCAAGAATGGCGTGCCATGGGATGGATCGGGATCGCGACGGGCCACCAGCTCACCGTCGAGGGGACGCGGCGGCCGGTGCTCGCCTGCCGGACGGCCGCGGGCCGCGTGCTGGCCAAGGTGCCCGCCAACGTCAGGAAGGATCCGGCCGCGGTACGGCTCGCCGCCCTCTGCGACCGGCTCGGCGAGCACGCGCGGGCGGTGCACGACCGGGTCGAGTCCTGGATGGTGCGGTCGCTGCCCGTCCCGGCCGCGGTGTTCGCTGCCGTGTGGGACGACCCGGTGTGGCGCGAGACGCTCACCGACCTGGTCATCGCCCCGATCGTCGACGGCGCGCCCGACCTCGGCCGCTGCGCGCTCCTGCGCGAGGGCGCGTGGACGGGCACGGACGCCTTCGCGATCCCGCACCCGCTGCTGCTCGGCGACGAGCTGCCCATCTGGCGGGGACGGAACCCCACGCAGGTTGTCGAGCAGGTACGCCGCGAGGTGTGGACGCGTCCCGCGAGCATGGACCGTACGTTCGGCGTGGTCGACACCTTCGGATACATGGGCGCCCACTACGAGAGCGGCGCCGCGTTCGAGCGCCGCGTGCACGAGCTGGGTGGGCGCATCAAGGGGAACAGGGCGCGGTTCACCGTGCACGCGCCCGAGCCGCTCGGCATCGAGATCGACCTGCACTGGAGCGGGCCGATGAGCCCGGCCTACATGGCGGGGCTGAGCTTCACCGCGGGCGGCCGGGAGATCGGCGACATCGCCTGGTCCGAGGGCGTCCGCATTCTCATGGCCCTGTACGCGGACCGCACCGTGGACGAGACGGAGCCGCTGGTGGAGGCAGCCGAGGCGTACTCCCACTACTGCGACGCCCACCAAGGCGAGCCCGGCACCGTGGTGCCCTCCGGCATCACCGGCCCGACACGCGACATGCTGTTGCGCGCCGGGGCGGTGCTGCCGGGCACGCCCGCCGGCACCGACGAGGACACGTGCGTCGCCGTCCGCTACGAGCACTCCGTCCTGGACGAGCCGTTCGTCGAACTCGTCCGCCGCGCGGCCGTCGACGGCGACAAGGCCGAGAAGTCGCTGTACGACCTGGACCCGGTGGCGGAGAACGGCGTCGGCACCGTGCACGCGGGCCCGCTCGGCTTCCTCGCCTCCGCCCTGCACAGGCACCCGAAGCAGCGCGCCCGCATCCTGGCCGCGCACACCGACCTGCGGGCCACCCGCGGCCTGGCCGCCCGTAAGCCCGGCCTCGCGCGCACCGCGCTCACCCGTACCGGCGACGACCTGGAGACGCACGCGCCCGAGCTGCTGCCGCCGTTCTATGAGGAGTGCGCGCGGATCCTGGCCGCCGCGGGCAGCGCCCGCTTCGCCGCAGCCTTCTTCGACAAGGCCCGCGCCGCCGAGGACGCGCACGCGCTGCCGGTCGACGAGGCCACGCTCGTCGCGGCGCACCTCGCCGCGGGACCGGACGCCGCCGGAACGGCCACGCTCAAGAAGCACGGCAAGCGGCTCGCCGCCCGCCACTCCGCCCCCGGCGCGTACCGCTGGCACCGCGGCCTGCTCACCGAGTGGTGCGAGGAAGTCCCCGACGGCGCGGACGGCGCGCTGGCCCTGGCCGACGGCTGGGCGGCGCTGGCGAAGGCCGCCGGGCACGCGCTCGGCGGGCCCGAGGACGAACGCGCCGTACGGGCCCTGCTGGAGAGCGGCTGCATGGAGTCGGCACCGCAGGCCCTCTGGACGTTCATCCTTCCGTTGCTCGGCCCGATGGCACGGGCGGACGCGGGCATCGGCCGCGCGCTCCTCGGCATCCTGCCGCTGCCCGCCAAGGACACCCCCAAGGCGAAGAGCGCGGCAGTATCGCTCCTCCTCGGCAACCTCGCGGGCGCGGGCCTGACCGCCCCGTTCACCACGTCCCCCGGGGCGGCGGCGAAGGACTGGCTCGGCCGCTTCCTGAAGCTGTACGCCGGGCTCGCACTCCCCGTCGCCGGTCTCGGCGACCTCCTGCACGACGCCGGTACGCGGCTGCGCGCGGAGGGCCTCACCTGCGACGCCCATGAGGCGGCACTGGGAGTGGACGAGGACGAGGTCAACCGCTGGGAGGAGACCGCCGCCGACCTCCCGCTCCTCGATCTCCTCCTGGACCGCGGCGTCCCGCTCGCGCGGCCCCGGCTGCTGCACACGTTCAAGCTGTACGACCGGCTCGCCTCCGGAGCGGGCACCGACCTGGCCGCCGTCGCCGCCGACCCGGACTGGGCTCCGCTGCTGCGCGACGCGATCGTGGGCAACGTGACCAACCAGCTCAACGTCACCGAGCCCGCCGTCCCGAAGCAGACCGCCCCCGAGACCGTACGGGCCCTGACCGCGACACCGGGAACGGCGCAGATTGTCGCCGCCATCCTGGCCGAGCATGCCGAGCGGGTCCCACATCAAGGGCTTCCGGACGCGCACGCCGCCCTGTGCGACGCCGAACGGTTCACCATCGCCGGAGTCCCCGGCCCCCTCCTGGACAGCGTCCGGACGATCGCGACCGGGACGGACCCGGCCCGCGCCCTCGCCACCACGCTGAGCGGCGGCGTCCTCGACGAACTGGAGTTGCCCGCCTTCGTCCCCGGCCACGTCAACACCATCACCGACTACCTGGAAGAGAGCGGCACCGACCTGCTCCTGATCGAGTCCGGCCGGCTCTGGGAGCACCAGTTCCGCGCCTGCGTCGTCACACCGGATGGAGCCGGCCCGTCCCACGGCTTCGGCACGTACGAGTACATCTCCAGCCGGTCCCACGAACGGACCGAGGCGCGCGACCTCTACGACCGCTGCCTGATCTCCGTGAACGGCCGGGTGACCGTCCTGGACCACGGCGGCCCGCACTGCCCACACGGCAGCGCGCACCCCGCCGCCCGCCGCGTCGTACCGGCCGACGGCGAACGGGTCGCCTTCCCCGGTGGCGCCGAGGCCACCGTGTGGCGCGGCCAGGGGCGGACCATCGAGCTGCGGGACCCGGCCGGGCGGACCATCGGCCGCTACGTCCGGGGCTGGGGCAGGGTGCCCGAGCACGACGGTGCCGAGAACATCAGCACGGTCGCGCACCACCGCTACGCGTCCGGGACCCGCCTGGTCGCGCCTCCCGGCCGGTGGTCGGCGATGCGGCCGCGCGACCCCGAAGGATCCAGGGCGCTGCGCGCCGTCGACGAGAAGAAGGCGCAGGCCCTGATCGACGTCGCGGACGCCGCGCTCGCCGCCGACCTCATGCGGGTGCTGGACCCCGAGAGCAGGTACGCGGAGAAGGCCGCCGCCCGCGACGAGCTGGCGGGACGGCTCCGCCCGCTCCTGCCGGAGATCACCGACGAGTCGCTCTGGAAGGGCGTCACGTTCCTGGTGTGGACGGCCGTCGAATGCCGCGAGCGCGCGTTCACCCTGCTGGAACGCCTGGCGCTGACCCCGCCGCTCCACCTGCGCCCGGCGCCCGCCTTCGCGGCGCCCACCGTCCAGTCCGAGAAGTCCCCCGAGCCGGACGATCCTGGGCCTGAGTCCGCGTACGAGAGGATCGTCCACTTCACCCGTGCCGCCGTCGATGTGCCGTACGACAAGAAGATCGCGATGTTCGACGCCCCCGCCGTCAAGGGGATCGAGAACACGCTGGGCCGCCTCGGCGCCACCGTCCTGGAGGCCGCGTGGGGCAACGGCGGCGGGCGCGCGCACCTTCTGGAACTGGCCGCCGTCCCCGAACTCCTCCGTACCGACGGCACCTGGCACGTCGCCCGGCTGCGCCCGGAGTACGACCTCGGGCAGATCCACTCGGGCCGCGGCCCCATCGCGGCCGCCGCCGTCGCCGACTACGAGCAGGTGGGACACGGGTACGCGGTCACGGCGCTCCTCTACACCCCGGACGGCCCCGACCCGCTCCTGTTCACCCGCAACCGCGCCGTCGAGCTGCGGACCTGCCGCGGCTGGGGCGACCCGCACCGGCTCCGGCGGGCGCTCGACCTGATCGCCGAGAACGGCCCGCCGCCCGTGGACCGGGAGGCGACCGTACGGGCGTTCGCCGAGGCCACCGGCCTGTCACCGGCCCAGTGCCTGATCCTGCTGTCCACCTCGGCCCGCACGCTCTCCTGGCCGGACGGCTGGGCGCGGGGCCGCGTCGCCGCCTTCCACGAGGGCGACGCCGCCCGCGCCCGCGAACTCGACCTGACCGAGATCGAACTGCGCATCGCCGCGCTCTCCCTGGAGGCGCTCACCACCACCGACGAGGCCGTCGACGTCGTCGAGCTGCTCATGCCCGACGACCCCGCCGACCTCTGGCGTACGGGCCCCGACCTGGACCGGGCGGTCGCGTACTGGACGGAACGCCACCCGAGGATCACCCCGCTCACCAGCGGGCAGTGGGTCACCCTCGCCTCCGGCGCCGAAGACGCCCTGGAGGCGCTGATCGCCCTGCTCGGGGAGCGTCCGTCCGTACCGCCGCTGGGTCACATCGCCCACGCTGCGAGGCTCCTGGCCGACCGCCTGCCCAAGGACCACCCCGCCCGTACGACCGCCGCCGCCCGCCTGCGTGACCTGCACGAACACGTCACCAGCCCGGACACGACCCTGCCCATAGCCGCCGGGGTCACCTCGGTCACCGCCATGGAACGAGCCGCCGGAGCGACCGCGGCCCACCTCCCGGAGAGCAGACTCGCCATCGGCGAAGCCCTCACCCTGGAGCCCGCCGGAGACGGCTACCGCGTCCTCCTCCGCCCGTCCCGCTGGTCCGACCTGGACGGGCTGGCCCCGGCCCTCCGCCGCGGCGGCGCCACCGATGTCGCCCTGGTCATGGAGGACCTGCGCTTCCTCCGTTCGTCCGAGCCGCTGGAGGCCGCGGCCCGGCTGGAGTGACGTTCCCGGGGGCCTGTGACATTTGAATCTGTTGCGCGGCGGCCCGCCAGTGCAGGGTGGAGATCACCCAGTCCACGCCTCCGGCGGCAGGAAGGCGAGACCCGCGCATGACCCTTTCGCTCGCACCGACCAGGCGGCCGCCGGCGGCCGGTACCGCCGCGCGGCCAGGACGTCTACCCTGGTCAGCCGGTACCGAAGAGCGGGTGGTGGGCGGATTGGCGGAGTTCCGGCGCTCCGAGCGCATGCTGCTGCTGGCCCCGCTGGGGGCGATCGGCTGGAGCGCCGCGCTGCCGTTGGTGCAGGTGGCGCTGGCGTTCGGCTACCGGGGCAGCGATCTGCGGACCGGGTTGTGGAGCCTGGCGGCGACCACGGTGTACCTCCCGCTGCATCTTCGGCACGTCTGGTTCGCCGCGCGCGGGGTCCGGCCGCCGTCAGGCTACTGGACGCTGGCGGGGATGGCCGTCGTCATCCTCGTCGCCACGCCCTTGGCCGGGGCCATGTGGATGCGGTCTTACACGGCTCTCATCGTCTCGGCGGTGCTGGTGCTGCCCGGCCCGTGGTCGTACGTCGTCTATGCGGCGGTAGTGGTAGCGGTGGCCCCGGTGAGCCACGCGCTGGGGACGCCCTGGGACACCGCGCCATGGCTGGTGTTCTCGGTGGTGTGCGGCAGCATGGCGTTGCTGCTGCTGGTCTGGCTCCCGGCGGCGCTGGCCCGATTGCGTACGGCCAGGGAGGCGCTGGCCCAACAGGCGGTCGCGCAGGAGCGCCGCAGGATCGACGCCGAGCTGCGCCACACGGTCGGCGCCGCGCTGGAGTCCATCGCCGACCGTGGCCATCGGCTCGGCCACCGCCTCGCCCAGAGTGACCCACCAGCAGCAGAGCCGAGAGAACCCACCGAGTTGGCGGACGAGCTGACGGGGCTGTCCGCCGACTCCAGGCGCGCGCTCGCCGAGACGAGGCGGCGCGTGCGCGGTTACCGGCGGCCGTCGCTGCGCGCCGAACTGGAGACCGCCACCGCGCTACTGCTCGCGGCGGGCATCGCCACGCGCCTGGAACTTCCACGGAGCGCCCTGCCCGACACCATCGCCCAGCCGTCGCGGGCCGCCCTGCGTGCGGCCATCACGCGCCTGCTGCGTGACCACGCGGTGCGGGCCTGCACGATCACGGTGACCTCCCTGGGTGGCCGGGTTCGGCTGGAACTACGCGCGGACGATGCCGCCGAGATCATCGAGGTGGCGTCATGACCCCGTCCATGACCCGGTCGGCGACCCCGTCGATCCTGCCCGCGTGGGTGCTGCGGCGCCCGCACTGGCCGCTGGTCGCGCTGCACGTGCCGCTGACCGTGCAGGCGCCGGTCTACTCGATCATCGGCATGGAGGGCCGGCCCTCTGCCCCGCTCATCATGATCCCGGCGGCCGCCGCGCTGGGCGCGCTCCAGCTGCGGCACAGCCTCGCCGCCGCCCGGGGCGAGCGTCCCGCGGGCTGGCGCTGGAGCTACGCGGCGTTACTGCTGCTCGCGTACGTGCCGGTGATCTGGATCGGCGCGAACTGGCAGGCCATGGGCATCTTGGCCCTCGCCTCGACGGTGATGTTGCTGCGCCCGCGGACGGCGTTGCCGGTGTGCGCCGCGCAGATGCTGGTCCCGGTGACGATCGAGATCAAGTCGGTCATGGGGGCCTCGCTCCTGGAGATCGTCACCATGATGATCTACGCCACGGTCGTCCCGCCCCTGTTCGCCACCGCGCTGGTCGGCGGCGCCCGGCTGGTCCGGCTGGTGAACGAGCTGTACGCCACTCGCACCGAGCTGGCCGCCACGGCGGTCGGCGAGGAGCGCGTCCGGGTCTCGCGCGACCTGCACGACCTGCTCGGGCAGAGCCTGTCGGCGATCTCGCTCAAGGGTGACCTGGCGCTGCGGCTGCTGGCCAAGGACGCCGCCGCCGCCCGCGGCGAGGTCGAGAGCCTGACCGGGGTGGCGCGTGAGGCGCTGCGGGGCGTACGTGCGATCGCCCGCGACGAGCACGCCGTTTCGCTGCGTACCGAGATCGAGGGTGCCGCGGCCCTGCTCGGCGCGGCCGGGGTGGACACCGAGTTCGACGTGGCCGACCTGCCGCCGCTGCCCGGCCCCGCGCAGAACGCGCTGGCGTGGGCGATCCGCGAGGGCACCACCAACCTGCTGCGCCACAGCGAGGCCCAGACCTGCTCCATCACCCTGTCCCGGCACAACGGGACGGTACGGTTGGAGATCGTCAACGACGGCGTGCGGGGCGTCGCGGCTCCCGGCTCGGGGCTCGCGGGGGTGGGCGAGCGCGCCCGCGCCGTGTCCGGCACCTCCGCCACCACCGTCCGCGACGGTCGCTTCCGGCTGTCGGTCGAAGTCCCCGAGGAAGCCCTGTGATCCGCGTACTCATCGCCGAGGACATGCACATGATCCGGTCCGCCCTGGTCGCGTTGCTGTCGCTGGAAGACGACATGGAGGTCGTCGCCGAGATCGAGCGCGGCGACGAGGTGCTGGCCGCCGCCCTGCGGGTACGCCCCGACGTCGCGGTGCTCGACATCGACATGCCCGGCCTGGACGGGTTGTCGGCCGCCGAGCAGCTCTCCGAGCGCCTGCCCGGCTGCCGCACCCTCGTGCTCACCGGGCTCAGCCAGCCCGGCAACCTGCTGCGCGCGCTGAAGGTCCACGTGAAGGGGTTCATCGTCAAGGACGCCCCGGCCCAGACCCTCACCGACGGGATCCGCCGCATCGCCAGAGGCGAGCGGGTGATCGACCCCGAACTCGTCGCCGCCGCGCTCGAGACCGGCAGCAGCCCGCTCACCGCCAGGGAGACCGACGTGCTGCGCGCCGCCGGTACGGGCATCAGCACCGCCGAGATCGCCGTCCACCTGTCGCTGTCGCAGGCCACTGTGCGCAACTACCTGTCCAACGCGATCAGCAAGGTCGGCGGGCGCAACCGCATCGACGCCATCCGCATCTCCCGCGACGCGGGCTGGCTCTGACCGCGCCGAGGCCAAGTCCAACGCCGCGCTTCTGAGACCGCCCGGGGTCGGCAAAAGGTTTGTCATGGCGCAAACTCTCCTGCCACGACAATCCGCCTGCTTAAGGCTCCTGGCCAGAGGCCAATTCCACTTGCTTTGAGTAACGCGGCACAGGCCGGGCCAGCGCACAATCTACCGGCCCCCGGCGATCCCGAAGGGCCGCGGACTCTGTGGCGAAACTCATCGCCCGTCGTGTGACATTTACATCTGTTTGCTCCGAGGTCTCACGTGGAGGATTGGACTCACGTAGCCCCGCCTCGTCAAATCGCGGAGAACCCGGCGGCCCTGAACCTCGGGAAACTACGTAAGCGCCCGCAAAGGGGCGGTGAACCTGTGCTGGGACCATCCCAGCGCAGGAAGAAACACAGGGAGACACCGGAATGCGAAAGTTGATTCTAGGTTTTTATGTCTCGCTCGACGGAAAAAGCGCTGACGCGGACAATGGAATCCGGGACGTCATGATGAGCATCGACGACCCCGAGCAGGAGAACTACTTTGTCAGCCGGCTGTGGGAGGCCGGGGCCTTCCTCATGGGCCGGAACAGCTACGAGAGCATGGCCGGATACTGGCCCACCTCCGACCACCCGTCCGCCAAGGCCATGAACGAGATCCCCAAGGTCGTGTTCTCCCGCACCCTGACATCGGCCGACGACTGGCCCGAGACCCGGATCGCAGGCGGTGACACGGCGGAGGAGATCGCCAAGCTCAAGGCCGAGCCCGGCAAGGACCTCGTCGCCGCCGGCGGCACCGCGTTCATGCACTCCCTGATCAAGCTCGGCGTGGTCGACGAATACCGGCTGTGGGTGCTGCCTGCCGCCACCGGCAAGGGCGCGCCGCTGTTCCCCGAGCTGGATCAGCCGGTGAACCTGCGCTTGGTGGACAGCACGGCCTTCCCGTCCGGAATCCTCGAACTGGTGTACGCGCCAGCCGACAAGTAAGACGTGATCGCCTGGGCCAGGCGATGCGCTTGCGATGGACGTTCTCCACGCAGAACCGGTCCGGATTGACAAGAAGGGGATTTCACCATGACCGAACCCCATGTTTCACCGATCAGCGACGCGGCCAAGCCCCCGGTCGACGACCGGGCCGCGTTCCAGGCCGAACTGGACCGGCTCCGGGCCCGGGAAAAGGCCCACACCCGCGAGGGCGACGCGATCGCCGCCGCCCGCCGCCGCCTGCCGATGGTGCAGATCGATCCACAGACCCCGCTGACCGGGGCGGACGGGACGGTGCCGCTGATCGACCTGTTCGCCGGCCGGTCGCAGCTGATCGCCTACTACCACATGTGGCACCCCGGCCGGCCCGCCGCGCAGCAGTGCGAGGGCTGCACCTTCAGCACCTCCCACGTCACCGAGCTGGCCTACCTGCACTCCCGCGACGTCAGCTACGCCGTCTTGGCTGAGGGGTCCTACGAGGAGGCCTCGCGCTACCGCGACTTCATGGGCTACCCCGTTCCCTGGTACTCGGTGCCGCAGGACTCCGTGGACCGGCTGATCGCCGGCCGGCACTTCGGCATCCTGGCCTGCTATCTGCGAGACGGTGACCAGGTGTATGAGACCTACTGGACCACCGGCCGCGGCAACGAAGCGATGGCACCGTCGTACGGACTGCTGGATCGCACCGTCTACGGGCGGCAAGAAGACTGGGAGGACTCGCCGGACGGCTGGCCGCAGCGCTGGGGCTCCATGGGCGGCCAGTTCCAGCTCGACGGCCGGCCGGCCGCCCAATGGTCGCGCCTGCGGGCCGGGCGCGACGACGACCTCGGCCCCCTGCCGGACGGATGGACCGCGTCCACCTGCCCCCTGCACACCGCACCACCGGCCGCGGCGACGCCCTGACAGACTGCGGATCCGACGAGGGCAAGGAGTGCATCATGACCCTCCTCCACACGGTGGGAATATCGGTCGGCTGCGTCCTGGCCCTCGTGCCGGCCCTGTTGCCCTCTGTACAACCCACCCGGAGGTGGCCGCACGTCGTCATGGCGCTCGGTATGGCGGCCGGGCATCTGGGCGGGTTGTTCCTCTTGGTCGGGGTGCTCGCGTTACTGACCGCCGGCTGGCTGTGCGGTTCCCCGTCCCGCCGCGCAAAAAGTGGTCATCACATCCCGGACTTCGTGGTCATGTCCGTCCTTTTAGTGTTGACGGCGTTCGGCGGACCTCCTCTCGGCGGCACTCTCGCTGGGCACGTGCACGCGGGTGGTTCGCCGGCGACGATGGGCCTGGTCATCGGGTTGGTCTGGACCTGCGCGCGGCTCATCCGCGTTCTGCCCGAGCGGGGCGTGAACCGAAGGGGGATCGGCCAGGAGCTGTGCTCGGCCGGAATGGCGGCCAGCATGGCGTTCATGGCCGCGTTGTCGTTGTGATGGGCCAGAGCCGGCGCCGCCGTCTCCGATCGTTGACGTCGAGCGAGCTACTTGACCCGAAGCAGCGCCCTTCTTACTGCCTTCCGCGAGCGCCGGGGCGTGGAAGGCAGCTAGCCAAGTTCCTTGATCCGAATATTTCGCCATCTGCACGCTGCACCGTGTCCCCAGCGGGCGTCGCCGAACACGGCGTCATTGTCGTGCACCTCGAACGCGATGTGGCCGCTGCTGCCGAGGGTGGCGAGCACCGCTTCGGGGTCGTAGTCGGGAGACTCGAGGGTGGCCGTGTTCAGCTCGGCGATCTTGAGCCCGTTGACCCAGGTGGTGATCACGGGTAGGGCACCGACGGCCCGGATACGCAGCTCGTTCCAATTGCCCCATCGCCACACGCTCAGGAAGTCCTCGACATCGGCCGCATGACCAAGCCTGCCGATCTTGTCGGGCGTGACGGGCTCTGTGCTGGTGGCGGGATCGTCCGCCTGGAGCCCGACGACGTCCCCGTGTGCGTCGCGCCGGGACCGGACTGCGAAGGGGACGGCGGAGAAGCTGGCCAAACCGTTGCCGAAGAACCCGCCGATGCCACCGGACTCCCGGTGGTCGAGCAGGACCTGGAAGCCTTCCCAGGGGTCCGGCCGCCGCCGGATCATGATGCCCGTGTCGGCGGGCCAGTCGGGTCTGGCTTCGAGGGAGAGCTCGAAGTCGCCGAACGCGAGGTCGCTGACGAGGTACACGCGTGGCGCCGCATGCCAGCCCTTCAGCGTGCTCCCGTCGAAGAGCGGGACGAAGCCGTCGTCGTCGAACATCTCAATCTCCATCGCCGATCTCCCTCGACTCTCACTGAACGACGCCTCCGGTAGCTTCCACAGCAGCGACCGGATGTACCCAACTGCCTCGGCGGCGCCGTGGGACCGTTCCGTGCTGGACTTGAGCATGCCGATCACGGTGGCGCCGGCATCGCGATCATCCCGGTGATCGCGACCCGCGACGTTTCCGTGCCGCAGGTCAGGTGGCCGTGGCGAAGTAGGGGTGCCGGCGCAGGTACGACAGGGACGCGGCGCTGCTCTCAGTGGGGGTCGGGAGGTGGGGAACGTCCACTTCGATGACGAACCAGCCGTCGAAGCCATCGGGGAGCGCGGTGAGGACGGCGTCGAAGTCGACGACGCCGCGGCCCGGTTCGATCCACACCTTGGACCGGCCGGTGGCGGTCATGTAGTCCTCGTCGCGCTGCCGGGCCCCGGCGGCGGCGGTCGCGTCGACGTCCTTGAGGTGGACGTTCAGGACCCGGTCGGCGTAGTCGGCGATGACCTTCTCCGGGGTGGCGCCGGCCCAGCGCAGATGGCCGGTGTCGGGACCGAACCACAGCGCACTGCCCGAGGTGGCCTCCAGCACGGCCCGCACCTCTTCCTCGACCTCCACGGGGGAACCGACGTGCGGGTGCAGCCCGTACCGGACACCCTCGGCAGCGGCGGCCTCCGCGGCCGCCGCGAGCCCCTCGGCGATCACGAGCGTGCGGTCGGCGTCCGGGGCGAGCCCGACGGCGGGGTGCGCGATGCGGTCAGGGATCAGGTCGGCGGCGATGAAGGCGCTGTCGACACCGAGCTCCAGGTGCGCGTGCGCGTGCCGCTTGATGTCCTCGACAGCCTGGGCATGCCGTTGCCGGTCGTGGAACGGCGCGGAGAAGTACCCCGGCGCCGCGGCGAGCGAATGCTCCGACAGCAGCGCCCCATACTCGGCAGGGGTCATGTCCGGAGGCAGTTCGATGGTGAGATGGGTGAACCCGACCTGGGAGAGGGCGGTCATCGCCTCCTGAAGGATGCCGCGGTCGAGGCGGTAGCCGCCGTCGCCGAGGATCCACGGCAGCGGGTTGATCGCGGTTCGATGCTTCAGGGTGGTGCTCACAGGATTCTCCTTGTCGGTCACTCCGCCACCAGGTCGTTCCGGGAGCCTGTGGGGTAGTCCACGAAAGCGAACGCCGACCCGTCCGGCGCCCAGCTGGGGACGTTGATCGTGCCCTGCCCACCGCGCAGCGCCACCAGCGTCGTCGGCTCCTGCCAGGCGTCGACTGACACGAGCCGCAGCTCGACCGGGAGGTCAGCGGGGTGCCCGGTCGTACCGGGCGGGTAGCTGAGGTACACGGCGACATCCCCGGTGGGCGCGACGTGCGGAAACCAGTTCACCCGCTCGTCGAAGGTGAGCTGCTCCAGCCCGGTCCCGTCCGGCCGCACCCGGGCCAGCTGCGCGTGCCCTGGGGCGGTGGAGAACTGTTCGGTGTTGAACACGATCCACTCACCCTCGGGCGTCCACTCGCACCCGTCCGCCGGGCCCGGGTCGGTGGTGACCGCGACGTCGTCCTGCCCATCCAGCCCGACAGTGTGGATGGTCGCCGACGCCCACCAGTTGTCGCCTTCCGGTGCCAAGCGCACGTAGCCGAGGCGCTGCCCGTCGGGGCTGACGCCGTGCAGGAAGTGCATCCCTCCATCCTCGACAGTCACGCGGCGAGCCGCCCCACCGGCGAGGGGGGCCTCCCAGATGTGCCAGTCGTTCGCGGATGCGAACACTGTGGCGCCATCGGGGGCCAGCACGTGGTCGTTGTTGACGTCGGGCAGGCCCGTCGCATGGATCTGACGTGGCGAAGCCGTCGCGGGGCCGTCGGCGGGCAAGAGCCAGAGCTTGCCGTCACCGTTGACGAGCAACTGCCCGTCCGTTGTCCAGTTCGGCGCCTCGTAGAGCCGGTCGCGGGACTCGAACACGGTACGCACGGTGCGGGTCGCGCGGTCCCAGATGCGGATGCGCGCGGACTGACCAGGCTGCAGCACCCGCCGCGGGATCTCCTCGTCACTCACTTGCCGGCCTCCTCCGCCAGGTGAACCCGGATCCCGGCGACGATGAGGTCATGGTCCTCCATCGACGACAGGCCGGACGCGGTCGCGGCGGCGACGACACCGACCCCGCGGACACGGATGGGGAACGATCCGCCGGTGACCGCGTAGTCCGCACCCAGCCATCCGATCGCCGCCGGGTTCACACCGGCAGCGGACAGGCGAGCGTCGACCAGGGCGCTGCTGTTCTCCATGCGCAGCACCACTGCGGCCTTGCGGGCGATCCACACGTCCTGGTCAGGGGTGATGCCCGGCAGTGCGGCGCGGAACAGGATCAGACCGGGCCGGCGGATGTCGATGCCGACCTTGTGCCCGGCTTCCTGGGCGATCGCGGTTATACGGGAGCCGAGCCGCCAGGCATCGGCGTGGTCGAACGCGTCGAAAGCCAGCTCCTGTTCCTGCTGCTCCAGCGTGGTGATCAGATTCGTCATGGGCAGGCTCTCCCTTTCAGGACCCGGCGAGCTGGGCGCGGGCCTGGTCGATGGTGGCGATGATCGAGACGGTCTCCTCCAGCGTGTGCACGGGCGACTCGGTGCGGCCCTCGCCGACGAATCGGGCCAGGGCGGTCGCCTCCCAAGAGAGTCCGTCGAAGCCGCGCAGCCCGGTCTGGTCGCTCCACCGCAGCGTCGGTGAGAAGTGGTCAGCACCGGACAGAGTGAACGAGGTCGGCGCGTAGAAGGCGCCATCGATGCTGACCGTCGCCTCGGTCCCGGCGATCACTCCGGTCATCGCGGTGCGCGCCTGGATGGACGAGTACAGCGTCGACAGCGCGCCCTGCTCGTGAGTGAGCACGAGCGTCGAGTACGCGTCCACCCCGGTATCCGTCATCCCGCCGACCGCGAGAACCTGCGTGGGGGCGCCGAGGACCATGGAGGAGAGTTGCACCGGGTAGACGCCCAGATCCAGCAATGCCCCACCACCTTGCTCGGGACGGTAGAGCCGGTGCCGCGGATCCGGGGTGATCGCCTGCCCGTGGTCGGCCAGTACCGCCCGCACGTCCCCGAGCACTCCGTCGGCGAGGAGCTTGCGGATCACCGAGGTCTGCGGCAGGTACCGGCTCCACATCGCCTCCATCACCAGCACGCCGGCAGCCTGCGCCGCTTCCGAGAGGGTGCGCGCCTCCGCCGCGGTGACGGTGATCGGCTTCTCGATGAGCACGTGCTTGCCCGCCGCGATCGCCGCCAGCCCGACCGCGAGATGCGCGCTCTGCGGGGTCGCCACATAGACGACATCCACCTCCGGATGGCGCACGAGCTGCTCGGTGGAACCCAGTACGTACTCGATTCCGCGCTCGGCCGCGAACGCCTCCGCCCGCTCGACCGAGCGCGACGACACCGCCACCAACCGCTGCGCCGTGTGAGTGCGCAGAGCCTTCGCGAACTCGCCCGCGATCCAACCCGGCCCGACGATCCCCCACCGTAGCGACGGCTCGCCGCTGTCGGGAAGGTAGAGGTCAGGGTCGGGCAGATGGGAAGGCAGCATGCCCCACGCTCCACTTCACAACACTATAGAAAAAGGAGTTAGCACGAGCTAACGTAAGGACGACCTTCAGGTTAGCACGAGCTAAATCGGTCACGGTTGACCGCGTCGCTGAGGGCTCCACTCCGTCTAAGGAGGCGTCGGTGGCTACAGATCTGCCGGCTCACCCGTCCACGACCCCGATCCCAGCGGAGCCGGTACGCAACTGGTATCTCGGCGCTCTCGGGCTCGCGCAGTTCGGGATCTTCGTGGCGATCCTCTCACCCGTGTTCATCAGCATGCAGCTCAAAGCGCAGGAGATGAACCCGGCCGACCCCGCATCGGTGGTCGGCACGGTCCTGCCCATCGGCGCGTTCGGTGCTCTCATCGGCAATCCGGTCTTCGGAGCCCTCAGCGACGCGACGAAGACCCGATGGGGACGGCGCAAGCCGTGGCTCGTCGGCGGCATCATCGCACTTCTCGCCGGCCTGGCGTGGGTAGCAGCCAGCACGAGCGTGCTGATGCTGACCTTCGCTTGGCTGGTGTGTCAGCTCGCCTCCAACGCCGCCTCGGCGGCCCTGATCGCGAGCTTCGCCGACAACGTGCCTGAGGCGCAACGAGGACGCGCCTCAAGCGTATTCGCACTGGCTCAGAACCTGTCGGTCCTCGCCGGCATTTACGGCGCTGTCCTGCTCGTCCACAACCTGCCGGTCCTGTTCATCGTCCCCGGCATCGTCGGTGTCGTCTGCGTCGTCGTCTACGTACTTGTCTCGCCGGAGCGCATCCCTGACACGCCGCCTCGGCCGTTCTCGTTCGCGCGGATCATCGGCATGTTCTGGACGAACCCGATCAAGCACCCCGACTTTGGGCTCGCGTGGTGGTCGAGGTTCCTGATCATCTTCGCCTCGATGCTGTTCGCCACCTACCGGCTCCTCTACATGCAGGACCACCTCGGCCTCAATGCGGAGGAGGCCGTCCCCGCGGTCGCGAACGGCGTGCTCTTCTACACGATCGCGCTCATGATCGGCACGGCCGTCTCGGGGTGGCTCTCGGACAGGCTGCGCCACCGGAAGATCTTCGTCGCCGGCTCCACCCTCGTGTTCGGCGTCGGCTTGGTCATGCTCGCCTACGTGGCCAGCATCGGCGGGTTCTACCTGGCCGAGGTGGTCATGGGCCTCGCGTTCGGCATCTATGCCGCCGTCGACACCGCCCTCGTCGTCGACGTCCTTCCCGACGCCGACAATCCAGGTAAGGATCTCGGCGTCATGAACATCGCCAACTCCCTGCCGCAATCCCTCGCGCCCGCATGCGGACTCCTCCTGCTCGGCATCGGCGGCGGCGACAACTACCCGGCGCTCCTGTGGGGCGCTGGGATCGTGTCGCTCGTCGGCGCGCTCGTCGTCATCCCCATCCGAGGCGTCCGCTAGCCGGCTGGGCCGGCTCGTGAATGCGCGCGCGAGCGTTCACCGGCCGGTCCGGGCTGGGCCCGTCGACTCCCGAACCACCAACCTCGTCGGCGTAGCGCTGACCCGGCGCGGCCCGTCATGACCCTCCAGCCGATCCAGCACCGACGACAATGTCGCCTCGACTGTCGCCTCGACATCCTGATGCACGGACGTCAGCTGGTGATACGACAGCGATGCCACATAGCTGTCATCAAACCCGACTACCGAGATTTCGCCCGGCACATGGACGTTCGCCCGCGCGAACACCGCCAGCACACCCGCCGCACACTGGTCACCGCAACACACCACAGCCGTCGGCCGGTGACTTCGTCCCAAGATATACCGCGCGGCAGTGGCACCGTCTTCCTCGGAGAAATCGCTCTCGAGCACCTCGGCGCGCTCTGTGAGCCCAACCGCGGCCATCGCACTCCGGTACGCCTCCGCACGAACATGGCCCACAGTTCCACCTCGTCCGCCGACATAGACGATGTCGCGATGCCCGAGCTCCACGAGGTGCTCGACCGCCAGACGAAGCCCCTCGATCTCGTCGACATGGACATTGTCGACATCGAGCGCGTCCACCCATTCCCCGAGCCACACCACAGGCACCAGCTCGCGCGCATCCGCGAAGGCGCGCGAGGCCGGATCTGGATTGAACGCGACCAGCGCCTCAACCCGCTCCTCCATCAGCTCCGCGACCACCACATCGGTCGGCCGATCCGACGTCGCCGGCCCCAGCACCAGCCCGAAACCTCGCTCCGCAGCGTGAACGAACAAGCGCTCGATAACGCGCACCTGGAACGGATTGCGCATCCAGAAAAGCGCACCGATCAGACGCGTACGGTTCTGGCGCAGCAGCCGCGCTGACGCATTCGGCCGGTAGCCAAGCTCATCAGCCGCAGCCAGGATCCGTTCTCTTGACTCCTCACTCGGCCCCGGAACGCCCCTCATCACGAGCGACACCAGCTGCCGCGAAACCCCTAGATGGTCCGCGATATCTTTCATCGTCGGGAGCCGGCCCGTGCCCCTGCCCGCTCGACGTTTCTGCGCGCCTACACCGGTCGCCATGGACCCAGTCTCGCACGTGCCAACTCGGCCGAGTCGGGCCTGGAAGAACAACAACGGCTATCGGTGCCGCTTACCCGCCCGGCCAGCCGGGTGAGCCTGCTGGTGCCGCTGGTAGCGCTCCAGCGGTCCAGGCACCTGCTCACGGAATGTCTACGGTGCCGGCTCGTCGCAAGTACGGGTCATCATCCGAATGAAGTCGTGCTCGTCCCTGACATCCTCGATGACCAGGGCAGACAGACCCGAGCTCGTGCCCGTCGCGGTTTGAGCGGGCTCAGGGGTTCACCAGGTACGCCGGCTGCGAACTCCGCTGTGGCGCCTCGATTGGGCTCATACGATCCGGGGCGTGATGAAGATCGATGGTCTGGCCTATGACGAGGTGGGTGAGGGTCCTGCGGTGGTGCTCATCCACGCGGGGATCGCCGATCGACGCATGTGGAGACACCAGCGCGACGCGCTGTCCGACCGTTACCGGGTGATCGGTTACGACTGGCGCGGGTATGGCGAGTCGGCCGATCCGGCAGGCGAACTCGTACACCATGAAGACTTGCTGCGCCTGATGGACGGACTCGGCGTGGAACGGGCGGCGCTGGTGGGTGATTCGATGGGGGGCTCGCACGCGGTGGAGGCGGCGTTGGCGGCGCCGCACCGAGTGGCCGGGCTCGTGCTGATCTCCTCCGGACTGTCGGGCCACTCATGGCCCGATGACATGATCGCCCAAGCGCGGGAGCGGGTGCACAGCACCGTCCCTGCCGACCGGCTGGCCCGTTATCGGAGCGGGACGGCAGAGGTTGTTTCCGCCGATCTCGACGCCTTCGCCCGGGCCCATGCGCTATGGCAGGTGGCCGGGCCCGACCGCGGTATGGACGATCTCGATCCGGAGGTATGGGAGTTGGCGTTCGCCATGATGCGCCGGGTGTTCGAGCGTTCCTGGAATCGTCGGCCCGTAACGGAGCGGCACCTGTCGGCCAAGGATCGGCTGCACGAGATCACCTCGCCCACTCTGGTCATCAACGGGCTGTCGGATGTGCCGGGCATCCAGGCGGTGTCGGATCTGCTGACAGAGAAGATCAAGGGAGCCCGGCGGCTCGACCTGCCGGCAACGGGACATCTGCCGCCATTGGAGCGGCCCCAGGAGGTCAATGCCGCGCTGAGCGGCTTCCTGGACGATCTGAGCCGGCGAATCTCGCCGGCCTGATGCGGTTCATCCGACACCTTCGCCTTGTCCGGCACGATCAGCTTCCACCACTACGCCTGACAGCTCCTGAACAGCTCAAACGTCGATGACATAGGCATACGGTTCGCTGTCACCGGACATTGATCACCGTAGAACGCAAGCGTCGATCGTCCGCGATTTTCGAGAATGCGACCTCCTCAGAGGAGGGCGGTGCCGCGGAGCAGGGTGGTGGTCCGCCGGCCCAGCACCACCCCCGGGCCCCGCCCAGGCTGGACCGGCGCGCGCCGATACCACAGCACGAGCCATCCGGCCAGAATCACCAGCCCGCCTGCCGAGCTGACGTACATCAGCATGTTGAACACCCGGTGCGCGCCGATGACCGGCTGCCGCAACGCCTGCCAGTGCGCCACCGCGAACCCGCCGACCTGCGTAAAGGCGTCCCAGAGCAGATGCGTGGCCATCCCGGCCAGCAGCGCCGCCACCACCGCCACAGGCGCCGGCCGCGCCGGCTCCGGCAACCGGACACGCAGCCCGGCAGGAGCCAGCGCGGTCAGCGGCCTTGAATGGGTATTCGGCGCGCGCTGCGGCATGTGGTCTCCGGTGGGCTTGCAAAAGTGGGGTGGTCCTCCATATCGTACTCACTCAGAATCGGAGGGCCACCCCATTTATGGGGACGGCCTCAGCATGCCGACTACTTGGAGACACATCGTGAAGACCATCGTGGTGGTGGGGGCGACCGGCCTGCAGGGTCGGGCCGTGACGGCGCATCTGCTCGCCGACGGTTGGCGGGTACGAGCTGTGACGCGCGATCCGGACGCCGCTGGGGCCAGGGCGCTGGCGCTGGCGGGCGCCGAGCTCGTCAGCGCCGAGATGGACGACGTCGCCTCGCTCATCGCCGCGGCCGAAGGCGCCGACGGCTTGTTCAGCGTGCAGCCCACTGTCGGCTCCCCGGGCACCCCGGCGGGCTTTTCCGCCGAGGACGAGGTCCGCTGGGGCTGCAACGTCGCCGACGCGGCGCACGCCGCAGGTGTGCGGCACCTGGTATACGCCTCCCTCGCCGGCGCGGGCCGTCACAACACCGAGAAGCTGCCGCAGAACACGATCAACAAGTGGCGGATCGAGCAGCACATCACCCGGCTGGGCCTGCCCGCGACGTTCCTGCGCCCGGTCTCCTTCATGGAGAACTACACCGGCGCCTACCACCTGCGCGACGGCACCGTGGCCACCGCGTTCGCCGCCGACGTACCGCAGCAGATCATGGCCGTCGACGACGTCGGCGTCTTCGCCGCACTGGCCTTCGCCCAGCCAGGCGAGTGGATCGGGCGCGCGGTCGACCTGGCCGGGGACGAACTGACCCCAGTACAGATCGCGGCGGCCATCTCCGAGGCCACCGGCCGACCGCTGCCCTACGTTCAGATCCCGATCGAAGTGATCGCGCAGATCGGCGAGGACTTCGCCTACGCCTACACCTGGCTCAACGAACGCGGCTATCGCGCCGACATAGCCTTCACCCGCGCGCTACACCCCGGCCTGCTGGACCTGCGCGCCTGGCTGCAGCGGACCGGAGCCGCCCAGATCGCCGGCTTCCTGACCGCCCAGGACACCGCCAAGCAGGACCAATGAGCACGCTCGACCTCGGACGGGTCGGCATCTGGGCGGGCGAGATGGATCGCTATCCCGCTCCGGCCCTGCGCCAAGCAGCCGCCGCCATCGAGGACCTCGGCTACCCGGCCCTGTGGTTTCCCGAGACGACCGGCCGCGAGGCCATGACCCAGGCCGCTCTGCTGCTGTCGGCCACCCGGCAGACGGTCATCGCCACCGGTACCGCCAGCATCTACGCCCGCGACGCGATCAGCGCCGTGGCCGCACAGCGCACCCTTGCCGAGTCATTCCCTGGGCGGTTCCTGCTCGGCCTCGGCGTCAGCCACCCCGCCCTGGTGACCGACGTGCGCGGCCACCGGTTCGGCCCGCCGGTGGCGACCATGCGCGCCTATCTGGACGCGATGGACACCGCCCCGTTCGGCCCGGCGATCCCCGCAGCGCCCCGGGTCTTGGCCGCACTGGGCCGGAAGATGCTCCAGCTCGCCGCCGAACGCGCGTGGGGCGCCCACCCGCTGGGCATGCCGATCGAGCACACCCGCCACGCCAGAAGCCTGCTCGGACCCCAGACCATGCTGGCCGTCACCCAGCTCGTCGTCCTGGACCCGTCCCGCCGCATCGCGGCCGAGCTGGCCCGCGCCCACGCGGCCGCGGCCCTGCCCAACCGGCTCACACTGCTGCGCGACCTGGGATTCGACGATGCCGAATCCCTCGACGACCGGCTGGTCGATGCCCTGGTGGCCATCGGCGGGCCCGAGGACATCGCCCGGCGAGTTGAGGAGCATCTCGACGCCGGTGCGGACCATGTCAGCTTGCACGTGCTCACGGCCACACCAGACGAGCCACCACTGCGTCAATGGCAGGAGCTTGCCGCACAGTTGCTGTGAGCGGCCCCTGCTGAAGGTGAAAGGGCCGCCACTTCGGGGTTCAACAGAGCTGCAGCCCCCGTTCCTCCTTCGTCATCCGACGGCGTAGGCGCGGGCGATCGTCTGGCTGACGCGGCCACCGGCGGCGTCCGTCGCGGTGACGCGCAGCGAGACGAAGCCCGGGGTGCGTGGGTTGGAGAGCAGCGCCGTCCACCCCGTTCCCGACGGGACGACGGGGACCTGGCGCCAGTTCGCGCCGTCGTCGGTGGACATCTCCAACTGGACCGACCGCACCGCGGCCTCGGGCGCCCCGGGGTTCTTCTCGATCCAGAGAGAGATGCCCCTTGCGGTACCGCGTGGCGTACCGCACCTTCCTGCCCGGCCCCGGTTCCACCCTGAACCGGCCCTCGCCCGTCACCACGCGGTCGCCCGTGACGAGAGTGAAACTCCCTCCTGATGCCCCGGCTGTCACCCAGCCAGCCGTTCCGGCCAGAACGGCGGCCATCAGCACACTGACTGATTCATAGACACGTCCCGCTAGATGTAAGGGATCTCGATTCGCACCGGTTCTGCCGCCGCCGGAGGTTTTCCTGGAAAGGCGCCGGTGAGCAGGGCGGCGACGGTATGGAGATTCCATGCCAGTGCAGGTTGTTTGACGACGGGATCGGAGAAGAAGGCCTTCAATTCGTCGCCTCGCACGAGGGAACTCAGAGCATCGGCTCGTTCCAGTACGAATTCGCCAAGAAGAGCGGATAGGCGCGGCCCTGGGCTGGTGCGCCAATTCCAGCCGTTTTTCCCGGCTGGTTCCACAGCGGTGCTGACGGACGGCTTCCATTGCCACCATCTGCGCTTTTCCACTTCCCCGGCTTGGAAGCGCCAGGGTCTGCCGTCAAGTTCGATCTTGTCCAGGCCGGGTGCCAGTCGCCTGATCAGCTCGTAGACGACTTCTTCTGAATGGCGCCACCGTTGATCGAGCGACAGCGCGTCAAGCACCACGCGGTTGTCGAGGAACGGCTGAACGGGATCTCCGCGCCGCAGCGATCCGACCCTTGCCGCGGCATGCCAACGTCCTACTCGGTAGGTGACGTACAGGTGGTCGAGCACTTCCCACGGGTTTTCGACGGCTTGTCGCAGCCATGGCGCCGCCAATTCGCGTGCATGCTCATTCGCCTGATCGGTGAAGAAGGGTTCGTTCTTGAGGAAGAAGTCATTGACCCTGCGATGCATCGCCTTGCCGGTGGGCTGGCCCTGGCTGTACAGGAAGCCGCCTCTGAGGATCTCGCCGCTCTGCCCGGACATGGTCGGCGTTGTGGAGTACGGACGGTAGTCCACGATGCTCTCGTACGCAGAGGTCATGCCTTCGCAGGCGCGGATGACCTCATAGGTGCGCATGCTCGGGTGCGGGACGAGGACGGCGTCCTTCGCCTCAGTCCGCACCGGCGGGATGATCGTATGGTCGATGCGCAAGCGGGCGGAGATCGCTCTGGGGATGATCACGTCTGGGTGCGTGTCAAGCCCGTTGGTGGTCGCCCGGAAAGGGACGCGGCCCGCGTGGAGAAGCGCGGCCATCAATCGGCTGTCGCGCCCGCCCGTCAATGCGAGGTTCACCGATTCGGGGCCGGTACGCAGTGGCTCGACGGCGGCGGCGAGAGCATCACATAACTGGCTGATCGCCCTGCGCTTGGCCCTGGCCGAGGTCGGCATCGGTTGCGCCGGTGGCAGCGCACGCGTGTCGATACTCCTGCGACCGCCTTTCACCGTGATGACGGAGGACGGCCCAAGCGCTGTCACACCTCGGTAAGGGGTTTCATCGGACAGGAAGTATCCCTGGCGGATCATCGTTTGAAGGGCGATCTCGTTCCAGACGATCCTGCCGTTGTTCGCCACGAGGTGCACGTGCAGAGCGCGGGTTCCCACCAGGTGCAGGTCGTCGTTCTCGGCGTGGAAGACGGACAAGGCCCTGGTGCTTGCGGTGGCGGCCTGAATTCCCTCTTCGGTCACCCGGATGACGGACAAGCATCCGGACAGGTCCGCCATCACATCACCCAGTTCGGACGCTTGAGCGAGCCACCGCACGTCGCGTTCTCCAGCGAGCGTGCCGCTCACCCCCAGGCCGCCGCGGTCGTCCCGCACGATCAGCGGTGGGCGCTCGTCGGCTCCTTCCTCGTTGGAACCAGGCAAGCAACGCGGCACCCGTGGCCACCCATTCAGCGGCGTCGACTGTTTCCAACGGCACGGGGAACACGTCACCCAGAAGCGAACGAGCCAGAGAGAGATAAGGGTTGAGATTCACCCCTTGACGCTTCGCGGCCATGGTCAGGTATACGCGCATGCGGAATCCAATCCAGAACAGAGACCAAACTGGAAGCGCGTATTCGCCCGCCTGCGGGCCTCACAGGTGTGCTCCCAGCGCATCGACCGCCACAGGCCGGAGCCGGGTAGCGGCGAGGGTGGTCGCCGAGCGGGGGCACGGTAGGCGGCCCCGCCCGGCGAGGGTCAGCTGCCGGGTGGCGGGTATGCCTCGGGGTTCGTCTTGGGGTCGGGCAGTTTGTCCCAGGACGGGTCGGCGATGACCTTGCAGGGCTTGGCCGGGCTGGTGACGAGGTAGCCGCTGAACCCCCACAGGACTCTGGGCTTGTCCGGGCCCGAGGTTTGGTCCGCGTTCTCGGTGAACTCCATGACGGCCGTCTGCCCCGGCTTGATGTACTGCGGGTTGATCCGTACCTGGCCGCGGCCCATCTTGAACGTCTTGCCGTTCGGCGAGTTCGCGATCGCTTCCTCGATTCTCTTCTGGACCTTGGGATCCTTGCTCTTGAGCTCTTCCTTGGAGAAGGAGGCGGCGCCTTCGCCCTCGCCGCGGCCGGGGGCGCACCGGCTGCCGGGCTTGACGTAGGAGACGTCGGCGGTGACGCCGAGTTTCGCCAGGTCCTTCTCCACCTGGTCCGGGTCCCTGAATTCGTTGATCTTCAGGGTGATCGTGCCGTCGGTGTTCTTGGTGACCGCGTAGGCCGGGGTCTCGGATCCGGTCAGGAGCGGCACCGCGACGGCCGCCGTGGCCGCGATCGTGGCGACCGCTCCTGTGGCGAGCAGGCGTCGTCTGACGAGCAGGCGGCGGGCCTTGTTGCGGGCCACGATTTCGGCTTTGAGTTCCATCAGTACGTGCTCCTTGAAGTTCATCGCGTTCCTTCCATGACGAAGGGAGCCATCTCCGGCACGTTCCTGAGCGTGTGGCGGGCGCGGTGCAGTCTGGCCCTGGCGGCGCCCTGGCGGATGCCCAGAGCGGTGGCCGCCTCGCCGATCGTGAGCTGGTCGATGACGACCAGTTCGAGCATCGCGCGATCACCGTCCGGTAATCCGGCCATGGCCTGGAAGGCCCGCCTGGCCACGCTCTCCGCGTCGATCCGCTCTTCGAGCTCGGCGACGTCGTCGCAGTCGAGCGGTCGTCGTCCGCCTACGCGATCGGCCAGTCTCGTCTCCTTGAACGCCCGCCGCCGTTCGGCCGACAGGGTGTTGCGCGCCACGCCGTACAGCCAGGCGATCTCGCTGCCGAGTCCGGGCCGGTAGGTGTGGGCGGAGTCGAGCACCGCGAGGAAGACCTCCGCCACCAGGTCGGCGACCGTGTTCGGATCATCGACCCGGCGGGCGAGGAACGACGTGATCGCGTCGACGTGGCGCCGGTAGAAGGCTTCGAAAGCCTCCGGATCTGTGGCGATGTCCGCCTGTCTGCGACGCACCGGCCGTGCTCCCTTCGTCGACTACACCCCTTCTTGGTCAGCAACGGGAAAAGCGTTATGAGAGCGAACGGGTGAGTCCTGCCGAGGCTCCGGTTGCCTGCGGGAATCGACCATGTCGGCCGGGCCCTCTGTCGTCTCGCTGAACGCCTCCGAGCGCCCCGAAGCCCTCCACGACGATCCCCATCAGCGCCCTCGACGCCGAGCGCGCTCACCCCGCTCCCCCGCCAACCGGGTGACCGCCGGACAGCCGTCCCCTGGGGCCGGGATCGAGCGCCGGATACGGAGTCGAGCACGATGAGACCTCTGGAGTTCAGCGTGGCACCCGGGCCCCGCAGATCCAACGCCAGGTCAAAGCCTTGAAACAGGACCCGATCAGGAAGCCGTGACGTGCGGCACGGCTTCGTACAGGGCCCAGTCGGCGCTGATCGCGCTCGCCGTCTTCAGCAGCAGCGGGAGGTGCTCCTCGGTCAGCTTCTCGATGGAGGTCTCGGCGGCGTGGGCGTTGACGTTGACGGCCGCGATGACGTTGCCCAGCCCGTCCCTGAGCGGTGCCGCCACCGACCGGATCCCCAGGGCGAGCTGCTCGTCCGTCATCGCCCACCCCTTGGCGCGCACCGCGCGCAGCACCGCCTCGCGTTCCTTTGCGTCCGGCTGCCAGCGCGGCTCGATGCCCGAGCGGCTCGGCTCAGCCAGGACCCGATCCACCTCGGCGGGCGACAGCGCGGCCAGCAGCACCTTGCCCAGCGACGTCTGGAGCGCGGGGAAGCGGGTGCCGATCTGCACCGAGAGGGTGACGATCTTCGGTACGGCGACCCTGGCGACGTAGACGATGTCGGAGCCGTCGAGCTGGGCGATCGAGCACGACTCGTGCGTCTGCGTGACGAGCCGCTCCAGGTGCGGCCTGGCCACCTCCCACAACCCCATGGAACGGACGTAGGCGACGCCCAGCTCCAGCACCCGGGGCGTGAGGGCGAAGCCTCCCTGCTCGCTCCTGGCGTAGCCCAGCTCCTGGAGGGTGAGCAGGATGCGGCGGGCCGTCGGCCTGGCCAGGCCGGCCGCGGCCGCCACCTCCGTCAGGGACATGACCGGGCGCCCCGGCCGGAAGACCCTGATCACATCGAGGCCGCGGGCCAGCGCCTCGATGAAGTCAGGTCCGGTGTCGCCACGTGTCATGAACGCCCTCACTCGCTCGGATCCGTTGATCCGACTTTAGACGGTCGGTACGGTCGTACGTCCGCACAGCGGCCGATCACAGGCGGTGCGTGGAGTCACTGCGGTAGTCGGTGTATGTGTACGGGTTATCAAGAAGCTTCGTCGCAGGGATGTCCGGGTTCATGCCCTGCTCCCAGGCCTCCTCGCCCATCTCCGACCGCAGGTACTCGACCGTCCCCTCGACCTCGTGGCGCGCCGCGGCGAGGTCGATCCCGAGCAGGCGGTGCTCGTGCTTGACCACGCGGCCGTTGACCAGGACGGTGTGCACGTCGCCGCGCTGCGCCTGGAACGCCACGTGCCCGAACGGGTTGAGCAAGGGGAACGAGACCGGCGACAGGTCGTTCTTGATGAGCACGAGGTCGGCCTTCTTACCCGGCTCCAGGCTGCCGAGGTCGTCGCGGCCGAGCGCGCGGGCGCCGCCGCGGGTGGCCCACTCGACGACCTGGTCGGCGCGCAGGCCGCAGTGCGTGACGGTCTCGCCCTTGGCGTGCGCCTCCAGGTGCTCGCGCGACCGGTCGGCGCCGAGGGTGGCGCGCATGGCGGAGAACAGGTCGCCGCTCCACCACACGCTGGTGTCCATGGACAACGACACCGGGATGCCGTGGGCGCGGATCGCCCAGGTGGGCGGGTAGCCCTGGCCCGCGCTCTGCTCGCTCTCCGTGGAGACCGAGATGGAGCCGCCGGTGGCCGCGATGCGGTGGTAGGAATCGGCCGACAGCGAGGCGGCGTGCACGTAGATCGTGCCGGAGGTCATGAAGCCGTGCTCGTACATCAGCTTGATGCCGTCGTCGCCGGTGGCGCCCCACACGCCGGCGTGCGTGGTGACCGCGGCGCCGAGCTCGCGGGCGGCCTCGAAGGCGGCCTTCTCAGGGAAGGCGGGGTCGCCGAGCACGTCGAAGGCGATCTGGAAGCCGAGCAGGTCGTCGCCGGTGACGCGCCTGCGCACGAAGTCCCTGAACTCCGGCGCGGCCGTCCACTCGGCGGGCGATTGCTGGAGGTTGCCGTACGCGAGCACGTACCGTCCGGGCACGGACTGGAGCGCGTCGGCGGCGGCGTCGGCGTGGTCGACGGTCTGGAGCCCGTGCGACCAGTCGACGACGGTCGTGACCCCGGCGTCGAGCGCCTCGATCGCGGCCAGCGTGTTGCCCGCGTGCACGTCCTCGGGCCGGAACAGCTTGCCGTGCTCCAGGTAGAACCAGACGAAGTACTGGGTGAGGGTCCAGTCGGCGCCGTAGCCGCGCAGGGCGGTCTGCCACATGTGCCGGTGGGTGTCGATCATGCCGGGCATGACGATGCCGCCGGAGGCGTCGATCTCCACGGCGTCCGGCGGCGCCGCCAACCCGGGGCCGACGGCGGCGATCCTGTCCCCGATGACGAGGACGTCCGTGCGGGGCAGCACCCGCCCGCCCTCCCCTTGCCGCCCGTCCATGGGCAGCACCGTGCCGCCGCGCAGCACTACGGGCCGTCCAGCCTCGAAGTCGTTCATGGCATGCTCCTCGCCTGCGAACATCTGTCCGCCATACGGTCAACGCCACTGTGATGAGCGTCTTCGACCATGTCAAGAGTGTTGACGCGAGCTTCCGTAGATGCTGGGATCGCTTTAGCGGACAGACGTCCGTTGTACGGACGTGGGGATGGAGCTTGATGACAGACACCGTGCCGGGGCCGCTGTCCGGCGTGCTGGTGGCCGACTTCTCCAGGATCCTGGCCGGCCCGTACGCCACGATGCTGCTGGCGGACCTGGGCGCCGACGTCGTCAAGGTCGAAGGCCCGGGCGGGGACGACACCCGGACGTGGACGCCACCCTCGCGCGGCGAGGTGTCCACGTACTACCTCGGGGTCAACCGGGGGAAGCGGTCGATCGCGCTCGACCTGCGCGACGAAGCCGACGCCGGGGTGGCCAGGGAGCTGGCCGCGCGTGCGGACGTGCTGGTGGAGAACTTCCGGCCGGGCGGGCTGGGCAAGTACGGGCTCGACTATGCCTCGGTGCGGGCCGCGAACCCGGGGATCGTGTACGCCTCCATCAGCGGGTTCGGCTCCGGGGCCGGGGCTCGGGTGCCGGGCTACGACCTGATGGTGCAGGCCATGTCCGGGCTGATGAGCCTCACGGGTGACCCGGACGGGCCGCCGTACCGGGCCGGGATCTCGGTGTTCGACGTGATGGCGGGTAACCACGCCGTCATCGGCATCCTCGCCGCGCTGCGCCACCGCGAGGCCACGGGGAGCGGGCAGCACGTCGAGGTGAACCTGATGTCGTCGGCGCTGACCGGGCTGGTCAACCAGAGCTCCGCGTACGTGGCCGGGGGCGTGGTGCCGTACCGGATGGGGAATGCGCATCCGAGCGTGTTCCCGTACGAGCCGCTGCCCACGGCCGACCACGAGCTGATCGTCGCGGCCGCGAACGACGGCCAGTTCAGGAAGCTGTGCGAGGTGCTCGGCATCCCGGAGGTGGCCGAGGACCCGCGCTTCGCCAGGAACGCCGGCCGCACCGCCAACCGCGAGGAGCTGCGGCCGATCCTGGTCGAGCGGCTCGTCCTGCGCTCCGCGGACGAGTGGTTCGAGCTGCTGGTGGAGGCCGGGGTGCCGAGCGGGCCGATCAACACCATCGACGGCGGGTTCGCCGCGGCGGAGCGGTTCGGGCTCGATCCTGTCGTGGTGGTGGGCGAGGGCGAGCGGGCGATGCCGACGACGCGGCACCCGATCCGGTTCTCCGAGACGCCGGCCGCCTACACACTGCCGCCACCGGAGCTGGACGAGCACGGCGCGGAGCTGCGCAAGTGGCTCACCGGCCCCGGGGAAGGCGAGCGGACGTGACGCGGGAGCGGGAATACCCCACCGCGCTCGGGGCGTCGTCGCCGACGTCGATCACCCTGCTCGGCCGGGACCTGGCCTCGGAGGTGATGGGCGAGGTGGGCTTCGGCGAGCTGGCCTTCTGGCTCGCCACCCAGCGCCGTCCCTCCCGGGGAGAGGTACGCCTGTTCGAGGCCGTGCTGGCCGCGCTGGCCGATCACGGGTTCACGCCGACCGCGATCGTGACACGGCTGACGTACCTGTCGGCGCCGGACTCCGTACAGGGGGCTCTGGCCGCTGGGCTGCTCGGCGGCGGCTCCCGCTTCCTCGGCGTCACCGAGGACTGCGGCCGATACCTCCACGACGTGCTGACCGCGCGGGAGGAGCTCCCCGCCGACGACGCCGGCTGGGACGATCTCGCCCTGGAGGCCGTACGGGCCCGGCGGGAGGCTCGGCAGCTGATCCCCGGGCTCGGCCACCACGTGCACAAGGACGGCGACCCCCGCACGCCCCGGCTGTTCGAGATCGCGGCCGAGGAGGGCCTGTTCGGGCCGCACCTGTCGCTGTTCGCCGCTGTCGGCCGCGTGCACCCGCGGGTCCTGGGCAGGACACTGCCGCTCAACGGCGCGGGCGCCTGCGGAGCGGCGCTGGCCGATCTGGGGCTGCCGCTGGAGTTGCTGCGCGGGTTCGCGCTGCTGGCCAGGACCGCCGGGCTGATCGGGCAGCTCGCCGAGGAGTTGCGGCGTCCCGTGGCCAACGACATCTTCCTCTCGGTGGACCTGAACAACGTTTCCATCCCGCCCGAGCCCTTCGCTGACGGAGGTCCGCATGGCTGAACTCGTCGCGGTCATCGCATCCACCCACCACCCCTTCTACTACCGAGCCAGCACCTCCACCGGCGAGGAGCGACCGCCGTTCGCCGACGAGTGGGTGCGCAAGGTGGAGGCGTTCAGGGAGACCCTGACCAGGGCCAGGCCGGATGTGCTGGTCATGGTCGGCTCCGACCACTTCCACCAGCTGTGGCTGGACAACATGCCGCAGTTCCTGGTCGGGAAGGCGCCCTTCTACGACGCGAACTTCTACAACGAGGAGCGCGAGTTCGGGCTGCCCAGGATGCTGTTCACGGGGCAGGAGGACCTGTCCTCCCACATCCTGCGTGAAGGGCTGGACGCCGGCTTCGACCTGGCCTTCTCCAACGAGCTGCGGATCGACCACTCGATCACGTGCCCGATCATCACTCTGCGCCCGCAGAACGACCTGCCGATCGTGCCCGTCTACACCAACATCTTCGCCCCTCCCTTACCGCGGCCGAAGCGGTTCGTGCAGCTCGGGCAGACCATCCGGCAGCTCGTCGAGTCGTGGCCGTCCGGCCGGCGGGTCGCGGTCATCGGCACCGGGCATCTGTCACTGGAGCTGGGCGGGCCACGCCAGTTCGGGCCGCACGGACCCGACCCCGAGTTCGACCGGCGCGCCGTCGAATGGATCTCCTCCGGCGACATCGAGGGCTGCCTGGCCGAGGTCACCCTCGACAGCCTCCACCTGCCGGGCAACGCCACGCACGGCTTCATGGACTTCATGCTGATGATGGGCGTGGCGGGCGAGGGCCAGAAGGCCGACTACGTGGACACGTACGACCTGTTCCACACCATGGAGGCGTACTTCACCTGGTACCCGAGCGGAGGCGGCCGATCGTGAGCAAATACCTGCTGAACAAGTTCCTCTTCACCGTCGACCGCGATGCCGAACTGGTCGAGCGCTACCGCGAGGAGCCGCGCGCCACCGTCGGCTGGTGGGAGTCCGAATACGCCAACCGCATCCTCGGCTGCCACTCCGGCGAGTCGTCCACGTGGCTGCGCTTCGACGACGTCGAGCGCGAGGCGCTGGTGACCCACGACTATCCGAAGCTGTTCGAGCTGGGTGCGCACCCGTTCCTCACGCTGACGCTGTTCATCGCGATGTTCGAGCGCGACCATCCGCCGCTGGGCTTCCAGACCGAGTACGCGCGGCGGCTGGCGCACATGCGGCTGCCGTACCCGGACATCGCGACCTGATGCGCACGGCCCGGATCGAGACCTGCGGCCGGCCGCCCGTGGTGGCCGACCGCACCCGTGCGCCGTGTCTTTAGGTTTTCGTGTCACCACTCTCGGTCATAGGTCAGCGATATGATCAGCGCGTGCAGCTCCGTTACAACTACCGGCTGTATCCCGACGCCGCGCAGCGTGAAGCGCTGGCCCGCGCGTTCGGCTGTGCGCGTGTGCTGTTCAATGACGGGCTGCGTGCCAGGCAGGATGCTCGCCAGGCCGGTTTGCCGTACATCTCGGACGTGGATCTGTCCAAGCGGGTCATCACCCAGGCCAAGACCTCGCCCGAGCGGGAGTGGCTGGGCGAGGTGTCAGCGGTGGTGTTGCAGCAGGCGCTCGCCGATCTGAACACCGCCTACCGCCACTTCTTCGCCAGCCTGTGCGGAGGGCGGAAAGGCCCAAGGTTTGGCGCGCCTCGGTTCCGCTCTCGCAAGGACAACCGGCAGGCGATCCGGTTCACCCGCAACGCCCGGTTCAAGGTTGGGGAGAAACTGTCCCTGCCGAAGGTCGGCGATATCACGGTCCGGTGGTCACGCCGGTTGCCGTCCGACCCCTCCAGCGTGACGGTGATCAAGGATGCGGCCGGCCGATACTTCGCCTCGTTCGTGGTCGAGACGAACGGACAACCCTTGTCTGGGACCGAGGAGGAAATCGGGATCGATCTGGGGGTGGGACACTTCGCGGTCCTGTCCGACGGGCGGAAGATCGACTCCCCGCGTTTCCTGCGCCGGGCGGAGAAGAAACTCCGCAAGCTTCAGCGGGCGCTGTCGCGCAAGCAGAAGGGATCGAAGAACCGGGGCAAGGCTCGCCTGAAGGTCGCCCGGCAGCACGCCAAGGTCGCCGACGCGCGTCGTGAGTTCCATCACCAGACCTCCACACGGATCATCGGTGAGAACCAAGCGGTGTTCGTGGAGGACCTGGCGGTCAAGGGGCTCGCCCGCACCAAACTGGCCAAGAGCGTGCACGACGCGGGCTGGTCGACGTTCGTCGCCATGCTGGAGTACAAGGCGAACCTGTACGGCAGAACGTTCGCCAAGATCGGCAGATTCTTCCCCTCCTCCAAGCTGTGCTCGTCGTGCGGAAGCGTCGCCGGGCAGATGCCGCTGAACGTCCGGGAATGGGCCTGCTCGTGCGGGGCAGTCCATGACCGGGACGTCAATGCTGCGATCAACATCCTCACCGCCGGACGGGCGGAGAGGCTAAATGCCTGCGGAGACCAGGTAAGACCACCGCGTGCAGTGGCGCAGGTCGATGAAACAGGAAGCCTTCGAGGTGCCGCATGAACTCATGCGACACGGGCGAGAATCCTCAGGCTTCACCCCGAGGAGCGCGTCAAACCAACAACGGGCTGACCCTGGAACAGCGCGCCGCGGCCATCACCATGATCGCGGAACAGGCGGCGCTGGGACGGCTGGCGGTGGCTCACGAGGTGGTGCCCCTGGAGTCGGCCGGAGAGGCGTGGCAACGGCAGGCGGCGGGCACAGCGGGTGGCCGCATCGTCCTGAGCATCGCCTGACCAGCGCGCGGCGACACCGCATCGCCCTGGGGCCGCCTGTCATGCCATGGTGCTGGACCCTAGGATCCGAGACGTGGCCAGATACTTCGATCTTCATCCAGACAATCCCCAGCCTCGCCTGATCAGCCAGATCGCCGAGATCCTGCGGACGGACGGGCTCATCGCCTATCCCACCGACTCGTGCTATGCCCTTGGATGCCGACCGGGCAACAAGGAGGGCCTTGACCGGATCAGGGAGATCCGCGGCCTTGGCAGCGACCACCACTTCACCCTGGTATGCCGTGACTTCGCGCAATTCGGTCAGTTCGTTCACCTGAGCAATGCGCTGTTCCGCCAGGTCAAGGCGGCGACTCCCGGCGGTTACACGTTCATTCTGCCCGCGACCAAGGAGGTGCCGCGGCGACTGCTGCATCCCCGGAAGAAGACGGTCGGCGTTCGCATCCCTGATCACGTCGTCACCCAGGCGCTGCTGGCCGAGCTCGGCGAGCCGCTGGTGTCCAGCACCCTGCTGCTGCCCGACGAGACCGAACCCTCGACGCAGGGCTGGGAGATCAAGGAGCGGCTCGACCACGTGGTGGACGCGGTCATCGACTCCGGCGAATGCGGCGCCACCCCGACGACCGTCGTCGACTTCTCGCAGGAGGAACCCGAGATTCTCCGCAGGGGCACGGGAGACACGTCCCTGTTCGAATAGGCGACGGCAGCGGTCTCGCCGACCGCGATCTCCAGGCCGAGTTCGACGTCTGAGGTCGGGGGCCGGCCGAGCGCCCTGGTGCCGCACGGGCCGTTGCGCCGAGCCCAGCGAAACTCAAGGGTTGCTGATTACCTGCGGAGATACTGGCCTCACCGGCCGCTGCGGGGCTGGTCGGCGGCCACCGCCTCACGCGTCGGCCCCCGGCCCCGCAACGCCGTCCAGCCGTGCCAGGCGAGCACGTAGCAGGCAAGAATCAACGCTGCTCCGTCGGCCCCACCCAAGATCATGCTTCGTACCAGGTCGTAGTCGCTCACCGCGGCACGATCCGAGGCCGCCCCGTAAGAGGCGCCCGCTGCCATCGCCAGCGCGGCCGCGGCCAGCACCACGCCGCGCGTCCGGCCCAGCACCACCCCCGGGCCCCGCCCAGGCTGGACCGGCGCGCGCCGATACCACAGCACGAGCCATCCGGCCAGGATCACCAGCCCGCCTGCCGAGCTGACGTACATCAGCATGTTGAACACCCGGTGCGCGCCGATGACCGGCTGCCGCAACGCCTGCCAGTGCGCCACCGCGAACCCGCCGACCTGCGTAAAGGCGTCCCAGAGCAGATGCGTGGCCATCCCGGCCAGCAGCGCCACCACCACCGCCACAGGCGCCGGCCGCGCCGGCTCCGGCAACCGGACACGCAGCCCGGCAGGAGCCAGCACGGTCAGCGGCGCCCGCAGCACCCGGTGGAACAGCACCAGCAGCACCACACCTGCCGGCAGGCCCAGGACAAGCGGCCCCCACCACGCGTGCGTGCTCGCCGACGAGAACGGCAGCGGCAGATAGTACGGCGCGTCAGGCATCACAGTCCCGATGGCCAGCGCCGACGAGGGCAACCACCGCCGCATCGGCAAGATCGCTGCAATATGGCTCACGGTGAAGGGCACACGCCATTATCGGCACCTCCAACCCGGACCACCACCTTGATCGACAAAGCCCGGTCCTCCGCTGCCCGCTGGTGGTCGGCGACCGTGAGAGCGCCGAGGCGGAATCGGTCTGGGACCCAGCAATGGTGCGGCTCTCCGGCAGGAGAACGAAGGCCCGCCGACCTCGAGGACCTGCTGACCCGGATCGAGCGACACGAACAGAAAGAGCACTCCCAGCAGCCCACCGGCTACGCCCACCAGCCTGCCGCACTACCAGCAGCTACGTGAACCCCCGAAGAACTTACGGGCGAGACCACTTAGCTTCCGGCCATGGCGATGACCAGTTTGCCGCCCATCGGGCGCTGCTCGCGCTCCAGCTCCGTCAGGGCGGGAATCGCCTCGGCCAACGGGACCGTACGGGCGATGGGCAGGCGCAGGGTCCGGGCCACCTCCTCCAGGTCGGCGGTCACCGGCCGGCCCATCATCGCCCGGAACGGGCCGGGCAGTGCGCTTCTGATCATTTTGGCCGGGGTTGGGACGATGTCGACGATGGTTCCGCCAGGCTTCAGCAGCGTTCGGGCCGCGGCGAAGGGAAGCATGCCGGGCGTGTCGAGGACGAGATCGAACCGTTCCGCGAGGGCGGCCGGGTCGAAGCCGAAACCCACGACCGGCTCGACGCCGAGCTCGTGGGCTTCGTCGGCCGCAGGGTTGCGGCAGCTGCCGGCGACCGAGGCTCCCCGCGCCCGGGCGAACTGGGCGGCGGCCCGGCTCACCCCGCCCAGGTACCCGTTGACGAAGACCGCCTGCCCGGGCCGGATTTCCGCCGTGGCCTGGTAGGCGGTCACGCCCACGGGCGGCAGGGCGGCGGCCTGCTCGTACGAAAGGTCCACCGGTTTGAGCACGACCGCCTTCTCCGGGGCCGTCACCATCTCGGCGAACGCCCCCGCCTGCCGGAACCGAGCCCGGCCGAGTACCGCGTCGCCGGCCTTCAGGCGGGTGACGCCGGCGCCGACCGCCTCGACGACTCCGGCGAAGTCGTGCCCCATCGCCCGGGGAAAGGAGCGGCCGGTCATCAGCTTCATCTCGCCGTTGCGCATCTTCCAGTCCAGCGCGTTGGAAGCCGCCGCTCGGACGCGGACGAGAACCTCATCCGGACCCGAGCGTGGTGGCTCGAACTCAGCGAGCCGCATCACCTCCGGGCCGCCGTAGCGGTCGTATTGAAGGCGCTTCACGAGGCGTATTCGTTCGAGATCTCGGTGGCGTAGTTCTTCCAGAGCGGTTGCATGGTCTCGGCGTTGACCGGCTGCCCGGAATCGATCATGGCCTTGAAGTCGCGGAAGTACTGCACATACAGGTCCGGCGTGAAGGTGTTCAGCATGACCGCGTTCTCGTCGCCGACGTTGGCGAACGTGTGCGGCGCCCCGGTCGGCACGATGACCCAGGTGCCCGGCCCGGCGTCGTATTGGTCCTCGCCGACGGTGAACCGGAAAGTTCCCGCCAGCACGTAGAAGCCCTCGTCATGCTGGGCGTGGCGATGCTGCAACGGGCTCGGGGTGCCCGGCGGAATGGTGACCTCGGCGAACCCCAGCCGGTGGTCGGTGTGCTCGCCGTTCTCCAGGATGCGGATCTGCTGCGCCCCGCTGCCGAGGATCTCGCCCTCACCGGGGCGGACGATGTTTACCTTCGCCACGACTTCTCCTATTGCTATTGCCTGCCTTGGTCACCACCATCCTTGTCCGGGCCGGCTGTGCGCGTCTTGGTCGTCTGTGCACGGTTGCTGGTTACCAGTGCACGGGCGTTGTAGCCGTACGTCGCCTTGAAGAGCTTGCTGAAATGGGTGGGATCGGAGAATCCCCACCGGGCGGCCACGGCGGTGACCGTACGTCCGCTTCCGGTCAGCTCGGCCCGGCAGCGCTCCAGGCGGCGACGGCGGATCAGGGCCGCGACGGTGAGCGGCTGGTCCTCGAACAGCTTGTGCAGCCGGCGTACGGATATGTTGTGGGTGGCGGCGATGCCAGGCGGGGACAGATCGGGATCGGCCAGCCGGGTCTCGATGTAGCCGGCGATCCGGCTCCGCAGCCACTCGTCCGGGGCCGGTTGTTCGTCGCCGAGCCGGGCCTCCAGTGCGACCGCGATCAGCTCGACGACGGCCGCCGCCGACCGCAGCGCCTCCGCCTCGCGGAACTCGGTCGCCGACCACGCCGACTCCCGGGCCAGCACGGAGACGAGAGCGCCCGGGCCGTGGCTGCCGTCGATGCGTACGCCGATGAGCCGGTCGATCTGCGCGGGCCGGATCCGAAGCTCCCGGCGCGGAACCAGGATGGTGACGTGCGCCGCGGCGGTGCTCTCGAACCGGAGCGTACGCGTGGGATCGAGCAGTACCAGGTCGGTCGGCCCGAGTTCGGCGTCGCCGCGCCCTTGCTCGATCCGCGTCCGGCCCCGGGTCATCACCTTGACCGCCAGGTTCTCGCCGTCGGAGGCGTCGCGCTCCCGCCCGATGCAGGCGCTCTCGGGCGTGTCGAGGGAGACCAGCCGCAGCGGCCCGAGGTCACGGGTGGCGATCCCGCCCCGGAAGCTGGCCCCGGCCAGCTTGTTGATCAGCGGCGGAAACCCGCTGGCGGCCAGCTCGTCCTGGAACGACTCAAGGTTGCCGATCACCGGTCAATGATAACGGCGACACTTCTGCTCAGGCACGGTGTTCGGCGGCGGGTTACAGCGGCGCCGGCCCGCATCTGCTCTACCAGGCTCTGGTGCACGCGGTGGACGGCTCAGTCGCGCCGGCGACCGACGGCCGAACGGTGAGCGCAGCACCGATATCGGAATCGGTGGTAACCGCCGCGATGGACTTCGAGATGTGTTCACGCTCGTTGGCGATCAACTGGAGTCCGCTGGTGGACGCGGCTGTGACGGCCAGCCTGCCGACACCCATAACCGCCGGCCGGGTACCGGGTTGCGAAGCCCCGTCGTCTTGAGCGCCGGCCGGTAACGTCTGGTGAGCACCACCGCGGTCACCGCCGCAAAGAACGCGGCAGCGAGGATCGCGCGTGGTCTTCGTGATCGCATGAATGAGTGTCTCTTTTGCCGGTCAGCCTAGCGTTATGCGCACACGACGCTGGGAAGCCGGGAATGGGAACGGCATCGACGCTCGGACCGATCGGACCTGCCGATCTGCGGTCGGCGGCATCGTTTCGACGTTCGAGGCCGGTCACTCGGTGTAACCCCGCGTGGTCTGGCGAGGTGGGTGAAATCGGGACTCTGTTCAAACGGCGTGGATGTCGATCAGCGGAGCCGGTCGATTGTTGAGCTCGCGGGATCGCGTTCACCAGCCCGGAACGCAGCGACCAGATCGCCCGCCGCAAAGCCAAGGGCTCCCGCGGCGGACGCCCACCCGCCTTCGATCCCGAGCGCTACACCGGCCGCAACGTCGTCGAGCGCTGCTTCAACCGACTCAAACAGTTCCGTGCAATCGCCACCCGCTACGCCAAACGCGTCACCTACTACCGCTCAGAAATCATCATCGCCGCCATCGTGTTATGGCTGCTTGCCGACCTACAGGACACGCCCTAAGCCGGTGCGGGGCCTACTCAAAGGGCTCACTCCCCCGCACCGGCACTTCTCCAGAAACGGAAAATCATCACGGAACGCAATCTTCTGGTGATCGGGGCGACCGGCAAGACCGGTGGCCACACCGCCGAACTGCTGCTTCAGCGCGGCCACCACGTTCGCGCGCTCGTCCGCCGAGTCGACGAGCGCTCCGAGAGACTTGCCGGCCTCGGGGCGCAGATCGTGGAAGGCGATGTCCAGGACCTCAACTCCCTGACGGAGGCGGCGAAGGGGATCGATGCCCTGTACTTCACGTACCCGATCTTTCCCGGCCTGATGGACGCCACGGCAAACGTGGCCGTGGCGGCGGAGGAGAACGGGGTGCAGGCGATCGTGAACATGTCGCAGATCTCCGCTCGCCGTGAATCCGCCAGCAACGCAGCACGCCAGCACTGGGTCGCCGAGCGTATTCTGGACCGCTTCCCGGTGGCCGTCACCCACATCCGTCCCACCTTCTTCGCCCAGTGGCTGATCAACATGTGGGACGGAAGTGGCGAGCTGCGGTTTCCCTTCGCCGACGGACGGCACGCCCCGATCGCTGCCAGTGATCAGGCAAGGGTGATCGCGGCCATCCTGGAGGACCCCGCCCCACACGCCGGCAAGATCTACCCCCTCTACGGGCCGGTGGAGCTCAACCACTACGAGATCGCCGAGAAGATGTCGAAGGCGCTCGGCCGTCAGGTGACCTACGTGCCCATCGACCTCGACGAATTCGCCGCCATCCTGGAGAAGCGCGGCACATCGCCCCACATGATCCAGCACCTTCTCGCCGTCGCGGTCGACTACCGCAACGGCATCTTCGCCGGCACGAACAACCTCGTGAAGAAGATCGGCGGCACCGACCCCCTCGATGTCGAGAGCTTCGTCGCCCAGAACCGGGCGTTCTACGACTCACACACCGTCTAAAACCCAGGAGAAAACGGTAAGTGTTTGGATTATCACAAGATCGTCTCGTGGATTCGGCCTGGAATCACGCGCGGCGCTCGCGGCAGGACATCAGGTGCCGGCAACTGTACGACCGTCCGCGAGCAGTTCCCCGACGCCGGTGACGCGCTGCTGACCGTGCCATTGAACTTGACCGGCCCCGAGAGCATCGACGCAGCAGTCGAACGGTTCGGACGCATCGACGTCCTGGCCAACAACGCCGGCACCGACCTGATCGACGACTACGCGGCCACCGCCGGCACCACGCGTGAAGCGGCCACGGGGCTCAACCACGCCAAGGCCGCCCGCTCCATCGTGGAGATGGCCGCAGCCCCCGAGCCGCCACTGCGCCTCCAACTCGGAGCCGACACCCTGCGTCGCGGGCGCTGAACTCGTAGCCGAGCCCGCTGCGCATGTAGCGGGTGACCCACGGGTGCCACCGAAATAGTCTGGTCGACCGATCTGCCGGGACCGGGCCGCAAGCCGCGTCTCGCGCAGGCCGAACGCTCTCAGATCATCGCGCCGGCCAAGAGCCCGCCACCGGGGCATCCGCGCTGGGAGGACCACGGTGAGCTGAGAGCCGCCGACGAAAACGGGCCGACGGTGTGGACGCGATCTTCGCGGCCACATCCTTGTAGATACCGAAGAACCAGTCGAATAGCGCTGGAACAGCCAGTGCGCCAGTTCGTCTCCTACGGTGCCTGAGTGTCTCCTGCCGAGACCTTGTCCGAGGCCATCGCCGCTGCGGCGTCCATCGGCGGATCCGCCGGCCCAGAGCGCCGCCCGGCGCCGGCGCGGCGCCGGGCGCGACCGCGCTCCACCAGCCACCATTCCACGATCAGCAGGGGGACGGTCCAGCCGAGCCAGGTCGTCACGCCGGCGGATGCCTTGATCACCTCCTGCATGTCCCCGCCGTAGGTCGTCTCGAACTCGGGCAGGAGAATGAGGAACATCACCAGGCCCCAGATGCGGTTGGTGATGATCGAGGCGGTCAGCGCGAAGCTGCGCAGCATCCACCGACGGTGATCGGCGTACCTGTGCTGGCGGGCCATGCGAAATCCGGTGACGGTGAACAGGGTCCACAGCGTCGCGAGCAGCATGTTGCTGACTCGCGCGCCATCGCCGTACGGGGTGCTCGCGCCCACGACGAAGCCGGCGAGACCGCCCGGTATAACCCCACCGAAGATGTACACGCGTCCGATCCTGCGGTGCGCGACCGGGTGACGCTCCCGGAACCACGGCCAGACCTGCAAGCCGCAGGTCAGTAACGCCACCGAGGAGAACATCACATGCGCGGCCAGGAAGGGATAGTAGAGCGGAAAGCCTTCTGGCGGCGGCACGCGAGACAAGGCCGGATCGAGCGAGGTATAGGGCGGAATGGAGAACGCGAGGAAGCCGAGCACCACCAGCATCAGCGGCACGACCCAGGGGCGCTTCCACAGCCGCAGCTTCTGTACGGCAGGCGGCGGCGTGGCGTGATGTGCTGGTTTCGCGAAATCAGTCATGCACGGAGCTTGGGGTCAGGCGCTTACCACTCACCTACCGCGCACTGACCGGCGGCATACCGTGTCGGACTTGCGGTCGGACGCCGTGCGCGAGCCGCCCTGAACTACGGTTAATCGGCGTGGTGGTACTCACTGATCGTGCCTGCAACGACAGGTTCCCGGCAGGCGTACCGACCGTGCGCCTACCGTTCGCCGGCCATCCGGCTGATCTCGGTCAGCGCGGCGTCAATGCGCGTGCGGGTGTCCTCGGTGCTGTACCACTCCGCGGGGCACTCGTCACGGGCCCGGGCGAGGAGGGCGCGCGCCTCCGCCAGGTCGCCGCGTGACAGCTCCACCTCTCCCATACCGAGATATGCCCAAGCCATCGTCTCCATGGAGCCGTATCTGCGCGACAGCTCGGCGGCCAGCTGGTAGTCGGCCCCCGCGCCCGCCGGATCGCCCAGGCTCAGCAGGGCGTCGCCCCGCCGGCACAGCGCCTCGGCGATCTCCGTCCCGGCGCCCAGCTCGCGTGCCGTCGCCAGCGCTTCACCGGCCAGGGTGTGGGCCTTGCGGTGGTCGCCCTGCTTCTGGTGCAGAGAGCCAAGTCCGGACAGCACCAGCACGGTGCCCCAGCGCTCGCCGATGGCCTTGAACGCGGCCAGGCTCCGTTCGAAATGGGTCAGGGCCTGCTCCACGTCGCCGAGCACGTCGAGCACGAACGCCCAGCCGGCCATGGCCAGCGCCGCCTGCCAGGGGGAAAGACTGGCGGACTTCCGCATGACCTCTCCGTAGGCGTCCATGAAGTCGCCGGGCGGTCCCGTGAACATCGACAGCAGCATCATCAGGAACTCGACGCGCTGTGGCACGTAGGTCAGCGGAAGCAGCTCGCGGACCTCCTGCAGGTGGGCACGGAGCTCGTCGTCGATCTCGCCGGCCCAGGCAGTGACGAGCACGCACATGACGTACTCCTCCTCCATGCCGTCGAACCGGTGTGAGCCCAGCATGGTCAGCAGCGCGTCGGCCAGACCGGCGGTGGCGGTGCGGTTGCCGCGCATCCACCAGTAGCAGGCGCTGTGCGCCAGCAGCCGCAGCGCCGTCTCCAGCCGCCCCGACTGGGTCGCCCAGCGCACGGCCGCGCTGAGGTCGTCGCTCTCCTCGTCCAGCCTGGCCAGCCACTCCAGCTGCTCGCAGGTGCGCAGCCGCGCGTCGGCCGCGACGACCAGGTCCAGGTAGTACGCGGCATGCGCGTCACGCATCGCCTCCACCTCGCCGGACTCGACCAGCCGCTCCGCGCAGAACGCCTGGATGGTCTCCAGCATCCGGTAACGCCCGCCCACGAACTCCACCAGCGACTTCTCCGCCAGCGAGAACAGCACCTCCTCCGGCAGACCGCACACCAGCTCGGCCGCCTCGGGCCGCGCGCCGCCCACGAACACGGTCAGCCGCCTGGCCATCCGCTGCTCGTCCTCGTCCAGCAGGTCCCAGCTCCACGCGACGACCGCGCGCAACGTCTGGTGCCGGGGCAGCGCCGTACGACTGCCGCGCGTCAGCAACCGGAACCGGTCGTCCAGCCGCGCCGCCACGTCGGACACCGACAGCGTACGCAGCCGCGCCGCCGCCAGCTCGATGGCCAGCGGCAGCCCGTCCAGCGACCGGCAGATGCGCACGACCTGCGCAGCGTTGCCCTTGTCCACGGCAAAGCCCGGATGAACGGCCGCGGCCCGGTCGGCGAACAGCCGGACGGCCGGGTAGTTCAGCGGGTAGACCGCCTCGGGCGGCGGCAGCCGCAGCGGCGCCACGGGCAGAATCGCCTCGCCGGTGATGCCCAGAGCCTCCCGGCCGGTCGCCAGCACCCGCAGCCCCTGGCAGGCGGCCAGCAGCACGTCGGCCAGCTCAGCGGTGGCCGCGATGAGGTGTTCGCAGTTGTCCAGCACCAGCAGCAGCTCGCGGTCGGCGAGCGCGGTGACCAGTCGTGTGACCGGCTCCACGACCGGTCCCGCCGGCGGTGTGCGCAGGGCGTCGCGGATGCCGAGTGCGGCCAGCACGGCCCTGGGCACGTCCGCGACGTCGGAGACCGGCGCGAGCGGCACGAAGCAGACGTCCCCCGGCTCCTGCTCGGCCGCCTCGATCGCGAGCCGGGTCTTGCCCGCGCCGCCCGGTCCGATCAACGTGATCAGCCTGGCGACCCGCAGGCTCGCGCCGACCTGGGCGAGCTCCTCGGCGCGGCCGACGAAGCTGGTGAGCTGCGCCCGCAGCCCGTGCCGTTCAACGGCCGTGCGTGGCGCGGACGTGCCCAACGCCGGGTCGGCCCGCAGCACGGCCAGGTGCGCGGCGGCCAGTTCGGGACCCGGCTTGACGCCGAGCTCCTCGTCCAGGATCTTCCTGGCCTCGTCGTAGACGGTCAGCGCTTCGGCTTGGCGGCCGCTGCCGTAGAGAGCGCGCATGAGCTGTGCCCGCAGCCGCTCCTGCAGGGGGTGAGCGGCGATGAGCCGGCTCAGCTCGGCGACCAGCTCCCGATGCCGGCCCAGGTCCAGATCGGCCTGCACGCGGTCCTCGACGGCGGCCAGCCACTGCTCCTCCAGCGCCGTCGCGGCGGCCTCGGCGTGCGGGGCGTCGACCAGCGGAGCGCCCCGCCATAGCTTCAGCGCCTCCCGCAGCAGCGTGGCCGCCCGGCCCGGGTCGCCGCCGGCCAGCGCCTGCCCGCCTGCCCGCGCGAGCTGCTCGAATCGCCGCACGTCCACGTCCTGCGGGTCGGCGATCAGCCGGTAGCCGGCCGGGTGGAACTCCACCAGGTCCCTGCCCAGCGATCGGCGCAGCCTGGACACCTGCGACTGCAGCGCGTTGGCCACGCCCTCTGGGGGACGAGCGCCGTACATGCCCGCCGCCAGCTGCTCCGCACCCACGATGCGCCCGGCATGCAGGGCGAGCAGCGTGAGCAGGGCCCGCCCCCGGGGGCCGCCGAGCGCGACGGGCTCGCCATCCTCGCCCAGCGCGATCGTGGGCCCGAGGATCTGGAAGCGCATGCGTCGATTATCGCGGATGCGGCAGGGGCGTGACCCCGACGCCAACCTGCACACAAAAGATCCCGCCATCCTCCGGATTGTTGTAGTGCTGCGAGGGTGCGGCCGCGTTTGACGGTTTTGCCGACGTCGTAGCGGGGTGCGGGCCGGCAGTTGGGGATGCCGGGTGGGCGTCCGGGGCCGGGCTTGGAGGATTTGGGTTCATCGGCCGGCTGGGCAAGCGCGGGACGCAGGTTTCGAAACCCGCGCCGGACGCGGGCGGGAGTGAGCCGACCCCGCGCGGCCGGTTTCTCCCATGGATGACGCAGGTCCTCGGTCAGACGGCGACCCAGGCGAGCCCTAGGCTGGCCTGGTGTCCGAGGACGCCGGACTGCGGGGCTTGCGGCGAACGGCTGCGGCCGGGCGCACGGCCGGGGCCGTGTTCTGCTTGTCGATGTGTCGATCCAGGCAGTGCGAGGAGCGATACCGATCGCTGATCGCAGGGCGACGCTGTGGGAAGCCCGCCACTTCCCACGGAAAGTGGCGGGCCGAAAAGCCCGTGCGCCTGTCGGTCAGTAGCCGACGGTGAAGCGCTGCCGGCGGTGGCTGGGCTGCTCGATCTCGTCGAGGAGGGCGACCGCGTAGTCCTCCACACTGATGGCGCTGTTGCCGTCGTCGTCGGTGATGAGGTCGTCCAGGGCGGTGCGGTAGCTGCCGGTGCGGGTGCCGGGCTCGATCGTGGCCGAGGGGCTGATGCTGGTCCAGTCGACGTCGTTGACGGTCCGGTAGTAGTCGAGGGCGTCGCCGTGGGCGTGCATGATCTGCAGCAGGAAGTCGGGCAGGCCCGGGGCGTCCCACACCTGCTTGCCGTCGGGGGTGCGCAGGGACCCGGCCCCGCCGACGGTGATCAGGCGGGGTGCCTGCTCACCGAGGGTCCGCAGTACTTCGGTGAGGGCGACGGCGGCAGGCTTGATGGTGGCGATGTGGCCGGGGCCGTCACCGCCGCCGACAGCGCTGACGACGACGTCGTGGCCCTTCGCGGCGGCGGCGATCGACGGGGCGTCGAGGACGTCGCCGGTGGTGATGGCCAGGTTCGCGTGGTGTTCGGTGACCTTGGCGGGGTCACGGACGACGGCGGTGACGGTGTGGCCGCGGTCGAGGGCCTCGCGGACGATGGCGGAGCCGATGGTGCCGTTGGCGCCGAAGACAGCGATGTTCGTCATGGCAGTGTTTTCCTTCGTGAATTGTCGTGGTGGTCAGGCGGAGGCGGGGGCCAGGTGCCGGTCCAGGGCCTCAGTGAGCTGGAGGGCGCTGGAGATCGGTCCGCCGAGCCGGTGGTTGCCGGTGGGGGTGTGCAGGAGCAGGGTCGGGTAGGCGTCGACGCCGAGCCGGCGCAGTTCCCGGAAGCCGCTTTCGGCTTCGGTGCGGGTGGCCGGGTCGAGGAAGGCTTCGATGACGGCACTGACGTCGAGGCCGTGCCCGGCGGCGATGGACCGGTACACGTCGAGGTCGGAGAGGCTGTGGCCGTCGACGCACCAGGCGCGCTGGAGGGCGCTCGCCAGTTCGAGAGTACGTCCGGGAGCCTGGCGGCTCAGCGCGACCAGGCCGACGGCGGCGTCGGTGGAGTCCAGCACCAAGGTCCCCTTGGCCACGGCGTGGTGATAGCCCTCACCGAAGGTGACCCCGGTGGCGGCGGCGATACGCTGGGTGGCGTCCGGGATGTGCGGGTACGCCGCCACGGGCAGGGCGCGCGGGCCGGAGAAGAGCCCCCCGGACAACACCCGCAGCTCGATACGGTCCGCGTTGCCGTCAGCGAACTGCCGCAGCGCCGGGCCCAAGCCGTAGCACCAGCCGCAGTAGGCGTCGAACGCGTACGTCAGACGAATGCGGTCTGCCATTCGAGGCCTCCTTAGATTGGTAGAAGTCAGTCATCGACATCGGCCGAGATCTTCGACGTCCTTGCCGCCGCTTATGCTCTCGACTGATGTCAACGATAGGAGCCGCGAACGGTTCCGCCCAGGTACGGTGAGGACTCATCGTGGTGAAAAACGGACAAGCATCGATTCCGGAGATCCAGTACGTGCCGCCGGCGGCCGGCGCGGTCGGTGTCGAAGTGATGCCGATCGCCGAACTGCGCCGCCGTATGCATCGCCACGGCGGGGCGGACGGCGCCCGGGAAACCGAGGGCGCCGGCGGCGCACAGCGCCCGGACTTCCACCTGCTCCTCACGGTGGAACAGGGGCTGCTGTGGCACATGGTCGACTTCGCCGACTACGCCGTCACCGACAGCACCTGGCTGTGGGTCCGCCCCGGCCAGGTACAGCGCTTCGGCGACCTCAGCGCGGCGAACGGCACTCTGGTGCTGTTCCAGCCCGACTTCCTCGACCCCGCCACCGCCACCGACGTCCGTCTCGACGACCCCTTCGGACGCACCCTGTGGCAGATCACCGGAGAGGACGCCCCCGCCCTGCACCGGGCCCTCGACCACCTCGCCCACGAATACGGCACCACCCACATGCCGGCCCCCACCCGCTCCGCCATCCTCCAGCGGCTGCTCGCCGTGCTCCTGCTGCGCCTGACCCACTTGACCGCACCCGTGGGCACCCTGCCCGCCGAGCACGCGGAAACCTTCCAGCGCTTCCGCGCCGCCGTCGAGACCGACTTCACCCGGGCCCGCGACGTCGGACACTACGCACGCCTCCTCGGATACTCGCCGCGCACCTTGACCCGGGCCGCGCTCGCCGCGGCCGGCGTCGGCGCCAAGGAGTTCATCGACCGTCGCGTCGTGCTGGAGGTCAAACGCCTCCTCGCCCACGGCGACGAACCCGTCGCGGGCATCGGGACCCGCCTCGGCTTCCTCGACACCAGCAACTTCGTCAAATACTTCATCCAGCGCACCGGCACCACACCAGCCACCTTCCGTAGCCGGTACCGCCAGGCCCGGGTCACCCGCTGAACCCGCCGCGTCCGATGTGCGCTACGTCTCATCCGCGGGCCGTTACGCCGGATGCGCGGCTGGTGTCTCTATGCCGAGTCCACAACACGAGGGAGACATGATGAACGGGAACGTCGAGGTGGTCGTGGTCGGCGGCGGGTACGGGGGCGTGATGGCGGCCAATCGCCTGGCTCGGCGCGATGGCGTGTCGGTGACCCTGGTCAATCGACGTCCCGACTTCGTCGAGCGGATCCGCCTGCACCAGCTCGTGACCGGCTCCGATGACGCGGTCGAGGGCTTCGGTGAGGTTCTGGGCGGGAACGTCCGGCTGATGGTCGACGCCGCGACCCGGATCGACGCTGCCGAGCGCCGGGTGTCGCTGGCGGGCGGTGGCACGCTCTCATACGACTACCTCATCTACGCGGTGGGCAGCGGCGCCGCCGATCCCGGCGTGCCCGGAGCGGCAGAGTTCGCTCATTCGGTGTCGGACCTCGAGGGGGCGCGACGACTGCGGTCGGCGCTGGCCGCGGCGCCCGCGACGGCTCCGGTGACCGTGGTCGGAGCCGGCCCGACCGGCATAGAGACCGCCGCCGAGCTGGCCGAACTGGGTCGCGAGGTCACCCTGGTCTGCGGCAACGTGCTCGGTCCCTACCTGCATGCCCGGGGCCGCCGCCCGGTCGCCCGCCGGCTCGCCGAGCTGGGTGTGACCGTCATCGAAGGTCCCCGCGCGCGGGTGACGGAAGTGACACGCGACGCCGTACGGCTCGACGACGGCCGCGAGCTGCCCAGCGCGGTGACGATCTGGACCGCGGGGTTCCGGGTCCCGGACCTGGCCACCCGCAGTGGGCTGCGCACCGACACCGAAGGCCGCCTGCTCACCGACGCGACGCTGACCAGTGTGGACGACGTGCGCATCGTCGCCGCTGGGGACGCGGCGGCGATGACGGACCGGCCATTTCGGATGAGCTGCCAGGCCGCCGTACAACTGGGCGCGGGGGCCGCGGCCACAATCCTGCGCCGGATCGCGGGGAGAACACCCGCTCCCGTCCGGTTGATGTTCGCCGGGCAGTGCATCAGCCTCGGCCGGAACGAGGGCGTCACCCAGTTCTCCTACCTGAACGACAGGGCGAACGCGCTCCACATCAGCGGGCGGCTCGGTGCCAAGGTCAAGGAGTTCGCCTGCCGGTTCCCCCTCAACCAGTTGGCGTCCGGGGCACGCAAGGCCAGTTCCCGCGCAGCTGAAACGCCTCAGCCTGATCACCGCACGACGCCGTCCAACGCCGGACGCGCGGCATAGCCGCCAAGTCCCCTCCTTCGGCCGGACCGACTGGTCCGGCCCAAGCACACAACGCCGCAGTCTCGTATGCCGCGGCCGGGGCGCCATTCCCACCAGATCAGTGGGGAGGCTGCTGCCGACAACCCGGCTTCAGCCTGGGTACATTTCCACGGCCTGCTTCCGGCATATGGGGCCGACCGCGAGAGAGCGAAGCGCACGACATGAACGACCACCCCGCCGACCCCGCGACCGAGGCCTTCGTGGCCCATCGCGACCTGCTGTTCACCGTCGCCTACGAGATGCTCGGATCGGCGGCGGACGCCGAGGACGTCCTCCAGGAGGCCTGGCTACGGTGGGTCAAGGTCGACCTGACGCAGGTGCAGGACCAACGCGCCTACCTGGTACGGATCACGACCCGGCAGGCACTCAACCGGCTACGCACCCTCAAACGGCGCAAGGAGGCCTACGTCGGCCCCTGGCTGCCCGAGCCCCTGCTCACCGCGCCGGACGTGGCCGAGGACGTCGACCTGGCCGAGAACCTGTCGCTGGCACTCATGTTCATCCTCGAAACCCTCTCACCGACCGAACGCGCCGTCTTCGTGCTGCACGAGGTCTTCGACATCGGCTACGACGACATCGCGGCCGCGATCGGCAAGAGCCCCGCCGCCGCACGCCAGCTCGCCTACCGCGCCCGCCGGCACGTCGACGCCCGCCGGCCGCGCACACCGGCTTCCCCGGAAGAAGCCCGTGCAGCGTTGAGTTCGTTCCAGAACGCGCTCGTGACCGGGGACCTGCAGGGGCTGCTGAGCGTACTCGCCCCGGATGTTGTTTTCGTCAGCGACGGCGGCGGACTCAGGCTTGCGGCCCTGCGGCCGGTCGTCGGCGATGACAAGGTCCTCCGTTACATGGCCGCCAGCATCGTCAAAGCCGGCGGCACCTTCACCAGTGAGCTCACGACGGTCAACGGCAACCCCGCACTCATCCTGCGCCTGGACGGCGAGATCGACGGCGTTCTGGCCTTCCGCGTGGAGAACGCCCGCGTCACCGGTCTCTACTATGTCCGCAACCCCGAAAAGCTCACCCGCGTTGAGTCCGAAACCCCCCTCACCTCCCGCTGACCGTCCCCCTGCGACACGGCCGACCGAGGTGCGCAGTGCGCACGTCAGCCTGACTGAAGGTTGATCTTTGCCCGGACGCCGGCGCTGCCGGGGGGACTCACCCAACCATGGAGTTCCGCAATGACCACTACCGACTCCACTCACGAACGGAAAGCACCGGCAGTCGGCCGACCCGCACCTCTCGGCGCCGCCAGGACAGGCTCGGACACCACTGCCACCGGCACCCACGGCGGGCTACCGCGCCGGTCGGCGCTCGACGGTTGGAGAGTGATCACCTGGGTACTGACGGCTGCCGCGCTCGCGGTGGCCCTGATAGCACCGCTTTCAGGGTCGGCGCCCTACATGTTCGTTCTGCTGCTGTCGATTCCGCTGGCGTTCATCTACGGCGTGCGTCGCTACGGTGCGAAGGCGCTGCTGCTCTTCTTTGCCGTGACCTTCGTGGTGAGCAACTTCTTCGAGAATCTCAGCATTTCCACGGGCTTCCCCTTCGGCCACTATCACTACACCGGTAGCCCGAAGCTGATCGATGTGCCGATCTTCATCGGCCCCGTCTACTTCGGCTTGGGCTACCTGTGCTGGCAGGTGGCCAACGTCCTGCTCGACGAGGCGGACACCCGGCTTTCCTGGCGGGCGGGCACCGGGCACCGCGTCAACGTAGTCGCCCTGCCCATGACCGCAGCAGCCATCATGACGATGTTCGACCTCGGCAGCGACTCGATCGCCTCGACAGGCAACCACGTGTGGATCTGGGAGCGGAGCGGCGGCGTGTTCGGCGTCCCCTACACCAACTACCTCGGCTGGTGGCTGGTCACCTACCTGTTCTTCCAGATCTTCGCCCTGTACCTGGCCCGTCGCCAGGCACCCGTGCGAAGCTCCAGGCTCGAACCGTCGCTGCAGTCGGTTCTCGTCTACGCGGGGCTTGGGCTCAGCACCATCCCCTATTTCGTGGCCGCCTCGGGCGACGACATCACGGATGCGACCGGAGCAGTCTGGAACGCGCACGCGCTCAACGAGACGATGATGACCATCAACCTGTTCACCGTGGTCTTCGTGGCTTTCCTCGCCTTGGTCAAGTTGGCACGCCACGACACATGACGCCCCCTGAAGACAGCCCCAGCCGGGGCGCGGTCAGGTGCTGGCCTGCCAGTAGGAGTGGAACGGCGAACCGGGTTCAGCGTCACATCCGTTGGCACTGCGATGCTGGACAAGGTGACCGGTGCGGCGCTGATGGTGGCGATGGCGGACGCGCGGGGTGAGGGGTGGGGCCTGCGCAAGATCGGTACGAGCGCCGGGATCTCGCATGAGCGGGTACGCCGGATGCTCGCATGAGCGCCCGTCTAGCGACGGCGCGACGGTCGTGCCGGACATCAGCATCGGCAAGGTGAGGAAGCCCAGCAGCACCGCGGCCAGGGTTACAGCGGGACGGCTCTGACGTCGGTGGGTGACCACCACGCTCATGGGAGGCGTCCTCCGTCGAGCCTGGCAGCGGACTCGCCGAATACCGCCGGGTCGGCCTGGGCGAGGAAATCTCCGGGGAAGCCGAGCGTGAAGTCGGTGGCCGCCTCCAGGCGTCGCACCGTGTGCTGGGGCAGGGTGAGGTCCAGGGCGCCGAGCGTGTCCTTGAGCTGCTCGGCGGTTCTGGCGCCCAGGATCGGGTGTACGGCCCGCGAGCGTGCACGAGTCCAGGCGATGGACACCTGCGCGGAGGAGGCCCCGATCTCGTCGGCAACCCCTCGCACTGCCTGGGCGACGGTGTGCTCTCGGGCTCCAAGTGAGCGCGGGCTGATCCGCGTGGCCTGTTGTGGCCCCGCCGCAGAGCTGAACTTGCCGGACAGGACGCCGTGGGCGAGCGGTCCCCAGGCAGCGACCGTCAGTCCGAACGTCTGGGCCATGGGCAGCAGTTCGCGTTCGATGTCGCGGTTGAGCAGGCTGTATGGGGCTTGGATGGCCGCGAACGAGGTCCAGCCGCGCCACTCGGCCAGCGTGTTGGCGTGAGAGACGACCCAAGCCGGGGCGTCGGACATGCCGACGTAGAGGATCTTCCCGGCACGCACGGCGTCGTCCAGCGCCCGCATGGTCTCCTCGATCGGCGTGTGCCTGTCCCACAGGTGGACCCAGTACAGGTCGAGGTAGTCGGTGCCCAGTCGCCGCAGGCTGGCCTCCAGGGACAGGGTGAGGTTCTTGCGGTGGTTGCCTGCGGCGTTGGGGTCGCCGCCGTCGCGGGAGACGGTGTACTTGCTGGCCACGACGAACCGGTTGCGACGGCCCGCCAGCAGTTCGCCCAGGATGGTCTCGCTCCGCCCTTCGGAGTAGAAGTTCGCGGTGTCGATGAGGTTTCCGCCAGCCTCGCCGTACAGGTCGAAGATGCGGCGGGCATCCTGCGGCGAGGCGCCGATCTGCTCCTCGCCGAACGTCATCGCGCCGAGGAAGACCTCGGAGACCCGCAGTCCGGTACGGCCCAGCAGCCGGTATCGCATGCTCACGCCGCCACTGCCGGACCTGCTGCCTCGCGGAGCTTCTTCAGGGCGTCCGACCAGGCGATGACCTCATCGAGCAGCTCGTTCAGGGTCGGCTCCTGGTGTGGGCCGGGGGCGATCGCGCCGGGCTCGGCCGGATCGGTGATCTCGAAATCGGTGAAGGCCGACAGAGCGACCTGGGTGCGCACATTGGCGACCTGGAGCTCGGTCATGACCTGCCGCAGGTGCTCTACGGCACGCACGCCGCCGTGCACGCCGTGGCTGACGAAGCCGGCTGCCTTGTTGCTCCACTCGGCGTACAGGAAGTCGATGGCGTTCTTCAGCGCGGCCGGGGCCGAGTGGTTGTACTCGGGAGTGACGAAGACGAACCCGTCGAAGGAGGCGATGGTTTGGGCCCATTGGTGGGTGTGCGCGTGTTGGTAGTCGCCGAACAGCGCGGGCACGGGCTCATCCAGCACCGACAGTCCGTATTCGGCCAGGTCGACGATCTCGAAGGTCGCTTCTCCGGAGGTGACGGCGAGGTGGCGGGCGGCGACCTCGGCGACCCAGCGGGCCGCGACCGCGCTCCGGCGACGGGGGCGGGTGCTGCCGATGACGATGGCGATCCTGATCATGCGTATTTCTCCTCATGGTGTGTCGCGGGGCCGCGGCACGAGGTAAAGTACAACGTGTATGGCAAAAAGTAAAACGATTGTTGTAAATATGTTGGAGGATCTGGGATGACCAGGGAAAACACCACGACGCCTCGCCCTCGCGGAGGACTGGTCGGCAAGCGGCAGGCGATCCTGGACGGCGCCCTGACGGTGTTCGCCCGCGACGGCTACACGCGCGCCAGCATCGACGCGATCTCGGCTGAGGCTGGTGTGTCGACCCGGACCATCTACAACCACTTCACCGACAAGGCCGAGTTGTTCCTGGCCGTGATTCAGGAGAGCGCCACGCGGGCGGCCGACGTCCAGATCGCCATCATCGACCGCCACCTGCGCAAGGTCACCGACCTGGAGGCCGACCTCATCGAGTTCGGACGGGACTGGGCGACGCCAATGCCCGACAGCGCCGCCCACTTCTCCATGGTCGGACAGATCAACGCCGAAGCGGGCCACATCCCTCAGGAAGCGATCGACGCCTGGCAGGAGACCGGGCCACGGCGTGTCCGCCGAGAGCTGGCCGGTCACCTGCGACAGCTGGCCGACCGGGGACTGCTGCGCATCGACGACCCCGACCGCGCGGCACTGCACCTGCTGCTGCTGATCTCAGCCGAATTGCCGGCGCATCACGCTGCTCTGTCCGCCGAAGAGCTTACCGAGACAGTCGCCGCGGGCATCCACACGTTCCTGCACGGTCATCTCCGCTGAGACGGGTAGGTCGCCGGAGAAGCCAGCCGGCGCCCTCGAATCGGGCCCGCCCAGGTCGGGGCTGACGGTCCGCGGTGCACCCGTCCGGGTTTGTGGTGCGGTGACACGGACCCGAGTGGGGGCCTACAAGTACGTTGCCGAACTCGCGACAGGCCGCCCTGTCGTCGAACAGTCGGCATTGCGAGCCGGGCTAGAAGCGGAAAGTGGGCAATCATCTACTCACGAGAACGTCAGTTCGTCAGTGTGAGCGGGTTGACCAGGTCGGCGTAGACGAGCAGGCCTGCCATGATCATCATCACCAGCGCCGCCGCGTACGTCAGCGGCAGCACCTTGGCGACGTCGACGTACTTGGGCTTCGGCCGCCGCATGACCTTGGCGTAGGCCCGCTTGAGTCCCTCCCAGAGGCCGCCCGCGATGTGCCCGCCGTCGAGCGGCAGCAGCGGGATCAGGTTGAACATGCCGATCGCCAGGTTGAAACCGGCCAGCAGGCCGACGAAGGTGGCGATCTTCTCCTCGTTGGACAAGTCGGAGGCCAGGATCTCGCCGCCCAAGCGGCCCGCGCCGACCATGCCCACCGGGCCCTCGGGGTCGCGTACCTCGCCGGAGAAGGCCGCGTGCCAGATGCCGACCATCTTGTCCGGCAGGTTGAAGATCGAGCCCGCCACCCTGGCCGTCTGCTCGCCCATGTTCGCCGTGGCCTGCCCGCCACCCTCGTAGCCGAACCCGACCTGCGGGTCGTCGCCGAGGTCACAGAGGTTCTGGCACCTCCGCGCCGTACCCACTGATCAACCGAGTGGCGGCTCGCCGGAGCTATGGGAGTTCGGAGTCAATTCGTCGAAGGCATGACCCGATCCTGGCGATGCAAGGCACTCGGGCCGCTTCTCGTTCTTGTTCCGCGCTCATACGGTCGGGGCATGAATGACATCCTCGCCCTGCCCACGGGACTGCTGGCCGACGCGAGCCTCGCCCTCGTACATAAGTCGGAGAGCACGCCGATCGCCGATCACAGCATCCGCAGCTTCCTGTTCGCCCGCCTGCTGGCCGAGCAGGAAGGCTGCCTGAACGACGCGGCTTACGACGAGAACCTGCTCTTCGCCGCCTGCGTGATGCACGATCTGGGGCTGGGCACCCTCGCGGCCGGCCAGGCCCGGTTCGAGGTGGAAGGCGCCGATCTGGCGGCATCCGTGCTGACCGAGCACGGCATCGCCGCGGCGGACGTCGACCGGGTGTGGGAATCGATTGCCCTGCACTCCTCCCTGGGCATTGCCGACCGGCGCGGACTGCTGACCTATCTGACCCACAAAGGTATCTTTACCGACGCTGGCGTCTTCACCGACCTCGGCACCGCGATGCTCCAGCCGATCTACGCCACATACCCCCGACCCGCCGACTTGCGCTTCATGCAGGACGCGATCGTCGAGCATGCCGCCCGCTCCCAGGCCGCGGCACCGCCATACTCGATCGCAGCCTGGTACCTGCGCGAGCGGCAGGCCGGCAAGTGACCTCTGTCCTGCCGCCAGGAGTTCCACCCGCCATTCCAGATCGCCGTCGTCTTCGGTGCTGGGCAACGGCAGCAGCTCCAGCACCGTCTCCACGAAGGCCTCCCGTTGCCGCGGCATCACCTGCTCGATGTGGTCAGGCACAGCGACGGCGCCATCGCCTTGCGGTTCGGAAGTCGTAGCGCTCGACCGCCTCCTCTACGAGCTACATCCGGGTCCGCGCGTACGCGTGCAGCACGTCGCGGACGAACCTCGCCCCCGCGGCATCGTCGTACATGCCGGCGAAGCGGGGGTCGTCTACGTACATGTCCCCTAGGCCTTTCACCATCGAGATCGAGCACTCCCGGTCGCCCTCGGCCGTGGGGGTGCCCGGGATCTGGCTCAGCCACCGGACGTGCCGGGCGGCCAGTGACTGAGCGTGTTCCGATGTCGGGCAAACCCCGGCCTTCGCCGCGGCCACCCATGCGGCGACGAGGTCCTCGACGTCCTGCTTCCAGGCGAGCTGCTGGTCAAGGGTCTTGCCGTGCCACCAGTCGTTGCTCACTTGGAACGCCCGCTCGCCCCAGCGTGAGATCACCTCGTCCTTGTAGTGGTCGTTGAACCCCGCCAACATGACGTCCATCCGCGGTTCCGCCCCCGCCTGCAGGGCCTCGAGCGTGTGACGTACAGACCGGATCTGCCGTTCGATGCGGTCTCGTTCCTCTTCCAGTGCGGCGATGTGGGCGCGGAGCCCGTCGCCCGTGTCCACTTCGTCGGCCAGGACCTCGGCGATGGCCGGCAAGCCCATGCCGAGCCGGCGCATCAGCAGGATCCGCTGGAGCCGGGCGACCGCGGTGGCGTTGTAGTAGCGGTACCCGTTCTCGCCGACCCGGGACGGGGCCAAGAGTCCGAAGCGGTCGTAGTGCCGCAGGGTGCGGCTGGTGATGCCGGCCCTCGTCGCGAGTTCCTGGATCGTCCACTCCATCGTTCCAGTGTTACCCGCGGCGGAGCGTGGTTGCGATGATCTCCGAGCTGTCGGCGTGCAGGGCCTGCGCCGCCGTCTGCCCGGTTTCCGCCAGGTAGGTGTCGACCAGCCGGTTGCCCGCGGCGTACCCGGCGCCCATCGGCAGTCCCACCGGGGTGAGGCCGAAGCGCTCGGCGCTGGGGTCGCCGTGCACCCAGGCGGTGAAGTTCTGCATGTCTGTCACGTCGAGCCCGGTGAGTACCTTGCTGAAGACCTCGTCGTCGTGCAGGTGCGGCACGCCGATGCGGGCGGGGCCGAGCTCGTCGCCGTAGAGCTGTCGGGCGAAGGCGTCGGCCAGGCCCTCGCCGACGATGTGATCGCCGACCGTGACGGTCATCGGGTCCCACACAACCCCGCCCGGGCTCCACCGCAGGTTGTGGTGCAGTTCGTGCACGGCGGTGGCTTCCAGCCGCTCCACGTTCTCGGGGAAGGGCCAGAATGTGATGGCGATGTGGCCCGAGATGCCGCCGAACCCGGTCAATCCTTTGCAGGGACCCATGAAGTGCTCGTCACCCGGATCGCCGAGGACGAACAGCACGGTGATGTCCGGGGCCTCCAGCCCCGGCGTCGCCTCCAGCAGTACGGCGAGAGCGTTGTCGAGGGCGCGTTGCATCCGCTCCCAGGCCCCGGCCGCCGCCAGGGTTTCGAGCGCGTCGAGGCAGCGCCCCTCGTCGCGGTCGATGGGGAACCCGGACGTTTCGAGGTGCACGGCGACCAGGTCGACCTCGCCGGGGTTGTAGCGGTACATGCCCCTGTTGGCCTCCAGCATCGAACGCAGCAGGTCAACGCGGTCCGCGACCGGGGCCAGCAGGATCCGCCGCATGGCGGAATAGGTGTCAAGAACAGTGATCGACATGGCCCCGATGCTAGAAGTTGACGCAGCGTCAAGGTCAAACCAGCGGCTCTCTTCGTCGAGGTACGGCCGGCACGCCGTCACCCAGTCCCGTCATGACGCGACGTCGCCGGGTTCGAGGAACAGAGCGCGGTGTCGTGCCCATCGCTTGGAGGCGGCGGGGCGCTGCGCCAGCCCGTCCACCGCCTGCGGGGCCTTTCGTGCTAGGACTGGCCACGTGAGTGACATGCGGTGCCAATGGCTGCTGGGCCTGCGGGCTCAGGGCGGCGGACATCCCCCTGCGGCAACCCCCGCCACCTTGGCCTTCGCCCGTCAGACGCTGGGCAACGGGCCGACGGAGTGGGCGGTGGAGACGGCCGTGTGGATGACACAGGAGGTCATCCGGCAAGTGCCCGCCTATGGCGGCGGGCGCACGCCGTTCGAGACGTTGCGGCGCTCGGTGGAGGCGAGCGTGCTGACGGCGCTGACCGGGCTGTGCCAGGACACCCGTCCCTCGCCGGAGTTCGTGCCGGTGGAGGCGGTGGAGGGCAACGCGGATCTCGTACACCGTGGGGTGCCGCTGGACCTGGTTCTACGCGGCGTACGGATCGGACACGCCTGCCTGCACCAGCGGCTGATGGACGCCATCGACGCCGAACCCGAGCCGGCGCGCACGACGGAGAGCCATCGGGTCAGCGAGCTGTTGTTCTCCTACGCCGACACGCATGCCAGCCGGATGGCCGAGGAGTACATCGCCGAGCGAGACCGCTGGCAGGCCAGCACCGAGGCGGCGCGGCACCGCATTGTGGACGACATCGTGGCGGGGCGGCGGATCGACCAGGAGGCGGCCGAGCGCACGCTGGGCTACGAGCTGGCCCGCCACCACGTGGCGTTCGTGGTCGTCGCCGACGAACTCGACACTCCGGCCGAGGTGTTGCGGCGCTTCGCGGCGGAGGCGGCGCGGGCGATGGACGGCCACGGCGTGCTGACGGTGCAGGAGGGCCCGTCGGATGTGTGGGCGTGGACGGGACGGCTCTCGGGTTCTGCCCCCAGCGCGGACGTCGAGGTGCCGATGGGGCTGCGGCTGGCCGTCGGCCCGGTCGCGTACGGGGTGGCCGGGTTCCGGCGCAGCCATCTGGGCGCCAGGGAGGCTCAGGCGTTTCTGGCGGAGACCCGGTTGTGCCGTCATGCCGGCATCCGGGTCCGGTCGCTGCTGGCGGCGAGCGGGGAGCGGGCGCAGTGGTTCGCCGAGGAGATGCTGGGCGGGCTGGCCGGCGCTGACGCGCGGCGGGCTGAGCTGCGCGAGACGTTGCGTGTGTACCTGGCCTCGGGCCGCAGTCCGCAACGGGCGGGCGAGATGTTGCACGTCTCGCGCAACACCGTGGGGTACCGGGTCAAGCAGGCCGAGGGCCTGCTCGGCCGTCCGCTGCCGGAGGACCTGCTGGAGCTTCGGCTGGCGCTGGAGATCGCCCGCACTCCGCGCTGAGCCCGATCGAGCCCGCCCAGAGCCCAAGCCCCGGCGAGAATTTGGGCCCGCGGCACAAGCGGCAGGCGGCGGGCCCTTCGTTAAATCGGCGTAGCAAACTGATGACGAAGGGAAGCCCATGCGTGTTGCCAACCTCGCCGGCCGGGCCGTGCTCCTGACCGGTGACGGCGCGGTCGACATCGAGAAGGCCGGCGGCGGCCGCTTCCCGGCCGACCCGCAGGCCCTGTTCGAGCGCTGGGACGAGCTGCGTTCCTGGAGCACCGACGCCGCGCCCGTCCCGTTCGACGAGTCCGACCTGGAGGCGCCCGCGCCGGCGCCGCGCCAGGTGTTCGCGATCGGGGTGAACTACCGCGACCACGCCGAGGAGTCGGACATCGAGCCGGGGACGAGGCCGCCGGTGTTCACCAAGTTCGTCTCCTGCCTGACGGGCCAGGACGCCGTGGTCGCGCTGCCGGAGGGCGGGCTGACCGACTGGGAGGTGGAACTGGTCGTGGTGATCGGCCGACACGCTCACCGGGTGGCCGCGGCCGACGCCTGGGACCACGTCGCCGGGCTGACGGTCGGGCAGGACCTGTCCGAGCGCATCACGCAACTGTCGCCGCCGCAGCCGCAGCAGTTCTCCCTCGGCAAATCCTTCCCGGGCTTCGGGCCGATGGGGCCGTGGCTGGTCACCCCGGACGAGTTCGCGAACCCCGGCGACCTGGAGATCTCCTGTCTCCTGGACAGCGAGCGCATGCAGCACGCCCGTACCAGCCAGATGATCTTCCCGGTGCCGGAGCTGATCGAGAAGTTGTCGGCGGTGACTCCGCTGCTGCCGGGCGACGTGATCTTCACCGGCACCCCCGGCGGCATCGGCGGCACCCGCACCCCGGCCCGCTTCCTGGCCCCGGGCGAGCGCCTGCACTCCACGATCGAGGGCATCGGAACCCTGCGCACCACGTTCACGGGAGCCTGACATGGCGTTGCACCGCCTGACCCGCATCACCATCGGCGTCCCCAACGTCGCCGATACCGCCGCCTACTACGCCGACTTCGGCCTGCGGCCGACCGGCGAGCACACCTTCGCCACCGCCGACGGCGGCGAGCAACTGCGGCTCGTGCACGCCCCCACCCGCCGCCTGGTCGAGCTGGGCGTCGGCGTGGACGACCCCGACGACATGGCCCGCATCGGCGCGAGCCTGGCCCGGCTGGACCTGGCCCTGGACGCCGAAGGCCGGGTGAGCGACCCCGGCACCAAGGTCCGCGTCCAGGTGTCGATCGCCGACCGGATCACCCGCCCGGCCGAGCCCGCCCCCGTCTACAACGGTCCCGGCCGCGCCGACCGGGTCGACACCCGCTCCCCCGGCGTGCTGCGCGAGCAGCCGGTACGCCCCCGCAAGCTCGGTCACGTGGTGCTCGGCTCCACCGACCAGGAGGCCAGCCAGCGCTTCTTCACCGACGGCATCGGGTTCAAGGTGAGCGACGAGGTGCCCGGCATCGCCGCCTTCCTGCGCTGCTCGATCGACCACCACAACGTGCTGGTCCAGCCCGCGCCGGTGCCGTACCTGCACCACACCTCCTGGGAGGTCGAGGACGTCGACGAGATCGGCCGCGGCGCTCACCGCATGCTGGAAGGGCATCCCGAACGGCACGTGTGGGGGCTCGGACGGCACCACATCGGCTCCAACTTCTTCTGGTACCTCAAAGACCCCGCCGGCAACTTCTCCGAGTACTACAGCGACCTGGACTGCGTCGTCGACGAGGCGATCTGGAAGCCCGAGGTGTTCCAGGACATGCGCATCCTCTACAGCTGGGGGCCGCCGGTGCCGCCGTCGTTCATCGAGCCCGAAGACCTGGCCGCGCTGATGGCGGGAGCGCACAGCACATGAGCCACCACACCGACGGGAACCGGCCGCTGGTGCTGGTCCCCGAGGACCTACCGCTGGTGGAGGCGGTGCCGCTGACCGAGCGGGACCTGCCCGCCTCCACCTATGAGCTGCTGGCCCGCACCGCCACCGCGACCCCGGACGCGCCCGCGCTGCACCTGCTGGGCGAAGGCGCGGATGCCACCTGGAGCTACGGCGAACTGCTGACCCGCGTGCATCAGGCCGCCAACCTCTACACCAGTCTGGGCCTCATGCCGGGCGGAACGATCGGCCTGCTGCTGCCCAACTCCGGCCACACCTACGCCGCCCTGCTCGGCGCCCAGGCCGTCGGCGTGGCCAACCCGGTCAACCCGATGCTGGCCGAGCAGCACATCATCGACATCTTCACCCTCACCCGGGCCGAGATTCTGGTGGTGGCCGGGTCGGCGATGCTGCCCGGTCTGTGGGAGAAGGCGTTGCGTGTCGCCCGGGGGCTGCCGGGGCTGCGCGCGCTGCTGGTCGTGGGTGGCAATGCCTCCCTCGACGCCGTTCACGCCTCCGCGACGATGCGGGGCGGCGACTTCGAGCGGCTGGCCGCCGAACAGCCCGGCGACCGCCTGATCACCTCCCACCGGCCCGAGCCGGGGGACCTGGCCGCGTACTTTCACACCGGCGGCACCACCGGCACGCCCAAGATCGCCCCGCACACGCACGCCATGGAGGTCTACATGGCCTGGGTGCTCGGCTGCTCGGGCGCCTACGCGGGCGGTGACGGGGTGGCGCTGGCCGGGTTGCCGTTGTTCCATGTCAACGCCGTGCACGTGACCGGGTTGGCGCCGTTCATGCACGGCGCCGGGGTGGTCAGCCTTGGCCCGCTCGGCTACCGCGACCGGGCCCTCATGGCCGGCTTCTGGCGGATCATCGAGCGCTACCGGGTCACCGCGTTCTCGGCCGTGCCGACTGTCTACGCGAGTCTGCCGCCGGTGCCCGACGGGGTGGACATCTCCAGCCTGCGCGCCGGCGCCGTCGGCGCCGCCCCACTGCCCGGCCGCGTGCGCACCGACTTCGAGCAGCGGGTCAAGGTGCCCATGCTGGAGGGGTACGGGCTGACCGAGGCCACCTGCGCCAGCGCCGCCACCCCCGCCTTCGCGCCCCGGGCCGGATCGGTCGGACTGCGGCTGCCGTACCAGCACATCAAGGCCGTCACCATGGATGCCGATGACCGGCCCACCGGCGACTGCCCGCCCGGGCAGACCGGCGTGCTGGCCATCAGAGGTCCCGCCGTCTTCCCCGGCTATCTGGGACCCGACGGTCCGGACCCGACCGGCAAGATCTTCGACGGCTGGCTGCTCACCGGTGACCTCGGCCACGTCGACGCCGACGGCTACGTCTACCTGACCGGCCGCGCCAAGGACCTGATCATCCGCGGTGGTCACAACCTGGATCCCCGGCCTATCGAGGAATCCTTGCTGGCCCACCCGCAGGTGTCGGGCGCGGCCGTGGTGGGCCGCCCGGATGCGCACTCCGGCGAGGTACCCGTCGCCTACGTGACCGTCAACAGCCCGGTCACCGAGGCGACCCTGCTGGCCTGGGCGGGCAAGCGGGCATCCGAGCCGGCCGCCGCCCCCAAGGCGGTTCACGTCGTCGAGTCGCTGCCGACGACCACGGTTGGCAAGCTGTTCAAGCCCGAACTGGTCGCCGACGCCGTGCGCCGCCTCCTGGCCGAGCTCGCCCCCGGCCATCCGGCCGACGTCGTGCTGGAGGACGGCCGCCCGGTCGCCCTGATCGACCCGGACCCGGACCTGGCCGCCGCCCTCGACCGGCACAACATCGCCTACCGTACGAGGGCCTCATGATCGACCAGCGCGTCCGCGATCTCCTCAGCCGCCGGACCGCCGGAGTCCTGGCCACCACCCGGCCCGACGGCACCGCCCGTACTCAGGAGGAATCCGCATGACCGGCCGCATCGACGTTCACCAGCACCTGGTCCCCGAGCCGTACGCCCGCTGGCTGCAATCCCACGGCGTGGACGCGCCGGGCGGGCGACCGCTCCCGGCGTGGAGTCCCGCCGAGGCGCTGGAGCTGATGGATCGCCAAGGCATCGCCACCGCGATCCTGTCGCTGACCACGCCCGGCGCCTTCCTGGGTGACGGGAGCGATGCCGCGTATGTGGCCCGGCAGGCAAACGAGTACGCCGCACAGCTCGCCGCCGACCGCCCCGGCCGGTTCGGCTTCTTCGCCACACTGACCCTGCCCGATGTCAAGGCCGCCGTAGCCGAGGCCGCCCACGCGCTGGACGAGTTGTCCGCCGACGGGGTGATGCTGCTGGCGAACAGCCACGGCGCCTACTTGGGCGACCCGGCCTTCGACCCGCTCATGGCCGCCCTCGACGAGCACGCCGCCGTCGTCTTCGTCCACCCCGCCCAACTGCCCGGGCCCACGGTCGAAGGTATCCCGCCGTTCGCCGCCGACTTCCTGCTCGACACCACCCGCGCCGCCTTCACCCTGGTCAAGCACGACGTGCCGCGGCGCTTCCCGAACATCCGCTTCATCCTCTCCCACGCCGGCGGATTCGTCCCGTACGCCGCCCACCGCCTGGCCATCACCGTCTTCGGCGACACCGGCCGCGACCCGAATCAGGTCCTGGCAGACCTGGCCGGCTTCTACTTCGACACCGCCCTGTCCGCCAGCCCAGCCGCCCTGCCCTCCCTGCTCGCCTTCGCCAAGCCCGGCCACGTCCTGTACGGCAGCGACTGGCCCTTCGCCCCCGAACTCGCCGTCACCTACTTCAACACCTGGGCGGACGACGACGCCATCAACCACCGCAACGCCCGCGAGCTGTTCCCCCGCCTGAAGGAGGCACCCCATGCTTGACGTGCTCATCGTGGGCGGCGGCGGCGCCGGCCTGACCGCCTCCATGCTGCTGTCCCGCCTCGGCGTCGACCAGCTGCTCGTCAGCTCCCTGCAGGCCACGTCCGTGCTGCCCAAGGCGCACGTGCTCAACCAGCGCACCATGGAGATCCTCTCCGACCTCGGGATCTCCGAGACCATCTACGAGCGCGGCACCCCGCCCGAGCAGATGCGCTACTCCGGCTGGTACGCCGGCCTGGCCGGCCCCACCGGCGACTACGGCCGCCGCTTCGGCCTGGTCGAGTCATGGGGTTGCGGCGGCCTGTCCGACGACTGGGCCGCCGCCAGCCCTCAGCGCCAGACCAACCTGCCGCAGATCCGGCTGGAGCCCATCCTCAAGGCCCGCGCCGAGGAACTGGCCCCCGGCCGCATCCGCTTCGGCCATGAGCTGACCACCTTCACCACCGACGCCGACGGCGTCACCGCCACCGTCCTGGACCGCGGCAGCGGCCACACCTATGAGGTGCGCGCCCGCTACCTGCTGGCCTGCGACGGTGGCCGCACCGTCGGACGCCGGCTCGGCGTCGTCATGGAGGGCGCCCGCGACCTGGCCCGCATCGCCACCGTCCACCTGTCGGCCGACCTGTCGGCCTTCGCCCACGACCCCGAGGTGCTCATCCGCTGGCTGACCCTCCCCCACACCGGCGGCGGCGCCACCATGGTCCCCATGGGGCCCGACCACTGGGGCCTCGAATCGGAGGAATGGGTCGTCCACCTCAACTACGCCGCCGACGACCCGCGCGGCCTCGACGACGAGCAGGTCGCCGCCGACCTGCGCACCGCGCTCGGCCTGGAGGACCACCCGCTCACCGTGCACCTCATCACCCGCTGGTCCATCGAGGGCGTGGTCGCTGACCGCTTCCGCGACGGCCGCGTCTTCCTGCTCGGCGATGCCGCCCACCGTCACCCGCCCACCGGCGGCCTCGGCCTCAACTCCGCGATCCAGGACGCCGCCAACCTGTCCTGGAAACTCGCCGCCGTCCTGCACGGCCACGCCGACAAGCGGCTCCTGGACACCTACGAGCCCGAGCGCAAGCCCGTCACCGCCCGTAACGTGCAACGCTCGGTCGAGAACGCCCTCAACCACATCGTCACCAGCCAGGCCGCCGGCATCGTGCCCGGGGCCGATCCGGAGACGAACTGGCGGCAGATGCGCCGCCTGTGGAGCGGGCTGCCCGAGGACGCCGAATACGCCCGCGCCGTCCGACGCGCCATCGCGGGGCAGTCCATGGAGTTCAACGAGCACAACATCGAGTACGGCTACACCTACGCCTCGGCCGCCGTCGTCGACGACGGCACCCCCGAACCGGACAATCCCGACCCGATCCGCCTCTACCAGCCGTGCGCCCGGCCCGGCCACCCCTTGCCGCACGCCTGGCTGGAAGACGACCACGGCCACCGCCTGCCCGTCCACGACCTTGTCCGGCCGGGCAGGTTCCTGCTCATCGCCGGTGAGGACGGCCATGACTGGTGCCGGGCCGCCGCGAAGCTCGCCGACACCTGGCCGCTGGACGCCGTCCGCGTCGGGCATCTGGACGGCGACCTGCTCGACCCGCGCTCCACCTGGACCCGCCACCGCGGCCACGGCCCGGCCGGAGCGGTCCTGGTCCGTCCCGACCGGTTCGTCGCCTGGCGCGCCCAGGAGCCTGCCGACACGGCGGCCCAGCTGTCCCAGGCCCTGCAGTCGATCCTCGGCCAGGCCACCACGCCGTGACCCAGCACCCCAGGACCCGCCACCGCTACGACCCCGACCGCACCTACGTCGCGCACGACTTCCCTGAGCGGACCTTCGGCACCGGCGAGATCCACCTCAACTACGCCGTGGCCGGCGCCGACGACCTGCCCGCGCTGCTGCTCCACTCCGAGGTCGACACCTCCTGCGGCCAGTCGCTGCCACAGGGCGTCGGCCCGATGTTCGCCCTGTGGAGCAAGCACCTCGGCGATCAACGGGCCGAACACGCTCCGCGCACGCGACCGGGACGATCAGGGCGATTCGGAGAGTCGTGACCCGGGCCATGAATCCGATGAGTGAGGGTCCTGGGAGGAACCCGCAGTAACGGCCACGTTGGGCGCGGCTCCGATGACGTTGCGCAGGTGCAGGTCGGACCAGTCGTAGGCCGCCCCTTCGGCGGTGGACAGTGCGAAGGCGACCAGTCCCAGCACGATGATTCGCCTGTTACTCAGTGCCGACTGTCCCGCGCGTTCCTCTTCGGTGGCGGCGTTGCGGGGCACTGTGGGTAGCCAAGAGGGCTTGCACAGGCTGAGCGGCTTGGCTGGGCGCTCACGTGATCAAGGATTCGCCGCCGGCTGAGCGCGAGGACCAATCCCCGGGCTGAAAAGCAGTTGAGGTGACAGCCGGGGTGAACCATGATCCCATCATGCCGGACACGACGCCCTCCAGACTCAGTCCCCGAGCGCTGTCGAAACTGACGAGCAAAACCACCGTGATCAACCGGTAGACACCGTTCGGCCCAAGAAAGTTTCGGGAGCATCCCAGTCCATGACCGATAAGTTCACGACGAAGGCCACCTATGGCCAGGTCTTCGCGGTCACACAGTTCCGTGCCCTGTTCGCAGCCCGGCTGCTTGGCGTTATGTCGGACACGCTGCGGTCCGTCGCGCTGGCGGTGCTGGTGTTCAGCCAGACGAACTCTCCGTTGTTGACGGCGGTGGCGTTCACGATCGGCTTCCTCCCCCAAGCCGCAGGCGGCCTGTTTCTTGCCGCGATGGCGGACCGGTTCTCGCCGCGGGCCCTCATCACCACGGGCTACGCTCTCCAGTGCGCGGTCGGGCTGCTGCTCGCGTTCGGGCACCTCCCGGTCGCGGTCAGCCTGCTCCTCGTCGCGGCCGTGGCCTGCCTGACACCGGTCATCACCGGGGCCGCAGGCCGAGTCCTGGCGGAGATCCTCGCCGGCGATACCTACGTGCTCGGGCGTTCGCTGAACTACCTCGTCGCGGTTGCGGCGCAGTTGGTGGGCATGGCCGCCGGTGGGGCGCTGATCGCCTGGCTGGGCGTGGAGCGGACGATGCTGGTCACCGCAGGGGCGCACCTGCTCGCGTTGGTGATCAGCCGCCTGTTTCTGTCGCGCTTCGAGGTGGTCCGCGCGGGCGGGTCGATCGTGCGTAAGACCTGGCAAGGTAACGCCGCGCTCGTCGCCGCCCCCGGGGTCACCAAGCTGATCATGGTCCAGTGCCTGCCCGCCGCGTACTTGGCCGCAGCGGGAAGCCTGCTCATCCCGTACTCCGCGCAGCGTGGGTTCAGCCCAACGGAGACCGGCCTCCTCTTGGCAGCCACGTCAGTCGGCATGCTCATCGGCGACGTCGTGGTGGGGCGAGCATTCGCGCCTGCCACCCGAGAACGACTCGTCCTGCCACTGCTGCTGGTCATGGGCACGCCCTCGATCGCGCTCATCCTGGACCTGCCACATCCGGCGATCGCCGCGGTGTACGTGATCACTGGCATGGGATCCGCCTACCTGCTCGGCCTGCAGCGACGCTTCCTGGAGGCGGTCCCGTCCGACCTTCAGGGACAGAGTTTCGCGCTGCTCAACACCACCACCATGACCATCCAGGGGATCGGACCCCTGGTCTTCGGCGTGTTCGCGGAATTCCTCCCGGTCGGCTTCGCGATCGCCCTGACCGGGGTGAGCAGCGTGGTCACCACGCTCCTCCTGCGCGACGCGATCCGCCCACGCACGTCCGGCTGAGGCTGTCCCAAGAGCCTGCGTACGACCTAAGGGGCTGGGGCGTCGCAGAAATCGACACGTCCGAGAAGGCATCGACTAGTTCAACCGCGCCCTCGCCACTGACCAGGGTCGGCCATGATGGTGCGCAGGCCGACCCTGGCGTCGGAGCACCACGGCTGATGCTGCGTCCAGCCTTCCGATGGTCAGTCGCTACTGGCCGTTCGGTTGCTCAGGCCACATCAGTTGGCGGGCTTGCCGAACCAGCGGGAGAGGTGGTCGTCCAGGTCCTGCTGATCGTCGCCGATCCAGGCGACGTGGCCGTCAGGGCGTAGCAGGACGCACGGAACATCCAGTTCCGCAGTGGGATCCGCGAGGTAATCGACCCGGTCTGACCAGCCGTCGACGGTCAGGCGTTCGGTGCGGTCCAGCAGCAGGCCGCGGCCGCGATGCAGCAGACCGTAGAGGTGGCCATGTTTCACGTCGATGTCGCGCAGGCGGCGGCCGAGCAGGTCAGGGCCTTCGCCGAAGTCGTAGCGGATGCCGATCGCGGTGATCTTCTCGATCAGATAGCGGTTCACCTCGTCGAAGTCCATCAGTTCGGTGAGCAGCCTGCGCACGGCCTGCGGGCCCGGTTCGGTGGAATGCAGTTCCATCTGGGCGCGGGTGTTGTCCAGCACGTCCTCGGCGACCGGATGACGTTCGGCCTGGTAGGTGTCCAGCAGTGTTTCCGGGGCCCAGCCGTGGATCTGTGCGGCCAGTTTCCAGCCGAGGTTGAATGCGTCCTGAACGCCCAGGTTGAGGCCCTGTCCGCCGGTGGGTGGATGGATGTGTGCCGCATCGCCTGCCAGCAGCACCCGCCCGACCCGATAACGTTCGGCCTGCCGGGTGGCATCCCCGAAGCGGGACATCCAGCGCGGGGAGTGCACGCCGAAATCGGTTCCGGCGATGGTGCGCAACTGTTGTTTGAAATCCTCGAGGGTGGGCGGTTCCGCGCGGTCGCTGACTCCCGCGGCGGGGACTATGACGCTATAGACCCCTTCGCCGAAGGGCCGGAGCCAGAATCGCTGATGGGTCTGGCCGATTCCGGTCACCTTGGCGGTGATCTCTTCCTGCGGCACACCCACTTTCATCTCGCCCATGAGCGTGTCGGTCCGTGAGGGCTCGCCGGGGAAGCCGACGCCGAGCACTTTGCGCACCGTACTACGCGCGCCGTCACAGCCGACGAGATAGCGCGAACGCAGCTGTTCCCCATCGGCCAGCTCGACGGTCACACCCTCGTCGTCCTGCTCGAAACCGGCGACCGCGCAACCGCGCCGGACCTGCGCACCCAGTTCGATCGCGCGTTCTTCCAGCAGCTGTTCGATGACCGGCTGCGGGATACCCAGCAGATAGGCGTACGCGGAATCCAGGCCCTTGGGCGCGGGTTTGGGGATGGCGGCGAAGAAACCGCCGGCCGGACGCTGTCTTCCATGCTGGAGAAGGCGATCCAGCAGTCCGCGCATGGCCATCAGCTCGAGACTGCGAATATGCAGACCGACGATGCGGACGAACGACACGGGCTCGGTTTCCTTCTCCAGAACGAGCACCCGCACATCGTGCAGCCGCAGTTCGGCGGCCAGCATCGCACCGGTCGGCCCGCACCCGGCAATGATCACATCGAAGATGAGGGGCGCGCGATCGGCGCCGGAGGCCGGCGACCGGAGAACTCCGGGGACGTCGCCCACCGTGGAGTCACGCTCGGCCCTGTCGTTCGACGGCGGCTCGGCGGTTACCTGCTGGGAGTGCATAGGTGTTGCCTTTCGGGAGTGCCTTGTTGGTGAGGCGCTCCCGGCGACACCTACGTCAATCGCCCGGCCGTGACGGAAAGGGGGAGCACCCACATCGCTATAGCGTTCATGGGTCTCACCTCCTCGGGCGGTGTCACGGTCAACTGGAAGCTACAAGCCCGAGCATCATCGCGTCCAATCCTTTTCCAGCCACGAGATCACGGCTCCGAACGGGCCGGCACGAAGTGGACGCCAACCCGTGTACCCGTGAGGTCGCATGCGGCCATACCGAGCCGCGCAGCATGCGCACACCGTCTGTCATGTGATGCGAGGTTTCGGGAAATTGGCGTGAAGAAAACCTGCCGAGCGGCGAACACTGGACGATAGTTGCCTTCGGAAGGACGCCATGACTGCACCACCTGACGCCAGCGATGTGATGGAAGACGTCATCGTGGTCGAGCAGTCGCTGGACAATCCCGAGCTTTTCGCCCTCCTGTACGACCGGTACTTCAAGGAGGTCTACCGCTATCTGGCCGCCCGGCTCGGCAGCGAGCAGGCCGAGGACCTGGTCGCGGACGCCTTCCTGCTCGCGTTCAACGGCAGGCACGGTTTCGACCCGCAGCGGGGCACCGTGCGGTCGTGGTTATTCGGCATCGCCACGAATGTCGTGGCCCGGCACCGCCGCAGGGAGGGCCGCCGCCTGAACGCGCTCAGCAAGATCGCGGCTGAGGACTCCGCCGACGGGCACGAGGATCGGGTGACCTCGCAGCTCGCGGCGCAGGCCAGCCGGCCGGAGCTCGTACGGGGGCTGAAGGGCCTGGCGAAGGGCGATCGCGACGTGGTGTTCCTGCTCGTGTTCGGCGGGCTGGGCTACGAGGAGATCGCCACCGCCCTGGACATACCAGTGGGGACCGTGGGGTCCCGGATCAACAGGGCACGCAAGAAGCTGCGCGAGACACTGGGCGACGTCAACCCGATCGGGGAATGGTGATGGACGAGCTGAAGCTGATCGAGGCCGTGTTCGCGGAGCCCGAGCCGACGCCGGAGGCGGCGGCGAAGGGGCGTGACCGCCTCCTCCGCACCGCACAGGCGTCACGGTTTCACCGTCCGCGCCGCAGGTGGCCGTCCGCGCCGCCGGTCCGGCGCGTCGCCCTGGTCGGCGCCATGGGGGTGATGCTCACCGGCGGAATCATCGTCACCCAGGTGAGCCTGGGTGGCTCCGACCCGCGTACCCCCGGCTTCCTGATCGCCGCCCCTCCGGCCGACGCTCAGGCGCTGCTCACCCTGGCCGCGCGGGCCGCCGCCGGCCGGCCCGACACGGTGCCGGCGCGCGGCCAGTACGTCCACACCAAGATGCTGGCCCAGCACAGCCTGTACACCACGGACAAGTCGGGCCGGACGCTCTACACCAAGGTGCTGGTCAGCGAGGAGCGCTGGGAGGCCGCCGACGTGGGCAAGCCCTGGCTGAGCCGCAGCCAGAACCTGTCGGCCACGGGACCGGCGCCCCGCACGTACTGGGACCGCGGCGTAGAGGACATCGTGTCCGAGTCGGGAGCCTGCCCCGGCCAGCCGGCGTACGCGCGCCTCGGCGCCTGGCCGACGGACCCCGCCCAGGCACGCGCGAAGATCGTGGCCGACACGGGAGAGGAGCCGCTGCGCATCTGGCGCTCCCTTCAGAGCCTGGTCCGCGAGTCCGTGGTACGGCCCAGCCTGAGCGCCGCGCTGTACCAGGTCGCCGCCGGGCTGGACGGCATCGTGCTCATCCACGACGCCGTGGACGCCGCCGGCCGCCCCGGCCTGGCCGTCGCCATGGACGAGGGCAACGGCACCCGGTCCGAGCTGATCTTCGACCGGAAGACCTACCGATACCTGGGCGAGCGCACCGTGAACACCAGGGACCGCAAGGTGAAAGTGTCCTCCGACAGCGAGTACACCGAGAAGAAGGGCGCGGTAACCGGCACCGCCGTGCTCGCCGTCGATCTCGCCCCCGGCCTGCCCGAGGTGTCGCCGAAGGCGTCCCGCATGAAGATCCCCTGCTGAGACTTCCCCCTGATCCGGCCTTTGCGGCCGTGAGTTCTGTTCCGCATGCCCTCAGATCGATCCGGCATGCCCTCAAGGAAGAAGGAGAACATCCATGTTCATCGCCAAGGCGGTCGCGGCCACCCTGCTCGCCGGCTCGTTCGGCGGCCTCACCTCGCCGCCATCGGGGGACGCGGCCGCGTACGAAAAGCAGACGCAGCTGGAAGCCAAGCGCGTCGCCTGCATGACCGAGCGGGGCCTGGACTACGTCGCCTCGCCGGAGCCTCGGTACACGTGGCAGCCCGGAGAGCAGGAGCGGCTCGCGGGCGACCTGGAGGCGCTGCGGGCGTACCGGGCCAAGTACGGCTTCGGCGTCTGGTCCCCGAACGTCTATCCGAAGGACAAGGTCGTCAACCCCGTTCAGCACGAGAACCCGAACAACAAGATGCTGATGTCGCTCTCGGCCGGCCAGCTGAAGAAGTGGCGCGCCGCCGACGAGTCCTGCTTCTCTGCGGCGGTCAAGGAGGTGCTGGGCAAGACCGTCACCTCCCAGGAGGACTACTACGACCAGCTCGAAGCGGCGGTGCGGAAGTCGTTGAGCGTCCTCGACCAGGACAAGCAGCTCGTCCAGCTGGGCAAGCAGTTCGCCGCGTGCCTGGGCGTCAGCCGGACCGAGCCGACCGAGCTGGACGGTCTGAGCCACACGAAGATCGTGCGGCAGGCTTCGGACGTCGCCAAGAAGGCGTGGAAGGGCGAGCAGCCCAAGGGCGAGAACGTCATCTTCCGGCCGAACCTGAAGCCCGCGCAGGCCAGGCCGTACCTGGACAAGGAGATCAAGGCGGCGCTGAAGGACCTGGAGTGCGGTAAGGGCTTCTACCCCGCCTACTCCCCCAAGGCCATGGAGCTCACGTCGCGGGTCTACCAGGAGTTCGGCCGGGAGGGCGCGGCCCAGGCGATCCCGTCCCGGATCTACAGCAAGCTCGTCTGACGCAGCGCTCCCGGGGTGCCGCTCGTGGCGCGAGCGGCACCCCTCGCGACGAGTGACGAGTTCGGAAAGGCATGCTTAGGCGTCCACCGAACATTTCAATCGTCACATCTCAATCATCGTGGGCGATAAGCATGAGCTGCCGCCACAGCAGCACCACGAACACCGCGGAGCCAGCGAAGGCGAACCAGAAGGGCGCCGCGACACCGAAGCGGGTGGCCAGGACACCGCCGATCAACGAGCCGACCACCAGACCGGCGTAAACGCAGACGGTGTTGACACTGCCCACCCGGCCCTGCAGTTCGCGCGGGACCGCGCGCTGGCGGACGGTGACCGAGGTCGTGCCCCATATGAAGGCGTGCGCGCCGAAGGCCAGGAAGATGCTCCCGGCGACCCATGGCGAATGGGTCAGGGCCAGGCCCAGATGGGTGAACGTTTCGATGATGAGTCCGATCCGCATCAGGGCGCCGAGGCTCACCCTGCGGGTGATGGCCCCGTACAGACCGGTGCCGATCAAGCCGCCGATCCCGCCGATGGTGGTCATCAGACCGAAGCCCATGGCACCGAGGCCGAGCTGCTCCTGGGTGTAGAGGACGAGAACCGACCAGGCCGCGCCGAACGTGAAGTTGAAGATCAGGATGGTGAGCGCCAGCGTGCGGACCGCCGCGTGCTGGATGGTCCAGCTGAACCCGGCGACCAGTTCCCGTACGGTGTCAGGCATCACGGGGTCGTCGGCCTGTCGGCCGTGCGGCGGCAGCGTGATCCGGGAGACCAGGACGATCGCCGCCACCACCAGGAGCAACTGGGCCGCGAACGGCCAGGTCAAGCCCAGGCCGAACAGTGCCGCGCCGATCGGCGGCCCGGCGAGCTGATTGAGCGTGATGAACCCCGTGCCCAGGCGGGCGTTGGCGATGACGAGATCGTCCTTGCCGACCATCATGGGAGTCAGCGTGGCTGTCGCGTTGTCGGCGAACACCTCGGCGATGGATCGCAGCGTGAGCGCCACCAGCGCCGTCGCCACGGTCACGGTGCCGGTCACCATGAGCGCGACGAGCGCTGCCAGCACCACGGCGCGCACCGTGTTCGCGACCAGCACGATCCTGCGCCGGTTGTACCGATCCGACAGCACGCCCGCGTACAGGCCGAACAGCAGCGGCGGCGCCCAGCCCACCAGGGCCGACAGCGAAATCAGCAGCGGGTCGCTGGTCAACGTCGCGATCAGCAGTGGGCCCGCGGCAGCCGCGACCCCGTCACCGAGATTCGTCAGCCAGCTCGAGGCCAGCAACCACCGAAATCCTGTCCCCAGCCGAGCAGGCAGGACTCGCTCCACCAGTGTGATCACGAGCGCAAAACCATACGTTTTGCGAGCATCCCTGGCAACGCGTTTTCGCGCCAAGTGCCGAGGAGGGGTGAGCCGGCTCTTCGCCTCGGGAACTTGAGCGGCCGCGGGGACGGGGGTTCCGACAATCTGGTCCCCGCCCTGCCCGTTACCGTCAGTTGAGTGGAAAATGCGCGGTTAATCCCGTTTCATCCGTTGGGCATATGATCGGCGGCATGGCGCTGAGGCTTGTTCAGGTGAACTTCAAGGCTCGGGATGACGCGGCGCTCGGCCGGTTCTGGGCGGAGGCGCTCGGTTGGGGTCTTTCCAGCGAGGGACCCGGCGTGACCAACCTCGAGCCCGAGGGTCTCGTCTGGCCGGACCCCGCCGGCTTCTACATCGATGTCGTGACTGTCCCGGACCCCGAAACGGTGAAGTACCGCGTACACCTCGATCTCGCCACCACCTCCGCGGCCCATCAGGCCGACTTGGTCGCGCGCCTGAAGGATCTCGGTGCGACTCCCGCCGATGTGGGTCAGGGCGACGTTCCGTGGACGGTTCTGGCCGACCCGGAGGGCAACGTCTTCTGCGTGCTGGAGCCTCGGGAGATCTACCGGGACACCGGGCCGATCGCCGCGGTGGTGGTCGACTGCGCGGACCCGCGGGCCATGGCCCGGTTCTGGGACGAGGCCATGGACTGGACCCTGCACGAAGTGACCGACGATCATGCGCGACTGCGCTCGGCCAAGGGTGTCGGGCCGTATCTGGAGTTCCTCCGCACGCCCGGTGTGCCGACCGTGTGGAACCGCGTCCATCTCGACCTGCTGCCGTACCGCGGTGACGATCAAGCGGTCGAGGTGGCCCGGCTGCGGGCCCTCGGCGCCACCGACATCGACCTCGGCCTCGGCCTCGGCCAGGGCGACGCGCCGTGGATGGTCCTGGCCGACCCGGAGGGCAACGAGTTCTGCGTCCTCGGTCCCGCCTGACGCGGAGCCTCCCCGCCTTCGGGCCGGACACCGGCAAGCCCCTCGACGCGGTACTTGATTGCCAGACGCTGAGAGTGTGGCGATTAGTTGCGAGTCACGCCTCCTCCACCCTGGCCGCGCTCTCATGCAGGAGCCTCCAGAGGGTCTTCCAGGCGCCAGACGGCGGCGATCTGACCGCGGTAAATCCGTGATTTACCGCGCCAGGATCTCCGGTTGTCGTTCGGCCGCCGCGGTGAGTTGACGCGCCAGGTCCTTGAGGGCTTGGCGCAGTTCGTCGGGGCTATGGATGGTGAAGGGCCATTCCAGGGAGGCGAGGAGGTGGGCCATGCCGTCGAGCCGTTCCGCCCGGGCGCGCATCAGGACACCGTTGGGTTGGGCGGTGAGAGTGGCGACGCTGTTCGGTAGCCGTCGCGCGATCTCGCCAAGAGGGCCGTCGATGAGGATTTCGACCTCCCAGCGGTAGGGGGCCTGCGCCAGGGTGGCGATGAGGTGGGTGACCGGGTCGAAGCCGGCGGGGGTGGTGAAGGTGGCGTCGCGGGGTGTGATGGAGGCGATTCGGTCGATGCGGAACGTACGCAGACTGTCGCGAAGGTGATCGTGGCCGATGACGTACCAGCGCCCGGCGTGGAAGACCACACCGTACGGGTCGAGGTCGCGTTCGCTGTGTTCCTGGCGCCAGGACCGGTAGCGCAGGGCGACGCTTCGGTGGGATCGGGAGGCCTCAGCCAGAGCCAGCAGGACGCCGGTTTCGGGAACCTGCGCGTTCACGGTGTTGCCGGTGAACGACAGGGTGTCGCGCATGGCGGCGAGCGGTTCCCGCAGGGCCTGCGGCAGTACTCGCTCGATCTTGGCCAAGGCGCCGGCGCCGGCCGGTGCGGTGCTGCTCATGCCCAGCCGCTCTCCAGCGAGCAGACCCAGGACGACCGCGAGGGCCTCGTCATTCGTGAGCACCAGGGGCGGCATCCGGTAGCCGCGGGCCAGCCGGTAGCCGCCGTAACGGCCACGATCGGACTCCACCGGAATGCCGAGCTCCCGCAGGTGCGCCGTGTACCGGCGCACTGTGCGGACATCAGTGCCCAGGCGGTCCGCCAGCTGGGTGCCGGTGAGTCCTGCGTGCGTTTGGAGGAGTTCGAGAAGGGCGAGCACGCGCGTCAGGGGATGAGACATGGATCACTCACAATAACAGGGCGGAAACTGTCCTGTATCAACCCTATGCTCGCTTCACCACTTCGAAAGGGAGAAGCGTGGCTACTTTCGTGCTCGTTCCCGGCGCTTGGCTGGGCGCCTGGGCCTGGGAAGACATCACCCGTGCGCTGCGGGAACGCGGCCACACGGTGCTGCCGGTGACGCTGACGGGCCTCGGCGAAGGCGCCGGCCAGGCGACTCCGGAAACGAACCTGGACACCCACATCGACGACATCGTCACGGCCGTCGACCAGCACGGTCTGCACGATGTCACCCTCGTGGCGCACAGCTACGCCGGGGCACCCGTCACCGGTGCCGCCGGGCGCCTGGGATCGCGGCTGGAGCGTCTGGTCTACCTCGACAGCGCCCCATTCGCCGAGGGAATGGGCATGCTGGACCTCATGCCGCCGCAGGCGGCGGAGCAGCTGAGCAAGCAGGTCGCCGATCACGGGGAGGGATGGCGACTGCCGATGCCGCCCATCGAGGTCCTCGGCTCGTTCGGCAGCCTGGAGGGGCTCAGCGAGGACCAGCTCGACCTCATGCGCGCGAAGGCCATGCCCCAGCCGTTCGGCACGTACGAGCAGCGGCTCACCGGCCTGGCCGAGCCGGGGCCCGGCGTGGACCGCGTCCTGATCGCTTGCAACGACTTCCGGGCACTGCTGGATGCCGGGGTGCCGATGCTGGCTTTCCTGAACCAGCCACCGTGGCGCCGATTCGACCTGTCCACCGGACATTGGCCGATGCTGTCCGCGCCCGGGGAGCTCGCCGATGTCCTTCACGCGGTCGTCTCCTGACGCTGCCAGGGGACGGCACATCCGATCGCAGACTGCGCGGCTTGGGTCTGCAGTGCCGGACGGCGCGGATACTCGGCACGATCCTGGCGACGTGGCCGAGCAGCTCGGGGTGGCGGACCCTTCGTGTACCAAGAACCGCGCCGGCCCCTCACACGAAGCCGGGCCGTCTTGCGCGGCGGCATTGCCCGCCGCTGCGCGCAGTGCTGCGGCGATCCTCACGGCCGGGGCCCGAATCCGCTGTTGAGGGCGTCGAACAGGCGCTCCAGGCGCGCGCGGTGGTCGTCTGCGATGGTGTCGGCCGGTTCTCCGGCGATCAGGAGCCGGGCGGTCTCCACCAGTACGGCGGTGTAGCCGGCGATGAAGAAGGCGGCGAGCAGCGGGGCGTCGCCGTCGAAGGCGGGGTCGTGTTCGAGCTCGCCGGCGAGGGTCTGCTGGAGGTCGGAGGCGATCTCCCTGGCGCGGGCGACCAGCGCGGGCGAGGCGGCGACGGTCCGGAAGAAGGGGACGGATCCGTCCTTGAGGCCGGACAGGGCGTGCCGCTCCTCGAGGAGACGGAACGCCATATCGCGCAAGGACTGGAGCACTCCGGCATCCGGGGCGCGGTCCTGTACCGCTGAGCGCAGGAGCCCGACGGCGTCGACCTCGCGGTCCAGGAGGAGGTCCTCCTTGCGCGGGAAGTGCTTGAAGACCGTCACGGCCGAGACCCCGGCCTCCCGCGCGACCTCGGTGACCGTGACCGTGTCGAAGCCGCGTTCGAGGAACAGCCGGGTCGCGACCTCTGAGATCTTCGCGCGCGTCCGCGGTCCGCCTCGCGCTCCGGTCCTGGGCATCCCGGCTCCACTTCCTTGTGTCACTTAACTTAGTCGCATAACCTAGTGGCATGCCCTTCGAACAGACAACCATCATTGTCGCCGGAGCGGGCCCCAGTGGGCCGCGCGCCACCGCGACCGCGTCCCGTGCGCAGGCGGAGGTGACCGGTCCGCGCGGGCGGCCGGATCGCCCCGTGCCGGGCCGCGCCGACGCCCGTGCCGATCAGGGTCCCCGCCGGGATCACGACGTGAAGGCAGACCTGCATGAATGAGATGGCCGCGGGCCGGCCAGGTCGTACTCCCCGATCGCTACGGGAGGCGTGGGTCGCGTTGGCGGGGCTGTCGGCGGTGTTCCTCTTCGAGATGCTGGACAACTCGATCCTGAACGTCGCGCTGCCCGTGATCGGACGCGAGCTGCACGCCTCCACGACCGCCTTGCAGTGGGTGACGGGCGCCTATGCGGTCGTGTTCGGCGGGTTGATGCTGGCGTTCGGCGCGATCGCCGATCGGTTCGGCCGGCGGCGGATCATGCTGATCGGGCTGGTCCTGCTCGGCGTGGCAAGCCTGGCGACCGCCGTGGTCACCACCGCCGAGCAGCTGATCGCCGTCCGGGCGACGATGGGGGTCGCCGCGGCGATGACGACCCCGGGATCGATGGCGCTGGCGTTCCGGCTGTTCGACGAGGACGGCCCGCGCGTGCGCGCGCTGACCCTCATCTCGACCGTCGGCCTGGTCGGGCTCGCGATCGGCCCGACGGCGGGCGGCCTGGTGCTGGCGATCGCGCCCTGGCAGGTCCTGCTGCTGGTGAACGTGCCGATCGCCGTGCTCGCGTTCCTCGGCGTGCGGTCCGGCATCGCCGTCGACGATCCGTCCGGCCTTCACCGCGACCCCCTCGACGTCCCCGGGATGCTGCTGGGCACGGCGACGATCGTGCTCGCGCTCCTCGCCCCGACGCTGTTCGTGGACGAGGGCGCCGGCTCCTGGGCGCCCTGGGCGGCCACCGCCGCGGCCGCCGTGACGGCGATCTGTTTCGTCCTGCGCGAGCGCCTGGCCCGCCATCCGCTGCTCGACCTGAAGCTTCTCGCCCTCCCCTTGGTCTCCAGCGGCCTGGCCTACAAAGCCGCCACCGGGCTGGCGACCGCTGGACTCGGTTACATGGTGACGCTGCAACTGCAGCTCGACTGGGGCTGGACGCCCGCACTGGCCGCCATCGGGATGCTGCCGCAGGTCGTCGTCCTCATCGCGGGCAGCGCGTTCGTCGACCCGTTCGTGCAGCGTGTCGGCCTGGACCGGGCCGCGTGGATCAGCGCCGCGGCGGTCGTGTCCGGCCTCGCCGTCTACGGCCTGCTCGGCCGGTTCGGCTACCTGTGGGTCGCGATCGCGCTCGTCCTCGTGGCGGCCGGGATGCGCGTGGTCGGCGTCGTCGCCGGGTTCAACGTGGTCCGCGGCCTGCCCGAGAACCGGACCACCATCGGCACCGCGCTCGTCGACACCGCCACCGAGGTCACCTCCGGTGTCGGCATCGTCGTCACCGGCACCATCCTGGCCACCCTGTTCACCGGCGACATCGCCACCTCCCCCTGGAGCCCGCAGCAGACCGGCGAGTTCCACCGGGCCGTCACCATCGCGGGCCTCACCCTCACCATCATCGCGGCGGCCCTCGTCGGCTGGGGGATCGCCCGCAGCCGGTACGCCGCCGTCGACCAGGCGGCCACCCCCATCGACGACACCGTCCCCCAGGACGCCTGACACCCCCCGCCGCAGCGCCCCCGAACCGATTGCGAGGAGCACACATGACGATCACCCTCCGACCGGGCAGCACCGTGGTGTTCACCGGCGATTCGATCACCGACTGCCAACGGCTGCGGAGCGAGGACGGCCTCGGGTTCGGCTACCCCGGGATTGAGGAACCTGTGGACAGCCGTTGGCGGTACCCGCGAGTAACTTAGCTGGACGCTTCGGTGGGAGTCCGGGGTTGGCCTTCCCTGTCGTCGTCGGCGACGGTGCCCGAAGGAGGGATGACCGTGGCCTCGCTCGTAGTCCCGATGCGCATAGGGCTGCAGTGCCGTCGAAGGAACAGCGCCTGCCCCATGCCCGCTACTCTCATCGGGCCTGCATCTCCGAGTCGAAGTAGGCCTGCCAGTAGGAGTGGATCGGTGAACCGGGTTTAGTGTCACATGTTTTGACGCCATGGGTCTGACCAGGGCAGGCTTGCCCGATGGCGGATTCTGAGGATGTGGCGTTCCTGCGTGCTGATGTTGATCGCTTTTGCCGGGAGATCGTTGACCTCGCGCCCGCGCTGCGGCTTCGGCGGCTGTCGGAGCTGCGCGCGATGCTGGAGGAGGTGACCGGCGCGGCGCTGATCGAGGCGATGGCGGGCGCGCGGGGTGAGGGGTGGGGCCTGCGCAAGATCGGCGCGAGCGCCGGGATCTCGCATGAGCAGGTGCGCCGGATGCTCGCCGAGGGGCTTTCAGCCGGGGAGCATCCGGTGCGCTGAACCGGAGGGGGTTACTCGGCGGACCGGGGCGTGCGCAGCGGCCTCAGCTGTCCGTCGCGGACCAGCTCGGGCAGGGAGAAACTGTAGCGGCCGAGCATGTTGAAATGCTCAAAGCCCAGGGGTGAGAGTCGGGCAATGTCGGCGGCGGAGATTTTCTTGCCCTCGGCCTGCATTTCTTCCAAGGCGCGGGCCGTATAGACGGTGTTCCATAGAATGCAGACGTTGGTCATGAATCCCAGCGCGCCGAGTTGATCTTCCTGGCCTACTTTGTATTTCTGCCGGAGTTCGCCCTTTTGGCCGTGAAAGATTTTGCGGGCCAGGGTGTGGCGGGACTCTTGACGATTGAGCTGGGTGTTGACCCGGCTGCGGACCAGGGTGTCGATGGACCCGTAGTAGGCGGCCGCGTCAGCGCGGAACAGCGTGGCGCTGCCGACATCGGCCAGGCGCGGGGAGAATTGCCAGCCCAGCAACCGGAAGATGCCGAACGCGATTTCGGAGGCGCCCGCGGTGTCGGAGGTGATCTCGGTGGGCTTCAGCGACGTTTCCTGATCCAGGAGCCCTTCCAGGATGTAGTACCAGTCTTTGGGTGTGCCGGGAATGACGATGCCGTGAAAGCCGGTGAATTGATCGGAGGTGAAATTGTAGTAGGTGACGCCCTTGGCCTTTCCCTTTCCGAAGTATTTGGTGTTGGGTCCGGCGTTGATGGTTTTGACCGGGACCACGAACCGGAGCCCGTCGGCGGAGGCGAGTTCGCCGCCACCCCAGGCTTGGGCCAGTTCCAGGCCGGAGTGGAACTCGACCAGGGCGGCGTTGGCGGCGGTGAGGGTGGCGGGGTCGCCCCACTTGCGTAGGCCTGGCATGAACACCTCGTGGCGGCGCAGCGATTCGCGTAGCCGCTCGACGGCCGCCACGGTGTAGGCGTGCCGGTTGAAGGTGCCTGCGTGCTCGCCGCGCTTGGGGAAGACGCGCCGGTGCCAGGCCGAGGTCAGCAAGCCCGCGGGAACCTCGCGGGGGTCGATGTCGGTGCGGCGGCGCTCGATCGCTTTGAGGAAGTCCAGCGCCGCCAGTACCTCATGGCCGCGCCGCACCCCTTGCCCCGGAGCCTCCAACGCGGCGCCGACGTCGAAGTCGAGGTGCTTGAGCAGCTTGGGCAGGAAGCGTCGGACGGTGGCGTAGCGATCCAGCAACTCTTCTTGGAAATCTTCATCGGGTTCGCGGGCGATGTCGCCGATGGCGTCGGCGGCGGCACCGATGGCGGCCAGATCCATCTCATCGAGGGCGGCGCGGATGTCGCCGTCGGGGATTTCGGCGACGGAGCGGATCTTCAGCCACACCTCGCGCAGCACGATCGCCGCGGTGTCGAGGTCTTTGAGGGCGCGCATCCGCTCCTTGTTCGCTTTGAACGCCGAGGTGCGCAGCAGGTCGCCGACCGTCAGGTCGAACACCTCGACCGCGTCGTCGGCCGACTGAGGGGTCATGGTCGCGGCGAAGGCGACGAGGGTGGCGAGTTTGCGGTCGCCGGCCAGTTCGGCGACGGCCTGGGCGCGGGCGGCGTGCGCGAAGCGGGCCAGTGCGGCGATCTTGCCGGGCGGCACCGCGCTCAGGTCCCAGCCGGCCGCGCCCAGGTCGCGCAGTTCCACATGCCGGTCCAGGGCTTTGACCAGGCCGGTGCTGCTGACGTCGGTGGGGCTTTTGCGTAGCCGGTCCAGCCGGGAGACGCGCCGGCCCTGTTCGATCTTGACCAGGTTCTTCAGCACGGCGGCCTGGTCCGGGGGCTGGGGGCGGCGGCCAGCAGCGCGTACTGGCGGGCGGCGACGCGCTCGCGCAGAGCGGCGATCATCCGCTCCAGGGTGGTGACGCCGGGCAGCAGGATCTTGGCCCCCACCAGGCGGTGGGTGGCCAGGTCGAACAGCACGATCGGGCGCTCGCCCGTGGTCCAGGCGCGTTTGTAGAGCCAGCAGGCCAGCGCGAACCACTGCTCGCCCTCAAAGGCGGTGAAGCCGTAGCCGCCGCGGATCTGCTCCTGATGATCCCAGCGGGCCTCCTTGCTGCCGTACCCCTTCAGGTCAGCGGCCTGCAGGCCGAGCTGTTCGGCGACGTAGTCGACCACCGCGGCGGGAACGTCCTCGGGATCGTCCAGGAAGCAGTTCAAGAACCGTGCGGTGCCCAGTTGCACGGACCAGCCGAGCTGGTTGCGCGCGCCGTTGGCGGCCATCGCCCGGCGCCGGTCATCGGCATCCAGGCGGAAGAAGGCGCCCAGCTGGGCGACGTCGGGGACGGCGTTGAAGACGCCGTATCGGCTGCGCTGCTCGGTGGTGAGGAAACTGACCGGCATGAAAAGGGTGCCTCCAGGCATCCGAGGGCGCGCCCTCACCTCGCGCAGCGCGGTGGAGGCGCCCTCGGATATCAGCAGCGGCCAGGTCAGATGATCGGACGTGACCGATTACGTGCTGAATTGTGTCAGTCCCACGCCAGCCATGATCACCGTCGTCCAGCTCATGACAGTCGGGTCGCACGCGAGTCCGAAGTCCGCGCCTGTGTACGTGCCTGTCCTGCGGGAAGCGGGCGAGGAAATCGTCGAGGGTCGCGGCTCTGAGATCGACGGCGTGCGCTATCTCGGCGACGGGTTTCGTTGCCCGCATGACCCGGCGACTTCGCCGACTCGCGCCAGGCAGGCGAGGCCCCCGCCGGTTCTGCGATGGGGGTCTCGGTGCGGACTTTAGAAGACGCGCTCGGCGACCTTTACCCGCCGGCTCGCCTGCAACGCGGCGCGCAGCCTGGCGGCCGGCAGCGGCGCGGCGGAGGCCTGAAGGATGTGCTCAACCGGTACGTCGGGGTTGGCGAGGTAGATCTGGGTGTAGGCGCCGGACTCGGGCTCAAAACGCCAGCTGTCGGCCAGGGCTCCGGCGTCGACGGTGTCGAACCCGAGCCGGTCGATCAGCTGCGCTGCCCGGGACTTCGCGCCGGGGTCATCGCCAGCCATGATGCCGGTGCGCAGCGAGGACAGGTCGTATTCTGCGGCCATCGTCAGCTCGGCGATGAACATGGTCGGGACGCCGTACAACGACGTGCAGCGCTCCTCCTGCACTGCCCTCAGGGTCGCCTCGGGGTCGAATCCGGGGGGCAGCACGACGCAGGCGCCGTGCGAGGCCGCGGCCAGATTGCCCATGACCATGCCGAGCTGCGGCTGATCGCCCAGGAGGTCACCGATCCGGCGCTGCGCTGGCGCCTTCAGGACATCTGCGACCGCCTTCCCTGACAGGCAGCCCTTCGAGACGGCGCCGGAGCCCACTCCGCCGACGCGGCTCCATGTGGACGTGAGGCGGACTGTCGCCAGGCGACGACCGTCCGGTCAGAACGTAAGCTGTCCGCTCGGCACGATCATGTACTGGCGCAGGTACAGGTCGCGGAAGCTCACCGGGCCGCGCGGGCCGGGCACCCGGTCGATGTTGATTCCGGTCTCTGGCAGCCGCAGCAGCTTGAAGCCGTCGAGGAGCCGGGTGGTGGAGTTCCAGAAGACGCCGGAGCCGGTGTAGGCGTCAAGGAACTGCGCGGCGGCGGCCGGATCCTCGGTCGCGATGGCGGCGGCCAGTCCTGACGTCTCTTCATTGGCGATCCGAGCCGCGTGCAGGGGGCCGTCGGCGGCGTCGACCGTCACGGTGGCCGCCCGCTTCGAGTCGAGCGACCACTCGTACCCGCGGGGGTGAGTGTGCGGAGGCAGGGAGGCGGTGATGCCGAGGTGGTCCAGGACCTGCAGAATGCCAGGTAGCCGTTCGTCGTAGACGGATTGGTCGATGAGCAGCAGATTGAGCCGGTTGCACACGCCCAGCCGGTCCAGGCTGTCGCTGATCAGCTGGTGCACGGTCTTGTCGTCGGCGGCCGAATCCACGTATAGGACCCCGCCGCCGTCGGCGTGGGCGAGGGTACGCACGCCGTGCCGGGCGGCCTCGCGGCCGAGGTCGCGGGTGCTGTCGCCGCTGCCGCGCAGGATGACCAGCGGAATGAGCTCGGGCAGGGAAACCAGCGCATACGCCGCCGAGCGGTCTTCGCTGGGCACCAGTTGGATGGCGTCCGGATCGAGGCCGGCTTCGCCGAGGGCCGGTGCGATCACCTGGTCCACGATGGCCCGGGACGAGCGGAGCGCGGCCGAACCGGTGCGGAGCACGCCTGCGTTGCGTGACTTGAGGAACTGGGAGGCGATGTCGAGGGTGACGTTCGGACGTGCCTCGAAGTTCGCGCCGATGACGCCGACCGGCCGGCGGCGTTCCAGCAAGGTGAGACCGTCCGGGCGCTCTTCGAGGACTTGGTCGCGAGGCTGGTACGCCACGTCCGCCAGCATGCGCAGCTCTGCGGCCATGCTCTCCAGCCGTGGGCCGGTCAACCGCAGCCGGTCTTGAAGGGCGGGCGACAACCCGGCGGATACGGCTGCGGCGAGGTCTTCTCCGTTGGCGGACGTGAGAGTGTCCCGCGCCGCCCGCAACCGTTCCGCCATGCCCTGCAGCGCGGTGTCGATGGCCGCGTCCGTCGCGTTGTGGAGGGTCGCGCAGCTTTGCGTGGCCCGGATCGCGCAGGCACGCACCGCCTCTTCGGCAGAGCGGGTTTGACGGTTGTCGTCGCTGGTCAAGGGCATCCTTTCACCGACCGCGCGCATGGCAAAGTTTAAGGGGATCGTAGCATTGTTCAACAATCCCCGAAACGTCTTCGTTCGCTGAGCAGCCGAGGCACTGACGAAATGGGGCGTGGTCGTGGTGCGGCGACGTCCTCGGAAGGGGAGTGAGGGAGCGGGCGGCGGGGCCCGGGTCGCGGCGCGCGTTGCCTGGCTGATCGCGACGATCTGCCGCAGTGGATCGCCTGCAGGTCGCGCCCATGCCTGTCGCGCTTGCCCCTCCCCTGCCCCCTGCGCTGAGTACGAACCGCAAGCTGTTCGGGCCCCCGATTCGTCGTAGTTCAGGGCCCGCACTGGGGTTGCTACCGATCGGACAGATGGAGCAGGGACTGCAGCACGCACACCGTGGTCGGCTGCGCCCCTCGCCGAACCCCAAGATCGTGCCGGGTAAGCAACCCGATCCGCAGGTATTCGATCTGTTCTGGGCGCTCAGGGGCTCAGCCAGCCGCCATCTTCCGGATGCGCGGGTGGTTCTCCAGCGCCCACCGCACGGTCTTCGGCGGGCGCCCAAGCAGGGTTTCCAGCTCGTCGGTGATGCCGCCGTATCCTCCGCGGCCGATGATCCGGGTCAGGGTCTTCAGGTGCTCCGCGATGTGCGGGTACGCGGACATATTGGTGTCCACGTAGGTCTTGTTCCAGGTTTCGACATCTTCGGGAATGTAGGTGACCGGGCGTCCCAGCACGGCCGCGAAGTCCTCAGCGATCCCGTGCATGTCCTTCAGCTCCGGGCCGGTGAGCGCGTAGGACTTGGAGATGTGCGGCGCCGGGTCGGCCAGGATCTTCGCGCACAGTTCCGCGACGTCGTAACCCGCGATGGGTGCGAGCCGGTGGTCGCCGAAGGGCAGGCGCAGTTCACCGTCGGCCAGTGAACCAAGGGCCAGCCAGGTCATGATGGGGTTCTCGACGAAGAAGGCCGCCTGCACGTTGACGGTCGGGACGCCGGACCACTCCAGCACCTGCTCGGCGACCCAGTGGGCCCGTTGCTGCGGCGACCAGTTGGCGACGAGTCCGCCGAGCCGCGCACGCCGCTCTTCCTCCGGCGCGGTCATCTTGTCGAAGGTCATGAACGACTGCTCGTACTCGGAGATGTTGACGAACACCTCGATGTCGCCTTGGGCTCGCGCCGCCGCGGCCATCAGGCTGACGGCATCGGTGTAGTACGGCGACAGGCTCATGCTGAAGTAGATGCGCCGGACGCCCTTCAGCGCGGCGGCCACGTCGGCGATGGTGAGCAGGTCACCGACGAAGACCTCCGCCCCGGCCTGGCGGAGCGAGTGCGCGCGTTCGTCGTCCTGCCGTACGAACGCGCGCACGGGGTGCCCTTGTTCGAGAAGCATGTCGACCATCATTCGGCTCACACCGCCGATTTCGCCGGCGGCTCCGGTGATCAGGATGGGGTTGCGCTCTTGCATGAACGTGTCCTCTCTCTGGGTGAGGTGAGTCAGATGTACGCAGATGTGGTCGGCGACCGTCTGGGCTGCTTCGGGTGCCTGGAGCGTCTATGCCATCGCTCGGCGCGGTGGCAGGCCAGGGTCTTGGTCGAACTCGTGGAGGTGACCATTCCCACCGGAGGCGGTCGCTGAAGGCGAAGCCGTTGAGCTCGGTGGCCGCTTCCACGCGGGCCGTGGGCTTATGCCAGTCGGACGGCGCCGGCCAGGCGGATTCTGCGCAGTGTCATCGGGGTGATGAGCTGTCGATACGGGCGAGGAAGTCCAGGAGCGCGGCGTTGACCTCCGCGGGACGCTCCTGCTGCGTCCAGTGGCCACATCCCGGCAGCACCACCGGGCCGTGCAGTTGGGCGACGGCGCTCAGCGGGTTGCCCGGCCCGCCCTGGCCGCGGAAAATCTCGCTCAGCGAACTGCCCCCGTCCGGGCCGCGCAACGAGGTAACCATGTCACGGTCTCCCACCACGTACAGCGCAGGGACGTCGATCTCGCACCCCCGGAAAGGCGCGAGCAGTTCGTTGTTGCGTTCGATGTTCCGGTACCAGTTGAAGGCTCCGGTGAACGCCTGCTCCCCGTGAAGGGCGAAGTCCTCGGCGTACGCCTGGATGTCCTCTTCCGTCAGCCAGGCCGGGAGAGCGGGCGACTCCGGCATGGTGTCCAGCAGGCCCAGACCCTCGGGTATGACCAGCGGACGGGGCTCCCTGCCGAGCGGGTTGTCGCCTGAGGCGCCGACCAGGAGACGGCGGAAGGAGTTCGGGATGTCCTTGGCGAACTCCGCGTCAGCGACTCCCGGCTGCTGGAAGTAGATCTGGTAGAAGCCCTCGCCGTACTGGGTGCGGGTGATCGAGGGCGGGACCATCCCGCCGGGCAGGATCGGCGGAATACTGAGCCCGGCCACCGCGCGGACCTTGTCGGGGCGCAGCATCGCCGCGGTCCAGGCGACGGGTGCGCCCCAGTCGTGGCCCACGACGACCGCCTGCTCCTCGCCGAGTTCCTCGATCAGGGCGAGCACGTCGCCGACGAGGTGGAGCAGGGTGTAGGAGGAGATGTCCGGCGGCTGCTCACTGCGGGCATAGCCGCGCTGGTCGGGGGCGACGACCCGGTATCCGGACGCCGCCAGCGCCCCGAACTGGTGACGCCAGGAGTACCAGCTCTCCGGCCAGCCGTGCAGCAGCAGGACCAGCGGCCCCTGCCCCTGCTCGGCGATGTGCAGCCTGACTCCGTTCACGTCGACGAAGCGGTGGGTGAGCGAACCTTCCACAAGCACTTCCTTAAATTTTTGAATCGGTGAGCGTGTGCTACTTCTTCAGCTGCGCGTACATGGCTTCCAAGTCGGCGGACAGCTGCGACTTGACCCAGCGGGTGATGTCGTCGGCCAGCACCTCATGCGCTCCCGCCTCGATGCCATCGAGCGCGGCCACAGCGACGTCGCGGGGGTCGGCCTTGGGCGCGTCGACGCCCGCCGCCATAGCGGTGTCCACGTAGGCCACGTGCAGACCGGTCACCGCGATGCTGCGCGGCTGCAACTCCAGGCGCAGAGAGTTGGTCTGCGACCACAGGGCGGCCTTGGAGGCGCTGTAGGGCGTGCCGTCGGCCAGCCAGGACAGGGCGGAGTGGACGTTGAGGATGTGACCCCCGCCGTTGCGCTCGATGATCGGCACGAAGGCCCGGGCCACCAGCAGCGGCCCGTAGAAGTTGGTCTCCAGGTCCCGGCGCACGTCCTGTACCGGGGAGTCGAGATACGAGGCGCGGACCGAGGCGCCGGCGTTGTTGATCAGGATGGTGACGTCCTGGGCCTGCTCGGCGGCCGCCGCGACAGACGCCGGGTCGGTGACCTCCAGCGCCAGCGCAACGGCACGGGGGTGGGTCACCGTGCGCGGGTCACGTGCCGTGGCGTAGACCTTGCCGGCACCGCGCGCGTAGAGCTCCTCGACCAGCTCCTTGCCGATGCCCCGGCCGCCTCCGGTGACGAAGACGGTGGCGCCCTTGATTGCTGTCATGACTGCCTCCACACATGAGAAACCGATCGGTTTCCACCACCATAAACCGATCGGTTTCCTCATGCAAACGCAGCTGAGCCAAAACATCGCCATGCGAGTTCCAAACTGGGCCAAGGAGGTCAGCCGAGCGAGGAAGCGCTCACCAAGTGGACAAGTGAGCACACCGCCGCGACCGCCGGTCATTCGTACCCGCGCCGACCGCTATCAAGTCGGTCGCGTCCGCCTTCGGATCCCGCAACGCCGACCGCCAGCGCCGCTGCGTGACCACGCGCCGAGTCCGCAGGCGCCTCCGCACCGTTCACCCGTGAAGATCCGGATGCCCGGGCGCTTGCCGCTTCGAAACCGATCGGTGTACTCTTTGAGAAACCGATCGGTTTCCAAAGTCGTTGATCGCCAAACTGATGCAGAGATCAATCCCGAACGCGCCGCGCCCATCGCGTGCTGATCGCGTGCGTACTCAACCTCTGGAGTCAAAAACCCATGTCTTCTCAAGCCACCTCCACCATCTTCGTCATCGGCGGCACAGGGGCTCAAGGGATACCCATCGTCCGCGCTCTTGTCGCCGACAAGAAGTACTCCGTCCAGGTCCTCACCCGGGATTCCACTTCCCCCCGAGCCCAGGCCCTCCTCGCGCTCGGCAACGTCTCCACCCTCGAAGGGTCATTCGCCGACGAGGGCGTGCTGCGCGAAGGATTTCGCGGCTGTGACGGGGCATTCATCAACATCGACGGGTTCAACACCGGTGAGAAAACGGAGACCTACTGGGCCATCCGCAGTTATGAGATAGCGATCGAAGAAGGAATCAAGTTCTTCGTCTACGGAAACCTCGACTACGCCCTCAAGAAATCGGGCTACGACTCCAGGTTCCGCACCGGCCACTATGACGGCAAAGGCCGCATGGCCGAATGGGTATTGTTCCAAAACGAAAGGAACAGGGACAGGATGGGAGCAGCGGTCTTCACGTCAGGTCCCTACATCGAGATGGTGATCTCGCCGCTGACGCCCATGACACCCACCATCGAGGACGGTGTCGTCACGTGGCGAGTCCCACTCGGCGAGGGGGCTGTTCCTCACGTGGCTCTCGAAGATTGCGGATTCTATGTCCGCTGGCTCTTCGACCATCCGGAGCGGGCCAACGGCATGGACCTCGAAGTCGCTATCGAGCACATGACCTATGCCGATATGGCTGCGGCGTTCGAGAGGGTCACCAAGCATCCGGCACAGTACATCGACACTGATCTGGACACATATTGGAACGGCCCGGACCTGAAGGGGGTTGCCGATCACCCTGCAGGATACAATGCCGATCCCAATGACAAAAGCACCATGAGCTTCCGCGACAATTTCACGGGATTCTGGAATGTATGGAAACATGGAATCATCACCAGGGATTACGCTCTGCTCGACGAAATTCACCCCAACAGGATCAGAAGTGCTGAGCAGTGGTTCAGGCGAGAAGACCAGTTGGGAAGGGAAATCGGTAAGGGAAGTCTCTGGGAGAGGGTCCAGCCAGAGAACTGGAGCATAGACTCTGCGGTCCTCAAGAGCAGTGCGGATTTCAGGACAGGCAAGTTGTGAGTTGAATGTTCACGATCATCGCCGGGAGGCTTGTGCGGCGGGTAGGTGCTGGATGTGCGGGACGGCCCCGTCCTTGAGGATGGAGAGCATGAGAACCGGGTCCTGGTTACCGGTCTGTGACGCGGAACGAGCCGGTGGGGGGAAGGTCTTGTTCGGCCCAGGCGGCCATGGTGTCCAAGACGACCTCAAGTCGTGCGCCTGCCGGGGTGAGTTGGTACTCCACGCGGGGTGCGATCACTGGGCAGGCGGTGCGGGTGGCCAGCCCAGTGCGTACGAATCGCCGTTTGACCCGGGTTCCGCAGATGTCCGTGAGGAAAAGCACATGAATCCACGGCTTGAACTGGGGAAATGCAACCGATCACGCTGATACGGCGTGTCACTAGGGCTAGGCATCATGCCTGGTCAAGCGGCCTGACCGGGGCGACGTTCCCGATCTTCGACTACGCGCCGCGCGACGGCTGTCAATGCCGGCCCGCATAGATGATCAGCGGCTGAACGACCGTGCGCCCGTGAGAGCTGTCGTCCGTCTCTTGCGTCTCGTTCTCATGGCCCGTGCCTGATCAGGCATGTCACCAGAACGTAGCAGCATCACCGCAGGCTATGGTGCGGTATTCGAGGAAGTCGTGTCACTAGGGCTTTTCGCGATTTCCGCTAGGCCGGAACCTTCTGACCCGCAGTTTAGCGTTCCGATGTGCCTCATGTCGGCCGTTAGCTGCGGAACGCGGGTTTGAGTCGCGGAGCGTCACCGCGGGTAGTAGTGGTGCCGGTGAGCGGTGCGGCGGGCGGGCTGGGTCTGTCGTGGGTGGTGGAGGCTCGGTCGCCGTCGGGCTGGGTGAGGGTTGCCCAGTTGGCCAGATCGGTGCTGGCCAGGGAGGCTAGCAGGGGTTCTCCGTGGGCGGCCAGCAGCCGGTCGACGATGGCGTCGCGGCTGGTCAGGTGGCCGTGTAGCTGTTTGCGGCGGGCGTTGCGGGCGGCGGTGATCTCTTTGAGGCTGATGGTGGTGGCCGAGAGTTCGGGGCAGATCGCCCGGCACAGGAATTCCTCGGCGCCGTCGGGGAGGCGGAGGTAGACGCGGATCTCGGTGATGTCGCGGGGGTTGTAGCGGATGGTGGCCTGTTCCCGGGTGTAGAAGGCCAGGACGGGGTCGAGGTAGCGCAGGGACAGGAAGTGGATCCCGTCGGTGTGGATGAGGCGGGGTTTGGCGACGGTGAGCAGCAGCAGGTCGAGTTGTTCGAGCGAGTCGGGCATGCGCGGGATGAACCCGCCGGCCTCCCACCGGTGTCGGCGATCACGTAATTGGGCTCTGGCGCGATCTATGGGGAGTGATCACGTTCGGTGATCAGTTGTGGAGAGCCATGGCACGTAAGAGGTCGAAGTTCGCTCGTCCGTACATGATGCGCTTCAGAAATTTCCCGAACGGGGGTGACCACGGCGGCCTCGGGGCGGTCACGCCACAGCGTTCAACAGGTCGGCCAGCATGTCGGGCCGTTCCAGTGCGATGAAGTGACCCGCTCCCGGCACCTGCGTGAAATCGGCGGCAGGCAGCAGCTCCTTGTTGGCCTCCCGGTCCGACCACCGGGACCAGTCCTTCTCCCCGTAGAGGAGGTGGACGGGGGCCTTGACCGCGGTGTAGCGCGCGCGGGCCGCGATGAGGCTGGGCAGGCTCTGGTACACGGCCCGGGCGACGGTCGGGTAGCCGGGCCGGCTGCCCACCTGCAGGAGCTCGTCCACGTAGTCCGCCCGCAAAGCGGTCTTGTCCACCAGGCCGCCCTGCAGGATCTTGCGGAGGATGGGCTTGGGCTCCACCCCGGCGACCACCAGGCCCACCCCCGGAGTGAGAACACCGCCGACCACCAGACGAGCGAGGAGACTGGACCGGGCGATTCCGTCGCGAAAGTCGTACGCATTCACCGCAACGACGCGCCGTACGCGCTCCGGCAGATCGGCCGCGGTGGTCAGGGCGAGCACCGCCCCCATGGACTCCCCGACCAGCGTCACGTCAGAGAGGTCGAGTCCGGTGAGGAGCCGTTCGACGCCCGCACGCATCGCCGGCTCTGCATACGACGCACTGGGCACGATCTCGGAGTAGCCCATCCCCGGGAGATCGAGGGCGTACACGGTGTACTGGTCGGAGATCAAGGGGATGAGGACGCGGAAGTGCTCGGCCTGCGTTCGCACGGTGTGCAGCAGGACCAGGGGAGCACCCGTGCCCGCTTTGAGGTAACGCAACGTTCCCTCACGGTTGTGGCGCCCTCCGCGCGGGGCGATGGTGTGGCTGGTGGTCCCCGGGATGTGAATCGTGGGACGCGCCTGGTGACTGGGCATATCGCCGACTCCTTATGGTGGGCAGGCGTCAGCTGGCCAGCTGGTTGAGCCTGCGGATCTGCTTGTCGAAGACCCGGACTGGAGCGATGCGGCGCAGGGCGCTGGCGCGTCCGGCCAGGGAACCGGCGGTGTAGCGCAGCTTCGGCTTCCGGTCGGTCGCTGCCTCGACGATCACCTTGGCGACGATGGCGGGGTCGTCGCCGTCCTTGATCGCTGTCTGCATCATGCGGTCGAAGGCGCGCCGCTGGTCCGCGTAGACCTGCAGGGGCGCGTCGGGCCGCGGGCTGTTGGCCTCGAATCCGGTGCTGGTGTAGGCGGGTTCGACCAGAAGCGCCCGGACGCCGTGCTCGCGGACCTCGTGGTCCAGGGACTCCGAGTACCCCTCGATCGCATGCTTGGAGGCGGCGTAGGCGGCCATGTATGGCGAGGGGAGGAAACCGACCACGGAGGAGAGGTTGATGATGCGTCCGCGTCCTTGAGCGCGCATGTGGGGCAGGACGGCCTTTGTCATCCGCATCACCCCGAAGACGTTGACGTTGAAGAGGTCCTGGGCCTGCGCGACGGTGCTTTCCTCAACGGCACCGATTGCGCCCATGCCGGCGTTGTTGACCAGCAGGTCAATCCGCCCGAACCGCTCGATCACCTGCCGGACCGCCGCGATGACCGACTCGTCACCCGCTACGTCGAGGTCGACGAAGGTCACACCGTCGAGCGGGGTGACGCGTGAGGTGTCGCGGCTGGTGCCGACCACGTCGAAGCCCGCTTCTATCAGCGCGAGCGCGGCCGCCTTTCCGATGCCGGATGACGCACCCGTCACGAGTGCCACCGGCCGATTTGTCGCCATCCTGGACTCCCTAGCTCAATGAGAAAACCGATCGGTTTCCCTAACTGTAAACCGATCGGTTTCCGCGTGCAAGCTCAAGCAGGAACGGATCCAGCCGCGTCACCCTCCGCTGGGGGGCAGACCAAGTACGGGAGAAAGGGATAGTCGTGCCTCTGGCCTGGGCGATTTGCTCGGAAAAGCGATGCGTCAGCGCATGCCTGCCGCATCGAGCAGGGTGGCCACGGTGGGTGCGATGAGCCCTGTCAGGTTGTCGGCTCCGATCCCCGCACGGGCGCTGGCGCCGTCGAAGACCACGCTGAGCTGCCGGGCCAGCAGGTCCGGGTCGCTCGCCCCACCTTGCTCGGCCTCGGCGCGGAAAAAGGCCATCAGGTTCCCCTTGACCCGGTGCGCCACCTGGCTCGCAGGATGGCTCTGATCCTTGAGCTCGATCTGCACAGCGAGGTACTGGCAGCCTCGGAACTCGGGCGCACCCGCCTGCAACTCCACCTGCTCGAAGACGTGCAGGATCCGCTCGCGGGGAGAACGGCCATCGTTCGCCGCAGGCAGGAGCTTCGCCACGAAGGCAGATGAGCGCTCCTCCAGGCTCGCTGCCAGCAGTTCGTCCTTACTCTCGAACAGCTGGTACATGGAGCGCTTCGACACCCCCGCCGCCTTGCACAGCGCCTCGATGCCGATGCCGACACCGTTTCGGTAGGTGAGCGTGGCCGCCGCCTCCAGCAGCCGCTCGCGGGGACTTAGCCTCACTTCGGTGGTCATACTGCGAGGTTAACTCCATTCCGGCGAAATGAAAACCGATCGGTTTCAGCGTGTGTCATCGCGATATCCGGCGCCGCGCAGAGCCGAGCGGACACCCGAGGTCCGCGCAGAGGCTCGGCGACGCCCTTGGGGAGAGACCCGCGGCCGATCCCTGATGGTGTGCACACCTTCGTTCCCGCAAGGCGACACGCATCGGTACCGCTCGGCGCCATGGCCCCGTTCGGGGTGAGTTGCGTTCCGCTATGCCGGGACGGTGCTCTTCTCAGCCTTCGTCTCGGCGGGGATGCGGTGCAGCCCCTTGCGGTCGTACCTGGGCGTCGTAGTAGAGGATCGAGCGGACACCGCTGGTGATCTGCCGCAGCGGCTCGAACTCCGCGAGGAAGCGGTAGAAGCTGGGCAGCGCCTCGATGGGGGTGGTGGCACCGGCCGTCGGCACCGCCATCGCGATATAGACCAACGTGACCACCAGCAGGCCGGGCGTGCCGAACACGGCAAGGAGGGCGAGCGCACCGATCCCGCAGACCGCGATGGCGCACACCGAGTACAGCCACAGCAGCGGCAGGTGGGAGGCATCCATGCCCATGATGCCGACCGCGCCCACCATGACCAGGGTGCCCATCAGCAGAGACAGTCCGATCATGAGCGTGCTGCTGATGGCCAGGGTCTGCACCCGGGTCGCCCGGATCAGCGGGCGGTGCAGGCGCAGCGGGCCCATGTCGTTGTGGGTGTAGCCGAGGGCGTGGTCCACCTGGCCGCTGATGACATTGGCGGCGAGCATGGCGCAGACCACGAGGACAAGCGCGTAGTAGAACGCGGTCAAGCCCAGGCCGCTGTGCGAGTCGAGCGGATGGCCATCCTCCACCGTGACGGCAGCCGGATCGGCCAGCAGGATGCGTGCCGCGGCGGGCAGCTTGGCCTGCTCGGCCCCATTCTGCGCGGTCAGTTCCCTGCCCACCTGGAGCGAGGCGCTCTCGGCCGCCGCCGTCGAAGCCGCCCGAGCCAGGCTGGAACCGAGGCTGCCGGCGGACTGGTTGGTCAGCACCCTCAGCGTCGGGCGGATCGGGCGCTCGGCGCCTGCGGCGCTGGTCAGTGCGGTGACGGAGGAAGTGAAGTTGCCGGGCACGACGAGTGCGCCGTACAGCTTCCCCTTGCCGAGTTCCTCCTTCGCCTCCTTCTCCTCCATCAGCTTCCAGGCGCACGGGCCGAGCGGCCACTCTCACCACCAAGGTTCCGCGACAGCCGTGCACACGACTGCCGTTCCTATGTGAGACATCATCTCGGGCGACGTCCGTTGGCGCCTTGGGACGTGGCCGTCGGCCTGGCAGCTACGGGGAGTTGGTGGCAGCGAGGTAGGCCGTGTTCAGGCGCTCGCGAACACTCGGTGATCGCGCTGGGAGTTCGGAGCCGAGGTGCTCGCGGCGAAGCTCGTCCATGAACTCTTGCCAGAGCGCGGGGCCGCCTTGTTCAAGCAGCACGGCGCGAGCGTTCAGCGCGCTGCTCGTGGGTCGGTGGCGAAGTCCCCAGCTGCCCAGCTGCGCGAACACGGGTACGAGTTGGATCGCGGATTCGGTCAGGCTGTAGCGTGCCCGCTGGCCGGGTCGCGTGTCCTCGCGGGTGAGCAGTCCCGACTTGACGAGTCGCTTGAGTCGGTCGGCGAGAATATTTGAGGCGATCCCCTCGATTGACTTGGCCTGCAGCTCTCGGAAATAGCGGCGGTCTCCGAAGACGATGTCGCGGAGGACGATCAAGCTCCAGCGATCGCCGAACGCCTCGATGGCTGCATTGATCGGGCACTCCGACCGCGGCTCATTCACTTCGTCCATAGTGCTTGCAATCTACCACCGCCAGGACTACCGTCTCGACGAGCGGTTGCAAACCACAAGCGGAAGGGGCCACCGTGCTGAGACAGGTCGCGGAGGGTGTGCTGATCCACGAGAGCGAGTTCTGCCAGAGCAACGCCGTTGTCGTGCAAGGCCGGGCTGGCGTGTTGCTCATCGACCCCGGGGTCCAGGGCCACGAAATGGCCTGCCTCGCGAACGACCTGTCCAATTTGGGCCAGACCGTTGTGGCAGGCTTCTCGACGCATCCTCATTGGGATCACCTGCTCTGGCACGCCCAGCTCGGCACCGCCCCTCGTTACGGCACGGCCCGCTGCGCGGCCACCGTCCGAGATCAGCTGTCGGACGCGGATGCGAAGGCCCGCATCGCCGACCACCTGCTCGAGACGGAAATCGCCGGGCAGGTACCGCTGGACCTGCTCGGCCTCATCACCGGCCTGCCCGCCGAAACCGCGCAGATCCCTTGGGATGGCCCTCAAGTCCGGATCATCGAGCATCAAGCGCATGCACCGGGTCATGCGGCGCTGTTGATCGAAGAACGCGGGGTTCTCGTCGCCGGCGACATGCTCTCCGATGTCTTGATTCCGATGCTCGACCTGAACGGCACCGCTGACCCGATCGAGGACTACCTCGCCGCGCTGCGGCTGCTGGAGGGCGTGGCGGGTGACGTCGATGTCCTCGTCCCCGGCCACGGGTTCATCGGCGGAGCTGATCAGGTACACGCACGGATCGAGCTGGATCGGGCGTACGGGCTCGCCTTGCGTGAGGGCCAGGTTCCCAGTGACCCGCGGGTCGGCCCATCGGCCAAGCCCGGCTGGGAGTGGGTGAGCGATGTGCACAACGGGCAGGCCCAGCGCCTCGCCCGACGAAGCGAGCGCGACGGGGCGCCCGGCAGTGCGTAGAGGTCGTAGGAGCCGGCGCTTCCTCTCGAACACGGCGGCCACGGCCAGATAGCCCTGAACAGGGAAAATTCCAAAGTGCTGCTGGAGTACTAGCTAGAACCGAATCACCGGGCGCGCACAGAATGTCGGACATCCGTGCAGTGGGCACTTCGGACGCCGACAGCTGGACCGCACTCGCCGGCAACGGGACCACTTTCCCGAAAGCGCGATCGTCTACCGTCAAGGCCAGCTGATCAATGCCCTCAATTCGGCCCGCCGCCCGGACCTCGAGCGCATCAGCTAATCAAGCGCTCTTGGCCGTGCAGGAAACTCCGGAGATCGACAGACGTGCCGATGGGGCTGCTCAACGGCAGCGCGTTCAGCGAGCCGCGGTGATCAGCACGGTGCGCTTCCCGACGTGCAACGCGATACGCGCGGAGAGATTATCGGTCGTGGTCGCGTACTGGCTGATGGCATGGGCTGACGGCGTCAATGGCACCGTCAGATCGTACGCCACGGTGCCCGCTCGAACCCGAACGTGACCCCGCCCACCGACGTCGACCGGCGCGTGCTCAGGCCGCTCTTCTGGTCACACGCCAACCTGTACGGCACCATCCAAAGTCTACGTGCTGAAGTTGGTCGTCAATCCAGTCAGCAAGGGGTTCGCGGCGGCTGAGACCGCAAAGGAGATCAACATGAAGAACAGCCTGCATGCCTTTTAGCGGCGCTTTTGATTCTCGCCGTCACAGGCTGTACAGCTCAAAATTCACCTGTAGCATCTGAGCCTGCCAGCAGATTATCCGGAGCAGCCTACCTGGCTGGCGGCCCGAGCCCCGGCACTAAAATCCCCGTAGCCAATTCGTCTGTGACCTTCTCTCGGGGCGGAAAGCTCATCAGCAGGGGTTTCCACCTGTTACCGTCGACATCGAGTGTCTCGGTCGACCTTCGGAAGGATCGCACCGGATTTGAGGTAGGCAGCAGCGATCGGCGATCTTGCGCCTCTATCGCAGATAGGGTTCATTATCCGCAGTATGGCGTTCTGGGAGAATACGCAGCAGCCGAGGCGTTCCTGGCCCCCACAACTCCACGCGAGCATCAAAGCGGCTGCTCCAGCACGTGTTTCAACTCAGCGAATCCGGCCGCCGCATAGAAGGCCTTGGCGCCCTCGTTGAAGTCCAGCACGTCGGTCAGCAGCCTCCGGCAGCCCTCCAGCCTGCCTGCATTCCGCACGGCCTCGATCAGCTGACTCGCAACCCCGCCTCTGGCGGCTTTCGGATCCACCGCCAGCTGATGGAGAACGATGAAGGATTCGGCTTGGAGGAACGGGTTTTCCTCGCGACGCACGATGGCAGCCACGGCATACCCGACTGGACGATCAATCTCGGCGATGAACGCACGCGTGACGTCTTTGACCAGGAGCGTCGCGAAGTAGTCGGTCAGCTCCTCTTCAGGTGGGTCGACGCGGTAGACGTCCGGGCGGTGAGCGGCGTGGATCACATGAACGTGAGGGTTCAGCAGGGCCAGGATTCTGGCATCCTCCGCTGCGGCGACGCGGATCTTCATGCAGGCACCCTAGAACAGGGCGACTCAGGCGCGGCGTCCCGCTGGGCCGGACGACTCGCGGAGCACCAGCTCGGTAGGCAGGCGGATCGTCTCGCCCTCGCGTTGTGATCGTGCGGCGAACTGCTCGATCAAGAGCTCTACCGCGAGCCGGCCCTGCTGACCAACGCCACGGGTCAGAAGACCGCGATCATCGTCGGCCAGCTCGGACAGAGCCGGCTGATCGACGAGATCGTCGCAGCCGGCAAGTTCGACGAGGCCGCCGGGATCAAGGGCACGTGGGAGGCGTACGCGACCAAGACCATCAAGAACCCGCTCCCCGGAGTCGGCAACGCGCTGGTGATCGCGGGCAGCGATGCCCGCGGGACGATCTACGGGATCTACTCGATCTCCGAGGAGATCGGCGTCTCGCCCTGGTACTGGTACAGTGACGTGCCGGTCAGGCAGCGCGACGACATCGAGGTCGAAGGCAAGACCCGGGTCGAGGACGGGCCGGACGTCAAGTACCGCGGAATCTTCATCAACGACGAAGAACGCACCATCGCGTGGGCGAAGAAGAAGTTCCCCACCCGCGACGGCACGCCTGATGTCAACTACTACCGGCACGTCTATGAGCTGATGCTGCGGCTCAGGCTCAACACGCTGTGGCCGGCGATGCACCTGGCCTCCAGGGCGTTCAACGCGGTCACCGACACCGGGACGTACGACAACGGGACACCGATCAACGCCCGCGAGGCGGCGGCGTACGGCGTGGTCGCATCCTCCTCCCACGCCGAGCTCATGCTGCGCAACAACGAGGGCGAGTGGCGACAGTGGTACGACCGCAACAAGGACGCGCTCGACATCAAGGGCCCGGACGCCGTGGCGGCCTTCAACTATTCGATCAACAAGCCCGCGATCCTCGAGTACTGGCGCCGGCGCGTGGTCGCCAACGCCGGCTTCGAGAACATCCTCGCCCTGGGCATCCGCGGTGTGCACGACAGCGATCCGGTGTTCACACCCGGCAACCCGTACGGGTTCAAAGACAAGATCGAGATGCTGGCCGACGTCATTCGCGAGCAGCGCAAACTGATCGCAGAGGTCTACGGCAGCGCCGACGCCGTGCCGCAGGTGTTCATCCCCTGCAAGGAGATGAACGATCTCTACAACGCCGGGCTGAAGGACCACATCCCCGCCGACGTGACCCTGATGTGGACCGAGGACAACCAGGGCTATCTGCGCCAGGTGCCCACGCGATCCGAAGCCGCCCGGTCCGGCGGGAACGGCGTCTACTACCACATCTCCTACTGGGGCGAGCCGAAGAGCTACCTGTGGCTGAACTCGACGCCGATGTCCCTGATGGTGCAGCAGCTGCGCCGGGCGTGGAATTCCGCCGCGGGACGCTACTGGATCCTCAACGTCGGGGACATCAAGCCCGGCGAGATCAAGCTCGACCTGTTCGCCAAGCTCGCGTGGGACGTCGAGGGCTACGACGACACCAGGTTCCGCACCGAGCACGTACAGCGAGACTTCCGGCTGAGGGGCAAGGACGCCGCCGTGGTCGCCGACGCGCTGGAAAGGTTCGACGCGCTCGAGAACACCAAGCGCGCCGAGTTCTGGGGGGAGATCAACTCCTCCAACGCGAACTCAGGAAGGATCCACAACGGTCAGGTCTTCCCGTTCAGCGCTACCTCGGACGGGGATGAGCTCCAGCGCTACATCAACGAGTCCAACGAGCTGGTGGCGACGCTCAAGGGTGTTTCCGCCAAGCTCGACCCGCGCTATCGCTCCGCCTTCTACCAACAGGTGCTCCATCGAGTCCAGTCCTACCGCAACATGGCGGAACAGATCGGCTACTACTGGAAGAACCAGCTCGCTGCCGCCCAAGGTCGCTACGCCAGCGCGGGAAGCTACGAGCTGCTCTCGAAGCAGGCCCGCGAGCGCATCCGCACCGACGAGGACTACTGGAACACGATCAGCGACGGCAAGTGGGACGACGCCATCGGCCACAGCCACCCCGAAGGCTTCCCGAACGAGGGCACCGTCATGCTGACCAACGACCGGTAGCGCAGCACGGGCGCGAATTCCTCCCAAGTGACCCCGTGCAGGCGGACCGCATCGATCAGTTCGGGCTCGGTCAGCCAGTCCCGCAACGCCTCATCTCCGGTCAGGGTGTGGTTGGCCTGATGCGGCCCTGCAAACTGCAGCAGCGAGGCCAATTGCCCGACGCAGATGGGCTCGCTTCCGGATGCCCCCCTGCAGGGTCGTCGTTGAGGAACCGCCGGGCATCGTCGGGGTCGGTGAGGTCGTAGGTAGGTTCCACGGCACAACTCCCGGACGTCGTCAAAGGTCGTCATGACGACGACATCGCCGTCCGGTCTTACCGCTGGTGGCTGTTCTCTTGTTCCCCATGCCGATCAAGGACTGGATCGCCGCCGCCCTGTGCTGATCAGCTCCCGGTGAAGGCGTTGATCAGGTTGTGGGGTGTGCCGTCGCCCAACATCACCTGAAGATCAGGGGCCTCGGCGTTGGACGCGGCGCTGCGCACGAACATGGCCTGCTCGTATTCGGTGAGCGCGGTCTCGATGTCGTCGGAGTGCGCGGCGATCGCCTTGCCCAGTTCGGCGCCGTCGCACAGGGCCAGGTTGGCGCCTTCGCCGTTCGGGGCCGAGAGGTGCGCGGCGTCGCCGAGCAGGGTCACCCCCGGTGTCCGATCCCACCGGTGCTCGATGGGCAGGGTGTAGATGGTGCGCAGGGCCGGCGCGGTCTCGCCGTCGGTGACCAGCGCGGTGAGCTCCGGTGCCCAGCCGTCGAACTCCCGCACGATCTGTGCGATGGCCGCGGCGGGGTCGGTGAAATCGATATCGGCGAACCAGTCCTGCGGCCTGGAGAGCATCACCCAGGTGTGGAGGTTCCCACCGCGCTCCCGGTGAGCGAGGATCCCCTTGCCCGGCTCGAGCACCATCATCGCTCCGCCGCCGACGGTTTTCGCGCTGGTCGGGTGCCGGTTGTCGCCATCGAACAGGTGGGTTTCGATGAACGACAAGCCGGTGTACTCCGGTGTCGCACCGGAAAGCAGTGGCCGGACTCGGGACCAGGCGCCGTCCGCGCCGACCAGCAGGCTCGTGGTGGCGGCGGTGCCGTTGGCGAAGGCCACCTCATGGCGGCCGTCGCCAAGGGCACGCACGCCGCTGACCTTGTGGTCCCACCGGACGGTGCCGGCCGGGAGCGAGTCGAGCAGCATCTGCCGCAGTTCGCCGCGCTGCACCTCGGGGTTGCCACCCGTCCCGTCGTCGGGCAGGCCGAGCAGGACGTTCCCGTCCCGGTCCAGGAGCCGCATCGCCTGGCGTCCCTCCAGGACGAGCTCGCGGAACTCCTCGGTCAGGCCTGCCGTCTCCAGCGCCGGCTGGCCGTTGTAGTCGCGGATGTCGAGCAGCCCGCCCTGCGTGCGCGCCGACGGGGAGGATTCCGCCTCGTAGACCGTGGACGGGATGCCGTACACGTGCAGCACGCGAGACAGCACCAGGCCGCCCAGGCCCGCTCCGATGATCGTGACCGGTGTCGTCATGGGTTTCCTCACAGACTCGCTGAACCGATCCGGATTGGATCGTCACTCCAAAAGCTAACACGATGTTGGAGTGACGCTCCACTCGTGCGATGATGAGGACCATGGGCAAGAAAACCGCGACGCGATCTCAGCGGGCCCCGCGGCGCACGGACGGCCTGTCCAGAGAGCTGATCATCCAGGCCGCGACCGAGCTTCTGGACAGCGGCGGCGAGAGTGCGCTGACCCTGCGCGCGCTCACCGTTCGCCTGAGCACCGGCTACGGAGCGATCTACCACCACGTCGCGGACAAGAGCGACCTGCTCGCGGCCGCCACCGACGACATCATCACCCGCGTACTGTCCGGCGCGGTCATCGATACCGACCCGCGCGAAACCCTGCGCCGCCTGGCCCTGGGCCTGTTCGACGCGATCGACGCACACCCCTGGGTCGGGGCAGAACTCTCCCGGCAACCATGGCGACCCGCGCTGCTGGACTTCTACGAGAGCATCGCCAGACTGCTGGACGCACTCGCCGTCCCCGAGCGAGCGCGCTTCGACGCGGCCGGCACGCTCATGAACTACGTCCTCGGTGTTGCCGTGCAGAACGCCGCGAACGCCCGGCACCTCGCCGACAGCGACACCGACCGAGCGGCTTTCCTGGACACCGCTGCCGCGCAATGGGCGCAAGTCAACCCCAGCCAGTACCCGTTCGTGCACGCGGCGGCGACGCAGCTGCGCGAGCACGACGATCGCCGGCAATTCCTCGCCGGCGTCGACATCTTCCTGACAGGTATCGCCGCCCTGCGCTAGACGACCACAAGCGACCACCGCCCGGCACACGTTGCGCGAACTTCCGTCGGCAACGTTGACCTGCACGGCGGCCTCGGCTTCGACCAGCCCGACGCCGCCACCATGCGCACCCAGCACGCCTGGGTCGAGGCCGAACACCCAGCCGCCCGCGAGGACCTGACGCCTTCCGGGGTCCCAGTAGCAATGCAGAAATTTTCAACGAACTTGCATCTGACCTGCGATAACGCAGGAGTCTCGGAGCGGCGTCTCGGTTTGATCACGGTGTTGGATCATGACCAAGGACAGTTCGCGGCTCGGGTACCGGCCAGGAAACTACGGCCGTTGCTTCGCATCGTCCGCTCCTACATTCAGCTCGGCGATGCCGGTGTCGTGGTCGCGGAGCATGCGCATGACGGTGGCCGGGGAGGGGTGCCAGGCGGGAGGAGATCTCGCGCAGGCTGAGGTCTTGGTCGCGTTGATGCAGGGCCATGGACAGCATGGCCTCATCGGTGACGGTGGCGCCGCCGATGGCCTTGCTGTTCTTGCGGGTGCTCTCGTGGCCTTCCAGGGTGGGGTCGCGGGTGTATTCGCGTTCCATCCCGGATAGGCCGCGAACACGGCGAACACCACGCCGGATGGATTCGCGCAGGCTTGGCCGCCCGCTAGTGTCGTCCAGCAGACGGGCGGCCGCGATGATGGGCTGGGTCCGCCATCGCGCCCGACGCGATCTCACCCCTCACCTAGCCCGTCCGCTGTTGATGGCCGGCGCGGGGCGCGATGGCGGGCATCATCGGGAGTGCCGGCGCCGGACGGCCGGCTCCTTTGCCCGGAGGCGACTGATTCGCACCTCGTCCTCGACGGATACCCGGCAATACGCCCTATCTCGGTGCCTGGAAGCCGCCGATCTTCTGCTCGAGCAGTTCGGCCAGCCGCAGCGGGGTGCGGTCCTCGAACATCGGGCCGATGAGCTGCACTCCCACCGGCAGGCCCTCGGGGGACCGGCCCGCTGGTACGGCGGTGGCGGGCAGGCCGGGCATGGTGGCCAGACCGGCCCAGACGAGCTGGTCGAAGTACGGGTACTCGACACCGTCGATGTCGAGCCGGCGTTCCAGCGGATTGGGGTTGTGGTCATGGCCGAACGCGGGAGTGGGCGTGATCGGACAGACCACGACATCGAACTCGGCGAACAGCTGCCGCCAGCCGTGGCGGTGGAGTTCGCGACGGTTGTTCGTCTCGATCCAGTCGCGGTGGCTGAACACCATGGCGCGCAGCCGCGTCGCGTCGAGGCTCTGGTCGTCCGCGCTCAGTTCGGCGGCGCGGGTCTGCAGCTGCTCGTACGCTTCGACGGGAAAACGGGCAACGGACCCCGAAAAAAGCAGCTGCGTGTAGAGCAGCCCGGCTTCGGTCAGATCGGGCAGCAGCGGACTGTGCCGTTCGACGCGGGCACCGCCGTCGACAAGCGCGTCGGCCACCCGGTTCACGCCCGCCCGCACAGCGGCCCCGGTCGGAATGAACGGATGCTCCTCGAGCACCAGGACTCGGAAGTCGCAGAGCCGCTCGTGGCGCGCGGGCGGCAGCGTCACGTCGTACGCCACACCGTACGTCAGCGGGTCCGGTCCGGCCATGACGTCGAGCAGGAGCGTGAGGTCGCGGGCCGTGCGCGCCATCGGACCGACGACGGCCAGATCGAGGTCGACCGGCAACGGCGGCGCCGGCGGCGCGACCATGCCGCGGGTCGCCGCCAGCCCGAGCGTCGGCTTGTGCGCGTAGACGCCGCAGAAATGCGCGGGGGTGCGCAACGAGCCGGCGAGGTCGGAGCCGATGGACAGCGCGCCGAACCCGGACGCCAGAGCCGCCGCTGATCCGCCCGAGGACCCACCCGACGTGCGACCGTGATCCCACGGGTTGTTGGTGGTGCCGTAGATCTCGTTGAAGCTCTGGATATCTTGCAGCCCCACCGGCACATTGGTCTTACCGAGCACCACCGCGCCCGCGGCCTTCAGCCGCGACACCTGGACCGCGTCCTCAGCCGGCATGAAGTTCGCCTGCGGCGTCATACCCCAGGTCGTGGGCAGCCCGGCGATGTTGTAGGACTCTTTGACCGTCACTGGAATGCCGAGCAGCGGCCGGTCCTCGCCGCGGGCGCGCGCCTGGTCGGCACCGCGCGCGGCGGCCCGCGCACGGTCGAAGTCCGGCACGCAAATCGCGTTGATCGCCTTGTCGTCCCGCTCGATACGGGCGATCGCCTCGTCGGTCAGTTCCACCGAGCTCACTTCACCGGCACGCAATGCGGCTGCGAGATCTTCGGCCGCCTGAAAATTCCATTCCATAAATTCGACTCTAACGGCCTGCTGCAGACGCTCGTCCCCACACAAGTCGCCCGCATCCGCCGGAAAAGTCGAAACGGCTGCCTTCGCTGGGCCAAAGTCGCGCACTCATTCTGCCGCCCAAGATGGCCCACCCCAGGTCAGCAGGGTCGGGGGCGGGTCGAATCCACTGGCAGGGGCATGAAATTAAGCTTCGCGCAACGAGATAGATGTCTCAATGCTCATCCTATCTCTCTCCGGCCACTGACTATTCTCTCGACCGTTAGCCATAGTGCGCGGGGATTGTCCAGTAAACGGGGTAACTCATTTTAAATTTGTTCTATCGAGGTGGCTGAGGGTCGGGCGGCCTTCGAAGCGGGCGCGGCCGGCTCATCCACCCGCCGCGCCACGTCGGCCATCACCGCAGACCGAGGCTCGCGCCGGGGCGGCTCAGGGCGTCAGCCCGCCGTTCGACTTCTTGAGCGACTCGGAAGTGGCGAAGTACGGCTGTCACGACGGTCCGCGCGGGGCGGGACTTCATTTGCGAGAGTCCGGCACGCTGGGTGGAACTGCTCCCGGCAGCTGATCACCTGGGCAAGTTGTTCGGCGTAGTGTTCGACCAGCTCGAGGGAAACCATGTCGGTGCCGAACAGGCCGCGGGCCAGGTGTGGGTAGACCGCGAGAGCGTTGCCCGCGCAGGCCGATGCGGATCGTCTCGGCCTCGTAGGCCCGCCAGCGGCGGCCGATCTCCCGGAACAGGCCCCGCTTGCCGTTGAAGTAGTAGGAGATGAGCTGCTGGTTCACACCAGCGCGTTCGGCGATGTCGGTGACCCGAGCACGGTCGAAGCCCTTGGCGGAGAACACCTCCACGGCGGCATCGAGGATGCGCGCCTTGGTGCGCTCAGCATCGCGCTGCCGCTCGTGTGGGGCGGGCGAGCGCCTGGTCCGCTGCCGCCCGGCCGGTTCCTGGTCCTGGGGCGTGCGCCGGGTGGCCATGATCTTGATTCTGTCATGCGTTCGCACGAGTGAATCAAATAGATATTTGACTATTTTATGCGAGAGATTGATACTGCTTCCCGGGCCGCTGATCCGACGGTGTGCCCTCCGCGCCGGATGGCTTCGGCGCTTCCGCCCGAGAGCCAGGCGGTGTCTTCAAAGGGAGTGGTCATGTCCCGTGTGGATGACCGAGGGGCCGCGGCCATAGCGCCGGCGGCGTATCCGAAGCGGTGGGCCGCCGCGATCGTCATGATGATCGCGGCGCTGCTGGATCTGATCGACGCCTCGATAGTGAACACCGCCCTGCCGTCCATCGGCCGTAGCCTGCACGCCTCGCCGGCGGAGCTGGAGTGGACGGTATCCGCCTACATGCTCGGGTTCGCCGCAACGCTGATCATCGCGGGACATCTGGGCGACCGGTTCGGCCGCAAAGGGCTGTTCCTGACCGGCGTGGCCTGCTTCGCCCTGGCGTCCGCGGGCAGCGCCATCGCCTCCGACCCGAGCCAGCTGATCGCCGCCCGTGCGGTGCAGGGGGTGGCCGCCGCGGCCCTGCTGCCGCAGGTGCTCGGTTCGCTGCGCATCATGTTCGACGGCGCGGAGCGCGGCAAGGTCTTCGCCCTGTTCGGGGTCACGGCGGGCGTCGCGAACGCCGCGGGCGTGCTACTCGGCGGGGTGCTGACCGACTGGGACCTGTTCGGCTGGGGCTGGCGCACCATCTTCGCCGTGAACATTCCCATCGCCGCCGGGACCCTGCTGCTGGGCGCGAAGTGGATCCCCACCTCACGGGAACGCACCGGCGGACGCATCGATGTGGCCGGCAACCTGATCCTCGCGTTATGCCTGGTGGCGATCGTGCTACCGCTGGTGGAGGGCCGCTCGAACGGCTGGCCGCTGTGGGGCTGGATCTGCCTGGCCGGCGGTGTCCTGGCCCTTGCCGCCCTGGTGAACTATGAGTCCTGGCGCAGGATCGAGCACCCGCTGCTGCCCGCCGCGCTCTTCAAGCGGCCGGCTTTCGGCTCAGGCCTGCTGATCCAGCTGCTGTTCGGTGCAGGCATGTCCGGCTTCTTCCTGGTCTTCACCATCTGGCTGCAGACCGGCCAGGGCTACACACCGAGCCAGGCCGGTGTGCTGATGATGGCCATGAGCGCCGGCGCCTTCATCTCCGCCCCCGTCGTCGTCACCTTGGTCGCCAAGATCGGCCGCAACATCCTGGTCGTCGGGAACCTGCTGATGGCCGGCGGGCTGCTCTGGGTCCAGTGCGCCCTGAACGACGCGGCCCCCCAGCACACCGGGGCCTGGCCGCTCGTGCCCGGCCTGCTCGTCGCCGGCATCGGCCTCGGCTTCGTGGTCGTGCCGCTGGTCAACATCGTCCTCACCGCGGTACCCGAGCACCTCGCGGGCGGCGCCTCCGGCATCTTCTCCACCGCCCAGCAGTTCGGCGGCGCTTTGGGCGTCGCCATCATCGGCAACCTCTTCTTCACCCACGCGAGCCGGGGCCTGACCGGTGCCATCACCCACGCGGCCCCCTGGGCGATCGGCACCTTCCTCATCTGTGCCGTGCTCTGCCTGGGCCTGCCCGGCAAGAACCTCACCCGCCGCCTCACCGACAGCTCAAGCGCCCTCGACCCCGCCTGACCCCACCCTCACTGTCAAGGAGATCCGTCATGGCCCACCTCGCCTTCATGAGCCTCACCGAGTCCGGTCACCTCAACCCCCTCCTGCCGATCGCCCGGGAACTGGTCGAGCGCGGCCACCGCGTCACCTTTCCCGCCGATCAGTCGATGGCCGAACGCATCAGCCCGACCGGAGCCGAGATCATCTCCTATGAACCCCGCCCCGCCGAGACCATCGTGATCGACGGCATGGACGCCGCCGCACGCGCCACCCTCGCCCTGCTCCAGCAACTGGAGCATGTTCTGCCGCAGATCGAGACCGGATACGCCGACGACCGGCCGGATCTGATCGTCAACGACTGGCTCGCCTGGGCCGGCCCGATGCTCGCCGCCAAGTGGCGTCTCCCCAGGATCCAGTCCTGGTCCGCCCACGCCGCCAGCGAGGGCTACGACTTCGGGAAGTTCATCGTCGACATGTTCGCCACCAGCCCCGTCAAGGCCGAGTTCGACACCCTGTTCGCCGCCATCCTCAGCCGGCACGGCATCCCCCCACTCCAGCTGCATGATTTCTACAAGCCCGCCGAGTTCAACCTCGTCTACCAGCCCAAGTCCTTCCACGTGCACAACGAGACCTTCGATGACCGCTACGCGTTCGTCGGCCCCACCCGGCTGCCCGCCCCGCAGGACTGGACGCCCCCCGGACATCCGCTGGTTCTGGTCTCGCTGGGTACGATCATCAGCCGCCCGGACTTCTTCCACACCTGCATCCAGGCGTTCGCCGACGAGCCCTACCACGTCGTGATGTCCGTGGGCCACGGCATCAGTCCCGCCGATCTCGGGCCGCTGCCCGCGAACATCGAGGCCCACCAGCACGTCCCACAACCCGCCGTGCTCGCACACGCCGACGCCTTCGTCACCCACACCGGCATGAACTCCACGATGGAGGCCCTGGCAGCGGCCGTGCCGATGGTGGCCATACCCCACACCCCCGAACAGCAGACCACCGCCGACCGAGTCGTCGCCCTCGGCCTCGGCTCGACCCTCGCCCCCACCGACGCCACCGCCGAACGCGTGCGCGAAGCCGTCCGCGGCCTGCTCGACGACCCCGGCACCCGGCAGCGGCTACGCGCCATGCAGGACGACCTGCGCGCGGCGGGCGGCGCGCTCCACGCCGCCGACGCGATCGAGGCCCGCCTGCCCAAGTGAGGTCGCGGCCGGACACCCGCCCAACCCCTGCCGCAGTAAATACCGGATTTACTGCGGCAGGGCACGGGAGGGTGGGGCGGGCGTGGCAACAGAACCAGTGACCGAACTCGGGGACGGGGCGCGCTTCGGCTGCCGCGCGCCCCGGTGGTGCCCCTCCCCCGTCGTACGCCGCGACGGTCGAGCGGTACCTCACCGGTGCGGACATCGCGAAGTCCTCCGCGCGGATCTACCGGATCTCGCTGACAACGTGGAGATGCTGTGCCTGAACGTCACCGACCGCAAGGCCCCAGCCGGAACGCCGACGCTCGACGGGTGCCCCGAGACCGGGCGGGCCCAGCTCTCCTACCACCAAGCCGAAGAGATCTTCGAGCAGAACACTCGGCCACGCCTCCATTGGAAGCACGTTCGTTAACCCAAGCATCAACCGGCGCCGGCAGCTCTCATGACGGCCGTGCGGTCTCGGTGATCAGGTGGCCTTGCCGCGGGCGATGTAGAGGTTCATGTCGGTGAAGTCGAGGGTGATGTTGTAGGGCTTGTAGAAGCAGTGGAAGAAGGCGGCTGGCACGTCGAACCCCAAGGAGGCGAGCGCGGCCCCTGGGTGCGTCTCGCAGTAGACCTCCTTGGCGGTGGCGTCGCCGAGGCGGATCTCCTTCGGGTAGCAGGGGTAGGTGACGGCTGGGTGGCTATGGGCAAAAGTCCCGATCGGGCGGTCGTAGTCAGTACGGATTCCCAACTGCTCGGCAGTGTCCCCGAACACGACCGCGGCGGTCTCGCCCCTTCCGCCGAAGTTCACCCCCACCACCCTTGAGCCGGAGCCGGCGACGCTGCCCCTGCTGTGCAGATATTGCTCACGGGCCAGCCACAGCGGCAGGGACTTGGCGCCCGCCCGTTGGGCGGCGGCGCGTGCCTTCCTGGCCGTTTCGGGGGTGCCGCGGCGCAGGATCAGCTGCCGGCCCGCGTAGTCGAAGGTGGTCAGCAGGTGGTAGAAGACCCACGTGCCGATCATGCCGTCGCTGTCACTGTCGACATCTTCACCCGACTCCGTCGCCGACCAGCCCACGGGGACGTTGCGCAGCTCGATGCCCCCCAGCTTGAAGGAGTCCAGCACCCCGTAGTGCGCCCAAATGACGCCGTTCTCAAAATCGATCTTCTGACTGGCGACAGGGCTCAGCCCGGCCTCCTTGGCCACCGACGAGGTCAAGCCCAGATTCGGGGCGCCGGTATAGAACGTGAAGCGCTTCGGCGGTCCGCCATTGACCGAGGCCTCCACCAGCGGAATCGGGTCCATCTGCAGCCACGGCACCTGCGCGATGTCGCCGTGGATCTGATAGGCATCGCCGCGGACTGCCGCGAACCATTTGGCGTAGGCTTCCTCGCCGGCCGCCTGCCAGTGTGGTGCGGACAGGGCGAATTTGTCCTGCCGAATGTAGCAATCGGCCAGGAAATAGTTGGCGTCCTTGTCATCGGGCGCCAGTTCGACGGCCATCTTGAGGTATTTCTCGGCGTCGGGGAACCGGTTGGCCAGCAGCCCGACATAGCCGCGCCGGCGGGCCGCATTCACGTTCTTAGGGTCCTTCTTCAGGATCTCCTCGTACGCCCGGCCGGCCTGCTCGAACTTCCCAGCTTTGAACAGCGCGTCGGCGTCACCGCTGCCGGCCAACGCCGCGGCCGCGCCGCCCAGCAGCGGAGCCGTCGCGACGGCACCGGCCACCACGGCGGCGCCCCGCAACAGCGAACGCCGGTCCCATTCTCCGTCATAAACCAATGCCTTCTCCTTTTCGCGATCACCTTCGTCGTAACGTTCTGTCCCAGTGGACGGTCAAAGCAGGTTCGTCTGGCCCTGCTTGATGAGAGCGACGCCGCAGTCGCCGGGCCCGCACAACATCGACCCGATGCGGACGGCCCAGATCGGTGGCCTCGCGCCGGGCAGGGCCACCTGGATCGCCAACACGCACGACACGCCGCCGGGTTTCGCCGCACGCTCGTTAACTCACCCGCATTTCGCCCGCCGACCCCATCCACTGTCGGCCAGCCGTGTCCCCGCCTCGTCCGCGCCCTGTCATGGTCGTGTCACGCCCGCAACCGACGATGGCAGCCGTCGAGAAACCGCGGCTGGTCCTGGTCGAGCGGATCACGCCGCGCCAGGCGTACCTGTCGGGCAGGATCGCGGAGCTGATTGCCAAGGGAATGAGCAACAAGGCGATCACCGCAGCCCTCGCCATTGCCCAACGCGCTGCCGAGGGATACCCGGGTCGACCTTGCTGGCTGTTTGTTTGAAGATTTTTAGCTTTGTGAATTGCACTCGCCCGTCGCCTTTACATTGTAGATTAATTACAACGTAACCGGTCAGCAGATGTTTGGCAGTCGCTCACCGACGAGCTGGCCAACCACCCAACTGGAGCCTGCGATCGCTCCGCCCGGCCGCCATAGACCTGATGCTGAGACGATTGGAACGCGCCGGCAGACGCCACGCGACGGCGGTCAGGTCCTGGCCCCCTCCCCCGAGATGTGGACACCTTGAATCTCGGATCATGGAGTTCCTCGTGGACATGAAGGGCCACTCGCCTGAGTTCCAAGCCGACGCCGTCAGCGGGCGGTTCCGAGTGCAGCTTCGATCGCTGTCTGGGGTTGTCAAGCGAACTAGCTGGTCAGCTGGTTGAAGGTTGTTAAGGCACATCCGGCAAGTAGGCTGGCCTCCGACTACCGCGCCGGCGAAGGGGCTGCTAATGATCACCGACCCGACGTTCACCCGGATCAGCCAGGGGGTGGAGTTAAATCACCACCAAGGTCAGCGAGAAGCAGCTCGCGAGTTGTTCGCGCAGATCTGGGACGACATCGGCGGCGAGGCAGGCGACCCGCTGCATGTTTGTGTTCTTGCCCACTCGATGGCCGATGTGCAGGACGACGTGCACCAGGAGTTGGAATGGGATCTGCGGGCGCTTGCCGCCGTCGGCCTGGTCACTGATGAACGGGTAGCGCAGGCTGGGGTGCCGCTTTCGGTGGCGGGCCTGTATCCGTCGTTGCACCTGAACTTGAGTGAGTGCTATCGCAAGCTGGGCGATCTCGATCGCGCCCGTGAGCACCTGCAGCAGGCGCGGGCCCAGATCGGCGCACTGGGCGATGACGAATATGGGCAGCTCATCAAGGGTGGCCTGGAGCGGCTGGCCGAACAGTTGGGTGACGCCACCTGACTGCGAGCCGTTGATCTTCTTCGTGGACGGGTTGCGCTTCGTCGCAATGGTCTCACCCGCTGGCTGCCCTCTCCAGGCTGGACTCTGCCCGACGGGGTTCGGCCTGACTGATCAGGCGCCTGCCCAGCCGCTGCGCCGGCATCTCCACCCATCGCCAGGTCAGCGCACACAGCCCAAACAGCACCGTGTACACCGCCACCAGCAGCGTCAGGCGCGCTGCCACCGGTACGGCCGGCGGGTCCGGCAGGAAGAATTCCACGCTCTCCAGCAGCAGCGGATGCAACAGGTAGATCGAGTAGGACACCAGCCCCAGCCACGTCAGCCACGACGGCATCGTGCGGTGGCGCAGTGCCATTCCGGCGGCGAACGTCAGCCAGGCCGCTGCGATCGCCAACTGCACTCCCAACTCGGCGCGCGCGAGCCACAATCCCGCCAGTGGTATCAGCGCCACCCAAGCGATGTGCCGGTGACTGAACTGGCCGATATCGACTCGATACAGCGCGGTGCCAGCGAACATGGTCGCCAAGATGAACAGCCCCTGCCACGGTCCGGGGTAGCTCTGGTTGACCGCCAGCAGCAGGAGGATCACGCCCGCAATGGCCACGGCTCCCACCTGCTGTACCCGCCTGCCGCCGCGCAGCACCGCGGCCAGTCCGGCAGCCAGCACGGCGGTCACTACGACCACGACCGTGAGCATGCGGCCCGCCCCGCCGGCCGACAGGAGTGCCGCCGGCAGCAGCCCGGCGCCCAGCACAGCGGCCGCCGCGAACGCGAGCGCGGCCGCGGTACTGCGCCGGTGCACACCCAGGGTGAACATCGCCGTCAGCAGCAGGTAGAAGGCCATCTCGTAAGACAGTGTCCACAGCACATTGGCCACGTTCGGCACGTACATCAGGTTCTGCAGCATGCTGGCGTGCGCCAGGGCCAGCGCCACCGGCCGACTGCCCCACCAGGTGTGCAAGCCGTCCCAGCCGACCGCCGCCAGCAGCAGCATGCCGGCCACGCACACGGTGAACAGCGGCCACAGTCGAAAGAACCGCGAGATCCAAAAGGCCCGCACGCTGCCCCTGCGCTCCAGCGACGCCGGCACGATGTAGCCACTGACCAAGAAGAACACCAACACGCCGTACCAGCCGGGATCGAAGACAGCCTTGATCGGCAGCCGCGCCTCCGGCCACAGCGGCTGAAGCGCATGCTCGAAAACCACCACCATCGCGGCCAGTCCGCGCAGCGCGTCTAACCAGGCCAGACGCTGGGTATGCGGCGGAGCCGGGTCGGCGGCAGCGAGGGGAGCAGAAACCATCAGGACATCGTAGTGAAAAACATCATTTACAGTGCTTAGATCATCGTCTGCTCGCCGCCCCGCACCGCGGGGAAGACCACCTCGCGCACCGTGCCGTCCGGCGCGGCCAGCAACGCCGCCAGCAGGGTGATGGTGGCATCCGGCATCGTACGGGCTCGCGTACGCAGGTGCGACGGCGATTCCACTGCGGCCCGGAACCGCCACCCGGCCAGCACCTTCGGCGCCACGTCGGCGAAGAGGTCGGCGGGGCTCGATCCGTTCGGACCGGCAGCGCTTGAGTAGTTCCTCACGCACTCGCTCCCGACTGGCGCACGGCCTGGGCGACGTTGACAGCCAGCCAATCCGTCAACTTGTCGGCATCGGGGACCGAGCATTCCCGAAATCCGAGATGATCGCGGATCTCCCGGCGGTGCCGCTCGATCGTCCGCCCCGACCACCCATAAAGGCCCAATATGCTGGCCGGTGTCCTGATCTGACGGGCGACACGTTTCTTAACGGCACCCCATCGCGATGGCACCGCGCGGTACGCGATCATGTGACCCATGTCGACCCTCCAAGACACGCCCGAGCCCGCGTTACCGGAAAAGTCCGGACCTTCACGATTAGCTCGCCGTTTCGGCTGCCTGGCCTTGCTGTTGGTGCCGTTCGTGCTGCTCGGGGTGATCGTCATGGCGCCCGTCTGGATCAGCGACTTTCGGCTGGCGCGCATGGTGGACCGCATCAAGGAGTATCCGTTGCCGCCCGGAACGGACTTCGGGTACTTCGACCCCCAAGTCGAGGTGAGCGGCGACTCCGGCGACTGCTGGTACACCATCCGTTTCGACCTGTTCACCGACCGGCCCGTCCAAGAGGTGCTGAACTACTACCGCCAGACCAAGATCGAGGACCCTGACGGAGACCTCGGCGACTACGAGATTTTGGCCTGGACGCCGTTCGACGAGCCTGGCGTCCAGGCAGACGAAACCTCTGCCACAGACTCGCTCATCATCGACCTGGACGGCATGTACGACGGCGCCATGTCGGACATGCGCTGCTGGTGAAACAGCGGGTCTCTTCCGCAGGTCAGCCATGACGATTGAACGTGGCGCCGCAGAGGGTCCGGATTTCTCGGGAGTGTTCTTCCGAATGCGACCCCAGCCAAAAGCTAGGCCACCGCAGCCAAGCGGCGATAACGCGAAGAAGGCGTGTCAGCCCAGGTCGCGGATGACTGCGGTCGGCAGAGGTCGAGGCGATCTCGGGCATCCCGCACGGCCGCGGTCAGCGGTGCCATCATCCGTCCCCCGCCGGATCCGGACCTCATCCGGAACGTTCGGAGAGTGCGTGAAACCATTCCGGCCCATCGGGCAAACAGAGGTGACCGCCTTTCCGAATCGGATGGAGAGCAGTGCGTGACCCAATTACGGATGCCAGCGGGGCAGGTGGCATGAGCGTTCCGACCCATCTGGGCATCGACCTCGATCGGATCTTCGACGCGCACTTCGCCGAGATCCACCGCTACATCGCCCGCCGGCTTTCCATAGACGACGCCGACGACCTGGCGGCCGAGGTCTTCCTCGTCGCGGCCAGAGGCGGATACGAATCCTCGCTCGGTCAGATCAGGCCCTGGCTGTACGGCATCGCCACGAATCTCGTCTCCAGGCACCGCCGTAGCGAGATCCGCAGGTGGAAAGCGCTCAGCCGGACATCCGAACGCGAGGCGCAAAGCCACGAGGACGCGACGCTCACTCGTGTCGCGGCCGGAAATCTCAACGGCAGGCTCGCGGGGGCGCTTGCCGGTCTGAACCGCGGCGACCGGGACGTGGTACTGCTGGTGGCGCTGGGCGGATTGACCCACCAGGAGGTCGCCGCCGCCCTGGAGATCCCCTACGGCACGGTCGCGTCCCGGCTCAACCGAGCACGTAAGCAGCTTCGCAAGGCGCTAGGCGACGTCAACCCGCTGAAGGAGGCGCACGATGGATGAGGTCACGCTGCTCGCCCAGGCGGTACCGGACGTGCCGCCACCGTCAGCCGAGACCGTGGCCAGGGCCCGCGCGCGGCTGGCCACCCGCCATGCTCCCGTACGGCGACCCCGCACGCGCCGGCACTGGGGCTGGACGGCAGGCGCAGCCGTCGCCACCATGGTGGTCGTCACGACAGTGGCCATGCTGGTGTCGAACCTGGCCGGCGTCTCCGATCCCGCGCCGCCGCCCGCGGCCTCCCCTCCCTTCGAGCAGGCACCGCCCGTCTACAAGGGGCTGGACCGTCTGGCGGGAGCCAGGATGCCGCAGTCCGCGACGAAAGTGAGCCTCCGATTCCGTCCCACAAGCGAGAAGATCGCGATCGTGATCTTCTGCCAGACGCCCGGCTCGATCTTCTTCAGCAATGAGGGAGGGAGCAGCGCCGGCGGCGTGTGCGGCCCGGACGGTGGGCTCAGCATGCTCGCGGACAAGGCGCACGAGCCGGGCTGGCTCGGGCGCGAGCATAAAATCACGTTCTGGCTCTTCCCGCCCGATGCGCCCGTCGCGCGCGGACGCAGTTCGTGCCCGCCCAAGGGTGCATGCGAGCAGAAGCACGACCTGTCCAGCCCGAAGACAGCCGACCGGCTGGCCGCCAAACTGGGTAAGCGTCCCGGAGCCTGGTCGGTCGCGGCATACGACGTCCCGGCCGCGCCTACGGTCTCATCCGCCAATTAGGAGTGTTCCCCCGAACGCGACCTTAGCCGCCAAGTAACGCCCAGAAGCCGGGCTGACATAAGGATGGCCAGCAAGCGTCGCGACCTGGGCTGACGCGTCTTCTTCGCGTTTGGTCCGTGACCACCACCGGCTCAGCACCGAGATCCTCGCGTCGCTCTGAAGCGTCTTCACGGGCACGGGGTCAGGAACGGGTCGCCGTCCCCCGGCACCGCGCCCGTGGCTCGTGCGGATGTCCATCGCTGGGGCCGATGGATCGCTCAACTCCCCGCCGTTGTCGGCTTCGACTGTGAGCTCGAGGAACCGGTCACGCGGCTCGGGTCGGAGACCGCCGGCCCGCGCAGCGCCACCACGCCCGGCGAGCGACTCGGTGGACAGCCGCCAAAGGCGTGCGGCCTGGCCGGGGTCTAGCGCGTAGGCGGCGACGCCTCCGTGGGGGCTGTCCGCGCGTAGTGGTTCGGCCTCGTTGCAGTCTTCGAAATAGCGCGCTGATTCCCGCGAGCAGAATCGAGGTTGCCGCTCCTTGTTCTACCGTCTTCCACGGCAGTGCGGGGGCTCCGCTCGCCTCGAACCGTGCCAGCAGGTCACGGTCGACGTGGCGCATCAGGCCGGTGCGGACCACGCCGGGCATGACGGCGTTGACGGCGATGCCATCACCGGCCCACCGCCGCGCGGCTTCGACAGCGAACAGCGCGTTGGCGGTTTTCGACTGCCCGTACGCGGCCTGCGCATCGTAGGGCCGCCGCTGGCTGCTGTTCGCCCTTGCCGGTAGGTCGTGCGCAGGCCGGGTGAGCCGCTCTCCGAGCTACCGGCGGGCGAAAGCGGCGAGAAAGACGCGGGTGCCCTCGTCAGCCAGGTCGGTCAGTTCCTCGGGAGAGCCGACGGCCGCGTCGCCCAGGAAGGCGACTCGGTTGGTGGGGATCGAGACGATCAGCCAGGTGAACATATAGGCGGCGCGCTCGGGGTCGGGGGTGTTCAGCAGGCCACGCTCGGTGAGCTTCGCGAAGGTCTCCGCGAGGAGTTTCAGGGTGCGCCCCCAACTCCGCTCGAAGTACTCGCGTCCAATGGCCGGGAAGCGCTCCGCCTCGGCGATGACGAGGCGTCGCATCTGTAGTATCTCCCGGTTCATCAACCCTGCGAGCGTCATCCGAGCGTGGTCCCGCAAGGCGGTCTCGAGGTCGTCCGCCTCCGCGAGCGTGCGGATTGCGGGCTTGAAGTACTCATAACCGCGATCGACTGTGTCCAATACGACGCCGGCGAACAGTTTCTCCTTGTCGGCGAAGTACTGGTACACCGTCCGCTTCGAGGCGCCTGCCGCGGCGGCCACCGCATCCATGCTGGTGCCGACGTAGCCGTGGGCGGTGAACACCGACCGCGCGGCCGTGAGGATCTCCTGGCGCTTGCGGGCCGAGCGGGCATCAGCCCGTGTCGAAGCGGTCAACGAACTACCTCCTTGACAGAGAACACTACCCGGTTTAGTTTTCACTCGACTACACGGTACCGTTTAGTTTACTTGGAGGTAAAAAGTGGCTAGCGTGATCTCCGTCGTCGTCGCGTCGATCGTGGTATTCGTGCTTAGTTCGGCCTACTACGCCCTGCTCACCCCGACCGAGAAACGTCTGCTGGGTGAGCGCGCCCCGGACCGGGGCGATCGGCCGCCACCGCTGAAGATCCTCCTGGAGCTGGCGCGCAGCCTCGTGGTCGCCGCGGTGATCTCGGGCTTGGCCCGGTACGCCGGCCTCACCGACGTGAGGTCGGCGGTGGTACTCGGCCTGGTGCTCTGGGTCGGGTTCCCGGCCGTGCTGCTGACCGGGTCCATGATGTGGGAGAAGACACCCGCCGTCACCGCAGCGCTGCACGCCGGCGACTGGCTGATCAAAATTCTCGCCACCTCAGCGATCGTGGGTGCCTGGCTGTGAATGACGTACGACCCTATGGGACCGACCCACGCGTGGACGACTACATCGGGGCTCTGCCCAAGTGGCAACAGGACATCTGCCGGCAGGTCCGAGACCTGATCCACGCCGCTGACCCCGAGGTCACCGAGACCATCAAGCGAACCGTCCGGCCCTACTTCGTGCTCAAGGGCAACGTGTGCGCGCTGCTCGCCGCCAAGGACCACGTCAACGTGTTCCTGTACGACGGCGCCATCGTCCCCGACCCCGAAGGCATCATCACGGTCGGCCACCACAACAAGACCGCCCGTACGGTGGCTTTCCGCGAAGGAGAAACCATCAACGCTCCTGCCCTCATTGCTATGTTCCGGCAGATCATCGCCAACAACCGAGCCGGCGGGTGGCGCAAGCTCAAGAATCAGCCCAGGTAAGCGGCGTGGACGGCGGGGTTGTCGCGGATCTGTCCAGAGGCGCCGGGGGCGATGACTCCCCCGAGGTCCACGACAAGCAGGCGGTCGCAGATGTCCATGACGAAGGCCATGTCGTGCTCCGCCAGCAGGACGGTGATGTTTAGTCCGGGCCGAACTTGCGCCCCCGGATTGGCCAGTCATCGCGCCCCAACTGGCCCCGGGGTTTGAGACTGGAACGGTCAGTGGCGTTAGCGAGCCGGATCGGTCGGAGTTGCCGCCATCCACCGTTCCGATGTCGATAGCTCCCCGAGCTCTTCTCCATTGGAGGCGGCATCGAGGGTCAGGCCCAGCGGAGGCGGCCCCGCGGGCGGACACAGCCGACCGGACGGCGACATGATCCTCCATCTCGACCCCGCCTCGCCCCTCCCTCCGTACGAGCAGTTGCGGGCGCAGATCGCCACCATGGCCGCAACCGGCGTACTGACGCCGCTGACCCGCCTGCCCAGCACCCGGCAGCTCGCCCGGCACCTGGGCCTGGCCACAGCGACGGTCGCGCGCGCCTTCCGCGAGCTCGAGCGCGAAACGGCGTCATCGAGACCCGCGGGCAGCATGGCATCTACATCTGCGAGGCTTCCGGGTCCGCCCCGGCCGTGGACGCCGAGCAGCGCCTGGCCGAGGCGGAGCAGGCGTTCGCCATCCAGGCGCGGCAGCTCGGCGTCGACGCCACCCGCGCGTTGCAGCAGGCCGGGCTGGCCCTGGAGGCGGTCGCGGGCCGCTGAAGAATCATTGATCCCGGCTTGCCTCCAAGTTGGGGCCGCCGGGGATTTCTCGATCATGAAATCCTTGACGATGCGCCATACCCTCATGCTCGGTGGCGGGCTGGTCCTGGGGAGCCCGGCGCGGCCCGCTTCGGCGTACGGGACGCCCGCCCCGCCGTCCATGTTGCCCTGCCCGCGCCTGCGCGGAGATCGTCCGCAGGTACGGCGAGCGAGGCCGCCTGGTCGGCGAGGCGCAGCCGAAAGCCAGGGCCGACACGATCACGAACCACAATCGTGATCTCTCACTCCGCTACCTGGCGGCTGGGGACACGCTCGGGGGCGGAGGGCCGTCATCGAACTCAGGGTGCCAGCGTCGACGCGAGTACTGGTCGTGGGGGGCGAGTACGGCCTGGACGACGACGTCAGGAGCTGGCGGCCCGCTGGCAGTCCTGGCCCCTCACCCACAAGCTGCCTTCGGCCCAGCCGCTCTCGCAGCGGTAGCTGACCCTGCTGCTGGGGTCGACGATGACGAAGTCGGATAGGGGGCCCCAGTGGCTGGTATCGCAGTTTTGCCCGAAGACGGTGGGCAGTTCTGCGGAAACCTGCTGGCATGCAATGACCTCGCCGGAGCGCGCTGTAGGTGCGTTGTGCGGGACGGCGCCGGCGGCGTGAGCCGTGGTGAGCGGGATCACCACCATCGCGCCGGCGGCGGCGAGGGTGGCCAGTGCAGTCAGTGTGCGTCGCATGATCGGTTTCCCTTCTGGGATGCGGGTGTGGCGGATGCCGCCACGAACCGATCATTAACTTATTGTAATCATATAGCTACTATCTGTAATGACAGAATGTCGTTCTACGCCCGACCTGCGGAAACGTAGGAGTTGACCTCCTGTGGCGGGTTGATGATCACTGCCGCTACGGTCGTTCCGGTTTTGTCCGGTATGGCACGTGGAGTGGTGCGTTGTCAGAGATATTTCACGCCGACGTCGGCTGACGTGGCGTTCGTGAGTCCCGGCGGGCGAGGCCCTGTCGACCGGCTGGGCATGCTGGTCCAGCTCTGCACGCTGCCGTGGCTCGGGTTCGTGCCCGACGATGTGGCCTCGGCACCGCCAGCGGCCGTGGGTCCGGATCGCGGAGCGACTGGGCGTGGCGTCGGCGGCACTGCGGCTGTACGGCCGAGCGTGAGCAGACCCGCTCGGACCATCTGGGCCTGATCGCCAAGCATCTGGAGTGGCAGACCGCCCTGGCGGGCAGCCAGGCGATGACGGAGCTGGAGCAGTTCCTGCTGGACCGGGCGATGGAGCACGACTCGCCCACGCTGCTGTTCAACCTGGCGCGCGAGTACCTGAGGGCGGCCAAGGTGATCCGGCCCGGCGCGCTCATCTTGGCCAAGATGGTCGGCACGGCCCGCAAGGGCGCCTCCGATCTGACCTCGCAGCGGGTGGGCCACCTGCTGACGGCGGAGCTCCGTGCCGATCTGGAGCGGATGCTGGTGGTGGATGCGGGGCTGCGGATGACCCGGCTGGAGTGGCAGGTCAGCCCGGCCCGGGACGCGTCGGCGACCTCGCTGAAGACCGCGATCGACAAGCTGACCTGGCTGCGCGCGATTGACGCCCACCAGATGGATGTGTCGGTGCTGCCGAATGAGCGCCGCCGGTTCCTGGCCCAGGTCGCACGGCGCTCGACCAACCAGGGGCTGGAGCGGCGCAAGGAGCGTAAGTTCCCGATCCTGCTGGCGTTCGTGGCCCAGGCCGCGGTCGACCAGCTGGATGAGGTGGTGGCCCTGTTCGACTTGGAGTATGCCGTAGGCGGCCGTCATGGACTCGGCGTCGAAGGCGGCGGTGCGCCCGCTCCTGATGACGCCGGGCAGGAGCGCGGCCAGATCAGCCGTACGCGGCTGGTGCAGGTCGACCTCGAAGCAGATCGCGCCCTCGTCGAGCTGGTCCGGACGCAACTGCCGGAGCAAGGATGGACGTCCCGCTGACGCGCTGAGAGAGGTTCATCCAGCTTGTTCATCCAGCCGGTTGATAACGATGGAGACCGTCGAAGACCTGTTTTCGGGCGACCTGCCCCTTCGCCGTCGCGTCTTCCGCTGACGTTCAAGGGTCGGCCGGAACTCGATGGTGGTGACGAAGAAGGTGCAGGACTCGGCAGCTCTAGCGTCAAAGAGCGTGATGAGATGCCCGTCAACCTGCCGCGACCTTGAAACCGTCTGCTTGCAGAGAGCGGGAGCACGCTCCCCGCGCTGCAGGAGATTCGTGACCAGGGAAAGATCACTGTCCGGGAGTTAGGGTCCCGTGGGGCAGGGGGCCCAGGGTTTCCTGGTCAGCCTGTGGCTTCAGTGAGACGAGCTTCACGGTCATGGGTGCTTCGCGGAAGCGAACTGTCCCGTGGCGATCAGGATCACGACGAGCGCGAGCGGCACGATCCACCCGCTCCAGCCGAGGATCGTCGCCTGCGTGGTGTCGACGTGCTCGCCGGCCTTGGCGAAGAGGAGGTAGGTCCCGCCCGCCCCATTGAACGCGGCATGCGCGAGGGCCGCGGGCCACACGGACCCCGATCGGAGCCGCAGCCAGCCGAAGACCGCGCCGACCAGGATGCACATGCCGACCATCGCGGTCACGCCGAGCCAGCCCGGCGCATCCGGGTAGTTGTACCCGAGGAGGATGAGCGGAGCGTGCCAAAGGCCCCAGATCACGCCCGAGATCAGGAGGGCTGGGAGTGTACCGAGCGGCATCAGTTTCGGCAGCAGCCACCCTCGCCATCCGAGTTCCTCCCCCAGCGCCGGGATGAGGTTGATGAACGCCGCCAAAGGGAGTGCGGCGAGCTGGATAGCGATGAGCGCGCCGATCGGTATCGGGACTTCGGCCACTCCCGCGGCGCCCGCTTGCTCGTCGAGAACCTGCTGGAACGCGGAGAAGTTCACAAAATCGGCCGGAAAGACACCCAGCAGCGCACCGACCGGGAGCGCCACCAGGACGAGCGCGATGGACACGATGATCCCCACCGCCCCGTAGCCGAGCAGTCTCCGGACCGGTCGTAACGGCCACAGCCCGAGCGTCCACACCTTCTGCTGCGGCCGCTCCACGAAGAACACGACCACAAGGGCGGCGATCGCGGGGGTCATCATCGTGGCGGCGGCCACGACGGTGAACCAGGAGCTGGCGAGTCCGTCACCGAACCAGAGCGGAAGCGCGAGAAGCCAGGCGAGCCCGAACGCCAAGGTGGTGAACACGCCGATGGATCGCAGATCACGGCTGCTCATGCGGGGTCCGCCTCGGGTCGTGGCCGTCTTCGATCCGCCCGGAGATTCGATGGTCACGACGTCTGCCTTTCGAGGATGTGCAGACCGGCGATGGTGCGGTCGTCGCGGAACGCGATCCGTGCCGTGTAGTCGCCCGCCTCCAACGAGAGCGGCGTGTTCGTGATCGTCAGGTCGCCGGCCCGGGTGATCTCAGGCTCTCCAAGCCCCTCGAAAGCTCCCGACAGGCCGACGATCTGCGCCCACGCGGCCGCGAGCGCATCCTCCGACAAGCCATCGCGCATGCTCGGATCGAACTGCTCGGTGACACGCGTCCATTGCCCGGATGCGAGGTCCTCGATCACCGAGGCGGCCAGTTCGGCGACGCCGGGTAGCGGCGTGGTGTTCATGGGTTCTCCTGTTCTTGGATCGATCGGTTTGCCATAGCGCTGAAACGCCGCCTGCCGGCTCACGCCGAGCGCATCACCGATGACCTGCCACGTGGCGCCGTGCTGTCGTGCCTGCTGCACGACAGCACGCACGACGTCATCGGCGGCCGCCTGCATGCTCACGGCGCGCCCTATCGAGTCGGTCCAGTCGTCGCTCCTCGTCAGAACACGTGCGGCGAGGAACGCCTCCATACGTGCTTTCAAGGCCTGCAGCGCCTCCGTCAACGTTTCTTGCATTTGTAAACCATACCTTTACAAATCGGCTGTGCGTCAAGAGGGATTGCTGGGACCATCTGGCTGGAATCGAACGCTAGCGAGCGTTTTCGCAGCTCAGAGCCTTGACCTTCGGACTTCGGGGGTGAGCGGTGTGTCGGACAGCGCGGTGGCCGCTTCCATGAAGCGTGTGACGGCCTGCTGGGCCCAAGGGGACCAGGGAGACTCTCCGGCGCGGTACGCGGCGAGGAGTTCCTCTACGAGCCGGGCCCCACTCACGTGCATGAAGTCCTGAAACGGCTCGGTCACCAGGACCGGGTCTCCGGTGTGGACCAGATGTCTTGCAGGTAGGTACGGACCGCGTCGCGGAACACCGGGTTTGACACCAGGTCGGCCAGGTCGATCCACGCCTCGAGCTGGGCGGCCGTGGGGTCCGCGGGCAGGACTGGGCGCATCGTCCGCAACCGGTCGACGACGCTCTCGGGGACGTCCAGGTCCTCGCCGACGTCGTTCCAGAAATCGTCGATGGTCTGTTCGCGTTCCTCGTCGGTCATCCAGACGAGCTTGTGCATCAGGTCGGCCTGAGCGGTGCCGCCCTGTTTGATCAGGGTCCTAAGCCTCGTTCAGGTCCGTGGGCTCGATCAGCCCGGTGTCGACGTAGAACCGGACAGCGCTCACGCTCAGGCCGCTGCGTCTCCGATGGGGTACAGCTCGTAGTCGTTCATGGGGCCACTGCGGTACCTCAAGCCGCTCGAGGCGCAAGCCGATTGCCATTGATGTCCTGAGTGCGTAATCAGCTTCCCGCTTCTAACATCTCGGCTGGCACCGTGAGTTGTTCGATCGGCAGGGCCGGTCCAGGGAGCGCGCCACGAGATAGTCCAGCGTTTGTGAGAAGCGGACCTTGGTTTCCGTTTTCTCGCCCCAGCTGTCTTCGGCGGCACGTTCACGAGCTTTAGGACGATGTTTGTCGCCACTGCCGCTGGGGCTGGTCAGAACCGGTAGCGGAGAATGCGCGCTCCCTGTCGCGACAAGGCTGTGCTGTGGGCGGTGAGACGGGTCAGCGCGCGAAGCGGTTGGGGGAACTGGGCTATTTCCGGTGCGCGGGTGAGGATCTGCTCCTCGATCAGTTCGAGGCCGGCGTCCCAGGACTCTGGTTCGTGTGGGTCATCGAAGCCCTGGGCGGCTTTGATGCCGAGTGCCTTGATGGTCGGGTGGTATTTCATGGCCCAGGCGGCGAAGGTGGTATAGCCGTTGAGTGCGAGCTCGCCCGAAGGGAAGTGGCCGGCCAGCGCGCGGGTCATCGTCTGGAAGGAGTCGCCGGGCATGAAGGGCAGCAGCCCCTCGGCGACGATCATCGCTGGCCGGTCACGGGGGATGGCGGTGAGCCAGCTGGATCTGGTGAGGTCTGCCTCGACCAGGTGGGAAGGGTCGGGCAGACATTCGGATCGCAGGTGCACCACTTCCGGGAAGTCGATGTCGTACCAGTCGACGCCCAGCGGGGGATCACAGCGGGACATCCGGGTGTCCAGGCCGCAGCCCAGGTCGAGCACCACGCATTCGGGATGAGCGGCGATGTAGGCGCGAACGACGTCATCCAGCTTCTTGGCGCGCAGTGCCGTGGTGAGGACGAGGTTGGGCTTGAGCTTCAGCTTGCCGAAGTCGTAATCGATTCTGCCGGCCAGGTCGGCGGAGAGCGTGTCGCCGAGGATCGGGCTGGGCAGCCGGGCGTCCAGGGCTCTGGCGTGGAGAGTGAGCAGCAGCGTTTCCTGGATCAGCCCGAGTTTGGGTTGCCAGCGGTGCATGACAGGTTTTCCTTAACGGCGTAGTGGATGGCGGGCTGCGAGGTCCTGCAGCCAGGTCAGGGAGTCGTGGGCGGCCTTGATGCGCTCGGTGCGGTGCCCCTCGCCGCCCGCGATGTCGAGCCCTTCGTCGGCGATCTCGCCGAACGCGCTCAGGCTTTCGAGCTTGCGCTGGATGACCTTCTGCCAGGCGTCGTCTTCGATGCGGTAGTAGGAGGTGCGGTCACCGGGCCTTCTCGCTTTCTTGACCAGGCCGATGGCCGTGAGAAACCGCATGTTCGAGGTGAGCGAGGCCCGGCTGGCCTGGATGACGTCCGCGATCTGGCCGGCGGACTGCTCGGCCGGATCGCAGATCATGAGCCAGCCGAGGATGCGTCCGGTGATGGGCGGTAGCCCCCACTCCTCGACGCAGAAGGCGGCCACCCGTTCTACCCAGCGAAGCAGGCGGTCCCGCTGTTCCTCAGTGCTCATCGTCGCATCCTCCGTTGTTGATCGTGTGCCGGTTCACTGTGCCAACTCCGGGGCGAAGGTGAGCAGGTGCTTCTCGTTGCGGTAGGTGGGAAACAGGCGGGTCGACATGTCCGGGGTGTCCTTCACGCTGTCGCCCTCCAGCGTCAGATGCGGCACGCGAGCGCTCTGCCCGCCTTCGTAGCGCCGCTGCCAGTCCTGCTGCAGCTGATCGCGCAGCGCGTGGACACCGGCACGGCCCAGGAGGCATTCCAGGTAGCGCCATCCGTTCCACACGCTGGGGCTCTGCACCACAACGCACTTGATGCGCCGATCGAGCACGGAGGCCTGGGCCGCCACCGAGCCGCCGATGCTCACCCCCCACACCCCGATCCGCTCCGGCTGCACTTCGGGACGGGTCTGCAGGTGGCTCGGGGACCGGGTCGCTCGTCTCCGGCAGGTAGAGGTCACCCGCGCAGCGGGTGCCGAGGCTGTTGAAGGTCACATGTTCCATGGTTCGCTCCATACAAGAGTGCCAGTTATTTCAAACATGACTGAAATGGCTAGCAATGTCAATCTGAATGACGGCGTTCAAAGCGGACAAGGAGCGGATGCGCACCCTCAGGGACCTCGGCACTGCGGCGATTGTGCTGCGCGAGGTCTGGCTGAAGATCCGCTCGGTCGCCGATTCCCGACGGCGACATCCGCGCCGCCCTCGATGAGATGGACCTGCCCGCCATCCACGCCGCCGCCGACGTCATCGGCGATATCGCCCGCGAACCCGATGAGGACCGCCTTTACATTGTAGATTAATAACCAGCAGCTGCATGAGGGTCTTGAATAGAGATCTCCATGACGCCGATGGAGCCGGAAGACGTCTCCGCAGGTCGCGACGATGGTGCAGTCGGTTCCACTGGCCAGGGCTTTCTGCTTGGCGGCTTTGGCCTTGATCACGTCCAGGGGCATCCGCAGCGCGACCCGCCTGTTGACCATCCTCCGGCGTCGGATGGCCTCATCACCGTTCAGTGGAATCGGGCCGGTCAGTGACGGCTGCCGCACAAGACGCCCAGGCCAGGATTTAGTCTACAATATCCAGTCGAATCGTATGAAATATGTAGAACGTAAGGAGAGGAAGCGCCCGGTGAGCGACACCCTGAAGATCGAGGACGGGCCGGATCGGGTGCTCGTCCGGATGGACCGGCCGCACGTGCGTAACGCGATCGACGCTGCGATGGTGGCCGATTTGCACGAGGTGTGCGCCGGTCTGGAGAGCCGACCTCGGATCCTTGTGATCACCGGGACCGACGGCGTCTTCGCCGCTGGCGCGGACATTCGGCAGTTGCGGGAGCGCCGCCGTGAGGACGCGTTGGCGGGTATCAACTCCGGCCTGTTCGACCGGATCGCCCGGCTGCCGATGCCCACGATCGCCGCGATCGACGGTCCTGCCCTCGGCGGGGGCGCCGAGCTGGCCTACGCCTGTGACTTCCGCATCGCGACCCCGCGGGCCAGGTTCGGCAATCCAGAGGCCGAGCTCGGCATCATGGCGGCGGCCGGCGCCTGCTGGCGGCTGCGGGAACTGGTCGGCGAGCCCCTCGCCAAGGAGATCCTGCTCGCCGGCCGGGTGGTGTTCGCAGCGGAGGCTCTGGCGGTCAGGCTGGTGAACGAACTGGTGCCCGAGGACGAGTTGATGGCCGCGGCGGACCGGCTGGCCGCTCGCATGGCCAAGAACGCACCGCTGGCGCTGCGCCTGACCAAGCTCGCCCTGGCCGCGCCTCCAGGCGCCCACCCCCGCTTCGACGACGTCGCGCAGGCCGTGCTGTTCGAAACCGAGGAGAAGCAGGAGCGTATGACGGCCTTTCTGGAGCGGCGCCGCTGATGCCCGCTCTGCCGGCGGTCAGGCGGGGTCCGCGGTGAGGTGGGCGCGGCCGGCCTCCGTCAGCACCCTGTCGTGTCCTTCGGTGCTGATCAGCGGCGGATGGGCCTTGTAGAGGTCGGCCACCGATGCGCGGTCCAGCCCGACCTCGCGAGCGGCCTGGTGGGCCTCGAGCTTGTGCAGGCGGCCGCCACCGTCGGCGATGCGCCGCAGGAACGCCCGTACCGGGTCGGCTGTGTCCGGGAGGCCATCATGGTGCGGGTCGGGCCGCTTCAGCATCATGGTGAGCTGCTCGATGATGCCGAGCACCGTCTCGCGCCAGGCGTCGGCCGTCACCGTACGGTCCCCTCCGGCGCCGCCCGATCCCTGCCAGGTCCGCTTCGGATGACGGCGCAGGTACTCTCGTTCGAGTTCGAGCATGCGAGTGGTGTGGCGGGCGAACTGCTCGGCGCTGCCGTGCAGGAAGACCCAGTTGCGCGTGGCGTGCGCCTGGGCGCCCTGCTCTTCCAGCTCTTCGTCGCTGAGCTCGGTGGCCGGCCGGCCGTGAATGTCGGTCATGGTCTCTTTCCTCAGCCGTCGAGCCTGCGTAGTTCGTGCCGGTAGCGCGTGGAGTTGGCGAGGTAGTTGTTCACGCCATAGTCGATCCATGCCTTCTGTACGTCGTCCTGCATCGGTCGGGGCCGAGCCGGCACACCAAGGGCCAGGTGGCCCACCGGGATCTCCAGGCCTTCGGGTACGAGCGCCTGGGCACCGACCACCGAGCCGGTGCGGACGACCGCGCGGTTCAGGACGACCGAGCCCGAGCCGACGAGGCAGCGGTCCTCGATGGTGCAGCCTTCGAGGTGGGCGTTGTGCCCGACCACGCAGTCGCTGCCGATCACGGTCGGCCACTGCTCGGTGGTGTGCACGATGGTGCCGTCCTGGATGGAGGTGCGGTCGCCGATCTCGATGCGGCCGAAGTCGGCCCGCAGGACGGCGGCCGGCCAGACCGACGACTCGGCGCCGATGACGACGCTGCCGATGACGACGGCGTCGGGATGGATGTAGGCATCCGGGCGAATCCGGGGCTCTTGGTCGCCGAGAGCGTAGATGGGCATGGGTCACTCCTGCTTCTGGATCGGAGGCAGGCCGGCGTACACGTTCCTGGCGTTCCCCGCGAGGACGGCCGCGGCCACCTCATCCGGCACCAGCCCGGCGACGGCGCGCGCGTTGGCGGCGATGCCGGGCACGCCCGGCCAGTCGGTGCCGAAGATCCATCTGCCGGCAAGGCGGACGAGGTCGAATCTGGCGTAGTACTCGGGCAGCCGTTTGGGTGGCAGGCCGGACAGTTCCAGCCACACGGTGTCGTGGGACAGGGCGAGGAAGGCGGCGGCGTCGTACCACCAGCCGCGTCCGCCGTGCGCGAGCACGACGTTGAGCTTGGGGAAGTCCCGGACGACGGGGATGAGGAAGCGTGGGTCGGCGTTCTCGTTGGCGGCACCGGGGAAGGAACTGGTGCCGCAGTGGACGACGAGCGGGACGCCGCGTTCTTCGAGCACGTGGTACGCCGGGTACAGGGCCGCGTCGTCGCAGCGGAACCCGCCGTGCACAGGATGCAGCTTGAGCGCGGCGGCTCCGAGGTCGAGTTGCCGCCGCACCTCGGCGGCGATCGGGAAGTGCAGGTGCGGGTTGACGTTGGCGACGGGGCGGAACCTGTCGGGGTTGTGCTCGACGATGGGCAGCAGGTCCTCGAACGCCTGCGTGCCGGTGGCCTTGGGGCTGTACTCGCAGAACAGCAGCGCGACGTCCACGCCCTGGGCAGCGAAGATCTCGTCCAGACGGGCCGGACGCGGCCTGCCCTCACGGTCCCAGGCGTCCTCCATGACGCCGTCCGCGCCGAAGTCGTCGGCCCACCGCCGCCAGGCCGGTTTGACGGTGCCGAGCAGCGGCACGTGGACGTGCGCGTCGATGAGCGGGATGCCGTCGATCACGGCTGGTCCGTGACCATCGAGGTGTCCGTGCCGATGCGGCCTGTCTTGTGCGAGCCCCCGGGCGCGCCGAGCGGCGCGTCGCGTCCCGGCAGGATTTCGGCGAAGAAGCGGCGGTTGTCCTCGACGAACTCGGCGTGCTCGTCGGGGACGCGCCGGTCCTGGCTGATCGCCTCGACGGGACAGACGGGCTCGCAGGCGCCGCAGTCGATGCACTCCTTGGGGTTGATGTAGAGCTTGCGGTCCCCCTCGTAGATGCAGTCGACCGGACACTCCTCGACGCACGACTTGTCCATGACGTCGATGCAGGGCGCGGCGATGACGTACGGCATGCTGAAAGACTCCTGATCAGACGGGGGCGGGTTGGTCGGTGGAGTGCCCCGGGAAGAGCTGGGCGCCGGGATCGAGGTACACGGCGGCGTTGTTGACGGCCGTCGCCACCTCGCCGAAGCCGGTCGCGATCAGGCGGACCTTTCCGTCGTAGTCGGCGATGTCGCCGGCGGCGAAGATACCGGGCACGTTGGTGCGCATCGCCGAGTCGACGACGAGGTGGCGGTTGTCGTGCAGGTCGAGCCCCCATTCGCGGAGCGGGCCGAGGTTGGCGACGAAGCCCAGTGCGGCGACGAGCCGCTGGCACGGGAGGGTCTGCCCGGTGCTCAGCTCGATCCGTTCCAGCCGGTCACCGCCGGTGGTGGCGGTGACCTGCGCGTTGGTGATGATCTCGACCGGCGAGGCGGTGAGCTGCGCCATCGAGCCCTGGTGGGCGCGGAAGGCGGCGCGGCGGTGCACCAGCGTGACGCTCCGCGCGACGGGATGGAGCATCAGGACCCAGTCCACGGCGCTGTCGCCACCGCCGACGACGACCACGTCCCGGCCCGCGTACTCCGCACTGTCGGGGACGAAATAGGCCAGGCCCCTGCCGAGGAACTCCTCCCCGGCCGGGAGCGGCCGGGGCGTGAAGGTGCCGATGCCCCCGGTCACGATGACGGCCCCGGCGCTGATGTCGGTTCCGGTGCTGGTCTTCACCTGGAGCCGGCCTTGGGGGGAGCGTTCGAGCCGTTGCGCCTCCTGGCCGAGCAGGTATGCCGGCTCGTACGGCGCCGCCTGCTCGACCAGGTTGGCGATGAGTCGCCGGCCGGAGACGGAGGGGAACCCGGCGATGTCGTAGATCTGTTTCTCCGGATACATGGCGGCGACCTGCCCGCCGACCTGGCTCAGCGAGTCGACGACCGCCGTGCGCAGGCCGCGCGCCCCGGCGTAGTAGGCGCCGAAGAGGCCGACGGGCCCCGCCCCGACGACCAGCACGTCGACGTCGAGATCACTCATGGGCTGCCCCCTCCGCGAGGAGCTCGCGGATCTTGAAGCGCTGGATCTTGCCGGTCGCGGTCTTGGGCAGCCGGTCGAGGAAGACCACCTGCCTGGGGCGTTTGAACGCGGCCAGACCATCGCGGCACCACTGGATGAGCTCCTCGGCGGTGACCTCACCCCGGGCGACGACGCAGGCGACCGGTTTGTCCAGCCCGTGCTCGTCGGCCAGACCGACCACGGCGGCCTCCTCCACCCGAGGGTGCTCCAGCAGGCGGCTCTCGACCTCCACGGGCGAGACCCAGATGCCGCCCGCCTTGAGCTGGTCGTTGCTGCGGCCCAGGCACGTGTAGTAGCCGTCCGGCGAGCGTACGTAGGTGTCGCCGGTGTTGAGCCACTCCCCCGCGAACACGGTGCGGCTGGCCCCGGTCCGCCGCCAGTAGCCCAGGGCGATGGACTCGCCCTTCACGTGCAGGGAACCGGGCTGCCCGTCGGGCATCGGCGACCCGTCCACGTCGCGGATCTCGATGTCGTAGCCGGGTACCGGGCGGCCCGTGGTGCCGGGGCGGATGTCGCCGGGCCGGTTGGACAGGAAGATGTGCAGCGCCTCGGTGGATCCGATGCCGTCGATGATCTCCACGCCGAAGCGCCCGGTGAATCTCTCCTGGAGCGGAGCGGGCAGGGCCTCCCCCGCCGAAGCGCCCCGCCGTACCGACGTGAAGGTGTCCTCCGGCAGGTCGGCGGCGAGCAGCGTGGCGTAGAAGGTGGGGACGCCGAAGAACAACGTCGGGTGGTCGGCGGCCATGCGCTCGGCGATCACGGCGGGGGCGGGGCGGCGGGGCTCCAGCACCGTCGCGGCTCCGGCGGAGAGGGGGAAGAACATGGAGTTGCCGATGCCGTAGGCGAAGAAGAGCTTGGCGACGGAGAAGCAGACGTCGTCCGGTTCGATGCCGAGCACCAGGTCGCCGTAGGTCTCGCAGACGTGCCGGATGTTGGCGTGGCGGTGCATCGCGCCCTTGGGGGCGCCGGTGGTGCCGGAGGTGTAGAGCCACAGCGCCCAGGAGTCCTCCACGGTGGTGGCTGGGTCACGCGACTCACCGGCGCCTGCCTTGAGCAGCTCCGCCCAGATCAGTGAGGTGATTCCGGCGGGGGCCGGCAGCGCCGCGTCGCCGTCACACACCAGATGGCGCACCTCGGGCGCCATGGTGAGGGCGTCACTGACCTGGGGCCCGTACTCGGCGCTCGCCACCACCACACTCGCGCCCGAGTCGGTGATGATCGTGCCGAGTTCCTTGGCGCTCAGCATGGTGGAGACCGGAACGGCGACGAACCCGCCGCAGAAGGCCGCGAGAATGCCGGCGAACATGGGCACGTCGTCGTTGGCGACGAACACGACCCGGTCGTCGCGGCGCAGCCCGAGTCCGCGCAGGGCCGCGGTGACGGCTCCGACCAGCTCCGACAGTTCGGCGTAGGTGAGCGTGGCCCCGCCACGTCGCACCGCCACCCGCTCCCCACGGCCCTCCCGCACGTGGCGGTGGACGAGCCACGTACCGGCGTTGAACATGGTCATGCTTCACACCCGCCCGAGGTCGTAGTCGCCCTTGCGGCCGCTGCCGTAGCGGCGCAGGGCACCGTCGGGACCGGAGGCGTTCGGGCGGATGAAGATCCAGTTCTGCCAGGCGGTGAGCCGTCCGAAGATCTTGGTTTCCAGGGTCTCCGGGCCGACGAAGCGGTGGTTGGCCTCCATGCCGGTCAGCGCGTCGGGCGACAGCGAGGCGCGTTCCTCCAGGACGATGCGCAGCTCTTCCTCGAAGTCGATGTCATCCAGGGCCATGGTGACCAGGCCGAGCTCCTGCGCGGCGGCGGCGTCCAGGGGTTCGCCGAGCCTGGCGCGGACGGCGGCGAGGTCCTCGTCGTGGCCCCAGAAGCGGGACTCCACCCGGGACAGGCCGTTGCCCATCGGGTAGTCGCCGTCGTTGGACGGGGTGAGGACGACGGTGGCAGGCTCCGCGTCGTCGTCGCGGTCCTCGTAGACGCCCGCCAGCATGTACTGCCGGTCGGCGGCCAGCGCCAGCTCGGCCAGCAACCCGGCGAAGGAGGTGCCCGGCTCTATGACGGCGATGAGGCTGCGGCTGGTGACGTCGAGGCGCTTGAGCGTGCGCTTGTAGTAGTGGCGGACCTCGTTGACGAACCAGTCGTCCACCGTACGGAGCTGCGCGTCGTAGGCCAGGACACGCTCGGGGTCCCCCGCGGCGCGCAGCACCCAGATGCCGAGATCCAGCTCGTTGGTGCGCAGGTGCAGGATGAGGTCGTCCAGCGCGCGGGTCACGGCGAGCGGCCAGTAGTCGCAGCCCTGGGCGGCGGGCTCGGCGGGTGGTGCGTCGTGGGGGCCGGAGACGGTGATCTCGACGCGGTGGTTCGCCCGGTCGATCCTCGCGGACACGTAGGGATAGGCGATGGCGTCGCCGTCATCCTTGCGGTCGAGCGGCGTCAGGCTCACGCCCGTGGCGTCCGACGGCCGCTTGGACGTCGCCGCAGCCTCCTGAGCGCGTCTGGCCACCTCACCGTTCAGGGCGTTGCGCGGCACAGCGGCGTCGACCAGGCCCCACTCGACCGCGATGCGGCCGCGGTAGCCCTCGGACTTGGTGGCGAACAGGTCTGCGCGGTCCTTGCGCACGTGCCGCTTGTCCACGACGCGGGTCAGGCCACCGGTGCCGGGGAGTACGCCGAGCAGCGGCACCTCGGGCAGGGAGACGGCCGAGGACCCGTCGTCGATGAGGACGATCTGGTCGCAGGCGAGCGCGAGCTCGTAGCCACCGCCGGCGGCGGTGCCGTTGAGCGCGGCGATCCAGGTCTGGCCGGAGTGCGCGGTGGCGTCCTCGATGCCGTTGCGGGTCTCGTTGGTGAACTTGCAGAAGTTCACCTTCCAGGCGTGCGTGGACTGGGCGAGCATGCGGATGTTGGCCCCCGCGCAGAACATCCGGTCCAGGCCGCCGGTCATGACGACAGCCTTCACCTCCGGGTGCTCGAAGCGGAGCCGCTGGACGAGGTCGTACAGCTCGATGTCGACACCGAGGTCGTAGGAGTTCATCTTCAGCTCGTAGCCCGGGACGAGGCCCCCGTGCTCGTCGACGCACAACGTGACGGTGGCCACCGCCCCGTCCACCTCGAGCTTCCAGTGGCGGTAGCGGTCCGGGGAGGTGGCGAAGCGGACCACCGGCGGAGCCGGATGCGCGGTTTCAGCGGTGACAGTCAATGTGTGCTCCGTTGAACGAGAGGATGCTCTCAATACTCCACGTTTTCAAAACGTGTCGTCAAGAGTTTGTAGTTTTTGCTGGATCGTCTGGCGTTCCCGTGTCCGCATGCCCGACCTGGCAGAATGCGCGTCATCGACGCGTCGAATGACAGGAGGGCCACGTGACCCCGCGCGAACCGCGCACGGACATCGGTCAGGCGGCGGAGCCCGCCGGGCACGAGCCCGGGAAGACCTCGGCCAGCGCCCGCTCGCTGCTGCTGACGGTTCTCGGTGAGTTCGTCCTGCCGCGCCGGGGCGAGGTCTGGACGGGCACGTTGATCGACGCGCTCGGCGCCCTCGGCGTCGAGGAGAAGTCCGCGCGCCAGGCCCTGTCGCGCACCTGCGCCGAAGGCCTGCTGGCCTCGGTGCGGCACGGCCGCAAGGTGCGCTGGAACCTCACCGAGGCCGGCGAACGGCTGCTGCGCGAGGGCACCGAGCGGATCTACGGCTTCATGCGCAGGCCGCACGCGTGGGACGGCCGTTGGCTCGTGCTCACCGCCGGCGTGCCGGAGACCCAGCGCCGGCTCCGTCACCGGCTGCGCACCAAGCTCACCTGGCTCGGCCTCGGGTCGCCCTCCCCCACGCTCTGGGTCATTCCCGACGCCTCCAAGGAGGCCGCGGTCCGTGACGTCGTCCGCGAGCTGGACCTCGGCGACCGGGCCCACGCCTGGATCGGCCCGGCGAGCGACATCGGCGACATCACCCAGCTGATCAACGCCGCCTGGGACCTCGACGACGTCGAGAAGCGCTACCTGGACTTCATCGAACGCTTCGAGGGCCGCGTGGTCTCCACCGACCGGGAGGCGTTCGTCCATCAGGTGCTGCTCATCCAGGAATGGCGGCGCTTCCCGTTCCTCGACCCCGACCTGCCCGCCGAGCTGCTCGACCACGACTGGCCGGGGCCCCGGGCGGCGACCGTCTTCCACGACCTGCGCGACCGGTGGCGCAGGCGCGCCCAGGCCGAGTGGGACCTCATGGACTCCGGCGCCGCCACGCGGCACTAGACGAGTCCTTCGTCGGCGAGGTGCACGTAGTCGAACTCGACCGGCTGGTCGTTGATGCCGGTCTTCGGCGGGGCGATCCAGCCGGCGAACTTGCCGTACTCGTACTCGGGCACCATGAGCGCCGCGACCTGCTCGCGGTCCTCGGGCGTGGGCAGCCACTCGGCGGCGCGGGCCTGCCAGGCGGCCTCGTCGACGACATCGCCCTGCGGGGTGACGTGGTGCCCCGCGTACCCGCCGACCTTACGGTTGAAGCCCTCGTGCGGCAGGTACAGCCGCTCCTCCAGCCCGGCGTCCTCCAGCGCCTGGTTCCAGCGGCGCACGCCGTTGGCACAGTCGGCGACGTACTCGTCGCGCAGGTCGAGGTTGAGCGCGCTGAGCATCGGCACGGTCTTGGTCGCGATCCGGCCGTCCTCGATGTAGCGCACCTCGCGGGTCGCGTCGAGGAGCACGTGGTCGTCCTTGCGCCGGGTCTCCATCCAGCGGCCCTTGAGCCCGGAGCTGAAGTAGTTGCCGGCGTTGGTCGACTGCTCGGAGCCGAACAGGTCCATCGAGACCGAGAACTGGAAGTTCAGGTATTTCTGGATGACGTCCAGCGGGATACCGCCGTGCGGGAAGATCTCGGCCGCGCCGTGCTCCTTCATGAGCTCGGCGGTGCGCTCCAGGATCCGCTGCACGCCGGTGGTGCCCACGAACATGTGGTGGGCCTCCTCCTTGAGCATGAACTCACACGTACGGGCGAGGGGGTCGAACGCCGACTCCTTGAGCGTGCCGAGCTGGTACTTGCCGTCGCGGTCGGTGAAGTAGGTGAACATGAAGAACTGCAGCCAGTCGGTGGTCTCCTCGTTGAAAGCGCCGAGGATGCGCGGCGCGTCGAGGTCGCCGGAGTTGCGCTTGAGCAGCTGCTCGGCCTCCTCACGGCCCTCCCTGCCGAAGTAGGCGTGCAGCAGGTAGACCATGGCCCACAGGTGGCGGCCCTCCTCCACGTTGACCTGGAAGAGATTGCGCAGGTCGTAGATGCTGGGCGCGGTGTTGCCGAGGACACGCTGCTGCTCGACCGAGGCCGGCTCGGTGTCACCCTGCACGACGATGAGCCGCATCAGGTCGGCGCGATGCTCGCCGGGCACCTCCTGCCAGGCGGGCTCGCCCTTGTGCTTGCCGAAGTTAACCGTGCGGTCGGGGTCGCGCTCGGCCAGGAAGATGCCCCAGCGGTACTCCTCCATGGGGACGTGCTCGAAGTGCGCCCACCCATCGCGGCCCACGGCGACCGCGGTGCGCAGGTAGACGTCCTTGGTCGGCAGGGCGGGACCGAGCTGCCTCCACCAGTCCAGGAACTTGGGCTGCCAGCTCTCCAGCGCACGCTGCAGGCGGCGGTCGCTCGCCAGGTCGACATTGTTGGGGATGCGCTCACTGTAGTCCACGCGGTTGAGCGGGCCGGAGGGCGCGGGAGCGGCGCCGGTACGGGAGTCGGTGGTCATGGCTACTCCTTGCTGATGATGGTGTCGAGCGTTGCCGGATGGCCCTGGATGGCGGTGCGTTGCAGGTGGGCGTGGACGGCGCGCAGCCCGGCCTCCTCCTCGCCGCCGCCCGCACGGCCGGGCCCTCCGTGAACGAGCTGAGGCATGGGCGTGCCGTGGCCGGTGGACTCGCCCGCGCTGTCGCGGTCGAGCACCAGGATGCGGCCGTGGTAGGCGGCCGCGCCCAGCACCACCTGCCGCACGAAGTCACGGTCGTGTGAGACGACCGAGCCCGCCAGGGAGCCCTCTCCGCGTGCGATCAGCTCGTGAAGCTGTTCGAGGTCGCGATAGGGCAGCAGCGTGCTGACCGGGCCGAACGCCTCCACTTCGTGGGGTTCCGTGCGGCCGGTGTCGTCGGCGCGCAGCAGCAGCGGCGACAGGAACGCGCCGCGCTCGGCGTCGGCTCCGACCACCTCGACCTTGGCCGGGTCGCCCCACACGATCGACCCGGCCGCGGCCAGCCGGGCGACCGCGGCGCGCACGTCGTCACGCTGGGCGAGACCGACGAGCGCACCCATCGTCACGCCTGGGGCGCCGGGCGCGCCCACGACGACCCGGTCGAGCCTGGCCTCGACCGCCTCTGACACCGCGTCGATGAGCTGCTCCGGGACGAACGCGCGCCGGATGGCGGTGCACTTCTGTCCGGCTTTGACGGTCATCTCGGTGACCAGGGCATCGGCGAACAGGTCGAACTCCGGCTGCCCGGGGACGGCGTCCGGCCCAAGCACGGAGCAGTTCAGCGAGTCGGCCTCGGCGTTGAAGCGCGCCGAGCGGCGCGTGACCGCCGGGTCGGAGCGCAGCCGCGCAGCCGTGGCGGCCGAGCCGGTGAAGCCGATGTGGTCCTGCCCGCCGAGTAGGTCGAACAGGCCGGGGATGCTCCCCGCGACGAGCTGGATCGCACCCGGCGGGAGCGCATCGGCGATGATCCGCACGGCGTGCGCGGCGATGTACGCGGTCGGGGTGGCCGGTTTGACGATGGTGGGCACCCCGGCCAGGAGCGCGGGCGCGAGCTTCTCCAGCATGCCCCAGACGGGGAAGTTGAACGCGTTGATCTGCAGAGCGATCCCGCGGGGCGTGGTGAGGAGGTGACGGCCGGCGAACGTGCCGCCCTTGCCGAGCGGGATCGGGTCGTCCTCGACGATGAGCGTGTGGTCGGGCAGGTTCTTGCGGGCCAGGCTCGCATAGACGAGGGCGGTGCCGATGCCGCCGTCCACGTCAACGGCGGCGTCACTCCTGGTGGCGCCGGCCCGCGCGGACAGGTCGTACAGCTCCTGCCTGCGTTCCTGCAACGTCTGGGCGACTGCCTTGAGCGCGGCGGCCCGCTGCGGGAAGGTCAGCTCGCCGAGCGCGGCCAAGCCGGTACGGCGGGCGTAGGCCACGACGGCGGCGAGGTCGAGCCCTTCGCCGCTGACCCGGGCCACCAGCTGTCCGGTCACCGCGTCGGCGACGGGGACGCCTTCGCCGCGGCCGGCTCGCCAGGACCCTTCCAGGTAGCTCTGCACCGTGTTCATCATTCGCTCCAGTCGTAGAAGCCCTTGCCGGTCTTGCGTCCCAGGTGGCCCTGCTCAACGAGCCGGATCAGCAGGTCCGGTGGGGTGAAACGGGGACCGAGCTCGCTTTCGAGATAGCGGGCGATCCCCAGTCGCACGTCCAGGCCGACGAGGTCGGTCAGGCGCAGCGGGCCGGTCGGGTGGCCGTAGCCGAGAGTCATGGCGGCGTCGATGTCGGCGGGCGAGGCCACCCCGGACTCGACCATGCGGATCGCCTCCAGACCGAGCAGGACACCGAGCCTGCTGCTGGCGAAGCCGGGAGCGTCCCTGACGATCACGGCCGTCTTGCCGAGCGCCTCGACCCAGGCGACGGCGTGCTTCTGGAGGGCCGGTGCGGTGGCGGTCGCGATGACCACCTCGACGAGTTTGCTCGCCGGGACGGGGTTGAAGAAGTGCAGCCCGAGAAGGCGTTCGGGCCTGCCGAGGGCCTCGGCCAGCGTGTCGAGGGAGATGCTGCTGGTGTTGGAGGCGATGGTCGCGTCGGGCGCGATCGCCTCCTCGACGGCTCGCAGCGTCACGAGCTTGAGATCGAGGTTCTCGGGCACCGCCTCGATGACCAGCCCCACGTCCCGCAGTTCGGCGGGACTGGTGACGATGGCCAGCCGGGTGAGTATCTCGTCGGTGTTCGTGACCAGGCCGCGCCGTGCGCTGTCCGCCATCGCTCGGGCCACCCGGTCACGGGCGCCGGCCGCGGCCTGCTCGTCGCGTTCGACCAGCGTGACCGCGCTTCCGGCCAGCAGCAGGGCGTGGGCGATGCCGGCGCCCATGCGGCCGCCGCCCACCACGCCTGCCAGCCCTGGGAGTGCGGAACTCTCAGGAGGTGCTTCTCGCTTCTCCGTGTACACGCTCCTCAAAATGCCACACTTTTATTGTGATTCGGAAGACTTGTGTAGCAAGTTCTTGTGGAGTGGAGCGGAAGTCGCAGGTCAGCGCCTGCGACGAGCCGAGGTTCGGCTACAGTCACGGACGGCGGCCGCTGTGGAGCAGCCTCAGCATGAGCATTCCCCACTGACGAGCTCGCGCTCGACAATGGCGGCGCTGAGCCCGCCCTGCACCACCCGGTCGGCGACGTTCTCCCCGACCGGGCCGACCTTGAGGACGACGACGTCGTAAGTGTTGCCGTCCATGTCAGTTTCCCTTCGCGGCGCGGCCGAGACGGAAGGCCGAGATGAGGAAGAAGATGCCGCCAGGGATGGCGTAGCCGGCCGCGTTGATCAGCGTCGGGCTGTCCGCGGAGGCGCCGACGATGAACGACGCACCGGCGAGTACGGAGATGCCGCCGCTGATGATCATCGGCCACTGGCCGCCCATCTTGCGGCGGGTGACGCCCACGATCAGCTGGACCAGCCCGGCCACGACCGCCCAGGCGCCCCACACGCGCAGCACCGCCGGGATACCGGATGCGCAGGCGATGGCCACGCCGATGGCGGTGATCAGGCTGACCGCGATGTTCACGTACAGCAGGGCAGGTGATCCGGTGGTGCGCGACGCGCGGGCGTCGATGATGGCGGCGGCCACGTCGAACAGCGGGTAGAGCACGAGCAGAGCGACCGCGAGCGGACCCAGGTTCGAGGCGGTCGTGAACATCACGAGGGCCCAGACGATGGCGAACGCGAACCGGACGAAGTACAGCCGCCGCAGTGCGGACGCGGTCCCGGAAATATCGGGCGAAGCAGCGATAGTGCTCATGATGATCCTTTCGGTGGATGAGCGATGTGGAGAGCGGTTCAGCGCGGCCCGTGGTGGGCCTTCTCCATCAGGTGGGCGACCAGCGATGGCCTGGTCCTGCCTGCTGACCAGGTACCAGGACGGCCCCGAGTAGACCGAACGTTCTGTCGCGGCACAGCATGGCAACCTGCGGCGAAGTCTGTCAAGACCGAACGTTCTATCCGCTAGGGTGGTGGGTATGTCCAGCCAATCCGTAGGTCGGCCGTCCGAAGCGCGGTCCCGGCTGCTCAACACGGCCACCCGGCTCTTCTACGCGGAAGGCATCCACGTCGTCGGCATCGATCGCATCGTCGCCGAAGCGCAGGTGACGCGGGCCACCCTCTACCGGCACTTCCCCGGCAAGGAAGACCTTGTCCTCGCCTACTTGAACGAGGTCGACCAGGCCATGCGGGGTCAGGCGGACGAGGCCGTCGCCGCCGGGCTACCGGCCGCCGACACCATCCGGGCCCTCAGCAACTCCATCGCCCAAAGCATCCAGTCCCCCGGCTTCCGGGGATGCGCCTTCCTCAACGCTGCCGCCGAGTATCCCGACCCCGAGTCCCCAGTGCGCAAGGCCGTGCTCGCCCACCGCCAATGGTTCCTGGAAACCGTCACGGAACTGCTGACGCAGATCCAGGAGACCGGCGCCGAGCCCGCCGCCCGCCACTTCGTGATGATGCGCGACGGCGCCATGGCCGCCGGCTGCCTGTTCGACCCGGCGCTGATCTGCGAGACCTTCCAGCACGGAGTCGAGAGGCTTCTGCAGGTTTATGCCGCCACCGACTACAGCGGACCGGCGGGCGCCTGAAAGCGCGGGCCTCCGCTCAGGAATGAAGCGGTCGAGCCCCTGACGGCGGTTGCCGGCCGGATCCCACGGTGCGGCGGCGGTATTTTCCGCACAGCCGTTCTGGCTGACCTGGTGGGAGACCTCGACGCCGTTGGGGCGCCGCTTGGTGCCGCTGGTGCAGGTCACCAGCGCGGTCGTGCGTTCGTCAGGTTCGGGAGGCCGCCAATCGCTGTCGCCGGTGGCCAGGGGCTCCTCATACCCGATCGTCCGTGACTACCGAGCGAGAGCCAATTGCTGAAATGTGGCTCTTAAACAACTGCCAGTCCCGGCTCCATGGTTGCCGTGGGGTCGAGAGCGCGCCAGGCAGCCGACCTCCACGATCTCGGACCGGCCGCCTCTGCCGGAGTGGCTGGCCGAGGATGACATCGTGAGCGGAGGAGGACTGGTGCAGGCAGCCACCGTCCTCGCCGCCACAACGCGGATCCGCGTCGGCGTGGGACTGCTGCCGGCCGCCGCCCGCAACGTGGCCTTCGCCGCGATGGAGATCGCAAGCCTCGCTCAGCTGCATCCCCACCGCATCGACATCGCCGTCGGCCACGGCATGCCGTCCTGGATGCGCAGCGTCGGCGCATGGCCCAAAAGCCCCCTCACCCTTCTGACCGAGTACATCACCCTCCTGAAGTCCCTGCTGAGCGGCAAACTCGTTCATCACGACGGGCGGTACGTACGCATCGACGGAATGCGACTGCACGAGAGCGCCGCACCGGCGGCAGCCCCTGCGGTCCTGGCCGGCGTGCGCGGCCCCAAGTCCCTGGCCCTGTCCGGTCACGTGGCTGACGGCACGCTCCTCGCGGAACCGGTGACACCCGCCTACGTGCGAGAGGCTCTCCGGCAGATCGCCCCCACCCGCCCTCACCGTCTGGTCGCCTACAACATCGCGGCAGTCGACGACGACGCCTCTGCCGCACTGGCAGTTGTCCGCCCAGCCCTCGAAGTGGTCGGCGAAATGGACTGGCGCCCCCACATCGCCCCGCTGCCCTTCCACGACGATCTTGTCACCCTTCGCTCGCGCTGCGACGGCCCTCAGGAGTTCGCCCACGCCCTGCCAGACGAGTGGGTACGTCAGCTCGCCGTGGCAGGCACGCCGCAGCAGGCGCGGTCCAGGTTGGCGGACTTGTTCGACGCAGGCGTCACCAGCGCCGTCCTCACGCCGGTAGGCACCGACTACCTGGTGTCACTGGATTCGCTGGCGGCGGTCCTGTGAGCGATCCACCAACACCAACTCGTCATATTCCGCGGGCCCCGGCGGCTGGTGAGGACCTGCGCCCGCAGCGGCACCTTGATCTGAACCCTTCCTGAAGCCGCTGGAGGAATTCGTGTCGGCGATGTGGGCGTCGTCTGTGCGGTGACACGCTAGTGGGCGCGTTCACGAGTACGGCCGTGACCTCGGCCACCCACCTGGCCCCCGAGTCAACGATCGTGAAGGAGGGTTGTCATTTACCTCACACTCAGCTAGAACCGGATTTTAGAAATTGCTTCTAGCTTGTTCCCGGCGGTACAGCGGAGGAGAGTGCGATGGCCGAGGTCGTTGCGGAGCGGCGTCGGCGCCTTGGAACGCCGCTGAGCCGGGGAATCAGCGCGAAGGACCTCGCCCCCTACGGGTGGGCGCCCCTGGTGGTTCTGTTCCTGGTCGGGTTGGTCGACCGGATCGAGGCCAACCTCCTGTCCGGAGTGCTGCCGCTGCTCCAGCGAGAGTGGGGAATCAGCGACACGGCCGCCGGGGCCATTCCCACAGCGGCCGCGGCCGCCGCGGCGGCCGTCGCCCTGCCCGCCGGATACCTGGCCGACCGTTACAACCGCACCCGCATCATCGCCATTGTCGTCTTCTGCTGGGGCCTGACGACCCTCGGCTCGGGACTGGCCACCGGGTTCGCCATGTTCTTCGCGATGCGCGTACTCCTCGCGGCGGCGGAGAACATCGACAATCCCGCCTCGGGCAGCCTGCTGGCTGACTACTATCCCCCGCTCACCCGCGCCAAGGCCTACGGTCTGGTGCGCATCACCACCTACCTCGGCGGGATCGGCACCGCGCTCGGCGGCGTGCTGGGCCAGGCCATGGGCTGGCGTGCCACGTTCATGTTCATGGCGATTCCGGGTGTGCTCACGGCTCTGGTCGTCTGGTGGCTCAGGGAGCCGGCGCGCGGCTTCCTCGACCGGGTGATCGCCCATGGCTCCGATCAGCCGCAGCCCGTGCCCGAAGCCGCCGGGCCGCGTCCGGGGCAGGTGACGCATCTCGCCGCCAGGCTGACCGGCCGCCTGCGGTTCGGCAGGCAGTTCCGCGAGGTCCTGAAGATCCCCACCCTCACCATGGTCTGCGTCGGGCTGATGGCACTCACCCTCGGCCTGGCCGGGATCGCGTTCTGGATGCCCAGCCTCATGGTCAGGAACTACGGAGTCAGCGCCGGGGCCGCAGCTTCGCTGTCCGGCATGATCAGCGTCATCGGCGTCGTGGGCGGCACACTCATCGGGGCGTGGCTCGGCCGCCGCATGCACGCCACCCGCAGGGGCGGCAGGCTCCTGGTCGGCGGCACCGGCATCACGCTGGGCTCGCTGGCCCAGGCCGTGGCCCTCTCCATGGATTCGCTGACCTCGCTCGTCGCTCTGCTGCTGGTCTCGTCGCTGCTCTCGGCGACGGCCATCCCCAACATGACCGCCTCCCTCGCCGACGTGGTCGGCGCCGACTCGCGCGGGCTCGGCTTCGCAGTGCTCCAGCTGCTCATCACGGCGGGCGCCGCGTTCGGGCCGCTGCTGGTGGGCATCTCCTCCGACCGCAGCGGGTCGCTGGTGACGGCCATGTACGTCCTGATCGTGCCGATGGTGCTCGGCGGCCTGCTGTGCCTGGCGGCGCGAGGCTTCTTCGAGCGCGACGCCCAACGGGTCCTGGACGCCGCCCGCGAAGAGGTCAGCGACTAACGTGATCGGGGCTGGGAGTGGGATGCTGTCAGTCGTCGCGCTGAAGACGTGGATTCAGCCGCCGCCATGTCCGTTTCCAGAGCCGCCGGACTCATGGCCGCGGCCGGACGCGCTCGAGCCCACCCGCTTCACCCTGAGGGCGCCAATGAGGCCGGGCGTGGTGCCGATCACGCTGGCCCAGACCGTGCGCCCGCCGTCTCCGGCGCCTCCTCACCGACCGACTCCGCGCCGAGGGAGGACCTGGTTGCCCAGCACAACGGCCCAGGCTTTCTTGGAACCGAACCGCAGTGGTTGTCACAGAGGCACGCCTCCGGGGGCGTGCCGACTGCAGTTGAGCGGGTGTCGTGTTTCGGTCCCAGGAAAGGATCAGCTGCGTGTGACGCTTGATGAAGATCCTGCCCTTCTGGGGCGGGGACACCACGTGCTCGACATCGCCGAGCACGACCTGGACGTGCCCGTAGCCGGTCTCGGCCAGGAAACGTGCCGCGCGTTCCGTCACGAACGGGTCGATGTCTTCCCTGTTGGATCAACGTGTTGACGGTGATTCAGCGGAAGATCTGGTGTCTGAACGGCGTTGCATCATAACTTTTCGATATATCGACTCAAGATCTGCTGACGGAGATGGAGGCAGTCTGATGTCCAGCGCGCAGTTGTATGACGCCATCGGCGCTGCCTACACCGTGACGCGGCGCACCGAGCCGCGGATCGCCGAGCAGATCTGGACCGCGCTCGGCGATGCGCGGACCGTGCTGAACGTTGGGGCCGGCACCGGGTCCTATGAGCCTCCCGGCCTCGACGTGACTGCGGTAGAGCCATCGGCGGTCATGCGGGCGCAGCGCCCCGCAGGCGCGGCGCCATGCGTCGATGCCACCGCGGAGAGTCTCCCGTTCGAGGACCAGTCCTTCGACGCCGCGATGGCTTTCGCTACCATCGATCACTGGCAGGACCCGATCGCGGGCCTGCGCGAGATGCGCCGCGTCGCTCGCCGCGTGGTCGTGTTCACCTGCGACGCCAGTGACGCCGATCTCTTCTGGCTGAATCGTGACCACCTGCCGGAGTTCGCCGGCCTCTGGGCTGGCCGGCCTTCGCTGACCGAACTGGTCGGTGCGATCGGAGCTCGGACCGAACCGGTGCTCGTTCCGTGGGACTGCGCTGACGGCTTCTACCACGCCTTCTGGCGCCGGCCCGAGGCATACCTGGACGAGCATGTCCGCCGCGGCATGTCGATCTGGGCCAGGGTCGGCCCGGACGCCGAGCAGCGGGCAGTGCACAGTCTGCGTGATGACCTCGCATCCGGCCGGTGGGCCGCGCGCAACCGCGACCTCTCCGGCCTCGACGCGGCAGAGCTCGGCCTGCGCCTGCTCATCGCCTGATCCCGCCATAGTGCCGGGTCGCGGCCAACGTGTTGACGGCGATTCAGCGGGAGATCTGGCGTCTGAGGGGACCGAACAGGGCACCCGCATCGCCGACAGCGTCCGACGAGGCCTGGGCCAACGCCGCCAAACACTACGACGACGAACAGCTCACCGCACTGGCGACGTTCATCGCCCTTGTCAACGCCACGAACCGCTTCGCCCCGGCGACTACGGGGTTGAGGCACAGTGGTACAGCCGCTAGCGCTGAGAATGATCTTGACGTTTGGAATGGTCGTTAGCGTGTGCGACGGCGGGCGGCTGGGTCGGCTTCGGCGGTGACACGGGCGGAGGTCTCCTCGCCGAGCCGGACGCAGCGGCCCAGGCTTCCGAGGTGCTGGTGGCGGGATTTGGCCTGCGGTTCGGGAGCGGTCCGTCCATCGGCGGCCAGGTGCCGCAGAGCAGATGTCCGCGACAGCGGGAGCGCGCGATCCGAAGGTGGAAGCGCGACAGTCGGCGAGGAAGACCTGGCCGCTGGTACGGCCGCGCAGCAGGCGGGCGGTACCGGATGCCAGTGGACGTGCTCGATTGCGCCGCCCTTGGAGGTGATGCGGGCGCGCCGGAACTCGAGGTCGAGGTCTTCGATGTTGAGGGAGAGGACCTCTCCGGCGCGAGCCCACTGGTCCATCTCCGCTGGCCACCTTCTCGACTCGTGACAGAGAATGCAGATTCTGTGTCACAGCTGTGCGGCACCATGGGCAGAGGCTAGGTGGTCGTTCGCAACCGGGCCTCGGCGGCCCAGAGGGGTGCGTTCCAGTGGTCGGCGATGGTGGCGGCCCGGGTGAAGTGAGCGGCGGCCTCGTGGTCGCGGCCGAGGAGGACGGCCAGCTCGCCGAGGGTGTGGGCGACCGGGCGCAGCGCCACCGACAGGCTCGTGGCGCCCGCCGGGGGGCCGTTGCGGTGCGGAAGCAGCGTCGCGTAGATCTCCTCGGCGGCGTCGCGGTCGTTCAAGGCGACGATGGCCATCGCGCGCAACGTTGTGAGGAAGGTGAAGAAGAAGTCGGGGCGGATCGGGCTGGGTGACGCGCGGACCTCGCGGGCTTCGGCGTCCAGGCCGTTGGCGTGGAGGGCGAGCGCGAGCAGGTCGGAGGTCATGGGGCCGAGCGCGGCGTGGAGGGCGCGAACGTCGTCCAGGTGCGCACCGAGTGTGCCGTCGTTCAGCCAGATCGTGGCCAGGGCGAGTTGGAGAAAGCCCGTGTGCACCGATCCGGCGCGGCGCATGCCCTCGTCGGCCTTGATGTAGAGGAGTTCGGCGTCGGCGAATCGGCCTTCGATGAGCGCCAGGGTCGCCAGCATGATCTCGGCGACGGCGACCGCCTCGCGCATTCGGTAAGTGCGCGCGAGCTCCAGGACCTCGGTGGTCACCTGGTGCATGGTCACCGGGTCGTTGGCGGCGGCGGCGACGTTGGCATGGTTGAGCAGCCCGCTGACGCGGTAGACCGGCAAGTCGTGCTCGGTGCCGATCTCCACGAGCTCCCGGCAGAGCTCGGCGTCGCCGTGGACTTCCGCCAGGATCTCGAGTGCCGCGGCCCGCAGCCGGGGTCCGGTGGCGAGGTCGAGTGCCTCCTGCGCTGCCTCCAGAACGGTCGGGTCGTCCTCGCCGATCAGTTCGTGCGCGTACGCCGTCAGGAGCCGGGACCGCACCGAAGGGGTCAGTTCGCGCTTCAGCAGGCGGCTCAGGCGGTCGACGATGGGCCGGTCCACTGTGCCGTACGTACGGGCCTGCCAGGGGGTCGGCTCTGTCCACGCGGTGAATGCGGCGATCATCAGGTCGTCGCGGCCCAGGGACTCCGCGTACTCCACGGCTTCACGGCGTGTCTCGCGGGCGGCTCCGACGGCTCCCGCCCGGATCTGCGCGCGCAAGAGCCTGCCGAGCAGTTCGACGCGTTCGTCCGGTCCGGTCGAGTTGGTGACGGCGTCGGTGAGGAGGTCGGCCGCCACGTCGTGGGCGTAGCGGGCCTCGGCAAGCTCGGCGGCCTGGACGCAGTAGCCGACGGCCTTCGGTGAGCCGGCGCGCGCGTAGTGGTGGGCCAGCGCCGCGATGTCGTCGGTGCCTTCAAGAGCGGCGGCGATCCGGGCGTGCATGCGGGCTGTGCGGAGGCGGCTGAGGTCGGCGACGAGGGTGTCCCTGACGAGGGCGTGGACGAAGCGGATGAGGCCTGGGCCGGGCTCGTCGAGGAGCCCGGCGATGACGCCCGCGTCCAGCGCGTCCATCACGCCGTCCTCGTCGGTGTCGGCGGCCTTGACGAGAACGTCCACTGAGCTTTCCCGGCCTGCGACCGCGGCGAGCCGGAGGATGGACACGCCGCCTTCGGGCAGGCGCGCGAGCCGGCGGCGGAGGACGTCCCGTACGCCTTCGGGGACCTCGGAGAGGGCGACCAGCGCGCCTTCGCCGTTCAGCAGCCGGGCGCTTTCGCGCACGTAGAACGGGTTGCCGCCGGTGCGCTCGGCGATCCCTGCGATGGTCTCCTCGTCGGCCTCGCATTCGGTCCGTACGAGCTCCGCGACGGCCTCGTCGTTCAGCCCCGGCAGCGCCAGGCGGAGGGGCGTGGCGCGCGCGAGGGAGGCCAGCGTTTCGGTGAGGTGCCCGCTCTCGTCCGCGCGGTACGCGGCGACGACCAGGATCGGGGCCCGCATGCCGAGGCCGCCGCCGAGCAGTTCCAGCGTGGCGGCGTCCGCCCAGTGCAGGTCGTCCAGCACGACGGCGACCGGGCGTTCCGTGGCGACCGCCGCGAGCCACATCCACACGGCTTGGCGCAGCCGGAACCGTCCGGCGGTGGCGTCGTCGTCCGCCGGTCCGGTGTCGGTGAGCAGCGGCGCGAGGTCGTCCGCGAACTCGCCCGGGGACGTGGTCGCGGCGGCGGCTCTCAGCACCTCAGTCCAGGCCCACGCGGGCGGCGCGCTGTCGATCTCGGGGCAGCGGCCGACGGCGACCAGCCACCCGTCACGTTCGAGCCGCCTGCCGAGGTGGTCCAGCAGCGTCGACTTGCCGAGCCCGGCCTCGCCGGTGACAAGGGCGATGCGGGCGCCGTCGGTGGCGGCCTCGGTGGCGGCCGTGACCAGTGCCGACAGCTGTGCCTCGCGTCCGAAGAACGGCGCCTCGATGATCGGCGCCGGCCGCGGCAGCGGTGCGGTCGGCGGTCGCGGGGGCACGGTCTCGCGCATGACGTCCGTGCGCTGGGTGAGGATCGCCTCCTCCAAGGCCGTCAGGTCCGGGCCAGGGTCGAGCCCGAGCTCCTCGGCGAGGATGCCGCGGGCGCGGCGGAGCGTCGCCAGCGCGTCGGCTTGGCGGCCGCTGCTCCACAGTGCCAGGGCGTGCAGCCGCCAGCCTTCCTCGCGTAGGGGCTCGTCGCGGGTGAGCCGCTCGGCCTCGGGGACCACCGCGGCGGGGTCGCCGATTCGCAGACCCGCCGCGACGTGTAGTTCGGTGGCGACCAGGCGCAGCTCGTTCAGCCGGGCCGTCTCGGCGGCGGCCCACGGCTCGTCGGCGACCTCGGCGAACGCCGGTCCCTGCCACAGTCCGAGCGCCTCGGCGAGCCGAGCCTGGGCGACGCGCGGGTCGGTGTCCGTACGGGACTGGTCGAGCAGGTCCTCGAACCGCCACGCGTCCACCGACTCCGGCGGCAGCCGCAGCGCGTAACCGGGCGGCGCGCTCACCAGCAGCCGGGCCGGTGTGCGCGGCGGACGTCCGGGCTCCAGCAGCCGGCGCAGGTTGGACACGTACGCCTGCAAGGACATCAGCGCCCGCGCGGGCGGCTCCCCGCGCCACAGGTTCTCGATCATCCGGTCGACCGGCACGAGATGCCCACGCGCCGCCACCAGCAACGCCAGCACGCCCCGCTGCCGCGGCCCGCCGAGGTGGACGGTCTCACCGTTCACCTCGGCTGCGAACGGGCCCAGCACCCGGATGAAGACCATGATCCGCACATCATACGTGGACGGTTCCAAGTCGGCTCCAAGTCCCCTCCAAATACCCCGGAGCAGTCTGAACGCATCGCAACCGCCCCGGTCGCAATCCAGCAGAGGCAGGAACAGATGAGCGTCAACACCCAGGACATGGAGATCGTCCACCGCGTGCTCCGCCGTGAGTCACGGCTGCTGGTGGAGCTCGTCGCGGCCGTCACCCCGGGTGACACCGCTCGCGCCGAGGTGATCGCCGACCACTTCCGCGTCTACCGCATGGGCCTGCACAACCATCACGAGGGCGAGGACGAGCTGCTGTGGCCGCCGCTCCTTTCCCGGGTGGATCTGGAGGCCGACATCGTCCTGCGCATGCAGGCCCAGCACGAACGCATCGCGGTCACCCTGACCAGGCTGGACGCCGCGGTCCCCGCATGGGAGGCCACCGCGGGCGCCGACGAACGCGACACCCTCGTGGCCGCCCTCACCGAGCACCGCGCGGTCCTGATGGAACACCTCGACGACGAGGAGGCCACCCTCCTCCCACTCGCGGCCAAGCACATCACCGAACAGGAGTGGGCCTCTCTGGGCGACCACCTGGTGAACAACACCCCCAAACTCACCCTGCTCACGCTCTTCGGCGCCGTCCTGGAAGACGCGAACCCGGCCGAGCGCGCCATCGTCCTCAGCGGACTCCCCACCCCGGTCCGCGCCATCTGGCACGTCATCGGCCGCCCTCGCTACGCCCGCCACATCCGCCGTGTCCGCGGCTGAACCCCTGCCCAGTCTGAACATCAAAGGAGAAGAACCATGTCGCTGAAGAAGCTCAACACCGTCCTGGCCACCGTCGTCGTCCTGTTCACCCTCTACCTCGGGTTGTCCTTCGTCCTGCCCCTCGGGACCACCTTCCCGGGGCTGGCGAACTGGCCCTCTGACGGCAGCGGCTTCTCCATCGTGAAGGGCAGCCGCGAGATCGCGATGGGCCTGGCCATGGGCATCCTGCTGGTGACGGGCCACCGCCGCCCGTTGGGCTGGGTCCTGCTGATGGTGGCCGTCGCCCCGTTCGGCGACATGGTCAACGTCCTGGCCCACCACGGATCCACGGCCGCCGCGTTCGGCATCCACGGCCTGACCTCGGCGCTGATCGCGGTCACGGGGTTGCTGACCCTCCGCGAGACCAGCAAGGCGCGCAAGGCCCAGGAGACCGCCACCCCAGCGCCCGCCACGCAGCCCGCCTGACGTCCTCGCAGTGCAGCACGGTTTTTCTGACAACTCGAAAAGGGAGACGACGATGACGATCAACGATCTGCGCGGTGTCCTCAAGGGGCGCGTGCTCCTGCCCGGTGACGACGGCTTTGAACAGGCGGCCACCGCGTGGAATCTGACTGTCAGGCAGCCCGTGGCGGCCGTGGCGGAGGCCGCGGATGCCGATGACGTGGCGGCGCTCGTGCGTTACGCGCGGCGGGCGGGTATGACGGTGACCGCGCAGCCGAGCGGGCATGGCGCCTCGGGTGATGTGGAAGGCCTGATCCTGTTGCGTACCGGCCTGCTGAACGCGGTGGAGGTACGCGCGGAGGAGCGCGTGGTCCGGGTGGGCGCGGGCGTGAAGTGGGGGCAGGTGCTGGCGGCGGCCGGTCCGCTGGGTCTGACCGGCCTGTCCGGCAGCGCGCCGGGGGTCAGCGTGACCGGCTACACCCTGGGCGGTGGGGTCGGCTGGTTCAGCCGCAAGTACGGCTTCGCCTCCGACAGTGTGCGGGCTATCGACATCGTGGACGCCGATGGCGAGCCGGGCCGGGTGACCGCCGAGTCCGATCCCGAGCTGTTCTGGGCGCTGCGCGGCGGTGGCGGGGACTTCGCGGTGGTGACCGCCCTCGAACTCGAGCTGTATCCCGCGCCGGTTCTGTACGGCGGGCGCGTGATCTGGCCGGAGCACCGGACCAGGGAGGTGTACGACGCGTTCCTGGAGATCACCGCCGAGGCGCCACGTGAGCTCAGTGTCTGGATCAACCGGCTCCAGCCACCCGGCGCGTCGCCGATGGTGACGCTGGATCTGGCCTACCTGGGTGAGGCGGCTCAGGGGGAGGACCTGCTGGTGCGCATCGACAAGATCGGGGGCGCGATCTCCGACAGCCGCGGTGTCGTCTCCGTTGCCGACCTGGGTGACATCACCGCCGAGCCCACCGATCCGGCCCCATCCATCGCTCGTGCGGAGCTGCTCACCGGCCTGGACGCGGACGCGGTGGAGCTCCTGCTGGCCAAGCCGGTCGAACCGCTCATCAACGTGCAGATCAGGCACCTGGGCGGGGCGCTCGCCGAGCCGGGCGGCGGGGCCGGTGCGAGCGGCGCGGTGGCTGAGCCGTACCTGCTCGGCCTGCTGGGTCTCGGCCTGCCGCACGTGGCCGATGCGACGCGCGCCAAGCAGGCCGAGGTCGTGGCCGACCTGAAGGCCTACATCAGCGGCCGCAAGCCGTACACCCTGCTGTCCCCCGGTGAAACGGCGGCGAAGTCCTTCTCCGGCAGCGCGCTCGCGCGGCTGCGGGAGATCAAGCGGGCCCGTGACCCGCACAACGTGTTCCGCGCGAACTACCCGGTGCTCGGATAGATCGGCACGTGGCCCGATTCTCCGGGTGGCCTCCATCGGCCGTGCCGGGGTCGCAGGCAGGCGCCTTCCCCGTTCGGACATCGCCGGGAAATGCGGTGGACGAACGGGGAGTGCATCGGACCGACACGCCGCTCAGGTTCTGCGCGAGATGACCATGATGTATTCGCAGGGAGCGTTCGTTCGGTTGGCGAAGCCGTGGTCCGCGTCGGCCTGGAAGAACAGGGAGTCGCCAGTGTTCAGGGTCTCGCTGATCCCGCCGATCGCGACGGTGAGGGTGCCTTCGAGCACCACGAGTTGTTTCTCCGTACCCGGCGGATACGCGGGCAGCAGCCCGGTAGAGACCTGCGCGGGGAGGTAGTGGACGACCATCTCGGCTTCTCCCGCGCCCGGGGCCGCTGACACCATGTGCCGCTCGAAGCCGGTTTCCGGGTCACGGAAAACGGGGCGATCGTTCTTTCGCATGACAATGGCCACACCAGACGCGGCAGCAGCGGGCGCACCGATCAGGTCCGAGAGCGACGCGTCGAGCGCGTGGGCGATCCTGGACGCGACGCCGATCGTCGGGCTCTTCTCACCGCGTTCGACCTTGGACAGCATCGCCCGGCTGACCGACGACTGTGTGGACAGCTGCTCCAGCGTCAGGCCCGCCTCCTCGCGGCGTCGCCGCACGTTACCGCCGAACGCGCCGGCCAGGTCGTCACCGTGCTGTGGTTCGGCCGCCGCGTTTCCGTCTTGCTCGACCACCGTGCTCCTCGATCGATGGGTATCTCGCTGCCCACAGTGTAGGGTTTCTCCTAAAGAAGATATGGTCTTCTATCGAAGACACGCGCACACGACGGAGGTTCCATGCGTTTGATCTCGAGTGGCCAGCACCATGCCACGTTCGAATTCGGCGAGCTGCAGGTGATCTCATTGCGAGACGGGTACATCGACATGCCGCCGACACGGCTCCGCGACGAGGATGGGCGCACGCTCGATGAGTTGCCGGCCGCCGTCCCGCTGGCCGGCGACAACTTGCGGCTGTCGGTCAACGCCTTCTTCGTCACCGACGGCACGCGGTCGCTTCTCATCGACACCGGCGCGTCCAACGCCTGGCACGACCCCACCATGGGATTGATCTACGACGCGCTCGACGAAGCGGGAATCGACCGCGCGCAGGTCACCGATGTGGCCATCACCCACAAGCACGAAGACCACGTGAGCGGCCTGATCGCGCCGGACGGTTCAGAGGCGTTCACCGAGCTCGAGCGCGTGTGGATCGGCGCGGGCGACACCTCGGTGTTCACGGGGCGGCTCGAGCCGATCCGCGACCGGGTCGTACCCGTGTCGGAGAAGATCGCGATCAACGACTGGACCACCGCGATCCCGGCACCGGGCCACACACCCGGTCACACCGTCTACGACGTCAGGAGCGGCACCGGCCACCTTCTCGTCTGGGGCGACACCGTTCACGTTCCCACGCTCCAATTCGATCAGCCGAACGTCTCCTGGGAGCTCGACGGCAACCAGTCCCAGGCCCGCGCCGCGCGAGCGGCCCTCCTCGAACAACTGACCCAACCACACCACTTCGTGGCCGGCGCCCACCTCGACTCACCCGGCATCGCCCGCGTAACCCCCTCCGGCGACGGTTATGCGCTGGAATACCTCGCACCACCGATCGGCTGATTCGGGCCTGTCGGCTCCGGGCCGCGCTCGCGATGGCGGCCAAGGAGAGCAAGCTCGTCTGGCCCGGCTGGTCGCCCACGAACTCGACCACCTGGACGGCCGCCTCCACACCAGCCGCATGCGCGACGGCCTCCAGCGAGGAATACCGCGGCATCGGCCAGCCGCGGATCTACGGGCACCGCCCGGCGACCTGTACCGGCTCAGAAGCCTGCCGCCACCGCGGCGCCCAGCCCCAGCAGGACGACGCCGGTGGTCACGCTGAGTCCCCGCAGGACGGTCGGCTGCGATATCAGGGCGCGCCCTCGGCCGACGGCCCAGGTGAGCAACATGTACCAGGAGGCGCTGACGAGCGCCCACAGGGCTCCCAGGGCGACGGTCGACAGGAACACCGGGCCGTTCGCGGTCACGAACTGAGGCAGCACCGAGACGGCGAACACGCCCGCCTTGGGGTTGCCGAGGTTGGTGCTCAGGCCGGTGAGATATCCGCCCGCGAATCCAGTGCGCCGCCCGCCCTCGCGGGGCGGGCGGGTGGAGACGCTGGTGAGCGCGGTCCGTAGCGTCTTCACCCCGAGGATCATCAGCACGATGCCGCCTGCGATTCGGAGCACCGCGTACGCGGTGGGGCTGGCCAGCAGGACGGCGGACAGCCCGGCCGCGGCGGCCGTGGACCACAGCAGGAAGCCGCTGGCATTGCCCGCGAGCGTGCCTCGGAGCGTACGTTGGCCACCTTCCAGAACCTGCCGGATCATCAGGGCTTGACTCGCGCCTGGCAGCATCGCCAGCAGCAAGGTGGTGGCGATGAAAACGGGCACATGCGTGGGCATGGGAAAGAACCCCTTCCGGGGATTGCGGCCGATGGGTGCCCCATCAGGCTTCCCGTCCCGCACCCCTAAGACAAGTTAAAACAGGAGGGTGCAGCATTAGAATTAGTGAATGGTGGTGGATCCGGGACAGCTGCGCCTTCTCGCGTTGATCGAGCGGCACGGCTCCTTGACGGCGGCGGCTCACGCACTCCGGCTCACGCCCGCGGCGGTCACACAGCAGGTGGTCAAGGCCGAGCGCGACTGGCAGGTGCCGCTGGTCATCCGTGGTCCTCGCGGGGCAACGCTCACCGCGGCCGGTGCGCTGCTGGCCTCCCACGGTCGAACTGTGGAGGAGGCATCGGACAGGGCCGAGGCGGAACTGGCCGCACTGCTCGGTCACCTCTCGCTCCGTCTGCGGATCGGGACGTTCCAGGCGGCTGCCCTGCACCTGCTGCCACCGGCCCTGACGGCGCTGCGCCACCGCCATCCGGACGCCGACGTCTCGGTCGTAGACGTGGTGTCCGGACGCGGAACGGACGAGATCAGCGCGGGGCGCCTGGACGTGGCCATCGTCGCGTCCTGGGGCACGCCGCTCGCGCCGCCCCCACACGTACGGGCCCACTCGCTCCTGTTGGACCCGATGGTCGTGGTTCTCCCCGATGACCATCCACTGGCCACCGGGCAGCCCGCGGACAGCGAACTTCACCTGGAACAACTGTGCGACGAATCGTGGGTTTCCATCCTGGCCGGCCATGCCGCCCGCGGATAGTTCCACGACGCTGCCCGCGCGGCCGGCTTCACTCCCACGGTGCGGTTCGAGACCGAGTCCTACGACGTCGCCCAGGCCCTCGTCGGCACCGGCATCGCAGTGGCCCTGGTCTCGCGCCTGGCCCTGACCCATGCGCCTGGCACCACCCATCGCGAACTGGCCCACCCCAGGCCCTACCGCCGGCTCTACGCCGTGACCAAAACAGACGCCAGCCTCACACCACTCGCAGACCTGCTCATCGACCTCCTCCATGATGTCGCACGCGACATCACCGCCGCCTGGGAGGCTCCCCTGCATGAAGAACAACCGTTCTGAATCGACACCACCTGGTCCGGAGCGGCCGGCCCCGCTCCGACCGACCATCGACGCCGGCAGCCGGCTCGGGGTCGGAGGCTCGATGCGGTCATTGACCTGTTGGGCCACGTACGCCACCGCAAGCAATTCAGGGAACCGGGCATCCACCTCGAAGAACTTCAGCAGCAGCGCGAAGCCTGACCGGTTCGCCCCCGACCTCCGCCACAGTCACAACGGACGCGACCAAGATGATGCGGCCACCTCACGGCAACTCCCGTCGGTGCGGCGATCTGGATCTGCGCGGGCACGCTCGTCGTCGCCGCCCTCATGCTCTCCACCCGCGGACGCGGTGCTTTAACTCAGGGCTCATAGTGGGTAGCGAGGTTTTCGATGGTGTGGAGTTCCTGGTCGATTTTCGCGAGGGCGGCGCGGCGGGACTGCGACCCGCTCGGGCCGGGCGCCGGGGTCCGCACGCGCCGGCAGCGGTCCCGACTGGTTCCGGGTACTGGACCTCGATGACCGAATCTACGCCGCCCGCTACAGCCTCGCCGACCCCACATTGGCCCCGCCCGGGCACGAACTCATCCAGATCTCCGCCGCATGCGCCCCAAACGAGCGAAAAACCGACGCCGAACGCCGTGTACAGCATCTTCTTGACCCGTCATGGCCCGGCTGGCGCGCCGCGGTGCAGTGGCACCGCAGCGCCCTTCGCACACACTGCACCGGAGCCATCGACCTGCCCGGGACAACCTGGCACGACCGCCCGGCCATCAGCCGCGGCGGCACCCTCACCGTGGCCACAGACCAATCCGCCGCGCCCGGACTGCTGGCCGAGGTCGGAATCGCCGCCGCGCAACTCGCCCTCCGGCAACTGGGAAATCAGAGCGAGAACGATCATGAACTACTTCTTGAGACTGAGCAACCTTCTGTGCCTCCGGCGGCGTAAGGGCGGGTGACTGTCGCCTGAGGAAGGACCGTACATGGCGGATGGATCGGAGTACGACGCGTTCGTCGAGGCGTCGTGGCACCGGCTGCTCCGCACCGCCTACCTGCTCGCCCGTGACTGGGGAGCGGCCGAGGACCTGGTGCAGACAGCGCTGCTCAAGGCGTGGCAGGCCTGGCCACGCCTGGGCGAGGAGCGTGAGGCGTACGTCCGCAAGATCATCGTGAACCTGCACGTCTCCTGGTGGCGGCGCCGCTGGAGACAGGCCGAGCTGACCAGCGAGTCGCCGCCCGACCAGGCGCGGGCGGCCGACCACATGGGACAGGCCGACGACCGCGAACTTGTCTGGCAGGCACTCGGCCGCTTGCCCGCCCGGCAACGGGCCGTCGTTGTGCTGCGGTATTTCGAGGACCTGACCGAGGCCCAGACCGCTTCGACGCTCGGCTGCAGCGTCGGGACGGTCAAGAGTCAGGCGAGCAGGGCGCTGGCCAAGCTTCGGGTGGACGAGTCGTTCGCGTACGACAGGAGGGGGTAGCGCCATGCATATCGACCAGGGAGAACTCCGCGACCTGCTGGACGAGCGCAGCCGTCCCGCGCTCGACCGCCCGATCCCGTGGCACTCACTGCGGGCCGGGACGCGCGGCGCGCGGCGGCGCCGGTTGTCGGCCGTCACTGCCGCTGTCACTGTCGCCGTCGCGGTCGTCGCCGCGGGAACTGTCGTCAGCCTGCGCGGGCCGGACCAAGTCGATCAGCCGACCACCGCGAACGTGACCGAGAAGCTCCCGATCCAGTACGAGGAGTCCGACGGCACCCTCTACCGCAGGCTCGCCACGGCGACCTTCGACCCGTCGCGCGAAGAATCGAGGACGTTCCAAGTGGAGGTGAGCGGGAAGCCGGTGGCCATCCTGCCCGACTGCCCGTCCCCCAAAGCGGCGCCACCGCAGGTCAGAGCCCGGGTGCCGGGCCTGAACAAGGACTTGCCGCTGTTTCTGATGAACTCGTGCGCGCGGGGCAAAGCGGCCGACATGCAGCCCTTCCCCGCCGGGACGCGGACGGTGAGATTCACCGTCAAGCCCTACCCTGGGAGCACGCTTCCGGGAAAATGGCGGTTCGGCGTGTATGAGTGGACGCCGCCGACCACAATAAAAACCGCCTCGCCCCCGGTCGACCCGCCCGCGAAGATCGGGAAGGACCTCAGCCTGGTCACCAAGGGCAGCACCACCTGGCCCGGCACCCGCGAGGTGACACTCACCGTGCCGAACAGGGGCCGCGGCCTGGCCATCGTCACCTACTGCGGGGACGGCCTCGCCGAGCGGCTCAACCAGAAGCTGTGGGTGAACGGGCGCCCGGTCAAGGGCTCCATCGACTGCTCCGCCCCGCCGACCACCAGCGGAGCCGGCTACCTCGACATGGGCAAACGGCCGCGCAGTGAGAAGACGACAACGATCAGGGTCCGGCTGGAGACGTCCATCCCCGAGTACCTGCAGCGCCCCGGAACGCTGACATTGGCCGTTTATGACTACGACCTATGACGGGGCGTGATCCTGCTCGTCGCCACGGTGGGATGGACCGCACACAGGCTCTCAGCTGGTGGCGCCCCAGGTGAGAGAGAGGCCGGTGGCGGCGCGTTCGGTGCGGATCTCCATCATGCTGCCGAGGATGGTGGCATGGTCGGACACGACGGGCGTGGCGTCGAGCGTGTAGGTGATCCGGGTGCTGACGAGCACCGGGCTGCCCTGCGGCTCGTGGAGGTGGCGGGCGGCCGCGGGGTCGAGCAGACCGGGCCGGACCACCTCGGACGCCTGGGCGACCGTCACTCCCGCGTCGGCGAGGGCCGTGTAGAGGGAGACGGCGGTGAAGTCGCGGTCGCGGATCTGGTCGGCCACCGGCCGGCGGACCCAGGACACCTGGTGTACGGCGGGACGTCCCGCGAACTCACGGACCCGCTCCAGCCGCAGGGCGGTGTCGCCGGGAGGCAGCCGCAGCTCCGCGGCGATCCGGGCGGGGACCCGGCGCACCGCCCGCCCGGCCACCGCGGTGCGCACGTCGTGGCCCTGTTTCCGCAGGTCGTCGACCAGGCTGCGGAGCGAGTCGAGCTGGTACGCCAGGTGCGGCGGGGCGACGAACGTGCCCCTGCCGGGCTGCTGCACGATCAGCTTCTCGTCGCTGAGCTCCCGCAGCGCCTGGCGCAGCGTCATGAGGGTCACCCCGTAGGAGGCGCTCAGCTCCCGTTGCGGCGGCAGGGCCGCACCGGGGGCGTAGTGTCCCGACCGGATCTTCGCGGCGAGGTCGGCGGCGATGGCGCGATATCTCGCCTCGTGTCCGGCGTCGAGGGTCATCGTGGTCGGTCACACTCCTGGTCGAGGGCTTGCCGCAGGGTCGCGAGGAAGGCCCGCAGGTCGTCCGGCCCAGCCCCGTCGAGCACCCGCCGCATGACCGCGGCGCCGACCACCACGCCGTCGGCGTGCCGGCGGGCTTCGCGTGCCTGGTCCGGGGTGGAGATGCCAAATCCTAGCAAGACCGGCCGGTCGGTGACGCGCCTGATCCGCTCGGTGAGCTCCGCCGCCGAAGCGGCGAGGCCGGCCCGCTCACCGGTGGTGCCCATCAGCGACACCGCGTAGACGAATCCGCGGCTGCGGCCCGAGATCTCCGCCAGCCGCGGCTGCGGCGTCGCCGGGGACGCCAGCAGGACCAGCTCGATCCCGGCGGTGGCGGCCACGTCCGTCAGCTCGTCCGCCTCGTGCATCGGCAGGTCGGGCACGATCAGGCCGCCGACGCCGGCCCGGCGCAGCGCGGCGCAGAACGCCTCGGGGCCGTCGTTCAGCACCAGGTTGTAGTAGGTGCTGACGACCAGCGGCACGCCCAGGTCCGGCAGGCCGGACAGGTCGGCGAGGATCCGGCGGGCGCTCGCCCCCCGGGCCAGTGCCGTGTCGCCGGCCTGCTGGATGGTGACGCCGTCCAGCGTGGGGTCGGAGAAGGGCAGGCCGACCTCGATCGCGTCCGCCCCGGCGGCGGCGAAGGCCCGCAGATAGTCCGTCCAGCCGGGCGTGATCCCCCCGGTGACGTACGGCATGAGCAGGCCTCTGCCGGTGTCCCGGCGGGCACGGAGGTGGCGCTCTACCTGGGTGGCGTTCACAGCAGCTCCTTCAGGGTCGAGACGTCCTTGTCGCCTCGGCCGGACAACGTCATCAGCACCGTCGATCCTGCGGGCAGGTCACCGGCGCCCGCCGCGCGGATCACCCAGGCGAGGGCGTGCGCCGATTCGAGCGCGGGGACGATGCCTTCGGTACGCGCCAGCCGTACCGCCGCGTCGACCGCCTCGTCGTCGGTCACCGTCATGTAGCGGGCCCGGCCCAGGTCGCGCAGGTGGGCGTGCTCCGGGCCGACTCCCGGGTAGTCGAGCCCGGCGGCGATGGAGTGCGCCTGGGTGATCTGCCCGTCGTCGTCCTGCAGGAACAGCGAGCGGCAGCCGTGCAGGACGCCGAGCCGGCCGCGGGCCGCCCCGGCGCCACCCTCGGCCTCGACACCGACCAGGCGCGCCGGGGTGTCGGCGAATCCGGCGAACGTGCCGGCCGCGTTGGAGCCGCCGCCGACGCACGCGACCACATAGTCCGGGACGCCGGTCCGCAGCTCGGCGGCGCACTGCCCGCGGGCCTCGTCACCGATGACCCGCTGGAACTCCCTGACCATCCAAGGGTAGGGATCCGGCCCGACGACCGAGCCGATGCAGTAGTGGGAGTCGCCGGTCGCGCCCACCCAGTGCCGCATGGCCTCGCTGGTCGCGTCCTTGAGGGTACGGCTGCCCGTGGTCACCGGGACCACCTCGGCGCCCAGCATGCGCATCCGGAAGACGTTCAGCGCCTGCCGCTCGATGTCGCGCTCGCCCATGAACACCGTGGCCTCCAGCCCGAGCAGCGCGGCGGCGGTCGCGGTGGCCACCCCGTGCTGGCCCGCGCCCGTCTCGGCGATCAGTCTGCGCCGTCCCATCCGGGTGGCCAGCAGGGCCTGGCCCAGCACGTTGTTGATCTTGTGGGATCCGGTGTGGGTGAGATCCTCGCGCTTGAGGTACAGCCGCACGCCCAGCGCCTCCGACAGCCGGCGGACCGGTGTGAGCGGGGTCGGCCGCCCGACGTGCACGGCGAGCAGCCGCGCCAGGGCGCCGCGGAACCCCGGATCCGCCCAGGCCTCCCGGAACGCCTCGTCCACCTCGCGGCACGCCTCCACCAGGGACTCCGGCGCGTACCGTCCGCCGTACTCGCCGAACCGGCCCCGCGCTCGGGGCTCGCCCATCGTCCCGTCCAGCGGGACCGGCTCACGCCACGGCAACAGGTTGCGCATGCCATCCTCCGATCGTTCTATAACTCATCGATGAGTTCTATAACAGTGAGTGTGGCACGGACGGCGTGGACGCGCCACCACCGGCGCTCGGCACGGCAGCCGGGAGGGCCCCTTGGCGTGACGAAGCGGCGGGCACGGGATCCCTGGTGCGTGGGTCGAATCCCTGTAGCAAGTTCCTGACCTGCGAATTTGATTGTCCTAATAGCTCTGGACAACATCTGGATGATCGGACGGGGCAGATCGCTTGCCGTTTTCCGGCATGGGCGGTCAGAGTGTTGCCGTTCCCAGTGCCGGTGTTCGATATCGGCGCCATTGGCAGCGTGCGGATATTCCGCTGAATCGCTGTGCGCGGTTGGTCGGGGACTCCCGAGTCGGATAGTGCAGAGGATTTCTTTGAAAGGAGATCCGATGGTCGGACGAAAAGGGATTACAGGAGCGGCGCTCGTCGTCGGCCTGACGGCCGGGCTCATGGCGGGGTCGTCGGCGTCAGCGCAGGCGGGGCTGGGCGTCACCGCCGTCTCGGACGGCTCGGCCGTCCTGGCGCCGGGCTGGTCGGCGAAGGCCTACCTGGGGATCGGGTACCACGACCGCTGCAAGGGCTGGCAGCGGATAATCACGCCGTACAAGAGCGGCGACCGCATCACGACCAGCAGGCAGGTCCACTGCGAGAAAGGCGAGTGGGGCCGCCGGGCCGTGGTCAAGACGACTCTCCAGCAGTATCGCGGCCTCGGCTTCTGGCGGACGAAGGCCACCTCGGAGGTGAAGAAGGGAAGGGCGGCGTTCACCGTGACGACGACCCCTTCGTGGAAGTGCTCCGGCGGTAGCCAGCTCTACCGCAACCAGACGAAGGTGCATCTCTACTCCGTCCTGCGTGGCAGCGAAGTGGCCACCCTGTACAAGCGGACGCAGGAGCGCCGGATCCGGTGTTGATCCCGGGCTGGGACGGGGACGTAGCTCGGCCGGACTTCAGCCCTTGGCGCTCGCGAGAGCGCCAAGGGCGTTTTCTTCCGAAGGAGTGAGCGGCGGATGGGATCGCGTGCGAGAAGGCATGTCCCGGTGTGGAGTGTGATCGTCGGCGGGGTTGTGCCGGCCCTGGCCTTCGTGCTGTGGGCGACGGTCTCGGTGGCGGAGGAGGCACCGTACGAAGACGTCAAAAGGCAGTACATCGCCGCCGTGGACGCGGTGTGCGAGGAAGCGTCCCGGCAGTCGGATCTCCGCGAGGAACCACCCGCGAACCTGCGCGAGGAGGTGGACGAACTCCGCCGCGCGTCGGAGTCGATGGCCGGCACCATCGCCGCGATAGAAGCGATCGCGCCGCCCGGCGGTGACGTCCCGCGGGTGCGGGAGAGGTTCTTCGTGCCCGCCAGGGCACTGACCGCGACCCTGCGTCAGCTCAGCGCAAGCGCGGAGGCGGCGCTGCGCGCGGGCAGGGAGGGCGAGGCGAAGAAGGCGGTGGAACAGTCCTTGGAACCGGACGAGAACGAGAAGGCGCTGCGGTCCTTCGCGGCGGAGTACGGCTTCCGGGCATGCGCGGGTGAATGACCACGACGTCCGAGCAAACCGCAGAATTCCAGACGTATTAGGACAATTCAGGTAATCTCATTTGCTCTCAGGTGGCACAGGCCATGCCAGGGTCGTCGGCACGGCTGGATGACGGTGCCGGACAGGGCAGGTGAAGATGCCGGAATTATCCGGGACATCAGGCTCGCAGGTGGACGAGCCTGACCCGCAGTGGACGGGCAGGGGAGCGCGGCCCGGGCGAAAGCCGGTCCGGCCAGAACCGGGCGCGGGCCCGGTGGCGGCCCTCGCGTATCGGCTGTGGGAGCTCAAGGCGGAGGCGGGCGACCCGTCCTTCGCGGAGATGGCGACCCGTATGGGCGCGGCGGCCTCGAAGTCCTCGCTGGCGGCCGCCGCCCGGGGGCAGGTGCTGCCGACCTGGGAGACGACGTGGGAGTTCGTCCGGGTCCTCGCCGTCGACCGGCTGAGCCAGGACCCCGAGGAGGCCAGGCGCGAGTGGCGAGCCCACTGGGAGCGGGCCGCCAGCGCCGTCGTATGTAGCGAGACCACCGAGGGCCGTACGGACCACGACGAGACCCGCGCCGGGCACATCGAGGCAGAGGTCCGTTCGGCGGAGCACCCCGCACGACGAGCCCGGTCTCCCCTGACCAGGCCGGCCGTGATCGCGGCGGTCGCGACCGCCGCCGCCGGTGCCGCCCTCTTCACCTGGCTCGCCCCGCTCTCCGGAAAGGACGAGCCCGCCGCGCGGGACACCCCGGCTCGGGCCGCCTCCCCCTACGACGATTCGGCCTTCGAGCAGGACGTCACCCATCCGGACGGCACGGTGGTGAAGACGGGGACGGAGTTCACGAAGATCTGGCGGATCAGGAACACCGGCACCATCCCGTGGCGGGGACGCTATCTCACCCGGCTGAACGACACCCCGTGCCGCGCCCCCAAACGGGTCGAGATCCGCGCGGTCCAGCCGGGCGAGTCCGTCGACATCGCGGTACGCGTCCACGCGTCGGACTCCCCCGGCAGATGCAAGATCTACTGGAAGATGACCGACGAGGCCGGGACCCAGCTGCTGTCGTCCAAGAAGCCGATCTTCCTGGACGTGGTCGTCGGCCGCACGGAATAACGCAGGTCATGGGGTCTGGACAAGCGCGGTCGGCGGTACGGGGATCGCGGGGAAAGGGTTGTCGGGCAGGAGCAGGACCCGGCGCGGCCGGTCCGGCTGCCCGGCCGCGTCCAGGTGGAGCAGGGCCGCGCCGATGCCCGCCGCGCCGACCATGTAGCCGGTGTCCGCGCTCACCTCGCCGGGCCGCAACCGCCGGTACGCCTGGTACCAGCGGTAGCCGCGTCTCTCGTGGTCGGTGGCGCGGGCGACCAGGTCCGCGGCGAGAGTACGGGCGAACTCCAGGCAGGACGCCCTCCCGGTGACCGCCCACAGCCCGACGAACAGCTCCACCAGGCCGGCCGTGCCGCAACACTGGCAAGCCACGTTCCAGTAGCCGTCCGTCCTGCGCGGCGGGGCGGCGCTGTCGACCACGCCGTGCGCCAGCCGTTCCATCCAGTCCAGGTCGCCGGGATCGCCTGTCACCCGGTACAGCTCGTAGAACATCCTGGCCACCCCGGCCGCGCCCGAGCAGAAGCCGGCGTAGTGCAGTTCGCGCGCCTGCGGCACGTGATGCGGGACCATCGCCGATCGGTCGCCGAGCACGCTGACCTCGCGGACGAAGCCGGCCCCGCTGCGCGCGGTGCGCAGGAAGCGCTCGTCGCCGGTCACTCCGTACAGGCGGGCGAGGAGAAACACCGTGCCGGCGGTGCCGGCGAGGAATCCGGGCGTGATCGCGTCCGGCGGCGCGCCGTCGACGTCGCCGAGACGGTGGCCGGGAACGGGCAATCGGGCGATGCGCAGGCCCGCCTCCACCGCCGCCGCCTCGTAGGCGGGCATCCCCAGCTGGGTGGCGGCGCGCAGCAGGCCCAGGATGATGCCGCCGTCGCCGCGCTGCGTCGGGTCGTGCGTCCAGCCGAAGCCGTCCGCGCCGGTGCGCCCGCTGCTGACGATCAACTCGGCGACGGCCGCCGCCTCGGCGGTGAGCCGGTCGTCGCCGAGCACCCACCCGGCCTCCATCAGCGCGATCATCGTGCCGGTCAGCCCGTGGTAGAGCGACAGATCGTCGTCCCGCCGCCAGGTGGCCGCGAGCCACTCGGCCCCGCCCCGCGCGTCCTCCAGGTACGCCTCCTGCCCGGTGGCGACGGCCAGTTCCAGGAAGAACAGCACGACTCCGGCCGCCCCCGAATACAGGGATCGAGGCTGCGATCCGACCGCCGATCTGCCGTGCGGGTCGGGGTTGGCCACCCAGTGTCGGCCGTGCTCGCCATCGACCCCAGCGGATCTGATCCAGCGCGCCGTCGAGACGGCGGCGGTCAGCGGAGAGGCGGCACGAGCGCTCTTCGGGCGGATCTCGTCCAAGCTCATGGCCGGGACTATGGCACATCCCTTATCCGATTTCATGCCTTTCCTAGTTATTTGATAGGGATTTTGCGGAGGGTGCAGGGCGCCAGCCAAGCTGCGGTGCCAGCTCCCGCACGACGGCGGTGAGCAGGCGGACGTGCTCGTCGAACTCGGGTACGCCGGGGACGAAGCTCACCAGCAGGTCGGTGATCTGCCGCAACGCCGGATCGGCGGCCAGCTCGGCGGCGAGCGCCTCCGGTGGCCCGAGCAGCGCGCGGTCGGCCTCCAGGTACTCCTCGACGCTGAGCCCCGAAACGTCGCGCTTGGCGGACAGCCAGCCCTGCCAACGGCGGGCGCCGGGCGTGACCGAACGGATCGCCTCCGCCCGGTCGGGATGGGGGTAGACGGCCCGGGAGACCTGCACCCGGGGCTGACGGGCCGCCGCGCGGTAGGCCGCGATCCACTCGGCCTGCTGCTGCTGGGCCTCGCGCACGGTGGTGCCGCGCCAGCCGGTGGCGCGGGAGAGCTGCAGCCCGTCGCCGGCACGGCCCGCGGCGGCCGCCGCCGAGACCGCCAGTGACGGGTCGCCGGTGGTGGCCTGCCACAGCCGCGAACGTACACCGGCCCCGGGCGGATGGAGCACCTCGCCGAGGCTGTTGAGCGCCACGCCCTCCAGCACCTCGTGGAGCCGCGCCACCGAAGCCTCGAAGAGCTTGTGCCGGTCGGCCAGGTCCTTCCCGAACGCCTCCCAAGCTCCCGGGAAGGGCCCCGACCCCACTCCCAGCTCCAGTCGGCCGCCGCTGAGCTCGTCGAGCGTCGCCGCGTCCTCGGCGACCTTGAGGGGATCCTCCAGGGGAAGCACCACGACGCCGGTGCCCAGCCGGATCCGCGTAGTGTGCTGGGCGATCGCGGCGAGCACTACCAGCGGCGCGGAGACGTGCTCCTTGCCTTGGCGGAAGTGCCGTTGGATGACCCATCCCGAGTCGTAGCCCAGCTCCTCCGCGGCCACGAACAGGTCGATCGCCTCCCGGTAGGCCCGGGCCGGTGGCAGGTCGCTGTCGAGGTGCAGCAGGAATCCCAGGCGGAAGGGCCGGCCGTCCTCGACACCCGCCCCGATCAGGTCAGCCATGTCAGAGCCTCACTCCGGTCCCGTGCACGCCGTGCTCGTCGATCAGCGCCAGCTCCTCCTCCGTCAGCGGCGGGAAGTCGAGCGCCTTGACGTTGTGGTCCAGCTGCGCCGTCGAGCTGGCTCCGATGAGTGCCGAGGTCACCTGCGGCTGCCGGAGCACCCATTGAAGGGCCAGCTGCGCCAGAGACTGGCCGCGCCGCTCGGCGATCCGGTCGAGCGCGGCGGCCCGCTGCCGGTAGGTGTCGTCGATGACGTCGGGCGACAGGAACGCGCTGTTCTCCGCGCGCGCTCCCGCCGGGATGCCGTCGAGGTACTTGTTCGTGAGCAGGCCCTGCGCCAGCGGCGAGTAGACGATCAGGCCGAACCCGTCCTCGGCCGCCAGCTTGAGCAGGCCGTCGAGCTCGGGCCGGCGATCGAAGATCGAGTACCGCGGCTGGTGGACCAGCAGCGGCACCCCGGCCCGGCGCAGCAGCTCGGCCGCCTCGTGTGCCCGCTCGGGGGCGTAGTTGGAGATGCCCGCGTACAGCGCCTTGCCCTGCTCGACGGCGCTGACGAGGGCGCCGACGGTCTCCTCCAGCGGCGTGGTCGGGTCGGCGCGGTGGCTGTAGAAGATGTCGACGTGGTCGGTGCCCAGGTCGCGCAGGCTGTGCTCCAGCGAGGTGAGCAGCGACTTGCGTGATCCGCCCTTCAGGTACGGGCTGGGGCCGATGGGGTTGCCGGCTTTGGTGGAGAGGATGAGCTCGTCCCGGTACGGGGCCAGGTCCCGCTTGAGCACCTGCCCGAAGACCTGCTGCGCGGCGCGGTGCGGCGGGCCGTACCGGTCGGCGTTGTCGAAGTGGGTGATGCCCAGGTCGAAGGCGTGCAGCAGGATGTCGCGCTGCGTCTCGTACGGGTGGTCGGTGCCGAACTTCTGCCACAGGCCGAAGGAGAAGGCCGGCAGGTCGAGACCCGAGTGCCCGGCGCGCCGGTACTCCATCTTCTCGTAGCGGCTCATGAGCGGTTCCCCCGGCGGAGGGCGGCCGGCTGGAGGGACGGGGTGTCCCGGCCGGTGTCGCGTTCGAGGAAGTGGGTGCCCGGGTCGACGATCTCGTCGACGCGGTCGAGGACGTCCTCGCTGAGCCTGACGGTGGCCGCTTTGAGGTAACTCTCCAGGTGGTCGAGCGTGCGCGGGCCGATGATCACGCTGCTGACCGCCGGGTGGTTGAGCGCGAACGCCAGGGCCAGGTCGACCAGCGTCAGGCCGGTGTCCTCGGCGAGCCGGGCCAGCGCGTCGGCGGCGGCCAGCTTGCGCCGGTTGCGTTCGGCACCGATGTCGAACCGGCCGGGGATGAGATCGGCGCGCGCCGACTCCGGCTGTTCGCCGTCGAGTCGGTACTTGCCGGACAGCCAGCCGGCGGCCAGCGGGCCGTAGCTGAGAACGCCGACGCCGTACTTGCGCGCGACGGGGAAGACCTCCCGTTCGGCGCTGCGGACGAGCAGCGAGTACGGCAACTGCTCGGTGTGCGGGGCGATGAGCCCGTGCTTGCCGGCCAGCCACTGCGCCTCGACGAGCTGGTGCGCCGGGAAGACCGAGGTGCCGTAGTAGCTGATCTTGCCCTGGCGGATCAGGTCGTCGAGCGTCCGCAGCGTCTCCAGCAGGTCGGTGTGCGGGTCGGGCCGGTGCGCCTGGTAGAGGTCGATGTGGTCGGTGCCGAGCCGGCGCAGGCTGTCCTCCACGGCGCGGATGATCCAGCGGCGCGAGTTGCCGGCGTGCCGGGGGTTGTCGCCGATCTGCCCGTGGAACTTGGTGGCCAGGAAGACGTCGTCGCGGCGGCCCTTGATCGCCTTGCCGACGATCTCCTCCGACACGCCCTGGGCGTAGACGTCAGCGGTGTCGAGGGCCGTGATGCCGGCGTCGAGGGCGGTCTGGATGATCCTGATGCTCTCACCCTCCTCCTGCCACCGGCCGAAGTTCATGGTGCCGAGGGTGAGCGGGCTGACCAGGACGCCGGTGCGGCCCAGTATGCGGTCGGTCATGGAATTCCTCTCTAGAACAGACCGGTCGTCGGCGGGTCCTCGCCGGTCAGGTGGTACGCCCCCGCCACCGCCGCCTTCCACTGCCTGGGGTTGTGGTTGGCGACCGTGCGGGCGTTGCGCCAGTGCCGGTCGAAGCCCAGGTCACGGTTGGTGATCGAGCCGCCCGCGACGTCGAAGAGCAGCTCGGCGGCCCGCAGCGCGGACTCGATGGCGATCACGCCGGTCTGCGCCACGGTGACCGCCGCCTCCGCGCCGGCGGCACGCGCCCGCTGACCCGACAGGCCGCGCACGCTCTCCAGCGCTTCGGCGGCGAGCAGCACCGCCGATCGGGCGGCCTGGGCCCGGGCGGCGATCTCGCCCACGGTCTCGCGCACGTACGGGTCCTCGATGCTCCTGCCCGCCGTACTGTGCTTGATCGGCCGGGCCTTCTCCCGGGCGAACCAGATCGCGTCGTCGAGCGCCGCGGCGGCGATGCCGGCCTCGACCGCCGCCAGGTAGAGCTGGGCGAACGAGCCCAGCCAGGGGTTGTCCAGCCGGGTGTTGTCGCGGGCCACGACCTCGTGCTCGTGCGCCCGCACGTTCTTCAGCCGCGTGGTGCCGCTCGCGGTCAGCCGCTGGCCGACCGCGTCGAAGTCGTCGAGCCGCTCCACGCCCTCGCGATCCACCGGCACCGTGAAGCCCAGCAGGGTCCCGTCCTCGTCCTGGGCCAGGCCCGAGAACCATGAGGCGTACAGGGCGCCGGTCGAGTAGTACTTCTCGCCGTCGATGACGTACCCGTCGCCGTCCCGCCGGATGGTGGTGCTGACGGACCCGCTGGCGCCGCCGGTACGCTCGTTGGCGGTGCCGGCGAACAGGTCGCCGGCGCGCAGCCGCCGTAGCGTCGACGCCCGGTGGGGCAGGTCGCGGCGGCTCGCCACCTGATTGGCGGTGAGGAAGCTGCCGCGCAGCGCCTGGGCCACGTTGGAGTCGGCCCGGGCGATGGCGACGACCAGGTCGATCACGTCCCGCTGCGAGCCGCCGGCGCCGCCGTCCTCCTGGGCGATGCCGACCAGCGTGATCCGCTGCCCGGCGAGCGCCCGGACGTCGTCGAAGGCGTACTCGCGGGCGAGCTCGCGCTGATGGGCACCGGTACGGAGGCGCTCCAAGATCGGGGAGACGGCGGCGCGGATGCCCTCAACGGTGTAGTGCTCGATGCCGATCATGCCGGCACCGCCGCGAGCTCGGGCAGGCCGAACGCGGCCCGCAGGGTCGGGGGCGACGAGCCGGCCGCGTCCGCCAGCCGTGGCACCAACGCCCGCAGCAGGCTGACCACCGCCGCGGTGTCACCTGTGGGCACCAGCTCGAATCCATCCAACCGGTGCGCTTCACCCCAGGTACGAAGATCCTCAGCGGCAGCCGCGGCGATGGCGGGCCCGGCGGCCGGGTCTTCCACCACGACCTCGACCCGGCCGAGCAGCACGATGTCCGCCCGGGAACGACCGGCTCGCCGCAGCGCCCGCGTCAGCGCGGCGTCCGCACCGGCGGCCTGCTCCGGCTCGACCACGACGACGTCCGCGGACTCCGCGACCGCCGCCGCGTCAAGGGCGCCCAGGTCGGCGACGACGACCGGGCGTCCCTGCACCGACGACGGCCCGTCCAGCGGACCGGCGACCCGGTAGAAGGAGCCCTCGTGGCCGATCGGCTTGATGCGCGCGTCCTCGACGAGGATCCCCGCCTCCTGGTCGCCGATCAGCGCCGCGCGCGGGAACGACTCCCACAGCCGGGCCAGCACGTGGGCGTACTCCGTCCAGCGCCGGGCGGGATCGGTCGCGCCGGGGTCCGGAGCGGTCGCCTGGCTCACCTCGTCTCCCCCGCCCGCCCGCAGCGCGACGCCGCTCCGGCCGCCGGTCGCCCGGTCGAGGGAGAGCACGCGCCGTGCGGCGTTGTACGGAGCGTTGTGGGTCGTGGGCAGCTCGGCGACGTAACCGACGTCACCGTGGATGCCGGCGAGGTAGGCGCCCACCACGGTCGGGTCGAGCGCCCGGCCGTCCAGGAGCCGGATCGCCGCGATCCCGGTCTCCTCGGCCACCGCCGCGATGGCGACGGCGTCCGCGAGCGACACCGGAGCGGGGTGGCCGGTCGGCTCCCCGACCGCGAGCGCGAGCTGGATGACTGTACTCATGAGGAGATCACTTCCGGTTGAGGGACCCGGCCCGGCACCGCGGGCAGGCCGAGTCCGAGATGGTCGCGGAGGGTCGTCCCGTCGTATTCGGTGCGGAACAGGCCACGACGCCGCAGCTCGGGAACCACCTGGTCGGCGAAGTCGGCGAAACCGGACGGCAGCACGTCGGGCATCACGTTGAAGCCGTCCGCCGCACCCGCGCGGAACCACAGCTCGATGTCGTCGGCGATCTGCTCCGGCGTCCCCACGACGATCCGGTGCCCCCCGCCGCCGGAGAGCTTCTTCAGCAGCCGGCCGAGCGTCGGCCGCTCCGCGTCGATGATCGCCTTGACGACCCGGTAGAAGGTCTGTGAACCGCCGGCCTCGTCGGGATCGACGAGCAGCTCGGCCGGGATCGGTTCGTCGTCGGACAGCCCGTCGAGGGAGATCCCGAGCTGACCGGCGAGCCGGGCCCGGGCGTAGGCGTCGGGAAGGATCTCGTCCAGCAGCTCACGCCGGGCCTTGGCCTCGGCCTCGGTGCCGCCCACGACGGTGGACAGTCCGGGCAGGACCACGATCTCCTCGGGACGCCGCCCGAACCCGGCCGCGCCGGCCCGGATCTCGGCGCGGAACGCGCGGGCATGGTCGAGATCCTGGTCTGCGGAGAAGATCACCTCCCCGACCCGGGAGGCGAGCCTGCGGCCGTCGCTGGAGCCGCCGGCCTGGACCACGACCGGCCGGCCCTGCGGGGAGACGAGCTCTGTCCGGGCCGCCCAGCCGGCGACGACCTGCTCGGTGAACGCGGCGGCGCGGCGGTAGCGCAACGCGTGCTCGGGCTCGCCGGCGCGGCCGAAGTTGCGCGCCGCGACCGGCCCGGCGGTGGTCACGACGTTCCAGCCGAAGCGACCGCCGCTGACGTAGTCGAGGTCGCCGAGCCTGCGGGCCAGCTCGACCGGGTCGTTGTAGGACGATGACAACGTCCCGATCAGGCCGATCCGCTCGGTCTGGGCGGCGATCCGCGCCAGTACCGTCGTGGGCTCCAGGTTGTTGCCAGGGCGGTGCCTGATGGACGGGTCGAGCAACGGGCCGTCCGCCAGGAACACCGCGTCCAGCTTGGCTTCCTCGGCCTTCTTCGCGATCGAGGTGTAGTGCTCGATCGTGTAGGCGGCGGTGCCGTCGGTGCCCGGGAACCGCCACGAGCCGCCGAAGACGCCCGCGTTGAGAATGTTGACGTTGATGTGCAGCACGATCTTCTCCTTGACGTCTCTCCTTAACGTGCGACGGCGAGCCGGTTTCCTGGGATCGCGTCCAGCAGTTCCCGGGTGTAGTCATGCCGCGGCGAGCCGAACACCTGCTCGACCGGGCCGGTCTCGACCACGGCGCCGTCCTTCATCACCGTGACGTCGTCGCCGATCAGGCGTACGACGCCCAGATCGTGGGTCACGAACACGTAGCTGAGCCCGAGCGCGGCCTGCAGGTCGACCAGCAACTGCAGGATCTGGGCCTGGACCGACACGTCGAGCGCGCTCACCGCCTCGTCGAGCACCAGGATCTCGGGGTTGAGCGCGAGCGCCCGCGCGATCGCGACCCGCTGCCGCTGACCGCCGGAGAGCTGGCTCGGGAGCCGGTGCAGGAAGCTCTCGTCCAGCGCCACCGCCTCCAGCAGCTCGACCACCCGCGCCCTGCCGGAAGCCACGCCGAAGGCGTGCAGCGGCTCAGCGATGGTCTTGCCGACGGTGAACCGCGGGTCGAGCGAGGTGAACGGGTTCTGGAACACGAACTGCAGGTCCCGGCGGAGCTCCCGCAGCTGCCCGCGCCTGAGGCCGGTCAGTTCCCGATCGCCGACGTGCACCGTGCCGCTGTCGGCGGTGGTGAAGCGGACCAGGATGCTCGCCAGCGTCGATTTGCCCGCGCCGGACTCGCCGACGATGGCGTGCGTGGTGCCCTTGCGGACGATCAGGTCGGCGCCGTCGAGCGCGCGCAGCTCACGTCTCCGCCCTCGGCCGCGCAGGTGGTAGGTCTTGGTGAGCGCGTGTGCCCGCAGCACCGCCGGCGCGGTGGCGGGGTCCGGCCGCGCGCCTGACGCGGGCCGGAGCCGGCCGGTGTGCCGGGCGGGGGCCGCGTCGAGCAGCCGGCGGGTGTAGTCGTCGGCCGCGTTCTCCAGCACCTGGCGTACCGGGCCTTCCTCCACGATCTCGCCGTCGCGCATGACGAGGATCCGGTCGGAGCGGTCCAGCGCGACGCCGAGGTCATGGGTGACCAGGAGAATGCCGATGCCGAGCTCCTCGCGCAGCCGTGCCAGGTGGTCGAGGATGACCTTCTGGACGGTGACGTCGAGCGCGCTCGTGGGCTCGTCGGCCACGATGATCTTCGGTTTGCCCGCCAGCGCGATCGCGATGAGCGCACGCTGCTTCATGCCGCCGCTGAGCTCGTGGGGGTACTGGTGGAAGACCCGCTCGGCGTCCTTGAGCCCGGCTGTGCGCAGGCTCTCCAGCGTGGCCGCCGTGTGCTGGGCCGCCTTGCGGGCCTCGGGCTCGTTGAACCGGACCGCCTCGATCACCTGCTGCCCGATCCTCTTGACCGGGTTGAGCGAGGTGTTGGGGTCCTGCGGGATGAAACCCACGTAGTTGCCCCGTACCAGCGCCATCCGCCGGTCGTTCCAGCCGGTGACGTCGACGCCGGAGTAGGCGATCGAGCCGCCGCGGATCCGCGCGGCGGCGGGCAGCAGGCCGAGCGCCCCTTGGACCAGGGTGGTCTTGCCGGAGCCGGACTCCCCCACGAGCGAGACGAACTCACCCGGCTCCACGTGGAGGCCGGCGCCTCGGACGGCGGGCGTCCACTCGCGGCGTCCCGACCGATAGTCGATCGCCAGGCCGGTGATCCGCAGCAGCGGATCCTCAGGCGGGTCGGTCATCGGCGGTGCTCCTTCCGGTACGAGGTGCTGATGCGGTGGGTGGCGATGACGACGATCGCGAGCGCCACGCCGGGCAGGATCGAGGCCCAGGGGTGGACCGCGACGTAGTCCCGGCCCTCGGCCACCAGCAGGCCCCACTCCGGCTGCGGCGGCGGCGCGCCGTAGCCGAGGAAGCCGAGCGAGGCGACGGCGAGCACGGCCGTTCCGACCTCGAGTGCGGCCAGCGCGATCACCGAGCTGAGCGAGTTGGGAACGACATGCCGGACCATCACCCCGAGCCGGCCGACACCGAGCCCGTACGCCGCCTTGACGTAGTCCTGGGTCACGACCGCCAGCACCTGGGCTCTCATCACCCGCGCGAACGAGGCGATGGAGGAGATGCCGACCGCCAGGGCGATGTTCTGCGTGGAGTAGCCCAGGACCGAGACCACCACCATCGCGAGCAGCAGGCTCGGGATCGCCAGGAACACGTCGACCACCCGCATGACCGCGGTGTCGATGATCCCTCCGACGAAGCCGGCGAGCAGCCCGATGAGCGTGCCGACGCCGAAGGCGATGAGGACGGCCAGCAGGGTCGCGGTCAGGGTCGTGTGCGCTCCGTACACGCTGCGCGCGAACAGATCCCGGCCCAGCCGGTCGGTGCCGAACCAGTGCTCCGCGCTCGGCGGCGCGAAGCTCGCGCCGGTGTCGCCGTCGTAGGGGCTGTAGGAGGTGAAGAGACCGGGGGCGACGGCCCAGCCGATCACGACCAGCACGACGATCCACGACCCCACGAGGATCGGCTGCCGCGTGAGCTCACCGAGGCGCTTGACCAGCGGGTTCGCGAGGGCGGGGGCGGCGAGTTGGACGGTCATCACGATCCTCCTCAGGCGACGGCGAGCGTGGCCCGCAGCCGCGGATCCAGCAGCGGGTAGATCAGGTCGACGATCAGGTTGATCAGCGCGAAGCTGGCCGCCACCAGCACGACGATCCCCTGCACCAGCGGGACGTCCAGCGTGTTGATCGCGGCCTGGGTCAGCCGGCCGATGCCCTTGCGGGCGAAGACGGTCTCGGTGATGACCGAGCCGGCGATCAGGTTGCCGAACGTGATGCCGGCGATGGTGAGCGCCGGCAGGCCGGCGTTGCGGAAGACGTCGCGGATGATGATGCCGTTGCGCGTGCCGCCCTTCGCATAGCTCGTCGTGACGTAGCCGGAGCGGAACTCGGTGGCGAAGCTGCGGACGAGGAGCTGCGCGATCGGACCCGACACCGGGACGGCCAGCGTGATCAACGGCAGGACGATGCTGCCCGCGCCGCTGTCTCCGAAGGCCGGGAACCAGCCCAGCCGGAAGGAGAAGATCTGCAGCATCAGGATGCCGGACAGGAAGACCGGCACCGAGACCGCGCCCGACGGCAGGGCCTCGACCAGGTCGCGCACCCATGGACGGCGGGTCGAGGTCGTCACGAGCGCGATCACGAAGGCGATGAGCAGCGCCAGCACCAGAGCGCCGGAGGCGAGGACGAGAGTGCTCGGCAGCGCGTCCAGGATCGTGTCGGTGACCGGCCGCCCCGACTGCACCGAGTTGCCGAAGTCGCCGGTCAGCGCGTGTCCCAGCCGGTCGAAGTACTGCAGGAACACCGGCTTGTCGAAGCCGTAGCTCTCCGCCACCTGCTCGCGGACCTGCGGCGGAATGCTGTTGATCTCGGCGGGGTCGAAGAGCAGATCGGCCGGGTCGGCCGGCAGCACGAACAGCAGGACGAAGGTCAAGGTGAACGCGGCCCAGACCACGAACAACGCCCGGCCGGCCTTCAGCGCCAGGTAGCGCGTCACTTCCCGTTGCTCTTCCACGCGTCCACGAAGTGGTTGCGGGACTGGGCGTCGAAGACGATCCCGTGGACGTAGCTCGCGTGGGCGATCACCTGCGCCGGGTTGTAGACCGGGTTGACCAGCGCGTACTTGTCGAGCAGGAGGTCCTGCGCCGCCTTGGCGTACTGCTCGCGCGCGGCGGGGTCGAGCGTCTGGTCGAGCTTGCCCACGGTCCGGGTGACCTCGTCCACGTCGACCCCCGTGGACTCCTTGGCGAGGTAGGTGACGTTGCCGAGCAGGGGGCTGTACTGGAGGTTGAGGACCGCGGGGTCGTTACGCGAGCGGTTGGACGCGGTGACGTTCCAGTCGGTCTTCGCCTTGGCCAGGTTGGCCGTGTAGTCCGGGATGGGGACGACGGTGAGCTGCAGGTCGATGCCGATCTTCTTCAGGTCCTGCTGGATCGACTCGTAGGCCGGCTTGTTCACCACCAGGTTGCTGATGCCGAGCAGCTTGACCACGAGCTTCTTGCCGTCCTTGACGCGGATCCCGTCGGGGCCCTCGCTCCAGCCGGCCTCCTGGAGGAGTTCCTTGGCCTTCTCGGGGTCGTACTTCAGGACCGAGCCGCTGTAGTCCGCGTACCCGGAGACCGACGGTTCGAGGATCGAGGTGGCGGTGGAGTAGGAGTCGGTGAGCACCGTCTTCCTGATCGCCTCACGGTCCCAGCCGAGCTGGATCGCCTTGCGCACCGCGATGTCGTTGGTCGGGAACAGCTGGGAGTTGAAGTTGAAGAGGATGGCGGTACCGGAGACGGCTCGGTGGATGATCGTGAAGCCCTGGTCGGCCAGCGACTTCTCGTCCGTGGTGCCCACGTCCAGCGTGGCGTCGATCGCGCCGGACGCCAGCGAGCCGGTCCGGACGCTGGCCTCCGGGATCGTGTTGAACACGACCTTGTCCAGGTACGCCTCGCCCTCGTGCTTGAGCGCCGGCGGGGACCAGGTGTAGCCCTTGCGCCGGACCAGGACGGTCTTGACCTGCGGCTCCCACGAGTCGTACACGAAGGGACCGGTGCCGATCACCTTCTTCGGGGCGTTGCGCTCCTTCGCGCTGAGCCGCAGCGTCGAGAGCGACAGGAAGCCGGGCTGCGCGTTGGCGGTGAAGGAGGAGGCCTGCAGGAAGCTCGCGAGCGGCTTCTTGAAGCGGACGACGGCGGTGTACGGGTCCGGGGTCCGCGTCTCGATGTAGCCGGACAGCAGGGCGGCGCCGTTGGGGTTGATGCCCAGCTTCTGGTCGCCGTGCACATACTGGTCGAAGTTCGCCTTGACCGCCTCGGCGTCGAACGGGCTGCCGTCGCTGAACGTGACGTCCTTGCGCAGGTGGAAGGTGAAGTCGGTCAGGTCCTTGTTGTACTCCCACGACCGCGCCAGCCACGGCGTGATCTCGCCGGTCTTGGGGTCCTGCCAGGTCAGCTTGTCGGTGATGTTGTTGCCGATGAGCGACTCGGCGTAGTTGGTGCCCCATTGCGGGTCGGGGCTGCGCTGATAGTCGATCAGCGCGAACTGCAGCGTGCCGCCACGGACGGGCGCGCCGCCACCGGTGGCCGCGCCGACGGAGCCGCCACCGCGGGTGACGGCGAACCCGCCGCCGGCGAGGAGGAGGACGGCGACGGCACCGGCGGCCCAGGGCCATGTCTTGCGCCGGGGAGCGGCGCGCTCGATGGAACTGCGAAGGTCTGACATGAACGTTCCTCGTTGCTCGATGCGGACGGTGTGAGAGAGCCGATCAGCGCGGACACAGCGCGCCGGCGAAGAAAGCGAAGTCAATCTCGCGCCTGGAGTACCGAAGCAACGTCGTCACAATCTACACTTTACCTACATGAACAGTAGGTTTTAAAGGTAATCTGAGTCACAAGTCAGGAAGGACCCGTTTGATGAGCCTCGAGTTCCTCTGGTACATCCCGAATCAGGCGCACCCCGGGCACCGCGGTGACGACGTCGTCACGGACCACAACAGCCTGGAAACGCTCGCCGGCCACGCCAAGGCTCTTGAGGAGCACGGGTGGGGTGGGGCGCTCATCGGCACCGGCTGGGGACGGCCCGACACGTTCACGGTCGCCGCCGCGCTGGCCGCGCGGACGACGACGTTCCAGCCGCTGATCGCGGTCCGGCCCGGCTACTGGCACCCGGCCAAGTTCGCCTCCGCCGCCGCCACCCTGGACCATCTCACCGGGGGGCGGGTGCTGGTCAACATCGTGTCGGGCAAGGACAACCTGGCGGCGTACGGCGACAGCGAAGGCGACCAGGCCCACCGCTACGCCCGTACCAAGGAGTTCATCCAGATCGTGCGCAAGCTGTGGAGCGAGGAGAACGTCACCTACCACGGCGAACACTTCAGCGTCACCGGCTCCACCGTCGTGCCGCCGACAGCCGTCCGGGACGGACGCCCGCATCCCCGGCTCTACTTCGGCGGCGCCTCCGAAGCCGCCGAGCAGGTGGCCGCCACCGAGGCCGATGTCCAGCTCTTCTGGGGCGAGCCACTCGACGGCGTCGGCGAGCGGATCGAGCGGCTCAGGCGTCTCGGCGAGAAGCTCGGACGCGAGCACGCTCCGCTGGAGTTCGGGCTGCGGATCACCACGCTGGTACGGGACACCACCGAACAGGCCTGGGCCGACGCCGAGGCCAAGGTGGCGGAGATGGCGAGAGGTGACATCTCGCGCGACCCGAACCGGCACGCCGCCGTCGGCCAGCAGCGGCTGCTCGACCTGGCCGCGCGGGGTGAAGTGCTCGACGACAACCTCTACACCGCCCCGGGCAAGTTCGGCGGCGGCGGCGCGGGCACCACCTGGCTGGTCGGCTCGGCCGAGGATGTGGCGAAGTCGCTGCGCAAATACCAGGCGCTCGGCGTCACCCACTTCGTGCTCTCCGACACTCCCTACCTGCCGGAGATCAAGCGTCAGGGCGATCAGCTTCTCCCGCTGTTGCGAGGGTGAGAGCAGCGCGCTCGACGATCCGCGCCGGGACGCCTACGGTGCGGAAGTTCGTGGTGCGGCGCAGGCGGAAGCCGAGCCGCTCGTACAGGCGGATCGCGCCGACATTGGCGGCCGACGCGTGCAGGAACGGCGTCTCGCCCCGGCCCCGGATGCCCGCGGCGACGGCGAGCACCAGCCTGGTCGCCAATCCGCGACCGTGGTAGGCGGGGTCGGTGCAGACGGCGCTGATCTCGGTCCAGCCCGGCGGGTGCAGGCGTTCGCCGGCCATCGCCACCAGCACGCCGCCGAACCGGAGGCCGAGGTAGACGCCGAGCTCGACAGTACGCGGCAGGAACGGGCCCGGCTTTGTCCGCTCGACGAGATCCAGCATCTCCGGCACGTCCGCCGGGCCCAGCCGGACCGCGTCGGTGTCGTACGCACCCGGAACGAGCTCACCGGTGAGCTGGACCCCCGGAATGTTCGCCACCTCCTCCCAGCCGGCCGGCGGCGCCGCCACCGCACCGGGCAGGGACACCTTCCGGCCGGGTCCCGCCAGCGCGGCGACATCGTCCCAGTCGGCCGGGCCGGGGTCGGGCGGCATCGACAGGAACGGCGCGACGTCGGGTGGATAACGCAGCACGCGGCCGCGCCGTTCGGCGAGGTGGGCGTGCGCGCCGAGGAGCGAGGCACGTATCGGGTCGTCCAGGACGGCGAAGGATATGGTCACGGCGCGACCGGGCGCAGCGGTGCCCGGGCCGCCCGCTGCCGGTCCCGTTCGGCGACCCCCTCGCGGACCAGCGGGATCACGTACCGCCCGAAGTCGATGGCGTCGTCCAGGATGGCGTAGCCACGGGCCGAGAGGATCTCGACGCCCAGGTCGTAGTAGTCCAGCAGGGCCTCCGCGACGGTTTCGGGGGTGCCGACCAGCGCCGTCGAGTTGCCCCCTCCGCCCGTGGCCGCAGCGGTCGGCGTCCACAGCGCGCGGTCGTGCAGTTCGCCCTTGGCCGCGACCGCGAGCAGCCGCTGCGAGCCGGCGTTCTGCGGCGGGCCGGACAGCCGGCGCCGGTTCCCCTTCGCCTGGTGCAGGTCGCCCAGGATGCGCCGCGCCTTCTCCCACGCCAGTTCCTCGGTCGGCGCGATGATCGGCCGGAACGCCACCTGGAATGTGGGTACGTCAGCGCGCCCCGCCTGCTTCGCCGCCTGTTCGACGGAGGCGATCTGCTGTGCTGTCTCGGCCAGCGGCTCCCCCCACAGGCAGTAGATGTCGGCCTCCGCCCCGCCGGCCGTGTAGGCGGCCTCCGACGAACCGCCGAAGGACACCCTCGGCCGCGGATGCTGCGCCGGGAACACGTCCGAGACGAAATCCTTGAACGAGTAGTGCTCGCCCTCGTGGTCGAACGGCTCCTTCGACGTCCACCCCTTCTTGACGATCTGGATGTACTCCCTGGTCCTGGAGTAGCGCTCGTCCTTGGTCAGGACGTCGCCCTCCCTGCCTTGCTCGTGGTCGTTGCCGCCGGTGATGAAGTGCACCGTCAGCCGCCCGTCGCTGATCAGGTCGAGGGTGGCGAAGGTCTTGAGCGCGTACGTCGGGTAGGAGACGTTCGGCCGGTGCGCCAGGAGGATCTGCAGATCCTCGACCCTGGCCGCCACATAGGCCGCCACCTGCGCCGGCTCGGGCGAGCCCGAGCCGTAGGCGAACAGCACCCGGTCCCAGCCGTACTCCTGGTGAGCACGCGCGAGCCGCAGCGTGTACTGCTTGTCGAAGGAGAGACCGGAGCGCGGAGAGGTCTCCGAGCCGTCGTTGGTCCCGCCGATCCCAAGGAACTCCACAGGCATGAGCCGAGGCCTTTCTGATGTTCGTCAGCGAATCTCAGCTCAACACGCCCACCCTAAAGCCGTCAAGACCTACTGGTTTAGTAGGTTTTAGCTCATGGTGGCGGCCAGGCCGGCCCGGAGCGCCCGGGCGTTGGCCGCCAAGAACTCCGTGAAGGTGCGGGGCTCGCGGCCGGTCAGCGCCCGCACCGTGGCCGTCGTCGCCTCCAGCGAGCCGGTCGCCACCTGCCGGGACAGCTCGGCGATGTCGTCGGCGAACCGCGCCGGCAGCCCCTGCGCGCGCAGCGCCGCGGCCAACTCCTCCGGCGACAGCTCGACCTGCCCGACGGTCCGGCCCAGCGCCGCGGACAGCTCCCGGCCGATGTCGGCATGGGTGAGCGCCCGCGGGCCCGTCACCACGTACGTCTGGCCGAGGCCGGTCGACCCGGTCAGGAGTGCGGCCGCGCACGCGGCGATGTCGTGGCAGTCGACATTAGACACCCCCGCGTTCCCGTACGGGCCGACCAGCCTGCCGTCGGCAGTGAAGGCGCCGGTCCCGGTGACGAAGTTCTGCATGAACCCGCTGGGCTGCAGGATCGACCAGGGCAGTCCCGACGCCTTGAGGTGCTCCTCGATCTCCCAGTGCGCACCCTCGGCCAGCCGTCCGCCCCGATGGGCGTGCCAGACCGAGATCTTCACCACCCGGGACACGCCGGCGGCGCGGGCCGCGTCGATGGCGGCGCGCTGCTGGCGGATCATCGGCTGCTCGCCGTCCACCGGCTGGGCGCCGCCGGCGTTGAGAAACAACCGGTCCACGCCCCGCATCGCGGCGGCGAGCGAGCCGGGGTCGTCGAAGTCGCCCACCACGAACTCGCAGCCCAGGGCCCGTCCCTTGGACTCGTCACGGACCAGCGCCCTGAAGGGGACGCCGCGATCGAGCAGGAAGCGGACGAGGTGCGTGCCGATGGAGCCGGTGGCTCCGGTGACCAGGATCATGTGCGCCCGCCGCCCCCGGGCCGACGCCCGCCGCAACTACGAGCGCCTCCTGACCGAGGCCGACGCCGCCTTCCGGGAACGGGGCGTCGAGGCCAGCCTGGAGAGCATCGCGCGCGCCGCGGGCGTGGCCATCGGTACGCTCTACGGCCACTTCCCCAGCCGCCGCTCGCTGGTCGGCGCGCTGCTGCGCGAGCGGAACGAGGCCCTGTTCGAGCTCGGCGACGGCCTCACCGCCGAGGCGGGGCCGGCCGCGCTGGGCACCTGGGTACGGGCGGTCACCGAGCACGCCGCGACCTACAGCGGCCTGGCCGCCATGCTCGCCGGCGGCCTGGACGACGAAGCCTCAGAACTCCATGCCTCCTGCCTGCGCATGGCCGACATCGGCGAACGCCTCATCACCCTCACCCTCGACGGCCTCGTCCGCAGCCAGCTCGACGCGGTGCTTCGCACTCACCGGGAGCCGCACTTCCCGTTGTAGGCCGACCTCACTCGGACGCGCTCGGCCTGCGTTCGGCGGGCGGGAGCAGTAGCACTTCCAGCGCCCGGGCGCAGGCCCGCGCGTGCGTGACGAACCAGCCGATCCGCGCGTCGCTCATCACGCGCGGGGTGGAGCGCACCGCGAGCGCGTAGCGCACGTGATCGAGCCGGTCGAGCACCGGCACCGCGACCGTCCGGATGCCGTCGTAGGACTCCCCGTCGTTGAGCGCGTAGCCGGCTTCGCGAGCCTTGCCCAGCTCGGCACGCAGCTCGGCGTGGTCCACGATCGTGCGACCGGTCAGCGCCCGCAGGGGCCCGAGCGCCTCCAGGTCCGCCCTGCCCTCCGGCGCCCAGGCCAGCAGCACCTTGCCCAGCGCCGTGGAGTGCAGGGGCCGGCGCAGGCCGACACCGCTGTCGGGGTTGAGCGAGCCGCCACTCAGGATGACCGCGTACCTGCCGTTGCGTACGGCGAGGTCCACGGTCGCGGAGGTGACACGGGCCAGCTCGGCGAGTTCCGGCGCGATCCTGTGCAGGCCGCGGCGGTGGAAGGAGAGCTGCCCCAGCTCGGTGATCGACGGCCCGAGCCGGTAACGGCCGGTCCACGCCTCCTGTTCGAGAAACCCCGCGCCGGCCAGGGTCCTGGCCAGGCGGTGCGTGGTGGAGGTGGGCAGCTCCATCCTGCGCGACAGGTCCGACAGGCTGAGCGAGGGATCCCCGCCACCGAAGCAGCCGAGCATGCTGATCGCCCTGTGTACGGCCTGAACGCCACCTTCTGCTGCCATGCGGGAATCTCCGAGTTCCGAGTAGGGAGAGCCGAGCCCAGGTGAGAGCCGTTTCGGCGAAAAGATCTTCCCGCATCGCGGGATATTCTTTGCATTTCCTACCAATTTACTAGCAAACTCTCCCGCATGACCACAGCCGCACTCGACACCCTCTGGTTCACCCGCTGTCCCGTGCCGACCGCGACCGGCATCGCGGCCGACCAGGGCTGGCTGGCCGGGGAGTTCGCCGCCGACGGGATCGAGGTCAGGTCCCTGCAGGACGACGCGCCCGGCGTCCCCCGCGAGACGCACTACACCCACGCGCTGACCGGCCTGTTCCGCGAGGGCGGCAACGTGCCCGCGCTGTGGGCGCGCTCCCGCGGCGAGGCCACCCGGCTCATCGGACTCACCTGGATCGAGGAGCGGCAGGCCATCCTGGTGCGCGGCGGCACGGGCCTGGAGCGCCCCGAGCAGCTCAAAGGCCGGCGTCTGGCCGTACCTCGGCACCGCATCGCGATCGACTTCTGGCGGGCCATGGCGCTGCACGGCTTCCACGGCGCGCTGTCACTGGCCGGGCTCGGCCTGGGCGACGCGGAGCTGGTCGACGTCGAGGCCGAGCCGGGCGGTGGCCAGTGGGAGTCCGAACTGGCCGCGCTGGCCGCCGGCGACGTGGACGCGGTCTACGTCAAGGGCGCGCTCGCCGTCGAGGCCGCTCTGCGTCATGGCGCGGAGGTGGGAATCGACCTGGACGCCGTACCGGACCGTCGGGCGAGGATCAACAACGGCACCCCCCGTCCGATCACCGTGCACCAGCGGCTCCTGGACGAGCATCCCGACGTGGTCGCCCGCTTCCTGGGCGTCCTGCTGCGCGCCGCCGACTGGGCCACGGAGCATCCGGCGGAGGTGGCCAGGATCCTCGGCGCCGAGACCGGCGCGGGCACGGCGGGCGTGACCGCCGCCTACGTCCCCGGCGCCTCACTCCACCTCGACCTCTCCCCCGAACGTCTCGACCTGCTGGCCGAGCAGGAGCGTTTCCTGCGCGGCCACGGCTTCCTCGAATCACCCGTGGACGTCGCGGCCTGGGCCGATCACACCCCTTTGCAAGGAGTCACCGATGCGTAAGCTGCTGCTCGCCGTCCCCCTTGTCCTGCTGACAGCGGCCTGCGGCGGCACAACAGCCACCGGCGCGCAGGAGCAGGTCGTCGTCAGGATGGCGGACCCCGGCAACAGCGGCTTCCTGGCCGTCGCGAAGAAGGACGGCAGCCTGGACGCCGCCCTGGCCAAGGTCAACGCGAAGATCAAGTGGGCCGGCGACTTCTCCGTGTTCGCCCCGGCCGCCCAGGCGATCAACGCCGGCTCGCTCGACGTCGCCACCGGCTCGATCACCGCCGGGGTCACCGCCCTGGCCGTCAAACCCAGCTTCAAGATCTTCGCCACCGTGCCGCCCGACCTGGCGGGCGAGGGGATCGTGGTCAAGACGGGCTCGCCGATCAAGTCGGTCGCCGACCTGGCCGGGCGCAGCGTGGCCGTCGGCCACGGCGGCACCAGCGAGTATTTGCTGCTCAAGGCGCTGCAGACGTTCAAGGTCCCGGTGGACAAGGTCAAGCGCGTCTACCTGCCGCCGCCGCAGACCGCGCCGGTGTTCGGCTCGGGCAAGGTGGACGCGTGGTCGACGTTCTCCACGTTCCTCATCCCCGCCGTCACGGATCTGGACGCCCGGATCCTGGCCGACGGCGAGGCGATCAAGTCCGACAACTACGTGATCTACGTGGCCGCGAACAAGCTCCTCGACGAGCACCCGGAGGTGGTCAAGGCCCTGTTCGCGTTCATCCGTGACGGCAGCGCCAAGGAGATCGCCGATCCGGCCGCGTACCTGAACGTCTTCACCCAGGCGGGCCCGCAGGCCGTACAGGGCGCGCAGAAGGACCTGGTGGTGGACATCCAGAAGAAGGGCAAACCCGCTCAGGCGGTCACCGCTAGCGAGATCGCGAAATATCAGGACGTGGCGAAGTTCTTTCTCGACCAGAAGGTGCTCACCGCGCCGCTGGACGTCTCCCAGCACGTCGTGGACGTGACGACGCTCGGGAACCCGAAGCAATGAGCACGACCTTCGAAGGGCTCGTCGCGCCGAACCCGCCCCGCACCGCCGGGCGGCCGCCCGGGCTGACGTTCGCGCTGCGGATCATCGGCCCCGTGCTCCTGCTCGCGGCCTGGTACGCGGCCACAACGTCGGGCGCGCTCACCAAGGACGTGCTCGCCGGCCCCCAGGACGTCGTCGCGACCTTCGGCGAGCTGTGGGCGGACGGCCAGCTGCAGGAGGCGCTGCGCGTGTCGGTCACCAGGGCGGGCCTCGGCCTGGTGCTGGGCGCGTCCACCGGGCTGCTGCTCGGTGTCGTCTCCGGGTTCACCAGGCTGGGCGAGGAGCTGGTGGACTCCTCGATGCAGGCGCTGCGCGCCATCCCGTTCCTGGCGCTGACCTCGCTGTTCATCGTCTGGTTCGGCATCGAGGAGGCGTCCAAGATCCTGCTGATCGGGGTGGCCTGCACGTTCCCCATGTACGTCAACGTCTCCAGCGGCGTACGCAACGTGGACCGCAAGGTCGTCGAGGCGGCCCGCTCGTTCGGGCTCGGCCGCCTGGCGATCGCCCGCGAGGTGGTGCTGCCCGGCGCGCTGCCGTCGATCTTCGCCGGGCTGCGCCTGTCCACCACGCTGAGCGTGATCGCGCTCATCGCCGCCGAGGAGATCAACGTGACGGCCGGGCTCGGCTATCTCATGGCCAGGGCCACCGACTACCTGCGCACCGACATCCTGGCGCTGTGCGTGCTGCTGTACGCCGTGATCGGGCTGCTGGCCGACCTGGCGCTGCGGCTGGCCGAACGGGCCACGATGCCCTGGCGCAAGGCGGTGACGCTGCGATGAGCCTGGCCGTACGCACGACGGGGCTGCGCAAGGTCTTCGGCGAGCGCGCCGTGCTGGACGGGGTGGACCTGGAGGTGCGGCGCGGGGAGTTCCTGGCGCTGCTCGGCGCGAGCGGCACCGGCAAGACCACGCTGTTGCGCATTCTCGCCGGTCTGGACGCCGCGACCGGCGGAAGCGTGCTGGTGCCGCCGGTGCGCACGGTGGTGTTCCAGGAGCCGCGGCTCGTCCCCTCCAAGCGCGCCCTCGCCAACGTCATCATCGGGCAGGGCCGTGCCGCCCGGGCCAAAGGGCTGGCGGCGCTCGCCGAGGTGGGGCTGGGCGGGCACGCCGACGCCTGGCCCGCGACGCTGTCAGGGGGTGAGGCCCAGCGGGTGGCGCTGGCCAGGGCCCTGGTACGCGAGCCGGAGCTGCTCCTGCTCGACGAGCCGTTCGCCGCCCTTGACGCGCTGACCCGGTTGCACATGCAGGACCTGATCGCCGAGCTGTGCGCCCGGCACCGCCCTGCCGTGGTGCTGGTCACCCATGACGTCGAGGAGGCGATCCTGCTCGCCGACCGGATCGCGGTGCTGCGCGAAGGTCGGTTCGTCACCGACCTGACCGTGAGCCTGGATCGGCCGCGCGACCGCACCGACCAGGAGTTCGTCGAGCTGCGCCGCAGGCTCCTGGCCGACCTGGGCGTGGACACGCACGCCGGAGCGGCGCCGTGACGACACGCATCGACGCGGGCGCGGCGGCCTGCCGCCCGTCTCCGCTGAACCTCTAGGAAAGATGTGACATGACCGTCTTGTTCATCTCGGGGAGTCCCTCCGCCGTCTCACGTACCGGTCGCCTGCTCGACCATCTGGCCGGTCGGGTGGACCGGCCGGCCAGGGTCCTGCGGCTGCGCGAGCTGCCCGCCGAGGCGCTGTTGCGCGGCGACGCCGTCCACCCGGAGCTGGAGGAGGCCGCGCGCCAGGTGGCGGTGGCCGACGTGATCGTCGTCGCCACCCCTATTTACAAGGCGGCCTACACCGGCCTGCTGAAGGCCTTTCTGGACGTGCTGCCGCAGGGGGCCTTCGCCGGCAAGACGGTCGTGCCGGTGGCCACGGGCGGGACGGTCGCGCATCTGCTGGCCGTGGACTATGCCCTGCGCCCGGTGCTGAGCGTGCTGGGCGCGCGGCACGTCACGCGCGGGCTGTTCGTCCTGGACACGCAGATCGACCCGCTCGCCGAGGAGCTGCGCCCGCGCATCGACGCGCTCCTGGAAGAGCTGCCCATGGCGGCGGTGGCGTGATGGCCCGCGACACCACGAGCCCGCCCCGCTTCCATGTGATCCTGCCCACGAGGAGCCCCGTCCGTGCGGAGTTGCCCGCCTTCGTCAGCGACGTGCGCCCCGCGCTCGCCGACCCGGCCGGGCGGACCGCCGTGGCCGCCGACCTGGCCGGGCTCGCCGGCGCGCTGGTGCCCTTCGACCCCGGAGGGCAGGAGTCGCTGACCGTCGCGGCGAACGTTCTGCGCCGCACCCGCCACCTGCGCGTCGTCGCCGAGTTCCACCCCGGTGTCGCCACGCCCGTGTACGCGGCCAAACTCTCGGCCTCCCTGCAGCGCTTCGCCGCCGGCCGGCTCGGCTGGCAGGTGGCGGTGGATCTGGACGCGGCCGTGGCCAGGGCGCAGGGCGACTTCCTGACCGGCGACGACCGTTACGCCCGCGCGGCGGAGTTCCTGACCGTCGCCAAGGGCGTCTGGCAGGGCGCCTTCGACTTCCACGGCGACTTCTACGAGGTGGCGGGGGGCGGTGTCGCGCCGCCGCTGTCGGCGCCGCCCTTCCCGGAGATGTACCTGTCGGGGACCTCGCCGCAGGCTCTGGCCCTGTCACGGCGCCACGCGGACGTGCACGTCTTCTCCGCCGACGACGATCTGGGCACGCTGATCCCCGAGCTGCCCGGTCTGCGGTACGGCCTGCGCCTGCCCTCCCTCGACGCCGTCGGCGAGTACGCCGCGCGGGGTGTCACCGAGTTCTTCCTCCAGACCGAGGACGTCTACCACCTCGGCGAGCACGTGAAGGAGCGGTCTCTTGCCGGTTGACATCTATTGGCGCATCCACATGGAGGGCGACCAGCCCTCGCTGCGCCGCCGGGTCCGCAGCCGTGGCGGCTTCACCCCTGGCGGGACCGCGCCCGGCACGCGAGACGGCCTGGACGACGGCTACAGCCACGCCGACTACATGGCCGAGGTGGCAAGGGCCGCCGAGGAGTCGGGCTTCGTCGGCGGGCTGCTGCCGAACTTCCCGCACACCGACGACCCATGGGCGGCTGCCGCGACGCTGGCCCGCGAGACCACGTCCTACCGGTTCATGGTCGCCTTCCAGCCCGGCTTCCTGCATCCGGTGCAGGCCGCCCGGATGACGGCCACGCTCCAGCAGGCGACCGGCGGCCGGATCGTCTACAACGTCATCTCCGGCGGCGGCGGTCCCGCGCAGCTGTGGTGGGGCGACAAGGTGGACCACGACGACCGCTACGCCCGTACCTCCGAGTTCCTGGACGTGCTCAAGGGCGTCTGGGCGGGCGGCCACACCCACCACGGCCGCTTCTACCAGGTCGAGGACGCGGGACTGCCCGAGGAACTGGCGGGGCAGCCGTTCCCGGAGATCTTCTTCTCCGGCTCCTCCCCCGCCGCCATCGACGCCGCCGGCCGGCACGCCGACTGCTACCTGTCGTGGCTGGAGCCGTTCGAGGCGCTGGCGGAGAAGTTCGACGCCGTGCGCGCGCACAGCGACACCCCGCCCCGGTTCGCCGTACGCGTGGACCTGCTCGCCCGCGAGAGCGAGGAGGAGGCGTGGGAGGAGATCAGGCAGGGCTGGCAGGCCCGCGCCGCCGGGGAGGGTCACGCCGGGCGGGGCGACTCGGTCGGTGTGCGGCGCAGCCGCTCCTTCCTCGCCGAGGCGGGTGACGACTACCGCCGTCTGGAGGCCGCGCCGAATGTGTGGGGTGGGTTCAGCGCGCTCCGCGACGGCCCCGCCTTCGGCCTGGTCGGCGACTACCACCAGGTGGCCGAACGCCTCGACCAGCTTCTCGACCTCGGCGTGGACGCCTTCATCCTGGCCGGGGTCCCCCATCTCGAAGAGGCCCGCCGTGTGGGCCGCCACGTGTTGCCGCTCTTGAAAGGACGCACCTCATGACCACCCGAGTCGGATTCTTCCCGCAGAACAACACGCTGTGGGTGGCCCGCCACCGCGACCTGCTGCCCGATGTGGAGTGGGTGGACCTGAACGCCCTGGGCCGGGGCGAGCGGGTCGATCCCACCAGGGCCCTGCCGTCCTCGCACGGAGACCACCTGTTCGACGGCGGGTACGACTTCATCGGCACCGGCTCCACTCCCCCGGTCACCGCCCAGGCCAAGGGGCACGACATCGTGTACGTGGCGATCTCCGGGCCCCGCGTCGAGAACGGGCGTCTGGTGGTCCGGGAGGACTCGCCGATCGGCTCGGTGGAGGAGCTGAAGGGCAAGAGGGTCGCGCTCGGCCACGGCTCATGGCAGACCACCCTGCTGTTGCTGGCACTGGAGCGGGCCGGGCTCGGCTGGGGTGACATCGTCCCCGTCGACGCCTACGGCAACGCCGCCGAACTGCTGGTCAACGGCGACGTGGACGCCTGGGTGGGCTCGTATCCGTACCTGACGCCGGTCGAATCGCGCACCAGGACCCTCGTGGAGACGGACGGGCTGTTCAGCCACCGCTCGCTGTGGTTCACCCGCCGCGACTTCGCGCGGGAGCAGCCCGAGGAGCTGGCCAGGATCGTCGCCGCGCTGCAGCGGGCCGACCGGTGGACCGAGGAGCACCCGCGCGAGGCGGCGGCCCTGTTCGACGGCGACCTCGACGCGTGGGAGCACGCGCTGCGCACCCGGCCGTGGGGCCTGCATCCGGTGAGCGAGGAGTTCGTCGCCGAGCAACAGCACGCCGCCGACCTGTTCCACGCCAACGGGCTGATCCAGCGGAAGATCACCGTGGCGGACGCCGTACTCCCTGACGTCGCAATACCATGACTTTTCTGAACGTAGCCGAAGGAGTACCGCATATGCCGCTGCCCTCGCAACCGTTGCGCAAGCTGGGTTTCCTGACGATCGGGCTGTTCGACGAGGCTGATCCTGGCCGCGGCCACGAGTCGACGCTCGGCGTCATCGAGCTGGGTGAGCGGCTGGGTTTCGACAGCGCGTGGGTGCGGCACCGCCATCTGCAGTACGGCATCTCCTCACCGGTCGCCGTTCTGGCGGCGGCCTCACAGCGGACCAGCCGCATCGAGCTGGGCACGGCGGTCATCCCTGTGGGCTGGGAGAATCCGCTGCGTCTGGCCGAGGACCTGGCGACGGTGGACGTCCTGTCCGGAGGCCGGCTCAACCCGGGCGTCAGCGTCGGCCCGCCGATGCACTACGACCAGGTCAAGGACGCGCTCTATCCCAGCACCGGTGACCTTGAGGACTTCGGCTACGAACGCGTGCGGCGGCTGCTGAGCTTCGTCCGCGGCGAGCCGGCCACCGACTTCAGCGGGGTCGAGGGCTTCGAGGTCTTCTCCCATCGGGTCCAGCCCCACTCCCCCGGCCTCGGCAGCCGGATGTGGTACGGCGGCGGCAGCCTGCGCTCGGCCCGGTGGGCGGGCGAGAACGCCATGAACTTCCTGACCAGCAGTGTTGTGAAGGCGGAGAAGTCTGAGGAGTTCGCCGAGATTCAGCTCTCCCACATACGGGAGTTCCGCGCGCACCACCCCGACGGCGACCGCGCCCGCGTCTCCCAGGGGCTCGTGGTCATCCCCACCGACACGGCCTCGTCCGAGCAGCGCGCCAGGTACAAGGAGTTCGCCGAAAAGCGTACGCCCAGGACCGCCGTACCCCAGGGGCCGGCGCGGATGATGTTCGCGCCCGATCTCGTCGGCGACTCCGCCGAGATCGCCGAACGGCTCTACGCCCATGCCGCCTTCCAGGAGATCGACGAGGTCGCGTTCGCGCTGCCGTTCACGTTCGAGCATGAGGACTACGTACAGATCCTCACCGACATCGCCACCCGCCTCGGCCCTGAGCTGGGCTGGCGGCCCCGTCCCTAGACCGTCGACGGGCTCATCTTCTCGTCCGGGTCCCGAGGAGCGAGACGATCATCGCGGAGGCGGCGACGCCCGCGCAGGCGAGCGTCGCGTGTAAGTACGCCGGGCCGTACCCGCCGGGCTCGGCAGCGTTCAGGTAGACGCCCGACACCGCCGAGATGCAGATCGCGGCCGAGATGCGCTGCGCCATCTGAAGGATGCCGCCCGCCACTCCGGCCGCCTCCGGCGGCGCGTGCTGGAGCACCGACGCCTGGAGCGGCGCGATGACCAGCCCAGAGGCGGCGCCGGCGCACATGGCGCACACCCCCAGCAGCAGGGGCTGGCCGGCCCGAGGGGCGAGCAGACCGACGAGGCCGCTGGCCACCATGGCACAGGCCGACAGCGCGAGCCCCGCCGAGACCGTGTGGCGCCCGAAGCGCCGCGCCACGCGCCAGGCCAGCGCGGAACTCGCCGCCATGGCCGCCGCCGAGGGCAGCGTGACGGCCGCCGCCGCGATCGCCGACAGCCCGAGGCCCTCTTGCAGGAACATGACCAGGACCAGCGACGACGCCAGCCCGGAGCCGAAATATCCCATCGCCGTCACCGCCCCCGACGCGAACGGCAGCGAACGCATCAGCGCCGGATGCACCAGCGGCCGCCGACCGGAACGAGCGTAGCGCCGCTGCCACCACACGAACGCCCCGGCCGGCACAGACACCATGGCGGCCCAGAGGCCCCAGGCCGAGCCGGCCGAGGGCTGGACGAACGGCAGCATCATCGCCACCGTCAGACCGCCCATCAGCAGCAGGCCGACGACGTCGAGGTCCGGCGAGCCCACGCGGCCCCGCGCCGGAGGCAGGTGACGGGCCGCGAGCATCAGCGTGACCAGACCGAACGGCACCGCGAGAAGGAGGACGAGCCGCCAGCCCACGCCGGGTCCCGCGACCGCGATGACGGCCCCGCCGAGCGGCGGCCCGAGCCCGCCCGCCACGCCGCCGGTCACCGCGTACAGGCCGAGGGCGCGCGTCCTGGCGTGGCCGGTGAACACGTCCTGAATGGTGCCGATCATCTGGGAGTTGACCAGCCCGCCGCCGAGCCCTTGGAGCAGCCGCGCCGCGACGAGCGCCCACGGGTGAGGGGACGACCCGGCCAGCGCCGCTCCCAGCGTGAAGATCGCCACTCCGGCGAGGAAGAACGGCTTCCTGCCCCGGATGTCGCCGAGCCGCCCGCCGGGCACGAGGGCCAGGCCGAAGGCCAGGGAGTATCCGGCCACCATCCACTGCACCTGCGTGACGTCCGCGTGCAGCGAGTCGCGCAGCGCCGGGATGGCGATGTTCAGCACGGATTGGTCGAGCAAGGTGGTGAATCCGCCGGCGGCGCAGACGACCATCACCCGGCGCCCGGCGGGGTCGAAGCTCCTGGTCAACTCCGGCGGACTGGTGGCCGCGTTGGTGTTGGTCATGCGGCGGCGTGCAGCCAGGATCCGGCGACCTGGGCCAGCACGGTGCGGGCCAGCGCGTCAGCCTGTAGCAGCAGTTCCCCCGGGCCGCCGGGGCGGTCGAAACCGGGGGCGCCGCCGCCGGTCCAGGAGCCGAGGGCGAACCGGCGGTCGTGCACGGCGCCGGTCCGGGTCACCAGCCGCCGGTCCGGGAGACGCACGTCCAGCAGGCCCGCCGTCTCCCGGCACTCGCCGCCGGCGTACAGCCCGGCGATCAGGGGGTCGGAGCCGCGGCGCACGCCGGGCACGGGCCGCCGGGCCTCGAGAAGCGTTCGCGCCGCGGTGGAGCCGGGCACGGTGGGGCTGGTCGCGCGCCACGTTCCGGACTTTTCATCCTGGTGGATGCGCAGGTCGGCGCCCAGGAAGGTGACGATGCCCGCCCGGGCGAGCGCGCGCAGTTCGGCCTGGCGGGCGAGCGACGGGCCACCGGCGAGCAGGCCGACCAGCCCCTGGACCCAGGGGTCGTCCGCCAGGGTGGTGCGCGCGGAGAGCAGCCAGTGGATCATCGCCAGGTCGGCGCTGAAGGCCGGGTCGGCGCCCCGCTCCAGGTCGGCCGCGAGATAGCCGTGCATCCACCGCTGCAGACCGGCGAGGTCGCCGAAACGCATGCCGTGCAGCGGGCGTTCCAGCCGGTCGAGGCGCAGGCGGTCGGCGAAGCGCGGCACGGACTTGGTGACCAGGGCGCGCATCTCCTTGCCACCCCACTCGGCCGCCTCGAAGGCGCTCTCGAACGCGGTCCACGTCGTCCGGGTACGGCTTGGATGTCGGGTGAACAGCTCGTGGTAGTACGCGTACGCCAGTATCTTGGCCGCGTCCTGCCCCCCGCTGGTCGGGAGCCGTTCCAGGCCGGGAGGTGGGCCCGCGAGGCGGTAGCCGGGCCGGGCGTGGTGCGGCACGCCGCGTCGCGAGCCCACGTGCAGCAGCGGCTCGTGGCCGCTCGGCAGGTAGACCGGCTCACCCCGGTCTCCTTCGATGAACCGTCCGCCACGCCCGACGGTGAGCAGCGCCACCAGGTCGGCGAACGCCCGTCCCGTGCCGCGCGCCAGCACCGGCCGACCGGCCGGGACGACGTCCGGATCGAGGTCGGCGGCATGACCGGCAGGCAGGTAGGCCAGCCCGTGCCGGGCGGCGAAGGCGATCTCCGCCGTCTCCGCCGTCGAGGGCGGCACCTCGGGCTGCCCGTGCGCCAGCACCACCGCGTCGGCCTCCAGCGACCCGCCGGTGGACAGCGCCACCCGTTGCCGTCCCGCCGACTCGGTGAGGCCGACCGCCCTGGCCTCGTGCACGCTTACACGGACATCGCCGGGTGCGAGGCGTACCGTGCGCTCGAACGCGTCCGCCAGATACCCGCCGACCTGGGACCGCGAGGCAGAGTGCCCGGACCCGCCACCGAGCCAGTCCGCCAGCGACGGACCCGCGCCATCGGGGAAGAGGGTGAGATCCTCGGTCGCCGAGTCGGCTTTCAGCGCGTCGGGCTGCCCGATCCGCCATCGGCGGCCCGCACCCGGCGGATACGGGTCCACGATGTGCAGGTCCAGCACACCTCCCCGGCCGATCCGCGCGGCGTTGGCGCAGATCCGCTCCATCAGGCACGTTCCGGCCGGACCCGCGCCGACCACCACGACCGCGCTCATGCGCGTCCTCCCCGCATATGTCGGTTCCCGCTGCCACTCAGGTCGTCGGACGCCGGGAAGAACGCACACCGGAGTCCGCGCCCGGATCGATCAAGACGGCCTGCCCTGCCGGAGATGCCGCCAGGATGCGTACAGGTGAGGCGGTCAGCGACACTGCGCGCTGGCGACGCGGGCGAAGTCCACGTGCGGGCGGGTCGTCAGGAGAAGACCGTGGATCATGAACATGAAGCTACCACATAATCGCTATTGCCTACTGGATATACATGGAATTAGGTTCCTGGCGAAGGCCACCCCGCTCCAACTCGCGCACGACGAGGCGGCCGAGCCCGGCCCCCCGGTGATGCGGACGCGTCCAGACGCGCTTGAGCTCGGCGGTCGCCGCGTCGTAGCGGCGGAACGCGCCGTGCGGCGGCGCGAACTCGGCCTCCGGATACCTCGCGAGCTCATCGTTGGAGCCGTAGCGAGAGGTGTACTCCAGGCCGTTGCCCTTCTTGGTCATGGCCGCGATGAGTCCCTGCAGGTCCGGCCCGGCACCGGAGAACGTGCCGACGATCCTGGATCCGCCGCTGACGGCGATGTTGTAGGCGATGGACGGGTTCGGGCCGAAGTACGCCTGGACGCGGCCGGACTTGAGCCCCAGCAGTACGTCGCCGTACTTCTCGTAGTAGAGGATCTCGACCGGCTTCAGCCCGGCGGCCTTGTTCTGCTTGTCCCAGTCGAGCAGGATCTTCTCCTGGTTCGTGCCGGAGCCCACCGAGACGCGCAGCCCGGCGATGTCGGCGGGCTTGGCGATCTTCTTGATCGGGCTGTTGTCGGGGACCTGCCAGCCGAGCTGGTCGATCCGGTATGTCGCGAAGTCGTAGGTGTCCTTGCGTTCCTCGGTGCCCGTGACGTTGTTGAAGACGATCTCGTACTTGGCGACGATGCGGCCGGCGTCCATGAAGACCACGGTGTCGGCCACCTCGCGGGCGAACCCGATCTCATGAGTGACCACGATCATCGTGGTGCCGCCGCGGGCGAGGTCCTTGATGACGTCCAGCACCTCCCCTACCAGCTCAGGGTCCAGCGCGGAGGTCGGCTCGTCGAACAGCAGCAACTTGGGCTCCAGCGCCAGCGCCCTGGCGATGGCGACGCGCTGCTGCTGGCCGCCGGACAGCGTACGCGCGCTCGTCATCGAGCTCCTGCCGCGGGACCGGAGCGTGTTCACCACCTCCAGTGAGACCTTGCGGCTGTCCGGCATCGCCGCCGACATCGACGAGTCGGGTGACTTCGTGTCGGTCCGCGCGCGGGCCGGCGACCTCGGGAGCGACGTCGACGCCCATATCCGCCTGGGCGCCACTCCCGATGTGGTGGTCGGCAGCGTACACGCGGTGACGGAGGGCGGGCGCCTGGTCGTCGCCTCCGCGAGCGGCAGTCAGCTCGCGCCGTACGCCTCCGGCGCCCGCAAGGTCATCTGGGTGGTCGGCGCCCAGAAGGTGGTCCCGGACCTGGAGACCGGCCTGCGCCGGGTGCGCTCCTACAGCCTGCCGCGGGAGGACCTCCGGCTGCGGGCGGTCGGTCAGTCGTCCTTCATCGGCAAGATCCTCATCGTGGAACGCGAGGCCCTCCCGGAACGCGGCACCGTGGTGCTGGTCCGCGAGGAGATCGGCTTCTGACGGGCCGACGTCGAGGGGTGGGGTGGTCACCTATAATAAACCTTACCTACCGGATATACATAGAAGCGCCCCGCGTGGTGGCCGCTTTGCTCAGGAGTTACGTTGACCAGGAAGTTCGCCGGTGTCGCGGTCGCATTGGCCCTCGCTCTCGCCGCATGCGGATCGGGACCGGCGGCCGCGCCCCAGAAGGGCCCGAGCAGCGGCACGGCCGCCGCCACGATCGAGATCGGTTCCCTGTACGAACCGCAGAACCTCGACAACACGGGCGGCGGCGGCCAAGGCGTGACGGAGGCGTTCAACGGCAACGTCTACGAGGGCCTGTTCAAGCTCACCGACGCGGGCAAGGTGGAGAACCTCCTGGCGGAGAGCCAGGAGGTGTCCGGCGACGGCCTCACCTACACGTTCAAGCTGCGCCAAGGCGTGAAGTTCCACTCGGGCAAGGCGCTGACCGCCGCGGACGTGAAGCACAGCATCGAGCGGGTCACCGCCGAGGACTCCCAGTCGGCGCGCAAGAGCCAGCTCGAGGTGATCAAGTCCGTGGCCGCGCCCGACGACCGCACCGTGGTGGTCACGCTGGCGAGCAGGTCGATCTCCCTGGTGTACAACCTCAGCTACGTGTCGATCGTCAACGCCGACGCCAAGAACCTGGCGACGGGCGAAGACGGCACGGGACCGTACAAGCTGGGGGCTTGGAAGCGCGGCTCCACGCTCAGCCTCGAGCCCTTCCCCGGCTACTGGGGGCCGCGGCCGGCCAACGGCGGCGTGGTGTTCCACTACTTCACCGAGGCCACCGCGCTCAACAACGCGTTGCTGACCGGCGCCGTGGACATCGTCACCAGCGAGCAGAGCCCGGACGCGCTGAGCCAGTTCACCGGCAACGCCGACTACAAGGTCAGCGAGGGCCACTCCACGACCAAGCTGCTGCTCGCCTTCAACGACAGGAAGGCGCCGTTCGACAAGCCGCTGGTGCGCAAGGCCGTCTCCGCCGCGATCGACGACGCCAAGCTGCTGGAGTCGATCTGGGCGGGCCACGGCAGCCTGATCGGCTCGATGGTGCCGCCCACGGACCCGTGGTACGAGGACCTGACCTCGATCGACCCGTACGACGTGGAACTGGCCAAGCGGCAGCTCGCCGAGGCGGGGTACGCGAAGGGCTTCCGCTTCACCCTCGACACGCCCAACTACGACCCGCACCCGACGGCGGCCACGTTCATCAAGAGCGAGCTGGCCAAGGTCGGCATCACCGTCGACATCAACGTGATCACCGCCGACGAGTGGTACAGCAAGGTGTTCAAGAACCACGACTTCGCCGCCACCTTGCAGGAGCACGTCAACGACCGCGACGTGGTCTGGTACGGCAATCCGGACTTCTACTGGGGTTACGACAACAAGCAGGTCACCGAGTGGATCAAGCAGGCGGAGCAGGCGAAGACCGCCGAGGAGCAGACCGGGCTGCTGAAGAAGGCCAACAGGCAGATCGCCGAGGACGCGGCCAGTGACTGGCTCTACCTGTATCCGCAGATCGTCGTGGCCTCGTCGAAGCTGTCGGGCTATCCGGTCAACGGCCTGAACTCGCAGTTCTACGCGTACGGGATCAAGAAGGGCTGATGGCGCGCTACCTGCTGCGCCGCACCGCCTTCCTGCTGGGTTCGCTGCTGCTGGCGGCCTCGCTGCTGTTCGTGCTGCTGCGGCTGCTGCCCGGCGATCCGTCGAACGCGTTGCTGCCCATGGGCGCGACGCCGGAGCAGATCGCGTCGGCGCGCCGCCAGACCGGCTCGGACCTGCCGCTGCCCGCGCAGTACGCCGCCTGGCTGGGCGGGCTCGTCCGGCTCGACCTTGGCACCTCCTACGTCAGCAGACTGCCAGTCGGGGGCGAGATCGCCGCCCGGCTGGCGGTCACCGTGCCGCTGACGCTGCTGGCCTTCGTCCTGGCCGTGGCGGTGGCGGTGCCGGTCGGCTTCCTGGCCGCCCGTCGGGCCGGGCGCTGGTACGGGCCGCTGCTCAGCGGGTTCGCGCAGTTCGGCATCGCGGTGCCGGTGTTCTGGATCGGCATGCTGCTGGTGACGGTGTTCGCGCTGCGGCTTCGGCTGCTGCCGGCTGGCGGGTTCCCGCGCGAGGACTGGGCCGAGCCGGGTCGCGCGCTGGCGGCGCTGGTGCTGCCGGTCGTCACCATCGCGCTGGTCATGTCGGCCTCGCTCATCAGGTACGTCCGCTCGGCCACGCTGGACGTGCTGGGCAGCGACCACCTGCGTACCGCGCGGGCGCTGGGCGAGTCGTTCGCCGGCGCGATGTGGCGGCACGGCCTGCGCAGCGCGGCGGCGCCCGTCATCTCGATCCTCGGCATCGAGCTGGCCACCACGTTCCTCGGCGCGGTGGTGGTGGAGAGCGTGTTCGCGTTGCCAGGGCTCGGCGCCCTGCTGGTCAAGGGCATCGCCGAGCACGACTATCCGGTGATCCAGGGCGTGCTCGCGGTCAGCACGTTCGCGGTCCTGGTGATCGGGTTCGCCGCCGACGTGGCGCAACGCCTGGTCGATCCCCGCCTGCGCACCCGGCTGGGGCGGCCGTGAAGGGGTTCGTCGCGGGTTGTGTGCTGGTCGGGGTGGTGCTCGCCGTGGCCGCCGTGTCGCTGGTGTGGCTGCCGTACGATCCGGCCGACACCTCGGGCGGCCGGCTGGTGCCGCCGGGCGGAGCGCACCTGCTGGGCACCGACAAGCTGGGCCGTGATCTGTTCACCCACCTCATGATCGGCGCCCGCATCGCGCTGACGGCCGGGGCCGGGTCCGTGCTGCTCGGGGGTGTACTCGGGGTGGCGGCGGGGCTGGCCGCCGGGTTCGCGACGCGGTGGCTGGACGACGCGCTGGCGGCGGCGCTCGACGCGCTCATCGCCTTCCCGACGCTGCTGCTGGCCATGCTGGTGGTGGCGGTGCGCGAGGCGTCGCTCGGCTCGGCGGTGCTGGCGATCGGGTTGGCCATGTCGGCGGTGGTGGCCCGTTTGACCAGGATCCTGGTCAAACGGGTGCTCGCGCAGGACTACATCACGGCGGCCCGCACGTCGGGCAGCTCGTGGCCCCGGGTGATCGTCGAGCATGTGCTGCCGAACATCTGGCCGACGCTCCTGGTCAACCTGGCCCTCCAGTTCGGTCTGGCGGTGCTGGCCGAGGCGTCGCTGTCCTACCTCGGCCTCGGCCCGCCCCCGCCGAACGCCTCCTGGGGCCGGCTGCTGCACGAGGCCCAGGCCACCGTGCTCACCGCGCCGGTCGGCGCCATAGCGCCGGGCATACTGCTGGTCGTGCTCGTCGTCGGCGTGAACCTGGTCGCCGACGGCCTGCGCGACCTCGCACCGGGGAGGAGCCGATGACGCTACTGGACGTCGACGACCTGTCGGTGCGCCGGGCCGACGGCCACGAGCTGCTCCACGGCCTGTCGTTCACGCTGGCGCCCGGCGAGCGGCTGGGCCTGATCGGCGAATCCGGCTCGGGCAAGTCGCTGACCGCGCTGGCCGTTCTGAGCCTGCTTCCCGCGGGCCTGACCGCGCAGGGCAGCGTGCTGGTGTCCGGTACGCAGGTCGTCGGCGCGGCGGACCGGCGGCTGGACCGCGTCCGCGGCCGGGCCGTGAGCGCGGTGTTCCAGGAGCCGCTGATGGCGCTGGACCCGCTGATGCGCATCGGCAGGCAGGTCGCCGGGCCCATCCGGCGCCGGCGCGGACTGCGGGGCGCGGCGTTGCGGACCGCCGTCCTGACGGCGTTGGAGGAGGTACGCCTGCCGGAACGGATCGCGAGCGCGTACCCGCACGAGGTCTCCGGCGGCCAGCGGCAGCGCGCGGCCATCGCCATGGCGCTGGCCTGTGAGCCGGACCTGCTGATCGCCGACGAGCCGACCACGGCGCTCGACGTGAGCGTGCAGGCCGACGTGCTGGCGCTGCTCGACGGCCTGGTCACCGAGAAGGGGATGGCGCTGCTGTTCATCGGCCACGACCTCGCCGTGGTCGCCGGCGTGGCGGACCGGTTGATCGTACTCAGGGACGGCTCGGCGGTGGAGTCGGGAAGGACGGAGGACATCGTGAGGGAGCCGCGGCACACCTACACGCGGTCGCTGGTGGACAGCGCGTGGGAGTTCGAGGCCGAGCTCGATCGGCTGGCGCCGTGACCATCCTGGAGACCCGGTCGGCCGGGTACGCCTACCGGGGCGGAGCGCCTGTGCTCTCCGACGTCTCGGTCGCCGTGTCGCCGGGGCGCAATCTGGCGCTGGTGGGCGAGTCGGGCGCGGGCAAGACGACGCTGCTGCGGCTGCTGCTGGGCCTGGCCAGGCCGAGCAGCGGCGAGGTGCTCTTCGACGGCCGTCCCCTGCGCCCGGACCGCGAGTTCCGGCGCAGCGTCCAGCCGGTGTTCCAGGATCCGTACTCCTCGCTGGATCCCCGGCAACGGGTGGACCGCATCGTGTCGGAGCCGCTGCGCGCGATGCGGATCGGCGCCCGCGACGAGATCGGCGACCGGGTGGTGCGGACGCTGCGGGCCGTCGGCCTGCCCGCGGACGCCGCCCGCCGCTATCCGCACGAGTTCTCCGGCGGACAGCGGCAGCGCATCGCGATCGCCAGGGCCATCGTGTGCGAGCCGCGGATCCTGCTGGCCGACGAGCCAGTCAGCGCGCTGGACGTCACCACCCGCGTGCGCCTGGTGGAGTTGCTGCGCGAGCTGAACACCGCCAGGGACCTGACGGTGGTGATGATCTCGCACGACCTGGCCGTGGTCGCCGCCCTGTGCGACGAGATCGCCGTACTCGACCGGGGGCGGATCGTGGAGCGGGGGGCGAGCGCCGACGTACTCGGCTCACCGGGCCATCCCCACACACGCCGGCTCGTCGCGAGCGTGCCACGGCTGCGCCGGAGCTGACCACGTGGGCGTCAGCTGACGGCTGCCGAGCTGCGTCGGGTCCGGACCACCGTTCCGCTGACCGGCTGTGGATTGCGGATCAGGTTGAGTATCGGGCACACCCGCTCCACCTCGGCATGCAGTCTGGCCAGTTCATCGTCCGCGGCGGGCGAGTCGATCAGCACCTCGTAGCGGAAGTTGTGCGGGTGGACCGGGATGCCGCTGTCGCCCGGCTGCTGGGCTCGAGGGTCGTACTCGGCGTGCACGTCCACCTCGAGCGCGTCGATCGGCACCGCCAGTTCGGCCGCCTTGATGAGGAAGATGTGGGTGACGCAACTGCCGAGCACACCGGCCTGGAGCTCGGGGGAAGTGGGGCCGAGGTCGTAGCCGGCGAAGTCGGGGCCGCTGTCGCTGATGATCTGGAAGTCGCGGATCCTGACCCGCCGGATTCCGCTGCGGCCCTCGGCGGTGACGTGGGCGTGCAGCGGGACCGGTCCGGCGGCGGGCGCCTGCCGGCGGGCCAGCAGGGCCGTGCGCTTGTGCGACAGGTACTCGCGTAGGGTGCTCATGGTCTTCTCTTCCTGGTCAGCGCAGGGCCACGGGGCCGAGTGGGGTGTCGATCACGGCGCGCAGCACCGTTTCGGGTCCTTGTGAGATGTCGAGCCGGACGCCGAGGGCGGCCAGGTCGCCCCGCAGCGCGTCCGGGGCCGGGTGCACGACGGAGAAGGAGGTCAGGCTCACCAGAGGCAGGTCCGAGTCCGCCGGGTGGGGTGTGGCGCCCCAGTCGATGAGGAACGGCACCGGCCTGACCGCCGCCGGGTCCGCACGCCGGGTGAGCCGCCACTCCAGCAGCTCGCCCGCCGGGGTGCGCCTGGACAGAGGTTGTACGTCGCCGGGGTCGTAGCCCTGCTCGCGGGCCCGCCGCACCGCCTTGTCGAGGTCGTCCGGGCGTACGGCCCAGGCGGCGAGCCGCGGCTCGGTGAGGGTTTCCAGGCCGAAGGCCCGCGGCCGTACGGACGCCTCAGGGTCGGGCCCGATGATCTCCAGGTAGGAGGTGGGGCCGAAGCGGACGAGGTGATTGGCGGTGCCTCCAGGATGGCTGCCTCCGGCCACCGGGCGGACTCCGGTTCGCTCGGCGAACTCGGCGACTCCCGCGGCGAGGTCGGACACCGCGTACACGAGGTGGTCGAGCTGTGGTTCTGTCACTGGTCCGCCTTCAGGGTGGTTCGCCGAGCGAGAGCATGAGCCGGGTGGGGTTGCTTGCGCGTCATAGCCCCCGCCCGTGCGGCGCGTCCCACGTCGCCGGCAGGCCCTCGGTCGTCTCCCGGAAGGCGGGGCGCTGGTACAGGTCGCGGGCGTACGGCCAGAGGTGTTCGAAGTCGGACAGCTCCCGCTCACTGATGAGGTGGCCGCGGTTGTCACCGGAGTCGAACCTGGCCAGCGTCACCCACAGCCGCACGTCCGCCTCGGTGATCGTGTCGCCGGTCAGGAACCGCCGCTCGGCCAGGCGTTCGTCCAGCCGCTCCAGCGCGGAGACGACCCGGTGGCGCTCCTGCTCGCGCTCGTCCTCGGTAGCGGCGCGGGCCACGCGGGAGACGCCGGTGTTGACGTCGAAGTAGATCCACCCGTTCAGCTTGTTGATCTCCGGGCGCAGCTTGCCGGGGTAGAGGTCGACGGAGGTGTCGGCCCACGGTTCGAACTGGGTGGCCAGGTCGATCGTGATGTCGGGGAAGTTGTTGCTGACGATCGCGCCGGTCCGCCGGTCCCAGAGGACGGGGACCGAGATGTGGCCGCCGTACCCCTTCTCGGTCGCCTCGTAGGCCTGCTCCAGCAGGGTGAAGCCGTTGACCGGGTCGGCGCCGCGGTGCTCCCTGAACGCCCATCCGCGGCCGTCGCGGTCGTCGTCCACGTACGACAGTGTGACCACGTCCTCCAGTCCTTTGAGCTTGCGGACGATGGCGGCGCGGTGGGCGTACGGGCAGACCCAGGCGAGGTAGAGGTGGTAGCGGCCAGGTTCGGCGCGGAAGCCGCTGGAGCCGTCGGCGGTGATCCGGCCCTGGAACGGGTAGACCGGACGGTTCCAGTCCGGCGACAGGTGCAGCCGGCCCGGGCCGTAGTGGCCGTACGCGGCGAGGTCGACAGGGGTCGCGTAGAGCGCCGTCTGCGTGGAGATGGACACGGGTCCTCCGGGGTTCAGGAGTCGGGGTGGGCCAGGAAGCGGCCGAAGCGGCCCTGGTGGTAGAGCAGCGGGCGGCCGGGCCGCTGCACGTCCGCCTCGGCGACCAGGCCGACCACCAGGATGTGGTCGCCGACCACGGCCCGCTCGTAGGGCAGGCAGACAAGGTGCGCCGAGACGTCCTGCAGCAACGGAGCGCCCAGCGGTCCTGGGCGCCAGCGGGTGGGCGCGGCGAACCGGTCGATGCTCTTGCGGGCGAAGCGGGCCGCCAGCTCGGCCTGGTCGCTGGTCAGGATGTTGACCGCGAAGTGGTCGGCGCCGCTCAACTGGGGCCAGGTGGTCGAGGAACGGTCCACGTAGAAGGAGACCAAGGGCGGCTCCAGGCTGACCGAGGAGAAGGACGTGGCGGTGAGGCCCACGGGAATGCCGTCGCTCTGCGCGGTGATGACCACGACGCCGCTGGCGTGCACGGCGAGTGCCCGCCTGAACTGGTCGGCTGCGATGGCCCGATCGGGCAGTGTGTCGGTCATGCGGGTGTCCCGTTCCGGTGCGGGCGGCCGGCGGGGTGGCCGGATGTGGGTGATTGCATGATCACGAGAAGGTTCCTCACGGAGAAGGCATGCTCACGCGGCTGCCGGGGCGCCGCGGAGAAGAGGAGTCGGCGGCGGCGTGGGCGGCGCCCGCCACGCCAGGAGCACGAGGGTGGGATGCGGCGGCTACGGGTCCGTGATCAACGACACTGCGCGCTGGCGACGTGGCAGAAATCCACGTGAGAGCGCCTGGTCAGCAGAAAGCCCTGGCTCATACCAACGAAACTAAGCCGCGATCCCCCAATAAGTCAATATTTCCTACTGGTTTATAGGGTAATTGCGCGGCTATTCGGTGTTGCTAGCTACTGGTAGTCAGCATTACTGGGTAGCCGAAGGTGGCGTACATGGGCAAGCTGGCGACGGAGCTGCTCAAGGGAACGCTGGAGGGCATCGTCCTGGCGATCCTGTCCGGCCGGCCCGCGTACGGCTACGAGATCACGGCGTGGCTGCGGGATCAGGGCTTCTCCGACATCGCCGAGGGCACCATCTACGCGCTGCTGGTCCGGATCGAGCAGCGCGGCTTCGTCGACGTGCAGAAGGTCCCGTCGGAGAAGGGACCGCCGCGCAAGGTGTACACCCTCAACGCCCAGGGCCAGGAATATCTCGCCGAATTCTGGAGGACCTGGAGCTTCCTCGCAGAACGGCTCGAACAGCTCCGCGAAGGAGGCAAGTAGCCATGACCACAGGGCCGGGCGAGCCGAAGAGGCGCTACCTGCAGTATTTGGAGGCGGTCACAGGGTCGCTCGAGGAGAAGAAGCGCTGGCGGCAGTACAAGGCGCGCATCAAAGAGCTTCCCGAGAACTATCGCACGGCGGTCGAAGCGCTGGAGCGCTACCTGATGCACTTCGGACCGGGGGACGACGTGGTTTCGATGCACGAGGACCTCGCCGATCTGTTCGAGCAGAGCGCGACGGACGGCACCCCGATCCGCGAGATCGTCGGGCAAGACCCCGTGGAGTTCGTCGAGGCGTTTCTCGCGAACTACCCGGAGGGCCAGTGGATCCGCCGGGAGCGTCGATCGGGATGCACGCCGGCACGACTTTCCTTCTGTCGACGGGCGGCGTCATCGCCCTCCTGCTGAACCTCATACCGTTGTAGAGCCAGGACCGCGAGGGGCTCAGGGTGGGTCGTTCCCGCCTGCGTCGCGGACGAGCAGCGCGATCTGCACCCGGTTGGCCAGGCCCAACTTGGCCAGCGTACGGCTGACGTGCGCCTTGACCGTGGTCTCGGTCATGTTCAGCTCGCGGGCGATCTCGGTGTTGGACAGCCCCCGAGCCACCACCCGCGCGACTTGGCGCTCGCGCTCGGTGAGCCTGGACAGACGCTTCCTGGCGGCGGCCGCGTCGGGGGTTTCCCACCTGGCGAAGGCATCGAGCATGCGCTTGGTCACAGTCGGTGAGAGCATGGCATTGCCTTGCGCCACCGCGCGCACGGCGGCGATCAGGTCGCGAGGCGCGGTGTCCTTCAGCAGGAAGCCCGCCGCCCTGGCCCGCAGGGCGCTGTAGACGTACTCGTCGCGGTCGAAGGTGGTGAGCATGACCACCTTGGGCGGCTGGAGGGAGCGGTTGATCTCCCTGAGAGCCGTCACGCCGTCCATGACGGGCATCCGCACATCCATGAGGACGACGTGCGGCCGGTAGCGGGCGGCCTCGGTCACCGCCTCGGCCCCGTTCGGCGCCTCGGCGATCACCTCGATGTCGTCGGCGGCCTCCAGGATCGCGCGCAGGCCCGTACGCACCAGTGCCTCGTCGTCCGCGATCAGCACTTTGATCATGTCGGTAGCCTGACGCTGACCAGGAATCCGCCGTCGGGTTCCGCCCCGGCCGTGAACTCTCCCCCCAGCAGTTCCACGCGCTCGCGCAGCCCCAGCAGCCCGGACCCGCCGCCGGGCAGGTCCAGGGCCGGGCTCGGCGGGGCGGCGTTGCGCACGTCAATGTGCAGCGCGGCGGGCAGGTGACGCAGGACGACCTGGGTCGCGGCTCGGCCCGCGTGTTTGTGGATGTTCGTGAGGGCCTCCTGGACGACGCGGTAGGCGGTGTGCTGGACCATGACGGGCAGCGCGCCAGGATCGCCCTCCTCGTGCCGTTCCACCGGTACGCCGGCCGAGCGGGACTGCTCCAGGAGCCAGTCGAGCTCGGCCAGTGTCGGCCGCGGGTGGTAATCCCCGTCCTCCTCGTCGAGGACCCCCAGCACCGCTCTGAGCTCGGTGAGCGCGTCCTTGCCCGTTGCGCGAATCAGCTCCGCCTCCGCCGCGGTCTTCTCGTCGGTGGCGTTGATTTCCAGCGCTCCCGCCCGCAGGACCATGAGCGAGACCCGGTGCGTCACCACATCGTGCATCTCGCGCGCGATCCGGGCGCGCTCCTGCGCGCGCGCCTGCTCGGTTCGCGCCGACTGCTCGCGCTCCAGCCGCCGGGCGCGCTCACGCAGCCCGTCGACCACTTGCCGGCGGGCGCCGGCCCACAGTCCGAGCGCCAGTGGGAGCCAGGCGAACAGGGGCGCGCCGCCGAGAGCGGAGACCAGTCCGACGCCGGGCTGCGGGATGACCGCGACCAGACTGGCCGGCACCGCGTACAGCGCGAGCGGCGCCGGGCGCCGCAAGGTGGTCGCGGCGACGTACGAGGCCACGGCCAGCAGTAGCCCCGGCGCGCGAAGCACCGCGTCCACCAGTGCGAGCACCGGCAACAGCCACGGCCGGCCGGGGGCGACCCTGGCCGCCGCCGCGGCCAGCAGCCCCACCACGGCGGCGGGAACGTAGGCGGTCAGCCCACCGCCGGCCGGCAGCCCGGCCAGCGTTGCCGCGTACCCGAACGCCCGCGCGCCGGGCAGTGCCGCCGGCACGAAGGCCCCGCAGAAGGCGGCCGCGGGCAGCACCCACGACAAGACCCCGGCCCGCACATCCCTCACCCACGACAGCGTAGACACCGCCAAGCGGTGCCCGGAGCGGCGTGTCACCAGCTGAGCACCCGCGATGACGCCCTGTCCCCCGCAGGCTGAGCTTGTGTGCGCAACTCCGGCATGGCATCGCGCAGCAGCTTGATCCCGAGCGGCACGAGCACCAGGCACAGGGCAGCGCCCGACAGGACCCCGTCGATCAGCTCGCTTCTCTTCAGCACACCGGTCCACATCCATCCCGAGAACAGGAACAGCACCAGCCGCCCGGTGCCGAACGTGCCCGAGCGGAAGGCGGCCAGGCCGAGGAGCAGTGTCCCGATATAGAGACCGAAGGCCGCCGAAACCGGCACCCGCCAGGGCCCGTAGGAAATGTCCACGTACAGGTTCATCACGATCTCGGTCGTCCGCTCCAGCCCAAGCGTCCCGATGAGCCGCAGGGCCGTCTCGTCCACACCCGCCCAGTACAGGCGCGAGAACAACCCCACGACCACCATCGCGCCGCCCAGGCGGGCCAGCCAGGGTGAGCGCGCGGCAGCCACCCGGGCCAGGACGACGATGGCCAGGCACAGCACGATGGCTCCCGCCGTGTAACAGGCGTAGCCGGCTGTGGCCAGCCCCGGGTTCACGGTGTAAGCGGCCAGTTGCTCGGGCGCGGCGAACGGCTGCGTGGCGAAATGCGCACGCTGCTCCGGCGTGAACTCCGCGGTGCTCACCGCCAGGTGGCGCAGCGTCAGCCCGGCGAACCACAGGAGCGGCCCGAGCACCAGGGCGCCGCCACCGAGGAACCGCCCGGGAAACCAGGCGTTGTGGTGAACCGACGCGGGAGCGATGTTGATCAGCGACATGCCATCACCCTGGCGTGCGGGAGAAGGCCACCACACCTGCCGTTCGGCACGTACGGATGTCTCTTTAGTTGCGTGCTGCCGCAACCCGGCCGGCTCAGCTCGTACCTCCCCTGCCCCCAGCGGTCCAGGGGCCACTGGATCTTCCATTTCCAGGGCCCGCCTTTACAATGTAGATTTCTTAGGCACGCGCCGGATCTCGAGGCGGCACCGGAGAAAGTACCCTTGACTGATGTTCTCGCCTCAAGGCCCGTCGCTGCGTGAGCTGGTGGTCCAGGCGCTGTCCTCGGTCGAGCGCGGCTACGACCTGCTCGCCCCGAAGTTCGACCACACGCCGTTTCGCACCCCCGACAGCGTTCTTGACGCGACCACCGACGCCCTGCGGCCGCTCGGGCCGTTCGAGCGGGGACTGGACGTGTGCTGCGGCACCGGAGCGGGCATGCGGACCCTCGAACCCCTGTGCCAAGGACGGATCACGGGCGTCGACTTCAGCACCGGCATGCTCGCGCAGGCGCGCCGAGCGCACCCGGACGCCGAGTGGGCACAGGCCGACGTTCTAGCCCTGCCCTTCGCCGAGGCCTTCGACCTCGCGGTCAGCTTCGGCGCGCTCGGACACTTCCTGCCCGCCGAACGGTCCTCGCTCTTCGCCGGGGTGTATCGCGCACTACGGCCGAACGGGCTCTTCGCCTTCCCCATCGGCGCGCCACCGCCCATCACGTCGGGCCAGTACTGGACGCTGCGCGGATTCGACCTGGCCATGCGGGTGCGGAATGCCGTGTGGCGTCCCCCCTTCGTCATGTACTACGGCACCTGCCCGCTGCACGCGGTCCGGGACGACCTGGCAGCAGCCGGATTCACCGTGACGACGGCCCCCTTGACCGCCCTGGGCCGACGCGAGGACGGCAGCCCGAAGTGCCGGCTCGTCCTCGCGCGCAAGACGTAAAGGTACTGGCGAACTCGATACGGGCGCCGCCGCCGATCACGTCGGTCAAGCTCGGTCACGGGCGGATTTCCGCTCGGGAGGACGGCGCACCGATCATGAACATCTCCATCAGCTGCGCGGGCGTACGTGCGTGCCATGAAGACCGGTCGGGCCGAGCCACGTCGTGAGGGTGGTCCGGAGAGCGTCCAGGTCTGGCCGCTCGCCGGCGCGGGTGACCCAGGCGACATGTCCGTCGGGACGGATGAGTACCGCGTCCGCGCCGAGATCGGAGCCCTCGGCAGGACGGGCGCGGACGAGATCGACCCGGTCCGACCAGCCGGTCACGACGGCGTCGAGCGGCGGAAGACCACCAAGATCCAGCAGAACCGCACGGGCGCGGTGCAGCAGCTCGTAGATGCGGCCGTGTCCGATGTCGAGATCCGGAATCCGCCGGCCGAGGAGGTCATCCGTCCCCTCCATCGGGTACCTGATGTCGGTCGCCGTGATCATGCCGGCCAGGCGCAGCCGTACCTCGTCGATGCCGATGAGATCGTCCAGCACCTCGCGCAGAGCGGAGGTGTGATCGTCCACCCGCCAGAGGGCGGTCTGGGCGCGGGTGTTCTGCAGGACGCGGGCGGCGACCGGGTGGCGTTCGGCCTGGTAGGTGTCGAGCAGCAGGTCCGGACTCTGGCCGCGGACGACGGCGGCGAGCTTCCAGCCGAGGTTGACCGCGTCCTGCACGCCGGTGTTCAGGCCCTGACCGCCCGCTGGGAAGTGGATGTGCGCGGCGTCGCCGGCGAGGAGAACCCGGCCCACGCGGTAACGGTCGGCCTGACGCGCCGCGTCGCCGTGCCGGGAGAGCCAGCGCGGTGAGTGCATCCCGTAATCCGTCCCGGCGATCTTGAGCAAGGACTTGCGGAGGGTCTCCAGGGTCATCGGTTCGTCCCGGTCGGCGACGTGATCGAACTCGTTGGTCAGCACCCGGTACCAGTCCGAGCCGTACGACAGCACCGAGAACCTGCCGTGCTCGCGCCGCTCCTGGAAGATGTCGGCCGCGGGCGGCTCGGCGAGCTCGACGTCGCCGAGCCTCGCGGTCATCGTGGCCGGGGTGCCGGGGAACTCGATGCCGGCGAGCCCACGCACGATGCTGCGGCCGCCGTCGCAGCCGACGAGGTAGTCCGCCCGGACGCGCGACCCGTCCGCGAGCTCCACCATGACACCCGTTTCATCCTGGGTGAACCCCCTCACCTCGGCGTCGCGGCGCAGCCGTACCCCCAACTGCGCCGCGCGCTCCTCCAGCAGCCGTTCCACCTCGGCCTGCAAGATGAGCAGAGCGTACGGATATCGCGTCGCCATATCGGATAGGTCGAGACCGAGTCCGGAGAAGTGCACCTCCTGCCTCGGGCGTCCGCGCTCGAGAAACCGGTCGAGCAAGCCCCGCTGATCGAGCGTCTCCATCGTGCGGATGTGCAGACCACCGGCCCGTGATTCCACCGTTCGAGGCTCCGGGAGACGCTCGAGCACGAGCACATCGACCCCGGCGAGCCGCAGCTCGCACGCGAGCATCAACCCCGTCGGCCCCGCACCAGCGATCACTACCTGGGTGTCGGTCATGGTCGACTCCTTGGTCATCGTTCCCCCTACCGGCTGATCTGACGCGGAACCGACACCGCGAGAAGTTTGTCCGGGTTGCGGATGGCATAGAAGTTGGTGATCTGCCCATCGGCGATCTCGATCAGGAAGACGCCTTCCAGGCGCTCGCCGCTGAGCACTATCGCGGGCGCGCTGTTGCAGTTGACCATTTCGATCCGCAGGTCATCCAGCCGCCCCAGGCGGAACAAGCTCATGAGGACCGCGGCCACCTTCTCCGCGCCCACCACCGGCCGGCGTGCCGCGGTGGCCTTGCCGCCGCTGTCGGCGGTCCAGGTGACGTCCGGCGCGAGCAGCGAGAGCAGCCCTTCCAGGTCACCGCTGGCCGCCGCGGTCATGAACTGCTCGGTGATCCGCGCGGTCGTCGGGGCGTCGACGGGCTCGAAGCGCTTGCGCCGCGCCTGTACGTGCTCGCGGGCACGGTGCGCCACCTGGCGCACCGTCGCCACGGATTTGCCCACCGCTGTGGCGATGTCGTGGTAGCCGAAGCCGAACACCTCACGCAGCACGAACACCGCACGCTCGTCGGGGGTGAGTGTTTCGAGCAGCACGAGCATCGCCATCGACACTGACTCGGCGAGCAGCACATCGGCCGAGGCATCGCTTTCGGCGAGCAGCAGCGGCTCGGGCAGCCACGAACCGACGTAGTCCTCGCGCCGCCGCGCGCCCGCCCGCAAGGCGTTGAGCGCCTGACGGGTCACCAGCTGTGCCAGATACGACTTGGTGTCCCGTACGGTCGCGAGGTCCACGTCGGCCCACCGCAGGTAGCTGTCCTGCAGCACGTCGTCGGATTCGGTTACCGAGCCGAGTATCTCGTAGACGATCGTGAACAGCAGCGGCCGCAACAGGGTGAACCGCTCGGCATGCTCGTCGGCGCTCACGGGGAGGTGACCACCCGCGCGGCGGAGGCCGACTGCTCGGGACGCGGGCCGCCCCTGGGCCAGCCCATGGAACCCGGCTTGCGGGCCTCACCGCGAATCCTCTTCGACACCACGAACTTGCAGGTCACCTCCTTGATCGCCGCGCCCATGCGGCCGCCGATGTAGACGTTCACCGTCGTGTCGTCCTTGCGGGCGAGCTGCCGGATGCCCGCGTGCCGGCCGAGGCTGACGCACGCCCCCGTGAAGGCCAGGTTGATCACCGCCGGTTCGGTTCCCGCGATGCGGCTCAGCACGGTGTCGGCGGCCTGTGCCCCGAGCGGCCCGGCGGCGTAGCCGCTCATCCGCAGCGCCTGGCCCGATGGTGCGGCGGCGTCGCCGGCCGCGACGATGCGGTCGTCGTCGACGCTGGTCAGCGTCTCGTCGGCGAGCAGCCGGCCGAGCGCGTCGGTGCGCAGCCCGCTCGCCGCCGCCAGCCCCGGCACACCGAAACCGGCCGTCCAGATGGTCAGCGCGCTCGGACGCACCGCACCGCCGGCAAGGACGACCTCATCCTGCCGTACCTCGGTCACCACACCGGCCTCGAGCACGGCGACACCGTGCCGGTTCAGCCACTTGGCGATGTATCGGCGCCCCGACGCACTCATGTAGGGCGCCAGGGTCCGGCCGCACACCAGTGTGACCGCGCGTCCTTGTTCGGCCAGTTCGGCGGCCGTCTCGATGCCGGTCAATCCGCCGCCGACCACGGTGACCGGAGCGTCAAGGGGCAACTCCTCCAGTCTGGCGCGCAGCTGCTGCGCGGACTCGAATTCAGCGATGGGCAGAGCGAATTCGACCGCGCCGGGCACCGATGACGGTGTCGCCGCGATGCTGCCGACCGCGTAGATGACGTAGTCGTAGTCCAGGGCGCGGCCCGACGCCAGCCGCACGGTGCGGGCGGCGGTGTCGATGCGCGTGACGCTGTCGACGACCAGCTGGATGCCCTCGCCGAGGAGCGTACCGTAGGCGATCGTGGCGTCGCCGGTACGGGCCACGAACTGGTGCAGCCGGATGCGTTCGACGAACTCCGGGCGCGGATTGACCAGAGTGATGTCGACGTCGTCGCGCATCCGCAGACGGTTGGCCGCGAGCGTTCCGGCGTAACCGCCGCCGATGACCACGACCTTGTGGGATGTGTTGTGTTCGGTCATGCCCTCAGGACACCGCTGATCGCTGAGACGTGACATGACGCGACGTGACGTGCGTCACTCCACTCAGGAACCCGGGGACACGTGACCGCAATGCCCGCCTTGCGGCATGACACGACGCTGCATATCGTGACGATGTATCAAGCCGATATATCGGGCCGTTAGTTTGCCCAGCCCGACTGGACGCGGGAGGTGCGATGAGGCGGATCGATTACGACACGGAGCAGTACCAGGACTACGCGCGTGGCCGTGCGCTTGCCGAGCAGCAGTTGCAGACGTGGATCAGTGCCTTCGGAGCGGTGCTGCCCGAGCGGCGTCCGCTGGCGGGGCTGGACGTCGGTTCAGGGACCGGCAGGTTCACCCCCGCGCTGGCGCGAGCGTTCGGGCCGGTCACCGGGGTCGAGCCGTCGGTCCGTATGCGTGAGACAGCTCAGGCGCAGTCCCCGCATCCCGGTGTGCGGTACCTGGCAGGCTCCGCCGAGGACATGCCGGTGCCGTCCGGCAGCGCCGACTACGCTCTCATGTTCCTGTCCTGGCACCACGTCCAGGACAAGCCGCGGGCGGTGCGGGAGCTGGCCAGGGTGCTCAGGCCCGGCGGGCGGCTGCTACTGCGCGCGAATTTCAGCGACCACCATCCCAGGCCGTGGTGGCTGGCGCACTTCCCCCGCGGCTACGAGGTGGACGCCTCGCTGTTTCAGCCGCTGCACGAGGCCATCGCGATGTTCACCTCGGAAGGCTGGCGCGTCACCGGCTTCGGCACGGTTACCGAGCCGTCCTCCGGTACTCGCGCTGACATGCTCGAACGGCTGCGCCTGCGCACCCTTTCGTTCTTCGCTCAGCTGAGTCCCGACGAACTGGAGGCCGGCTTCCGCCGCCTGGAGCAGGCTGTCGCCGCGGATCCCGGAGCGCCGGCGCCGGTGTTCTCTGAGCCGCTGCTCACGCTCGAACGACGCTAGACGCGTATTTCGATGTGTCTCCGTCGCTCAGCGGAAGGCGGGGACGGTTGGTGGCCGGCCCATGAAGACGGCGCCCGCGGCGTCGTACATCGCCGGGCTGAGGAAGGCGTGCTCCTGCGGCACCAGCGCGTCGCCGAGCAGGGCCTGCAGCGGGTGATCGCGGTAGATCGCGGCGGTGCCGGAGAGGGAGACGACCTTGTGGACCACCTCCGAGGAGGTCCGGGCGAGGTAGGCGGCGGACAGTCGCAGATGCGCGTTCTGTTCGTCGCTGACCAGGCCGCCGGCGACGAGCGTCTGCCAGGCCTCGTCGGCGGCCTCGTAGAAGTAGGCGCGCGCGGAGCGGAGCACGGCCTCGGACTCGGCGATGCCGGCGCGGTAGTAGGCGCGGTCGGCGAGTTTCGGGGCGCCGGTGATGCTGCCCCGGCCGCTGCCGACCTCCTTGGCGAAGTCGAGGGCGGCCCGGGCGACGCCGGCGGAGACGACGGAGAGCGACTGGGCGGCGTACGTGATCGCGGGGTAGCGGTAGAGCGGCTCGTCCACCACCGGCTCCCCACCGCGGATGAAGGTCCACTCGCGATCCACCTCGACATTGTCGGCGAGCAGATCGAAGGAGCCGGTGCCCCGCATGCCGACGACGTCCCAGTCCCGCACGATCTCCAGATCCGCCGGATTCACCAGAGCCCCACGGGGCTTGCCGGAGGTCGAGTCGTCGCCGGGGATGCCGACACAGATGATGTCGGCGGCCATGCAGCCGCTGGCGAACTTCCACCGGCCGTTGACCAGGAAGCCGCGTTCGGTGGGGGTGGCCTGCTGGATCGGGAACAGCGCCCCGGCGAAGACGACGTCAGGGCCGTCGGCGTACAGCTTGGCCTGGGTCTCCAGCGGCAGCGAGCCCAGATAGACCAGCTGGGAGCCGAAGCTCGCGACCCAGCCGGTGGAGCCGTCGACGGCCGAGATCCGCTCGATCTTCTTGAGGAACTCCGCGGGCGGCATCGTCTGCCCGCCGAACCGCTCCGGCGTGGCGGAACGGTACAAGCCGAGCCCCTTGAGCCGGTGGACGAAGTCCTTGGAGACGTAGCGCTGCTCGCGGAACTCCTGTCGACGCTCGGCCAGCTCGGCGAGCATCTCGTCGAACGCGGCGGCACTGTTTCGCGCCGCGCGTTCGGCCTCGGTCCCCTGACTCTGCGCCATCACAGCTCCTCATGAGGTTCGGTATGTGCTCCAGCGTAAGAAGAGCGCCACCGATCCGTCAGTCGTCATTTCCTCGGGCCGGCGTAGGGGATTTCTTTAACACCCGTTCTCCGGCCCGGGACCTACGCTGTGGTGATGCCAGTAGATCCGCGGGCTCCCGAGCTCGTCACCGACGACTTCGTGGCGATGATGAACGCCTCCCGGATGTGCGTGCTCGTTCACGACGCGGCGACCAAGAACATCCTGTGGGCCAACCCGGCCGCCTGCGAACTGCTGGAATTCACGCTGAACGAGATCCGGCCGCTCAAGGCCAACCACATGAGCAGCTCGGCACAGCAGTACGACCGGATCATCGGCCGGGACTGGCTGCAGGACGCCGTGGACAAGGGCGCGAGCCGGATCGAATGGCACTACCGCTCCAAGTCCGGGCGGGTCATCCCGACAGACGCCCTCGCGGTGCGGGTCGAGCTCGCGCAGGGGCCGGCGGTCATGGTGCAGTTCCGCGACATCGAGCGCGAGCAGCGGGTCGAGCGCGAGCTGCGGCTCACCACGTCGTACGTCGACGCGCTGGCCCACTACACCTCCACCCTCGCGCTGATGCTGGACGCGACGGGGATGATCCGTTTCGCGACCGACACCGCGCTCAGCGCGATCGGCGCACCGGTGAACGAGCAGGCGGACGAGCCGATGCGGCCGCTGACCGCGTTCGCCCGGCTGCGGCTCGACGGCCGCGAGGCGAGCTGGCAGGACGTCCTCACTCGCGCCACCCCGGTCACGTCGGTCCAGCTGGAGGTGTGCCACCCCCATGGCGAGCGGGTGTGGCTGGAAGGGTCGCTGGAACGGCTGCGTGAGGAAGACAGCGACGCCCTGCTGATGATCCTGCACGACGTCTCCGACCGGGTCCAGGATCACGTCCGCCGCACCCGCGAGCTGCACCGGGAGAACCACCTGGCCCGCTACAACGCCATGGGCGACATGGCCATGGCGATCGCCCACGAGCTCGGCCAGCCGCTGGCCGCCGCCGCCAACTTCCTGGCCGGGGTGCGCCACCGGGCCGACCGGTTGGAGCAGCGCGAGTGGCTGACCCACGGCATCACCGGTGCGGTCGACCAGATCGACCGCGCCTCCGCGATCGTGAGCTCGGTGCGTGCCTTCGTCGGCCATCTGGAGCAGGTGGAACAGGTGGCCGACCTCAACGACATCGTCGAAGAATGCCGCTATTTCGTGCGGCTGCGAGCGGCGCCGCTCGGCGTCGAGGTCCAGGTCCGGCTCTGTCCCGAGCCGGTGCTGGTGCGCTGCGAACGGGTGCTGACCGGCCAGGTGGTGCTCAACCTCGCCTTCAACGCCGTCGACGAGATGGCGCAGTCACCGTCCGCGGCGAAGTCGATCGTCATCGCCACGTCCGCTGACGGCACCTTCACCGTGGACGACCGGGGCCGGGGCCTGCCGCGCGACCCGTTCGCGGAGTCGTTCACCTCCAAGGAACACGGCAGCGGAATCGGCCTGGCGCTCAGCTACCGGATCATCACCCGTCAGCACGGCACGATCTGGGCGGCGAAACGGGACGGGGGCGGGTCGCGGTTCGGGTTCACACTGCCGCTCGCGCAACCGGAGCGACCCATCGGCGAGTAGGGGAAACCTTCAGCCGGTGCGGATGAAGTCTCACTATCGGCGCCCAAGGGTCGCGGCCTAGCTTCGGAAGCACCCGCTCACCATCAGGAGGCAGCCGTGGACGACCAGACCGAGGCCCAGCGCGGTTTCCGTACCGCGATGGCGAACCTGTCCGCCGCCGTCAACGTCGTCACCACCGACGGCCGGCACGGCCGAGCGGGCGTGACGGTGAGCGCGGCGTGCTCCGTCACCGACACCCCGCCCACCATGCTGGTCTGCGTCAACCGGTCCAGCAGCTCGCACGACATCGTCCTCGCCAACGGGCGCGTCTGCGTCAATGTCCTCGGCACCGACCAGGAAGAGCTGGCGATGCACTTCGCCGGCGCGACGAACGTGCCGACCGCCGAGCGCTTCGGCGCGGGCTCCTGGGACTTCGACACCCATGGTGTACCCGTCCTGCGCGACGCGCTCGCCTCGATCGTCGGACGCATCGTCACCAGGCGTACGCAGGGCTCGCACACGGTGGCCTTCGTCGAGATCGACGCGGTCACCGCACGTGCGGACGGCGGCGCCCTGGTCTACTTCCAGCGCCGCTTCCACGCTCTCAGCGCCTGACCGGTCATATCCTCGTGACGCCACCGGGCCGTCACGGCTCGATCCGGTTCTGGAGCACATCACGCACCAGCGCCCCCAGGCTCTCGGCGCCGGTCTTGGCCTTGATCCGGGCGCGGTGCACATCGACGGTCTTCACGCTGGTGCCGAGCCGGCGGGCGATGAGCCGGCTGGGCAGGCCGTCGACGACAAGCCTGAGCACCTCGAGCTCCCGCGCGGTGAGCGACTCGACCCGTTCACGGACGGTCTGCCGGTGAGCGTGCTCGCTGAAGCGCCGCCCGGCTTCCCGCAACTGCTCCTGAACGACTTCGAGCATCTGCTGCGGCTTGTACGGCTTCTCCAGGAAGTTGACCGCCCCCCGTCTCAGCGCCCGTACCGACATCGAGATGTCACCGTGAGCGGAGCAGAAGATGATCGGGGCGGGATAGTCGAGCCCGAGCAGCCGCTCCTGCAGCTCGAACCCACTCACGCCAGGCATCCGGACGTCGACGATCAGCACGGCCGGCTCGGCCGGGTCGTACTCGGCGAGGAACGTCACGGCGTCGGGGTACGTGAGCGCTTGGATGCCGACGCTCTCAAAGAGAAAGGCCAGCGACTGTCTCAGGTCGTGGTCGTCATCGACGATGTGCACGACCGGGCCGCTCATCATTGCTCCTCGTGCTCCGGCCGCAGGAACCTTTACGTGTGCGCGGCCGCCCATGCTCCGCACAACCGGACGCTGTCCTCCGGCGTCGCCTGGGCGCCGCGGTCGACCTCGATGATCAGCCAGCCGTCGAAGTCCTCCGGCAGCGCCCGCAGGAAACCGTCGACATCCGCGTCGCCATGGCCCGGTTCGGACCACAGGCCGGCCAGGACGGTCCGGCGGTAGTCCCAGCCCTCGCTCCTGGCCCGCTCCGCGAGCGTCAGCCGGAGGTCCTTGATGTGGACGCTCGCCACCCGGTCGGCGTAGTCGCGGACGAGCTGTGCGGCATCCGCGCCGGCCCAGGCCAGGTGGCCCATGTCCGGGCCGAAGGCGAGCACCGACGCGTCCACGGTGTCCAAGACGAACCGGGTCTCCTCCTCCGTCTCGGCCCAGGTGCCCACGTGCGGGTGAAAGGCCGGAGTGATCCCGCCGGCCCCGATGACGCCGGCCACCTCGGCCAGCAGGTCCCGCACCCGTTCCAGACGGTCTTGGTCGGCCAGGTGACCGACCGCCGGCCGGGCCACGCGTGGCGCGTCCTTGGCCATGCCCATGGCCAGGAACATCGTCGGCACGCCCAGCACCGCGTGTTGCTCGGCTGCGCGGGCGGCGCTCTCCAGTGCCTGCGCCTTCTCGGTCGCGTCGTCGCTGAGCCGAACCGGGAGGTACCCCGGCGCGGCACTCAGCCCGTGATCGGCGAGCGACTTCGCGTAGTCCTCTACCGTCACACCGGCGGGTACGGAGCTGTGCACGGCCATGAGTCCGGCCTCACGGATCGTCCTGAGCTGCGCGTCCAACGACGGCGCGAGCGAAGGGTCGATCCAGCCATCAGGACTGGCCACCCACTGCAGGGGGTTGATGGCGATGCGAGTTCGGCTGATCTTCATAGCTGTTCCTTTCCGGTAGTCAGCGGGTGTAGCAGCAGGTTCTTACGGATGACTCCGGCCTGAGCCACCAGGACGACGCTCCGCGGACTGCCGAGGAGGGAGATGTCGGCGAGTGGGTCGCCGGCCACGACGACGAGATCGGCGATCTTGCCTGCCTCGACGGTGCCGAGGGTGTCGGCGAGGCCGAGCAACTCCGCCGAGGTGCGGGTGCCGGCGATGATGGCCGCCATCGGCTCCATGCCGAGTTCGACGAGGTAGGACAGTTCCCGCAGGTTGAACCCATGGGGTGTCACTCCCGCGTCGGTGCCTACGGCGATCTTGACGCCATGGGAGATGGCGCGGGCGATGTTCTCCTTGGTCACGCCCGCCCAGCGGGACTTCTTGCGAAAGTGGTATTCGGGCATGCCGACCGGATCGAGCGGCCGGAACGCGGTCGCCAGGGTCGGCACCAGGAACGCGTCCTGCTGACGAGCGAGGTCGCACAGCTCATCGGTGATGCCGTAGGCGTGCTCGACGCTGGCGACTCCGCTGAGCAGAGCGTTGCGGATTCCGGCGGCTCCCTGCGCGTGGGCGGCGACCTTGCGGCCACGGTGGCGGCGTCCCTCGGTGACCGCCGCCCGCATCTCCTCTATGGTCAGCCCCTCGTCATCGGGATCGTCGTGTGGGCTGCCCATGCCCCCGGTGGCGCACACCTTGATCACATCGGCACCGTCCCGGAACATCCGGCGAGCGGCCACGCGTACTTCATCAGGGGTGTCGGCGAGCTCGGTGAGCCAGGGAGCGGCGTTGATCCCGCTGGACAGCGAGCAGTCCGCGTGGCCGCCGGTATGCCCGATGACCTTGACGGCGACCTGCAGGCGAGGTCCTTCGATGAGGCCTTGCTCGATGGCCGTACGGAATCCGGCGGGGGTGCCGCCCAGATCGCGGACCGTGGTGACCCCCGCGTGCAGGGTCTCGCGCAGCCGACCGGCGGTGGCGATGACGTCCACCACCGGGTCGGCGCCGAGCCCCTCGGCCGGCCGACGGCCGGGAGTCATGGCCATGTGGACATGACAGTCGAAGAACCCTGGCAGCAGGGTATGCCCGGTCACGTCGATCACGACCGCCTCGGAGGTGGCCGGCGCCTCGGCGGCCGAGCCGGCGTAGCGGATCCGGCCGCCCTCATCGGCGATGACCGTGGCGTTCGGAACGGGCGGGGCGCCGGAGCCGTCGATCAGCACGGCGCCTTCGAACCGCAGGGAGGTGTCGCAGGCCGGAGCCCAGGTCATTGGCTGTCTCCAGGGAGTGAGTTCGCGCCGGTGGCGTGGAGCCCTTAGGCCGGTAGTCTCGGTACGGCATTCACCGCACTCAGCGAAATCGCCGGATTTTTTCACCACGGTCGGCTGAATGCCGGATTCCGTGCAACATAGACATGCAGGGATGTGACATGGCCGAGCTGCCCGACGAACTCGACCTGGCGATCGTCAACGCCCTGCAGATCCACCCCCGAGCCCCGTGGTCACTCGTCGGCGAGGTTCTGCAGGTCGACCCGGCCACGGCGTCACGGCGCTGGCGCCGGATGCGGTCCGCCAACCATGCCTGGGTGACCGGCTTCCTCACCAACGGGTTCACGCAGGAATGCGGGGCGATCCTGGAGATCAACTGCCATCCAGGACGCGTCGTCGAGGTCGCCGAGACCCTGTCGGCGGATCCGCAGGCCTACGGCATCAAGCTGATGAGTGGTCGCCGGGACCTGGTCGCGTTGGTCGTGGCGCGGAACCTGGAGGAACTCTCGCACTACCTGCTGGAACGACCCGGTCGGCTACCTGGCGTGGCGCGCATGGGCAGCTACCTGATGGTCGGTGACGCACGGGCCAGCAGCCGCTGGCGGCTGCGCAACCTGGAGCCCGCCGCGGTGACTCGCCTCAGCGAGGCGGCGCGCCCGCGACCGGCGCCGCCCCTCGTGCTGCGAGAAGTGGACCATGCCCTGGCCGGCGCGCTGGCCAGGGACGGCAGGCTGGGCCTGGCCGAACTCGCCGCGGAGATCGGCACCAGCCTCGCCACCGCCCGCCGCCGGATGAACGCGCTGCTGGGCAGCGGTCAGTTGACGCTGCGCTGCGACATGGCGCGGACGCTGTCGGGCTGGCCGGTCACCGCTTGCTTCTGGGCGCGGGTGCCGATGGACTCACTGGCCGAGACGAACAAGGAACTGGCCGCCATCCCCGAGGTCCGGGTCGCCTTTCTCACCGCCGGGCCGCAGAACCTGTATCTGGAGGCATGGTTGCGTACGACGTCGGACGTGGTGCGCTTCGAGGAGCGGCTCACCGCCCGCCTGCCCCGCATGACAGTCGACGACCGCGCCATCACCCTGCGCGTCATCAAGCACAGCGGACGGATCCTCGACGCGGCGGGCCGATGCGTGAACACCGTTCCCCCGTTCTCGGCGATGCCCCAGCACCGCTGATGGTGTTACATGAATCAGATGATCGACGAACCGCTGGACCGACTCCGCGCCGCCGCCCGACGCACCCGCGAACTGGCCCTGAACCGGGCGAGCACCGGCCTGAGCCACCAGGACGCCGACGTCGTCGGCACGATCGGCACGGACGATGCCATCGGGTTCGACCCGTTCCCGCTGCTCGAAGCCCTCCATCACAGCGGCGTCCGAGCCGTGGTGATCGGGCAGGTCGCCGGCATCATGCATGGATCCACCGAACTGACCGGTGATCTGGACCTGCTCTGGGATGGCGCCCCGGCGCACGCCCCAGCCCTGGCGGCCGCCTTCACCTCCGTCAATGCCCAACTGATCGACGAAAAGGGCATCCCCGTAGCACCTCACCCGGAGTCCTTTCTCCGCCCCAAAGCGCTGTTCACCTCACCCGGAGCCAGCGGCGACTGCTGCACCCCGGCGCTCCCCTGGGGCGACCTTCGAGTCCAAGACTTCCTCGACCACGCGATCACCGCGGTCGACCCGGGCGGCCTGGAAGTTCACTACGCCTCCCGAAGAGACCTCATCCGGATGCGTCGCGCCATAGGCCGCCCCAAGGACCTCCGGCGAGCAGACGAACTGGACTCCTTCACCTCGGTCCACTCGGGCAGGGTGCCTGGTGATCCCGCTTGACCTTGACACAGTGACAAGGCCTTCACTGTTGCCAAGGAGGTGGTCCCGATGACCATGCAGAAACCAGCTTTCGAGGGGCTGGAGGACAGCGACTCGTCAGTGCGGCTGCGGGCTGCGATGGCGGTCGGTACGGCCCCTGACCCGCGGTTCATCGACAAGCTCATCGAACGATGCGCGATCGAACCCGAATTCCATGTGCGCGATATGCTGACCTGGGCACTCACCCGCCACTCACCATCCATGACGGTTCCAGAGGTTCTCAAGGAACTCCACTCGGAGCGCGGGCAGGCACGAAGCCAGGCACTGCATACGCTGTCCAAGATCGGGGATCGGCAAGCCTGGCCGGCGATCACCCGGGCGCTTCTGTCCGACGCCGACGACGAGGTGGCGCGGAGCGCTTGGCGGGCGGCGGTCGTGCTCGTGCCCGAAGGTGAGGAGCCCGAGTTGGCCGCGGTGCTGTCGACACAACTCGGGCGCGGCGCACGTGAGATGCAGCTGAGCCTCAGCCGAGCGCTGGTCGCGCTCGGTGAGGTGATCGTGCCCACGCTGCACGCTGCGATGACGGATCTCGACCCACGCGTACGCGCCCACGCGATCGCCACGGAACGGCTGTTGAACGACCCGGATGCCGCATTCGAGTTCGCGATCGAGGAGGCGAAGCGCGTGGTGGCTCTCGGCACTACCAGCAAGGAGGAGTGATGGGCCGTGTTGATCGGTGATGTGGCCCGGCGGTCCGGGGTCAGCGCCCGCATGCTCAGGCATTACGACTCGCTCGGCCTGGTGCGGCCAACGGGCCGTACCGAGGCGGGCTATCGCGAGTACTCCAGCGAGGACATCCGGCGGATCTTCCAGATCGAGAGCCTGCGGTCATTGGGGCTGTCGCTGCGTGAAGTCAGGCGCGCACTCGATGATCCCGACTTCACGCCCTCAGAGCTCGTCGACGACCTCATCCGCCAGACACGAGAACGCATCGCGGCGGAGACGGAGCTGCTCACGCGACTGCGCCGGATCGACGCCGTAGAACCCACCGGCTGGGAGGACGTCCTCCAGATCGTCGCACTCCTGCAGGCGTTGGGGTCGAACAGCGCCGACAAGCGTCAGCGCGCGGCCTTGTCCTCAGTCGGAGAGGCGCCGATGCCGGTGGAAGCACTGGTCGAGGCAGTGCTGAGCGAGACGAACCCGAACGTCGCCGGAGCCCTTCGATGGGCTTTGGCGCAATCAGGCGATGACGGATTCGCGCTGCTGGCGGAGGGCCTCGGCTCACCAGTGGCCGAGGTGCGCAAACGTGCCGTCCAGGCCATCGCCGAGATTCCGAACGGTGCGGCGACCACACTGCTGCAGGACGCCCTCACGAGCCCCGACATCGTGGTCCGCAGATATGCGGCTCTGACGCTCGGGGCACGTGGAGTGGTCGACGCGATCCCGACGCTCATCGACATCGTCGTCGAGGGGACGAATGACGTCGACGCGGCCGACGCCCTGAGCGCGCTGGCTAGTCGTCCCGCGTTGGCGGATCAGATCGCTACCAGGCTCGTTGATCGCCTCGCCCACGCCACCGTTGAACCGTCCGCACGTCTACGGCTGACACAGGCGCTCGCGGACATCCCGGGAACCACGGCGTCACGAGCCCTCGCAGATCTGTCACATGACGAAAACCGTGCCGTCGCGCTCACCGCGATCTACATTCTCGGGATACGCGACGCACGATGACGGATCTTTCCTGGCCGGCAAAGTCGTCCCGTAAGCAGATGGGGTCTTGGCGGTGTCGAATGCTGCTCGGGCGGACGGCAGTGCGAGGAGCGGTTACGTCGTCGGGAGGCCGACCGCGTTTGACGCGTCGGCCTCGAAGTAATCCGTCGTGGCGAAGGCGCCGGCGTGATCCTCGAAGAAGGTCCTGACGCCGTCGATCGAGTCATGGACGATGACGTTCACCGCCTTGGTCCCGTCGGTGCTCGCCACCGCCAGCGTCCACTTGGCACCCTTGGGAAGCCGGCCGTACGCCGTCTTCAGGCAATCCCAGAAACCGTCGGTGTCGGAAATCGTGGAAACAGCCATGACATGCATCGTGGCACCCTCCTCATTAACTCTCGGATTTACTCGGCAATTGAGGTGAAGATACTGTGCGGCACCATTCTTGAAGTCGTAGATCGCGACGGTCTGCGGGTCTTCGAGCGGATCGTTCGAAGGCATCAAGAAGTGGGTCTCGCTGATCGGGAGAAGTTCGTAGTCGAGCTGTTCTGGTTTATCGAGGAGTTGCGCCTCCATGGGGTTCAGGGTGAACCTGAGGTGGAGTTTTCCGTGTTCGGCCGCCACTTCGTAGCGGGTGCCGGGACGCTCGTAGGAGCCTTCGTACCTGGACAGATCGAGGGCCAGGGTCGGGTCGGGCTCCGGCAGGTCGGGGATCGTGACCGCGCCGAGGTCGGCCAGGATTTCGTTGAACACCTTCCGGTAGAAGCTGTCGCGCGGCCCGGCGTTCGCCAGCATCGAGACGGCGATGTTCGATTCCGGCAGGATCCGCAGGCGGGCGCTCTGGCTGACCGCGCTGCCGTCGTGGGCGTAGACGGTTTGGCCGTGCCAGTCGCACACGATGAGGCCGAGTGCCCATTCCGGCCCGAACATGTACGGGTCAGGTATGGGGACCCGCGATTCCGTCATCTCGCGGATGATGCCGGGTGAGACGATTCTGGTCCCGTTCGGCGCCTTTCCTTCGTTGAGGAAGACGTACGCCATTGTGAGCAGTTCGCGGGCTGTCGTGTTGACGTTGCCTCCGGGGCCGAAGGAGCGCGGCAGGTGATCCAGCGGCGAGAGGATGGGGCCCTCTTCGAGGGATCGGATCAGGTATCCGGTCGCGGCCCGGTTCTGGTCCGCGTGCTCATGCCGGCTGCTCGTCGAGGTCAGTCCCAAGGGGTCGAACAGGCGGTCCTTCATGATGTCGTCCCACCGCTTGCCGTCGATCACCTCCATGATGCGGGCGAGGATCGCGTAGCCCAGGGCCGCGCTGTAGCCGTGCGTGTGGCCCAAGGGGTGGACCTGGCTTGCGCCGGCGATGTTCGCCACCATGCGCTCGTACACGTCGTCGTCCTCCCCCGGATCTCCGTAGCTCTCCTCGATGCCGTTGGTGTGGTTGAGGAGATGGCGGGGTGTGACCTTGGCGCTGACATCGGGGTCGGCGACCCGGAAATCAGGGAGATAGGTCCGCACCGGCTCGTCCAGGGCGACTTTCCCCTCGTCGACGAGCTGCATGAAGGCGAGGGCGGTCCACGTCTTGGATACGGAGCCGCACTGGTAGATGGTGTCGGTCGTCGCGGGCTCCCGCGTGGAGATGTTCTTGACGCCGACAGCGAAGTCGGTGATCTCTCCGTCGCGGAGGACGCCGATCACGGCGCTCGGGATCCGGTATTCCGCGAGCAGCTCGGACACGCGAGCTCGCATCCGGGGCACATCCAACGCTCTTGTCATAGGTGCTCCTCGTTTCTTTCCAAGCGAGAAAAGGCTACGTTGCATTTCAAATGCAGTCAACGAGAAATTCCCCATGATGCGCCTTCATACTGGTCATTCGCGCAGATCGTTGCAACAGCATTGTCGATAAATGCAACCCACGCCGACCAGCCGTTGCAATGTACTGTTGGTGAACGCACAACTGACAGGAGGGCGGGCCCATGCCCGGAGGCAGGCTGACCCACGAGAATCGCCGGCAGATCGCGATCTGGCTGGCCGACGGGCTGGGATATGCCGAGATCGCCCGGCGGCTGGGCAGGCCCACGTCCACGATCAGCCGCGAAGTGGCACGCAACAGCGCGCGCGACGGATATCTGGCCGACCGCGCCCAGCAGGCCGCCGGGCAGCGCGCCCGCCGCCGCAGACCGGTTCAGGTCCCGGAGCCACCGGCCGACGGGCGGCCGGACGCGTCCGTACGCGGTTTCGTGGAGCGGTTCGCGACGCTGCTGGTCGAGACCGGCCTTCCCCGGATGCCCGCTCGCGTGTTCGTCTGCCTGCTCACCTCCGACTCCGGGGGCCTGACGTCCGCCGAGCTCGTACGCCGGCTGCAGGTCAGCCCGGCGTCGGTGTCCAAGGCCATCGGCTACCTCGAGGCGATCGAGCTGGTCAGGCGCATGCAGGAGGCCGGCCGCCGCGAGCGGTACGTCATCGACGACGACGTCTGGCTCCGGGCGTTCAAAGCCGACACCGGGGCACACGCCGAGGTCGCGGCGGCCGCGCGGCACGGGATCGAGATCTTCGGCGCCGGCACGCCCGCCGGCACCCGGCTGGGCCAGATGGCTCAGTTCTTCACCTGGATCAGCGAGCAGATGAACGGCAGCGGCCTCACCGACGCCGTCGTGCGCGACGCGCTGACGGTGCTGGCCGCGCTGGTGTACGCCGCTCGGCCACTCACCGTGGACGAACTCGCCACGGCACTGAACTGGCCCATCCAGCGGGCGGCCGACGCCCTGGACACGATCAGCCGTCGTCCGATCCTCTCCGACCCGCTCACCGTGGAGCAGGTCGGGCGCGGCGCGTACGGCATCACCCCGAGGCCTGACCGCCTGAGCTCCGCACAACGCGACGCCCTGATCGTCAGTCCACGCTCGACCCGAGGGACTCGACAATGACGAAGCCGGTCACAGCATCAGCATGTCCCGCCATCCTGCTGCACGCATGCTCTCGCCGCCACCGGGGTACGTGCGGGCGGACGCATCATGGCATGGGCCAGCACGCCCAACGCGCCCGCGACCAGCACGGACAGCCCGGCCAGCATCGCGGCCCGCCAGTCGCCGCCGTCCAGCGTGCCGAAGAAGACGGTGCCGGTGATCGTTGCGCCGAGCACTCCCCCGGTCTCCTGAACGGTCCCGAGCACCCCGGCCGCGGCTCCCGCCCGCTCGGGGCGTACGGCTGACAGCACCGAGGAGAGCAGCGGCGACATGAGCAGCCCCATCCCGGCGCCGACCACGACAAGGGCCATGGCCACCTGGTACGGCTGCGCCGCACGCGCCACGACCTCGTACAGGAGGCACAGCCCGAGCAGCAGCACGGGTGCGCCGAAGCGTCCCGGGCGGAGCGAGGCGGCGAAGAAGCCCGCGTTGAGCGCGGTGCACACGGCTCCGGCAGCGAGCGGGCCGAGGCCGAGGCCGTCCTGCAAGTAGAGGGCGAGCACGAACGACAACCCGGCCGAGGTGCCGAAGAGCAGCGCCACGGCGACCAGGCCCCAGGCGAACGTCCTGTCGGTGAACACGTCGAGGTCGAGCAGCGGGGTCCGCCTCGCGTGCACCAGCCGCCGCTGCCGGCGGACGAACGTGACCAGGATCGGACCAGAGGCGGCCAGGCACCACCAGGCCCACGGCGGCCAGCCCTGTTCACGGCCCTCGACCAGCGGCAGCACCACCGCCACCAGCCCGGCGGCCACGAGCCCGGCTCCGCCCACGTCGAGCCCGGCCCGCCGTAACGGTGACGGCACGGGCGCAGGGAGCACGCGTCCGGTCATGGCCAGCGCCACGACGCCGATGGGCACGTTCACCAGGAAGCAGCCCCGCCAGCCCAGCCCCAGGTGCTCGGCGGCCACCAGCGCACCGCCGATCACCTGGCCGCTCACCCCGGCCAGGCCGACGACCGTGCCGTACCAGCGGAAGGCCGTGGCCCGGTCGGCGCCCCGGTAGAGCTCCCCGAGCAGCGTGAGGACCTGCGGTGCGAGCAGCGCCGCCGCGACGCCCTGCGCGATCCTGCCGGCCACCAGCCAAGCCGCCCCGCCCGCGAGCCCGCACTCCGCCGACGCCAGTGTGAACAGCGCCAGCCCGGTACGGAACACCCGTCGATGCCCGTACAGGTCGCCGAGCCGCCCGGAGGCGATCAGCCCGGCCGCGTACGCCAGCCCGTACCCGGCGATCACGAACTGCACAGAGGCGTCGCCCGCCCGCAGGTCGGCGCGGATGGACGGGAGGGCCAGGTTCGCGACGAAGAAGTCCAGCGTGGTCACGAACACCGCGACCAGCAACACGGGTAGAGCCGTCCAGCGGCGGGTGGTCATGAGGGCTCCGAAGACCGAGGAAGGTGGGGGCAAGAACGTCGGCAAGAACACCGCGGCGCGGTGAACGGTTGCCCCTCACACTCGTGCGACGGACTTATGGATTCCTTCGGATCGGCTACGGCTCAAAAGCAGTCAGCTGCGAATCGGGTAAAGTTGTACAAGTTGTACAAGTTGCTCAGGTTGTACAATTTTTCAGTGCCAGCCGCGTATCGTAGAACCGTTCGGGCAGAGCGAAGCGGGAGAGGATCCACATGACCATCGAGGCGCTGGGCATCGCCGAAGCCCGCTCCCAACTCGGCACCCTGGTATCACGCGCCGTACACGGCCACCAGCCCACCACCATCCGCCGTTCCAGCAGCGAGCGCGCCGTCCTCGTCTCCGAGCAGGATTACCAGGAACTACTACGCGCCCACCGCGAACTGGAGGCCGGGCGCGTGGCGGAAGCGATCGCCGCCAATGAGCGAGGCGAGCGCGAGATGATCACGTACGACAGCAAGGCCGCCCTGTACGCCGACCTTGACCTACCAGCCCCCGGCGAGCGGTCTTGAAACGACTCCTCCACGTTGATGTCCCGGTCCGCGAGATCCTGAGCCGTGCCGCGCCCGGCCTGCGTTCCATCATCGCGGACACCCTGTTCGACCTCGCCGAGGATCCTGAGCCGCTCGCGGCCGTACCGTATGGCGGCATTCCCAGCGCGTTGGAGTTACGTACCGACACCTTCCGCGTGATCTACACCCACAACGCGGATCACGTCTCCATCTGGGTCCTCCAGATCAACACCTGAGCCCGGACGCGAGGGTCGTCAGCCCTTACCGCGCGCCTCGAACCGGAGGTAGAGGCCCTGCTTCTTCGGCACCTTGAGCAGGGTCTCGACGACCTTGCCCTTGAGGTCCACGACGCCCACGCCCTCGGGGGTCGGCGCGAGCAGATGGCTCTCGTCGTACCAGCCCAGCACGGGACTCCAGACGGGGCTGAAGGCCAGCTTGATCCTGGTGACGGCCTTGCCGGTGGCCGTGTCCCACACGCAGGCGGACTTCTCCAGCGACATGCAGGCGGTGACGAAGCGGCGGCCCGACGGGGTGAACGTCCCCTGTCCCTGGGCCGCCGGGCGTCCGCGTACGTGCCAGGTCCGCTTGACGGCGCCGGTGAGGTCGTACTGGCGGATGGAGGATTTTCCGTTCTTGCCCCAGCGCACCACGACACCCTTGCCGTCGCGGGTCCACTGGAAGCCGCCGACGGTGATGAGGGCCTTCTCGATGCGGACGAAGCGGGCTTTCAGCGTGGGCACGTCGATCAGGACGATGCCCTCGGAACGGGGCTCGAACCCCGCCTCGAACACGTTGAGCAGCAGGTGGCGGCCGTCCGGGGACCATGTGGGCCAGAGCGTGTGCAGGTACTGGCCCTCCTGCTCGGGGTCGGCCGGGACGGGCAGCTCCACGTTCGTCCTGTCGCCGGACTGGCGGTCCACGAACGTCATCGTCGGCTTGCCGGGGGGCCTGGTCTCGGCGAGGGTCGCCGTCCAGCGCTCGTCGGGCGACACGGCGACCTCCCCCTCGGTCTCCACGAACGCGCGCTTGACCGGATCCCAGACCCGCTTGCTGAAGGGCGGCCTGGTCGACGGCGTCGAGTAGGAGGTGAGCTGGATCGGCCGACCGGCCATCTTGGCCACGACCTTGGCCGAGGTGCCCGGCAGCTTGCCGACCGGCGGCTGGGCGGGGGCGGTGCCGAGCGTGGCGGTCATGGCCAGAGCGGCGGCTAAATTCATGATCATGTCTGCTCCTGACAGGCTCGGGTGCGTCAGCGGATCCTACAAGATCACGAGGAAGCCGGGATGCGGTAGTACTCGGCTGCGGTGAAGGTGGCGGGGACGCCGGGTGAAGCACCCGGGTGCGGTGTGGGGGGCGTGCACCGCCAGCCGCCGGCCCGCCAGGTCGGCCAGGGAGGTCAGGTCGGAACGGGCGAGGAACCAGAACAGCGGGCGGTCGGTGTTGACATTGAGCGCGACCCAGGGGGTGCCATCGGTCAGCCGGGACAGCAGCGCCCGGCCGAGCCCGATGGTGGCGCCGCGGCGCAGCCGCTCCTCGTCCCAGACGCAGCCGTCGCGCAGCGTGACGTGGACGCCCTCCTCGGCGTAGAAGTCCTGCTGGTCGGCGATGTAGGCGGCCAGTTCCTCGTGCAGGCCCCGTCCCACGTAGGCGAGATCGATCGTGTACATGAACGTTTTCCTTGATCGTGTCACCGCCGCGCACCCGCGCGCGTATGCGTCAGTACATGGACATCCCGCCATTGACCGCGGCTGAGGTGCCGGTCATGAAGGCGTTGTCCTCACTGGCGTAGAAGGCGACCACTTGGGCGACGTCGCCCGGGTATGCCAGGCGGCCCAGAGGGATGACGGCCACCTGCCGCCGCTTGTGCTCCTCGTCGATCACACTCGCCATGCGGGTGTCCTCCACCGGGCCGGGCTCGACGATGTTGACCGTGATGCCCCGCGGGCCCAGTTCCTGGGCGAGGTATCGGGCGAACTGCGCCAATGCGGCCTTGGCCGTGCCCAGGGCGATCATGCCCTCCCGGGGCGCGCGGCTGAGGCCGGTACCGAGATAGATGATGCGTCCCCAGCCCTGTTCGAGCATGGCGGGCAGGACGGCCTAAGTCACGAGGATCGTCACTTCGTTGTGCAGGCGGGTGACGCCGAGCGCTCCCATGAGCGCGGCATCCTTCCTGTCGGCGGCCTGCCGTGCGATCCTCGATCCCGGTGGTGACCAGCGTCTGGCGGTCGTGCGCCGCCGGAAGCGGCCGGAAGCGGCCGGTGGCTGAGCACGATGAGCGGCGCGGTCGGGTGTGGTGTCCCACCCACTCCGACCGGCCGGTAACCGCCTCCACGGAAGCTTCGGATACAGCGGACGAATGAGGTGTGCGGAGTGTGTCGATGCCCATGCCTGCCTTGAGTCACCGTCGGTCGATCCGGCCACGATGACCGCGGACGCGGCGGCGTTCAGCGCGGCAGCACCCACTCCGGTACCCAGGTCCCGGCGGCGTCGTGGCCGGCCGTTGTGGCGGCGAGGTGCGCGCGGAGGGTGGCCAGCGCTGGATGGGGGCTGTCGCGGTGCCATAGGAGCGAGTGCGGGTAGACGGGCGTCGGGCCGGTCACCGGGATGCGGCGCAGGCCGTGGTCGGCGGGCCAGACCAGGCGGGTCCGCTCGCCCATGAACGTGGCCAAGGCCGGGGTGTCGGCGATGGTGTCGAGGAGCGCGTCGGAGCCGAAGTTGGGGCCGGTCGCCTCGATGGTGAGGCCGAACTCGGCGACGAGATCGTCGTAGTAGGCGGCCCACTCGGTGCCGGGAACGATGCCGGGCATCCAGATCCGGTGCCCGGCCAGCTGAGCGACGGTCACCGACCGGGCGCCGGCCAGCGCGTGGGCGGGTCCGGTGAGGAGCTGGAGCGCCTCGTCGAGCACCCGGACGGATTCGATGTCCTCGGGAAGGGGCCGGCCGGGCACGCCGACGGCGCGGAAGGACGCGTCGATCGTCCCGGACCGAATGGCGGCCAGGGCCGTCTCGACGTCGAACAGCATCACCACGTCGAGCTCGATCTCGGGGTGCGCGCGGTGGAAGCCGCGCATCAGGCCCGACGCCGCGCTGCGCGAGGCGATCATGTCGACGCGCAGCGGACGGCGGCCGGTGCGTACGGACGCGACCGCGCGCTCGGCGACGCGCAGCAGCTCGCGCGCGTGGGGCAGGAACGCCTGCCCATCGATGCTGAGCTCGGCGCCGCGCGCGGTGCGGGTGAACAGCCGCACGCCGAGGTTGCGCTCCAGCGCGGCGATGCGCTTGGAGACAGCCTGCTGGGTGACCGCCAGCTCGGCGGCGGCCTCCTGAAACTGCCCCGCGTCGGCGGCGGCGACGAAGGTCCGGACGGTGTCGAGGTCCATGCCGACACCCTACGGGAACAACCGTTGGTTGTGGCCGACAGCCCTGCAGTTGTTTGATCTCCTGGTATGGCGCGCGCTTTGATGCCTTCGATCGCCGATCGGTTGTACGGATGAGTGACGAGGAGCATCGGGCATGAGGAACAGGCACCGGCTGGGACGGCGGTTCGGGTGGCTCTGGGGAGCGTATGGGACCAGCGCGCTCGGTACGTGGCTCGCCTTCGGGGCGTTCCCGTTGATCGCCGTCCAGGTGTTGCACGCCGGACCGGCCGAGGTCGCCGCGCTCTCCTGCGTGGGGGCTTTGGTGGGTGCGGCGGTGGCGGTGCCGCTCGGGCCGTGGGTGGAGTTCCGCCGCAAGCGGCCGGTGCTGATCGCGATGGACCTGGTACGGTTCGCGGCGCTGCTGACGATCCCCACCGCGTTCGCGCTCGGCGTGCTCACCTTCCTCCAGCTCCTGCTGGTCTCGGTCGTCGTCGCGGCGGCCGACATCACCTTCCGCGCCGCCTCCGGCGCGTACCTGAAGACGCTGCTGCGGGCCGAGGACCTGCTGGTCGCCAACGCCCGATTCGAGTCCACGACCTGGACGACCACGATCATCGGACCGCCGCTGGGTGGCGCGGCGATCGGGCTCCTCGGTCCGGTGGCGACGGTGGTGGCCGATGCGGTCAGCTACCTGCTCTCGGCCTTGGGCATCGGCGCGATGGGCGGGCACGAGCCGCGGCCCGAGCGCCGGGCGGCCGCGCGCCTGCGGGCCGGGGACCTGGTCGACGGTTGGCGGTACATCCTCGCCGATGCGGCGCTGCGTCGGCTGTTGTTCAACACCGCCCTGTTCAACGGCCTGGTGATGGCCACCCAGCCGCTGCTGGCCGTCCTGATGTTCGGTCAGCTCGGGTTCACACCGTGGGAGTACGGCCTCGCCTTCGCCGCGCCCTCGATCGGTGGGCTGCTCGGTTCGCGACTGGCCCGGCCGCTCGTCACGTGGTTCGGGCAGCACCGGGTCCTGGTCGTGGCCGGGGCGCTGCGCGCGCTCTGGCCCATCGGCCTGGCCTTCCTGGGGCCGGGCACCGGAGGGCTGTTCCTGGTGATGGGCGTCGAGCTCGGGCTCATCTTCTGCTGCGGGGTCTTCAACCCTGTCAGCGCCACTTACCGCCTCGAGCGCACCGCGACCGACCGGGTCGCCCGAACGCTGTCCGCCTGGGCGGTGACGACCAAGGCCTCGGCCGCGCTCCTGACAGCCGTCTGGGGCGTTCTGGGCGGCCTGCTCGGCCCGCGTACGGCCATCGGCCTGGCCGGCGTGCTCCTGCTGGCGACCCCGCTGCTGCTCCCCCACCGCCCGGCCGCCCTTCTCCCCGACCCGGAGCCGACACCGAGCCGCACCTGAACGGCGCCAAGGCTGTCACCGCGATCGGGGTGCGCCGCCCTTGTTCGGAGCGCTGTGATCGGCACCTACTTCCGCCGTCCGCTCCCGCGTCCGATGCCACGAGGACGGAATCGTCTTGTGGGAGTCGGGGTGCCGTCAAGAACCGTGCGATGAGCCGCCAAACCGCGCCTGAGCTGGGACGCGACCCGCTGGGCTCCGGCCGCGCATGGCTACTGCGGCGCCCGGAAGCCTACCTGGTACGGCAACGGGCGGCGGGGTAAGGGCGTCTGGTTCGCCCTTACCCCGCCGCCCGTAGGAGCCGGCAACTCCTATGACGGCCGTGCGGTCGCGGTGATCAGGTGGCCTTGCCGCGGGCGATGTAGAGGTTCATGTCGGTGAAGTCGAGGGTGACGTTGTAGGGCTTGTGGATGCTTCCTGTTGTGCGGATTACGGACGAAGCCGTCGAGCCACCGATCGAGTGAGTATTCGTGGTGGAGCTGGTCGAAGGTGTCGGCGAGGTCTTTGATCGGGCCGGGGAAGGGCCGGCGGCCCGGCGCGCTGAACGCCGGCAGCTCGACGGCCTCGAAGCCGCCGGGATCGGAGGGGCTGGGCGGCGTCGTGGTGGCGCCGTAGGCCTCGGCCAGGAGGGCCGCCAGGTCCGGGGGCAGCGCGTCCGCCGCCTCCCGCACCGCCTCGGCTCCGGCCGGCGTGAACCGTCGCGCGTGCTTGACCGCCAGCCGGACCGACCGCTGCCTGACCTCGTAGGACTCGCACAGGAACGCCGAGGCCAGGGCGGGCGCCAAATGGTCGAGGTCATCGCCGTCCGCACGGGCGGCCTGGTCGAGCAGGGTGAGCCCGGCACGTACGAGCTTGCCTTCGGGGCCGGGGCTCCAGCAGATCGTGCAGGCGGACGAAGAACCGCAGGTCCGTCGTGCTGCCGCCACGCAGGAACCGGCGTACGCACCCGTCGACCAGCGCCTCCCGCTCAATACGCCCGGCCGCGGCCAGGTCGCGCAGCGCGTGCAGCCAGGACCGGCGGCCGTCCTGCCCCTCCGCGCCTCGGTCGTCGCGCAGCAACCGGCCCACGCGTTCGGCTTCGAACAGGCGCGGAATCAGGTGCTCGGCCAGCGGATCGTCGTCGAGGTCGGGCGGTGTGGACGCCCAGGCGGCCACCAGCGGCTCATGGTCGGGAAGCGGGGCTCCGGTACGGCGCAGCAGTTCCAGCGCCAGCGCGACGGTGCCGTCCGCCCGCTGCCGGCTGGTGCCGCGCAGGCGTCCTGCCACGCGTACGGCAAGGTCGGCCTGCCATTCGGGTGGGCGCGCGGCGATGACCCGCAGCAGCGGCTCCAGGTGGAGGTCTCCGTTCCGGCCGGCGAAGTCGCGCCGGAAGATCCAGGTGGCGACCGCGGCCGCGCCACCCAGGGTGCCCGCGCCCGCGACCAGCATGGGGGCGATCCAGTCGTCGCGCATCGTCCAGTCGACGTCGTGGTGGTGGGCCCGATAGGAGCCGGTCGACCACCACCGGTGAAACGCCTCGTCCTCGGACAGGCCGCGGGCCACCTCGGCGTCGATGAACGTCTTGCGATGGTGTTCGTTCTCGGTTGTGATCTGTGCCCGCAGCCGGTCGAAGTGCTCCTGCGTGGCCTGCCGGGCAGGGCCTATGTGGCGGGGCAGCCGACGGGCCGTCTCGTGGCATCCGGCCGTATCCAGGCGTAACACCTCGTCAGCCGTCCTGGACGCGTCACCTGCGGCGATGGCCTGCGCCACGTGCTCCCACCCGCTCACGCGCCCACCCCCGCGAGGCCGTCGCGCCGAGGGGCGCGGGGGTGCGGGGTGAGGAGGCGGGCGCCGCCAGGCGCCGGCACGGCAGTGGTCATGACGCAGACCATAGAGATCGTCCCCGACAGAAGCCGTCGGCTCCATCACCGAGACCGACGCGATCGAAACCGGCGAAGGCAGGCAGTCAGACCGTGGCCGGTTTGGGAGTCGGAGAGAGGTTGGTGAAAAGGCGTTCCTCGGCGACGTCGAGGGCGCTGCGTACGGCGCCGATCGCGGACGAGTGGTCGCCCATGACCGAGCAGACGACCGTCGGCGGGAAGGCCGTCTCGCGTTCGACGCGGACGCGCACCGGCTCACGGATGGCCTCGCCGGCGGCCGAGATGCCGCCCCCGATGATGATCAGTTCGGGGTCGATCGTCACCATGACCGGCGCGAGGCCCTGGACGAGCAGGTCGGCGAACCCGTCGATGCCCGCCTGGGCGGCCGTGTCGCCCGCCTTGGCCGCGTCGAAGATGGCCTGGATCGCGTCGCCCTGGTCGGCGCTCCGTCCGGCCAGGGCTCTGGGCGCCAGTTCCAGCAGTCGTTCGTACGCGTGCGCCCACGGCAGCCCGCGCCAGAGGCCGATCTCCGCCGCGGCGCCGTGCCCGCCGGCGTGCGGCCTGCCCGCGACCAGCAGGCCGGTGCCCATGCGGCGGCCGACGTGGACGTACACCACGTCGGAGGCGTCGCGGGCCACGCCCTTCCAGTGTTCGGCCAGGGCGGCCATCCGCATGTCGTTGAACACCTGGGTCGGGATGCGGAAGTGGCGGTGGAGGTGGTTGCCCAGGTCGACGCCGTCCCACTCGGGGATGGCCGGGGCGTGGGCGACCTTGCCGTCAGGGCCGACGACGCCAGGGGTTGCGACGGCCGCGCACATGATGTCGGCGGCGGACAGGCCGGCCGCGTTCAGGGCCGCGGTGATCGCCTGGTTCATGATCGTCAGGCGTCTGGCCCTGGAGGAGGTCGGGCGGAGGGTCTCGCGGCGTTCGGCGACGATCTCCCCGGACAGGTCGCTGACCAGTACGAGCACCTTGTGGCCGCCGATGTCGACACCGAGCACGTGGCCGGCGGCGGGGCGGAACTCGAAGCGCTGCGCCGGCCTCCCCACCCGGTCCTTCTTGTCGACGGTCCGGTCGGAGCTCTGGATCCAGCCCGCCTCGAGCAGGTCGGAGATCGCCTGACTGGCGGTCGGGCGGGAGATCTTGGCCGCGGCCGCGAGCGCGGTGATCGTGTGGCTGCCGCCCCCGTAGAGCTCGCGCAGGACAGACCGCAGGTTGAGCAGGCGGACCACGGATGTGTCGCCGCTGAGCTGCGTCGCCGACCGAACCATGAACGAGGTCATCCGTTTCGCTTTCTGCTTCGTTACCTACAGCTTGGACCGAACACCGGCGACTCGCAGCCGAACGACGCGCCGCGCGACGTCGGAGGACTTCGTCATCCTGAACCTCCTCGAGCTGTCATCGGATGTCTCAAGCGAAGAGTATCGCAGTCGGAGACCCTCGCAGTGCCCTCAGAATCTCACCATCTGGGACGCATTTCCCTGCTGACAGCCACCCATTGTCTTCTGTGAGATCGCCTCCTATTGTGGATAGAGCTTACATAAGTGAGCGCAACCCCCTGCAATACATCCGATGGGTGCGAGAACGATGAACGTGACCGTGTGGAACGAGTTCTACGAGGAGAAGAAGTTTCCCAGCGTCTCGTCGGTGTATCCCGACGGCCTGCACGTGGTGCTCGAACAGGCGCTGGTCGAACACCTCGGCCCCGAGGCCGACGTACGCGTCGCGCTTCAGGAGCAGCCCGAGCACGGTCTCAGCGAGGCGGTGCTGGACGCCACCGACGTGCTGCTGTGGTGGAGCCATCTCAAGGACGACGAGGTCGGCGACGAGGTGGTCGAACGGGTCAAGCGGCGCGTACTCGACGGCATGGGCCTGCTCATCCTCCACTCCGCCATCGGGTCGAAGATCGCCAAGGCCCTGCTCGGCACGTCCGGCCAGATGACCGGCTGGCGTCACGGCGACAGCGAGCTGCTCTGGACGATCCTGCCGGGCCACGAGATCGTCAGCGGCGTCCCCAACCCCGTCGTCATCCCCGCGGGCGAGATGTACGGCGAACCGCTCGACATCCCCGCGCCGGACGAGCTCGTCTTCATCAGCTCCTACCAGGGCGGCGAGGTGCTGCGCAGCGGCTGCGGCTTCCACCGGGGCAGGGGCCGGATCTTCTTCTTCGCCCCGGGGCACGAGGAGTCCCCGATCTACTTCCAGCCCGAGATCAGGCGTATCCTGGCCAACGCCGTACGGTGGGCGGCCCCGCCCACCCAGCCCCAGCCGAAGGCCGCCAGGCAGGGCGAGTACCCGAAGAACTGGTGGGTCCAGGCATGACGGACCTGATCCAGATCGGCCTGGGCCCGTGGGGGACCGATTGGGCCACCAAGATCCTCCCGCGGCTCGCCGACGCCAACGTGACCGGCTGGGTGGACGCCTCCCCCGACGCGCGTACGGCGTTCGTCGCCGCGACCGGCGCCGACCCGGGCACCGTGTTCGCCACCGTTGAGGAGGCGCTGGAGGCGACCGGGGCCGTGGCCGCGATCGCGCCGGTCGCGATCGGCGCGCACGTGGCCGTCGCCAGGCAGGTGCTGGAGGCCGGCGCCCATCTGCTGCTGGAGAAGCCGTTCGCGCTGGACGCGGCCACCGCCCGCGAGCTGGCCGGCCTCGCGGCCGAGCGCGGCCTGGTCTTCGGCATCGACCAGAACTACCGGATCTTCCCCGGCGTCCCGATCGTCCGTGACCTGATCGAACGGCGGGCCGTCGGAACCATCCGGCGGGTCTCGCTCGAATGGCACCGCATCCACCAGGGTGTCAGGGACTCCAACGCGCTGATCGAGCTGGCCATCCACCATTTCGACCTGATGCGCCACCTGTTCGGGCGCGACGGAGTGGCGATCACCTGCGTGCCGGTGACGCCGGTGCGTTCGGCCCAGGACCGTACGCCGGGAGCGAGCCTTCTCGTCGAACTGGACGGCGGGATCACGATCGACTACGTGCTGTCGAGTCAGGGAGTCGACGCGCAGACGCCGTGGCCCGGGGTGTGGCGGATCTCCGGTGACGACGGGCTGCTCAGGTGGGGGGCCGCGCCGGACGACCACCGGGCCGTGTCGATCACCGACGGGGACGGGAACGTGACCCCGGTCGAGGTGCCCGAGCTGCCGCTGTTCGAGCGGGCCGGGGTGCTGCGGGCGTTCATCGACGCGGTCGAGGGCACGGGCGTGCCGACCTCACCCGCCGCCGACAACGCGCACAGCGTCGCGATGCTGGAGGCCGCGCTGACCTCGGCCCGCACCGGGGAGCGCACGAGGGTCGAGCGGTGGTGACGGCCGTGGCCGACCGGGCCGCGGCGCGCGAACAGCGACAGAGCACACGGCGACGGAGCACACGGCGGCAAAGCGGTGGGGGCAGCACGCTGTTCGGCCGCAAGACGATGCTGTTCCTGCTGCCGGGAGCGGTCTACCTCGCGGTGCTGTCGGTCTACCCGCTCATCGACCTGTTCCGTACGGCCTTCTCCGACGTGACCGCGGCGAACCTGCTGGGCGAGCGGCCCTTCACCGGGCTCGACAACATGTGGCGGGTCATCGAGGACCCGGCCTTCGGTGACGTGGTGCTGCATACGCTGGCCATCGTCGCGATCGTGCTCGTCGTCGGGCTGGCCGGCGGGTTCGCCGCCGCGCTGGTGCTGCGCCCGCGTACCCGCCTGAGCAGCCTGACGCTCGGCGTGATGGTGTTCGTGTGGACGCTGCCCGCCGTGGTCGCCGGGAATCTGTGGAAATTTCTGCTGGAGTCGGGCGGGCCGGCCAATTCCGTACTGCTCTGGCTGCACGTGGTCCAGCAGCCGATCCCCTGGCTCGCCAACGGCACGCTGGCGATCGTGGTGCTGGGGCTGGTCAACGCCTGGATGGTGGTGCCGTTCTGCGCACTGGTCCTGCGCGCGGCGCTGCTCGACGTCTCCCAGGAGCTGCTGGAGGCCGCCGCGCTCGACGGCGCGGACGGCTGGAAGGCGACCAGGCACATCGTGCTGCCGCTGCTGCGTCCCGTCATCTCCATCCTCGGGGTGCTCGTCGTGATCAACGCCTTCCGCTCGTTCGACCTCATCTTCGTGATGACCAGCGGTGGGCCCGGCACCTCCACCACCACGCTGCCGTACCTCGGCTACCAGCAGGCGTTCAAGTTCTACGAGTTCGGCCAGGGCTCCTTCACCGCGACGTTGTCGCTGGTCATCGTGCTCTTCCTGGGCGGCTTCTACCTCAGGATGAACCGGAGGGAGCAGCCGTGAGACGCACCACCGCGCTCAGCGTGCTCGGCTGCGCCGGGCTGCTGGCGATCTACGCCCTGCCGCTGTACTGGCTGGTCGCCACGTCGTTCAAGAGCCTCAAGGACGTGTTCGCCGAATCGGCGGCGGTGATCTTCACCCCCACCGTGCAGGCGTACGTGGAGGTGTGGAACGGCGGCTTCGCCGCCTCGGCGGTCAACTCGGTGATCATCGCCGTGTCGACCACGGTCATCGTGCTCGCCATCGCCGTGCCCACCTCCTACGGCCTGGCCCGGCTCAACGGGGCCGTGGTGACGGGCGCGCTGGCCGTACTGATCATCCTGCAGATGGTCCCGGCGACCTCGACCCTCATCCCGCTGAACAGGCTGCTGGCCCAGTGGGGCCTCACCGGCAACCTGTACGGCGTGGCGATCGCGATCGCGGCGACCAACCTGCCGTTCAGCATCCTGCTGCTGCGGCCGTTCTTCACCGGGGTGCCGATCGCCATCGAGGAGGCCGCCGCCAGCGACGGCGCGAACAGATGGCAGCGGTTCGTGAAGATCGTGCTGCCGATCACCCGCAACGGGATCGCCACCGTGGCGACCCTCACCTTCATCGGCGCGTGGGGCGAGTTCCTGTACGCGATCACCTTTCTCAACGACCCGGGCCTCTACCCGGTCAGCGCGCTGCTCGCGCAGCAAATGTCCTCCTACGGGGTGAACTGGCCGGGCCTCATGGCGGTCTCCGTCCTGGTCTCGGTCCCGACCGTACTGATCTATCTGTTCGGGCAGCGTCTGCTGGTCGGCGGCATCACGATGGGAAGCGTCCGTTGATTTCTGCGAAACTCCGCGGCCTCGCCGCCGCGGCGGCCCTGTGCGCCCTGGCCGCCTGCGGGACCTCCGGTTCCGGCGGTTCGGGCAACGTCAACCAGGTCACGTTCTGGCACTACTACGCCCAGGGCGTCCCCGCCACCGCGAAGTTCACCAAGGACCTGAACGACGTCTACGCCAAGGCCAAGCTGCCCAAGCCACTGAACAGCGTGTACGTGCCCGGCGAGCAGCTCACCCAGAAGGTGATCGCCGCGGCGGCCAGCAAACAGGGCCCCGACGTCTTCGTCCAGGGCGGCGCCGACCTGCTCCAGCTCGTCAAGGCCGGCGCGATCACCGACTTCACCGCGCAGTACGAGGCGTTCAAGGACAAGGCCCAGATCCCCGACACGGCCGTCATCAAGCAGGACGGCAAGGTGTACGGGGTGCAGGGCTTCAGCAACACCACCGCCCTCTGGTACAACCAGGCGATCCTTGACGAGTTCGGCATCACGCCGCCGACCACGATGGACGAGCTGAGCGCCGACCTCGCCAAGATCGGAAAGAAGTACGTCGGCATCGGCCTTCCCGGCCAGGGCGATCAGGACGTCAACGCCTTCTCCTTCATCACCGCCTACGGCTTCGACTACGCCAAGCCCGACGCCGCCGCCCTGGAGAACGCCTTCAAGCTGGTCGGCGGCTGGGCCGACAAGGGGTACGTGCCCCGGGACGCCGCCACCTGGACCCCCGACGTCGCCTTCCAGAAGTTCGCCGCCGGCGGCATGGCGTTCGTGCTCGGCGGCAACTGGCAGTACGGCAACGCCAAGAAGACCGCCTCGTTCAAGTACGGTGTCGTGCCCGTGCCCAACGGGAGCGCCCCGGCCAAGGTCTACCAGTTCGGCGACAACGTCCACATCAGCGCCTTCACCAAGGACAAGGACGCCGCCTTCAACGCCATCGCCACCCTGTTCCTCGGCAAGGACGGCGAACTCGCCGCCCTGGAGGCGGGCAGCATGCCGATACGCAAGGACCTGGCCGACACCAAGGGCATGCAGGACCCGATCTACAGCCAGTTCCGCAAGGCCCTGCAGAACGGCGTGCCGTACCTGCTGCCGGGGTTCGGCACCGAGCTGACGCAGATGCGCAAGCCGGTGGCCGAGGCGTGGAGCGCCGTGATCGCGGGACAGTCCTCCCCCAAGGACGCCGCCACCACCGCAGTGGCCGCCGTCCAGCGCGCCGCCAAGTAGCACATCACTCTCCGAGGGAGAAAACCGCATGCGCCTGCGTGCCACCCCCATCCTTGCCCTCGTCCTCGTGCTGCTGACCGGCCTGCTCACGGCGGTGCCGGCCCGCGCCGAAGTCGTTCACCCGCGCCAGCAATGGTTAAGAGACTCCACGGCGGGCCTGTTCCTGCACTGGGGCATGTTCACCGCCCCCAGGCATCTGGACTGCGCGCAATGGGAGAAGGACGTCACCGAAGGCGGGTGGAGTCCCGACTACTGGATCGACCAGGCCCGTGACCTCGGCGCCTCGTACATCGTCCTGGCCACCTTCCACAGCGCCCTGGGCTACGCCCGCCCCTGGCCGTCCGCGATCCCGGGAAGCTGCTCCACCAGCCGTGACTTCCTCGGCGAGCTGGTGAAGGCCGGGCGGGCGAAGAACGTACGGATCATGCTCTACATGACCGACGACCCACAGTGGCACAACAACACCGGCGTCGAGATGCTCGACTCGGCCGCCTACTCCGCCTACAAGGGCAAGCAGGTCGACCTGACCACCCGGCCCGGATTCGGCCAGTTCAGCTACGACCTGTTCCTTGAGGTTATGGAGAAATATCCGGACCTGGCCGGGTTCTGGATCGACAACGAGAACGAGTACTGGCAGCAGAACGGCCTGTACGAGAAGGTCCGGGAGAAGCGGCCGTCCTGGCTGCTGAGCAACAACAACACCGACACCCCGATCATGGACACGGTCAGCAATGAGCAGAAGACCGGCATGATCCCGGCCTACGACTACCCACAGGCCGCCTTCACCCCGATGCCGCGCCTGACCGAGGCCGACTACAAGCTGCCCACCACCGGCGACTGGTGGTACGACGGCGCCGACCACCCCGTCGACGCCCGCCTGTCCACCGGCCGCTACATCACCAACGCCGGCTCGTCGATGAAGTCGCTCATGGCCGAGACCGCGATGGTGAACGGCAGGTTCCCGCCGCAACAGGAGGCCTTCAACACCTTCATGTCCACCTGGGTCCCGCCGATCAAGGAGTCGCTGCAGGCCACCGAGGGCGGCGGCTACCTGTACGGCGGCATGCAGCCCGGACGCTGGAACGACGGCGCCCACGGTGTGATCACCCTGCCGCGCACCGGGAACGTCCAGTACCTCCACGTGATCACCAAGCCCAGCACCGATCACGTGCGGCTGCGCGACAACGGCTACCGCGTCACGAAGGTGAGCGACCTGCGCACCGGCGAGCGGCTGCGCTTCAGCCAGTCCGGCGGCTACCTGACCGTCCTCGGGATCACGCGGTGGGACGACTACGACACGGTGTTCAAGGTCGAGACGGCCGGCCGTCAGGGCTTCTACGGCTCGCTCAAGGCCACGGCGTCCGCCGAAGGGGACGGCCATCCGGCCGCCGCGCTGGTGGACGGCGGGTTCGAGAACTACTGGGACTCGGACGGCCGGGTGCCGGTGTCGATGACGCTGGATCTCGGCAAGCCGGACAAGATCTCGTACCTGGCGATCAATCAGCGCGAATGGTCTCCCACCTATGCCAGGTCGACCTTCGGCCGGCCGGAGGACTCCGCCCGGATCAAGGACTACCGCGTCTACGTCAGCGACGACGGCAAGCACTGGGGCAAGCCCGTACGTGCCGCCGCCATGCCCAGCGCGCGCGGCACGCAGGTGATCGATCTGGGCGAGCAGCGCGCCCGCTACGTGAAACTGGAGGTGCGGAGCACCTGGTCGGGGCCGCAGGCGCCGCGCTTCTACCACCGGCTCCGGATCGACGAGATCCAGGTGGCGAGCTCGTACCCGACCTCCCATGACGCCTTGCCGCTCGAGGCCGAGGCGCAGCAGCGGACGGGCAAGGCCCGCGTCGAGAGATGCACCGCCTGCTCGGGCTCGGCCCAGGTCACCGGGCTGCGGGAGGGCACCCTCACCTACCGCGACGTGACGGTCCCGGCGGCGGGCGAGTACCGCCTGCGGATCGACCACACCGCCGCCGCACCCACGTCCCTGTCGGTCGCCGTCAACGGCGCGGCCCCGGTCACGGTCCAGGTGCCCGGCGACAACAAGGCCGTGCCCCAGTCCACCGCCCTGCCGGTCACCCTGCGCGCGGGCGCCAACACGATCACCCTGTCCGGAGGCGCGGGAGTGGACCGCCTCGCGATCGCCCCCATGCCGCCCGCCTCCTCCGTGCCCAAGACCACCATGACCGTCGACCCGTCGGGCCTGCAGTGGGTCGGCTCCGGCCGGCAGTCTCTGAAGGTGTCGGCCACGCTGCGCCTGGACGACGACGACGCGCTCGACCAGGTCACCCTGGCCCCGGTCGCGCCCGAGGGCTGGACGATCGAGGGCGAGGCGGCCACGTCGGCCACGATGCGGCTCGGTCAGACGCTGGCCGGCTCCTGGACGCTCACGTCGCCGCCCGGAAAGGAGGTGAGCGCGACCGACATCCCGATCACGGCCGCCTTCCGGTCGCTCGGCCGCCAGAACACGGTCACGAGCCCCCTGGGGGTGCGACCGCGTCCCGCCGGCCGGGTGTTCATGCGGGAGGCCGAGGACTCACGCAACAAGATCGGCGAGGCGGGTATCACCGCCTGCGCGGCCTGCTCGGGCGGGCAGAAGGTACGCAACATCGGCGGCGGACCGGACCAGGGCAGCGTGCCGGACGCGTACGTGCTGTTCGAGGATGTCACTGTCCCGGAGGCGCGGACGTACACGCTGGACATCGACTTCACGGTCAACGGCAACCGGTCCTTCTTCGTGACCGTCAACGGCGGGACGCCGATCGAGGTGAAGGTGAACGGTGTGGGCAACAACACCCCGTACACCGTCAGCATCCCCGTCGCCCTCAAGGCCGGCCCCAACACCATCAAATTCCACAACGACACGACCCCGGGGCCTGACCTCGATCGCATCTCCCTGGGCTGACGGTTCAGGTGGACGCCCGTCGCACGAGGCGGTCGATGCCGCGCACCGCGACCTGGTCGGGACGATGCGTTCCGGCGCTGACTTCGGCCTCGCGCGGACGGGCGTCCATAGCGGTGCGCAGGTGGCGGACGGGCGACAGCAGCATCCACACCGGTGGCCCGGCGAGGTGCTACGCCGGGATGAGGCCCAGTTGCCGCAGCTGTGAGTAGATGTCGACCACTCCCCAGATGTCGATGATCTGGCCGTCGGCGAAGCGGGCGATGAAGATCTCCTGGTAGGTGACGGATCTGCCGGTCGGGGGCATGCCGCGGTATTCACCGGAGTTGGTCCCGGTGACCGTCTGCCGAGCGACGATCTTGTCTCCGTCGGCGAGCAGGTCCTCCATCGTCACGTGAATGTCGGGGAACGCGCGCAGGAGCACCGCCCAAATGCGCTTCTGCGCCTGCACCGCGGTCGTGTCGGTCGGCTCCGCCGTGTGGAAGCGCCCGTCCGGGTGAATGAACTCGTCGATCGCCTTCGAGATGATCTCCAGATCGCCGCTGTTGACCGCGTCGTGGAAGCGGTGGTACGTCTCCTTGTTGCGTACTTCCTGGCCTGCTGACATGACGTCTCTCCTTAGATCGTGGTGAAAGCAGCGTCCCGGTAGTTACGACCAGACAGCCCCCTGGATTGTGAGGCGGCGCCACCGGGACGATCACTGCGGTTCGCCGGTGATCCAGTTCCAGCCGGTGATCGTGGTACGCATCAGGCGGGCGGCGGTTGACAGGTTGCTGTCGGCGCCCCACAACAGGGTGAGCGCGCGACGGCAGTCGGGGCTGTCGACGGCGATCCAGGCGCTCCGATCAAACGCCGCGCCACCACCAAGAACTGCCTGAGCGTGTGCAGGTCCATCATGCCTCTCAGTACATAACACCATAGCAATATTGATCTTAGGCAAGATAGCTAATAGGCCATAGTGTCGAGGCGTTTGCGAAGGAGACAGAGTGAGGAGGATCCTGCATGCTTACCGTTGCCGCGTATCGGACGACCCCTGCGGGGTGGACACTTCGGGCCGTCGTCAGCGCGCACGTGGTGGCGATCGTCGGCCAGCCGGTGTTCGCCGGGGCGTACCTGACCGGTGACTTCGACAGCCTGCGCCGGCACGCGGTCGGCGCCGACGTGGTCACCTCCATCGGCTACCTGCAAGTGATCGTGGCGATCGTGGTGTGGGTCCGGCTGCGTCAGGTCTGGCCGTCGCTTGCCACGATGGCGGTGGTGGCGGCCGAGACCGTGCAGTACTTCGCCGGATTGGACGGCGCGCTGTGGTTGCACATCCCGTTGGGGGTGATGACCGTCGTCGCGCTCGTCGTGCTGTTCATCGCGGTCTGGCGCCAACCCATGCTCCGGCGGCCGCGAGAGGCCCGCGATGCGTGAGCGTGACATGACCAGGCGGCAGGTGCTGGGCATCGGCGGGGCGCTCGGGCTGCTGACGGCCACCGGACTGTCGGCCTCGGCGGCGCTGGCGCGCAGGCCGTCGATCACCGGCGCCGAGTTGCGCAGCGCCGTACCGCTGCCGCCGCCTTTCCAGGTGCCGCTGCCGATTCCTTCCGTGCTGGCGCCGGTCAGCACCTCGGGCGGCGCCGACCGTTACGCGATCACTCAGCGCGAAGCGAGCGTGGAGATCCTGCCCGGTGTCAGGACGCCGCTGTGGACCTATGACGGCACCTTCCCGGGGCCGACGATCGAGTCGCGCCGCGGCCGGCCGGTCACCGTGACGCACCGCAACGAGCTGCCTGTGCCGACCGTCGTGCACCTGCACGGCGGACGGACCCCGGCGGCTTCCGACGGCTACCCGACCGACCTCCTCCTGCCCGAGGGCTGGCAGGAGGCCGCCATGCACATGGGGCACGGCATGCACGATCCGCGTGCGGTGGTCACCAGGCTGACACGGGACTACACCTTCCCGCTGGACCAGCGGCCGACGCTGCTGTGGTACCACGACCACCGGATGGACTTCACCGCACCCGCGATCTGGCGCGGCCTGGCCGGACTGCACATCGTCCGCGACGACGCCGAGGACGCGCTCGGCCTGCCCGCTGGGCGGCGCGAACTGCCCCTGATGATCGCCGACCGGGCGTTCGCCGCCGACGGCGGCCTCGCCTACCCCGCCCTCGACCCCACCCTGCGGGAGCGGCCGGGCGTGACCGACCCGTACCTCGCCGGCGTCCTCGGCGACGTGATCCTGGTCAACGGCGCCCCCTGGCCCGTGTACGAGGCCGACGCCGCCCGCTACCGGCTGCGCATCCTGAACGCCTCCAACGCCCGCCACTACGAACTCGAAGCGGTCACCGACGACGGCCACCGGCTCGACCTCGTCCAGATCGGCGCCGACCAGGGACTGCTCGCGGCGCCGGTCACCCACCGCGTCCTGCCGATCGCGCCGGCCGAACGCTACGACGTGATCATCGACTTCTCCGGTGTCGCGATCGGCAGCCGCGTCCGGGTCGTCAACCGGCTCGGCTCCGGCCGTACCCGCGACGTGATGGCCTTCCGCATCGCGCGCGACGCCACCGACAGCAGCCGTATCCCGCGCACGCTCTCAGACGATCTGCCGGACTGGCGCAGGTCGGATGCCGTCAGGGTGCGCGAGTTCTCCTTCCGCACCGGGCGGATGCACGGTGGTCACGGGTGGCTGATCGGCGGGCTGCCGTTCGACCCCGGCCGCTCCGATGTCACCGTCGGGTTGGGCAATGTCGAGGTGTGGCGGCTGGTCGCCGACGTCCATCACCCCGTCCACCTGCACCTGGTCGGCTTCCGGGTGCTCTCGCGCAGCGGCCGGCCGCCGCTGCCGCACGACGCGGGCCTCAAGGACACCGTCTCCTTGCGGCCGGGCGAGTCGGTGGAGATCATCACCCGGTTCGACGGTTACCGCGGCCGATACCTCTTCCACTGTCACAACGCCGAGCACGAGGACATGGGCATGATGGCCAACCTCGAGATCATCTGACATTTCGCGGTGCGGCTGGACTCGGCGAAGGTGAACGGCCTGTTGGCCGCGGAACTCCGGGGTGCCCGGAAGTCCGCGGCCAACAGCGTCTTCTAGCGGGTGGCGATGTGGGTGGTGAAGAAGTCCCGGACGTCCTCGGCGAGCAGCTCCGGCACCTCCATCGCGGCGAAGTGGCCGCCGCGTTCGAACTCCGACCAGTGCCTGATGTCGTACAGCCGCTCGGCCAGCGGTCGCACCGACTGCGTGATGTCGTGCGGGAACACCGCCACGCCAACAGGCACCGCGCAGGGCACGCCCTGCCCGCGGGGAACATCGTGGTGCAGCCGCCCCGAGGAAGCCGCGGTCGCGGTCAGCCAGTACAGCGAGATGTCGGTGAGCATCCGATCGTCGCTGACCGGCGTGCGCGGGTCGGTCCACTGTGCGAAGCGCTCGGCGATCCAGACCAGCTGCCCGACCGGCGAGTCGGTCAGCGCGTATCCGATGGTCTGCGGGGTGAGGGCCAGCAGAGCCTGGAACGGCGGACGGTTGGCCATCAGCTGCCGGACCTTGTCCAGCCGGGCTTCATCCGTTTCGGACAGCTCGATGCCGGCGTCCGGGTCCGGCCGGGTCGGCAGGTAGTTGATGTGCACCCCGACGACCTGCTCCGGCGCCACCGCGCCGAGCGCCAAGGAGATGCCCGCGCCGAAGTCGCCGCCCTGCGCGCCGTAGCGCTCGTATCCGAGACGCCGCATCAGCTCGGCCCACGCCCGCGCGATCCGGACGGCGTCCCAGCCGCGCTCGTGGGTCGGCCCGGAGAAGCCGTAGCCCGGAATGGACGGGATCACCAGGTGAAAATCGCGCGACAACGGCTCGATCACATCGAGGAACTCCAGGAACGAACCGGGCCAGCCGTGGGTGAGGACCAGCGCGAGCGCGTCCGGCTTCGAAGAGCGGACGTGGACGAAGTGGATGTTCTGGCCCTCGATCTCGGTGGTGAAGTGCGGAAGCTCGTTGAGCTTGGCCTCGTGCGCACGCCAGTCGTAGCCGGTACGCCAGTATTCGGCCAGTTCCTTGAGCCGCGCCAGCGGGAACCCGTAGTCCCACCCGGCGTCGGCGACCTCGTTGGGCCAGCGAGTGCGGGAGAGCCGGTCGGTCAGATCGTCGAGATCGGCCTGGGGGATGTCGATGCGGAACGGCTTGATCATGGTCTCGGAGGAACTCATTCGATGTCCAAACGTTCGTATGGCTAACGTTTACTCGCCAAACGATAGCACATTCATTAGCGCTCCAAACGATTCGTTAGACTTCCCCCATGGAGAACCCAGCCGAAAAGACGCCCACCAGGTGGGAGAGCCTGCCCAGCTGGCTGCTCAACCAGACCGCCAACCACGCGCACCGCCTGGTGGGCGACGGGTTCTCGTCCGTCGGCGCCCGTGGCTACCACTACCGCCTGCTGGCGACGCTGGAGGAGCTCGGCCCGGCCAGCCAGGCCGCGCTGGGCCGCCGTAGTGGCATCCACCTCAGCGACATGGTCGCGACGATCAACGAGCTCGCCGATCACCAACTCGTCGAGCGCGCCCCGGACCCCGCCGATCGACGGCGCAACATCATCTCGCTGACCTCAGCGGGCCAGCGGCAACTGCGGCGACTGGAGAAGCGGCTGGCCGAAAGCCAGGACGAACTACTGGCTCCGCTGTCACCCGATGAACGACAGCGGCTGACCGAGCTGCTGTCCAAGCTGCTGGACCACCACAACCGACGAACCGGCACCCCCGAAGAGCCGTGGCGCTGAAGATTGCACCAGCGCGTGGCCCTGACGACTGGCCGGAAATCCGGTCGACAGGCGAACCCACGGTGCACTGTGATGGTCCGGCCGCCCGCCGCACGGAGCGGGCCTATCGCAGGAGTTGCTCTTGGCGACCTCCATCCGCCCCACGATCAATGCCCCACTGGTCAGGAGGCTGGTCGATACGCAGTTCCCGCAGTGGGCCGCGTTGCCTCTGGAACTGCTCGATCCGGCCGGCTCGGACCATGTGATCTACCGGCTCGGCGAGCAGTTGTCCGTCCGGCTGCCCCGCCACGCCGGCGCCGTCGGACAGGCCGCGAAGGAACTCGAGTGGCTCCCCCGGCTCGGCCCGCGGCTGCCCCTGGCCATCCCGGTACCGGTGGGAGTAGGCGAGCCCGACTTCGGCTATCCGTGGCGATGGGCGGTGTCCCGCTGGCTGGAGGGCGAGGTGGCGACCGTCGAGGCACTGGCCGGCTCGTCCGCGGCCGCCGTCGCATTGGCGGAGTTCCTGGCCGCCCTTCAGCGGTTCAGGCCCGAGGACGTTCAGTCGCCGGAGGCTCGCGAGGACCTCACCGGCCGGCCGTTGGCCGCCCGGGATCGCGCGACGCGGGCCGCGATCGCAGAGGTCGGCGGCGTGTTCGACACCACCGCCATGACCGAACTGTGGAACGCGGCCCTGAACGCCCCCGGATGGGATCGCCCTCCGGTCTGGTTCCACGGCGACTTCCACACCGGCAACCTGCTGACCATCGACGGCCGTCTCGGCGCGGTCATCGACTTCGGCGAGCTCGGCATCGGCGATCCGGCCTGTGACCTGACCATCGCCTTCACCCTGATGTCGGCCGAGAGCCGGGCCGTCTTCCGGGCCACGCTCGGCGTGGACGACGCCACCTGGACCCGCGGTCGCGGCTGGGCCCTCGCCACCGGCCTGAACGCCTACACCGCCTATGCCGCCGTCAACCCGAGGGTCGCCGCGCAGACCACCCGTCAGATCACCGAGGCCCTCATCGGCTAGATCAGACTTCGGTGGAAGGCACAGCCGTAGCTGACCAGCTCACGCGGACGCCCCACGGCTCTGGAAGAACTCCAGCACCCCGCGCGCACCCGACATGACCGTCTTCTGGACCGCCTCGGAGTGCCGAGCCGCCTCGGCGCCGCGGACGAACATCGTCTCCTCGTACGCGCGCACCGCCGCGTCCAGGTCGTCCGGACACGCGGCCAGCGCGAGCGCCAGTTCCGCGCCGTCGACCATGGCCAGGTTGGCGCCGATCCCGACCGGCGGCATCAGGTGCGCGGCATCGCCGAGCAGCGTCACTCCGGGGACGCCTGCCCAGCTCAGGCCGACCGGCAGCGAGGTGATCGCGCGGGGCGTGAACGGCCCGTCGCAGGCGGCGATCAGCGCGGTGATCTCCGGCGCCCATTCGGTGAACAGCTTCGCGAGCTCCGTACCGGCACGGGCGGGATCGTCGTACGGGATACCGCAGGTGGCGAACCAGTCTTCGGCGGTGTGCAGGCTCAGGTAGACGCGGACCCGGCCGTCGCCGTTGCGTTGCGCGGATACCCCCCGGTCCGGGCCGAGGGCCCAGTAGTTCCCGCGCCCGAGGCGGGCCGCGATCTCGGGATGGGTGCGGTCCACGTCGGCTATGACGCCTTCCAGCGTGTTGAGGCCGATGTGCGCGGGCCGGGCGTCGGTGAGCAGCGGGCGGACGCGGGAGTTCGCGCCGTCCGCGCCGACCAGCAGGTCGCAGTCGGCGCTCGTCCCGTCGGCGAAGCGCAACCGCCACCCGCCCTCGGGCAGCGCTTCCGCGGACCGGTACGCGTGCCCCCACGCGACGGCGTCGCCGGGCAGCGAGCCGAGCAGCAGGTCGCGCAGGTCGGCGCGGTCGACCTCGGGCTTGGCGAGCGGCGCGTCGTCCGGGGTGTCGAAGCGCAGCAGCAGCGTGCCGTTCTCGTCCAGCAGTCGCAGATCCTGACCCTCGGAACGGGCGATCGCGCGGAAGCCCTCGGTCAGGCCGGCCTCCTGCAGCGCCCACTGCCCCGTGTCGGCGCGCAGGTCGAGCATGCCGCCCTGACCACGCGCGGCCCGCGACGGTTCCCGCTCGTACACGGTCGCCCCGATGCCGTGCACGTGCAGCACGCGCGCCAGCACCAGCCCGCCGGGCCCGGCTCCGACGATCGCGATCCGCGGGGGACGCCCGGAGATTTCCGTACTCATGGTCAACCAACCCTTCGTGATACACCGTATGGCTCGATACACTGTATCGAGCAAAGATACTGTATTAACCGATAGATGGAGAGCGCAATGGTCGAACGAGACGGGGCGGCAGGCCGCCACCCTGCGGAGGACGCCGCACGGGAAGCGGACCAGCACGAGGCCGATGACGTACGGGATGCGGCGGGTGAGCCGCTGCTGGTGTGGGAGCGGCCGGAGCCTACCGATCGGGCGGTGCCGATCTGGCTCGACCGGGACCGGATCGTGCGCGCGGCGATCGCGCTCGCGGACGCCGACGGGCTGGCCGCGGTGTCAGTGCGCAAGGTCGCCGCCAAGCTCGACGCGGGCCCGATGCGCCTGTACCGCTATGTGGCCACCAAGGAGGAACTGCTCGACCTCATGGTCGACGCCGTGTACGCGGAGATCCACCCGCCCGGTCCTGGCGACGACTGGCGGGCCGCGCTGCGGACCCTGGCGCGCCGCACCCGGCAGGCCGCGCTGCGTCACGAGTGGTTCGCCGACCTGCTCGGCGGCCGCCCGCACCTCGGCCCGTACGCGCTCGCCCACCTGGAGGCATCTATGGCCGCACTGCATGGCTCCCCCGGGTTCGACGACCCCGACACCGTCCGCGACGCGGTCGGCGCCGTCCGCGCCTACCTGGTAGGCGCGATCCGCATGGAGATCGCCGAGCGGCGTGTCGAACGCGCCGACGGCATGACCGAGCGCGAGTGGCAGCACGCCACCCGCCCGTATCTCACCCGCATGTTCGCCACCGGCCGCTATCCCACCCTGGCCTGGGTCGTCGACGACGCCACCCACCCCAGCCCGGCCGCCACCTTCGACACCGGCCTCGACCTGCTACTCGACGCCATCGACCCGGCTGGGCATGCCGAGGGACACCGGCCCGGCAGTTGAGTTCGCCTTTACATTGTAGATTAATAGCGCGGGGCGGAGGAGAGCGGATAGCCGTACGAGCCGCGGAGGCGGACGAAGTGGGCCAGGGTGAGGATCTCGCGGCGCTCCAGCCCGGCGGCCACCCGCTCGAACAGCACGACCTCCTCCCGTCCCCCTGGGCCGATCGGCTGCACCAGGCGCCCGCCGACCCCGAGCTGCTCGACCAGCGGCGCCGGGACCCGCGGGAAGGCGGCCGACACGAGGACGGCGTCGTACGGGGCACGCTGTGGCACGCCGCCGCTGCCGTCCCCGACGAGCAGCTCCACGTTGCCGATGCCGTGGCGGGCGAGATTATGCCGGGCCTGCTCGGAGAAGCAGGGCCACAGCTCGACGGACACGACGTCGGCGGCCAGGCGCGCGAGCAGCGCCGTCTGGAAGCCGAGCCCCGTGCCGACCTCCAGCACGTGCTCGTCGCCGGACAGAGCCAGCCCCTCGATCATCCTGGCCGTGAGCGAGGGCTGGGTGGTCACCTGGTCATGCCCGATCGGCAGCGGGGCGTCCTGGTAGGCCGTGCCGATCGCGTCGGCGGGCACGAAGTCCGCCCTCGGTGTCGTCCGCACCGCCTCAAGCAGGCGCTCGTCGCGGACGCCCGCTGCCTGGAGGTCGCGCGCCAGGGTCCGCGGGGAGCCCGCCACAATCAGGCCTCCGCCAGGACGAGCATGCCGCCGGGCTCGCCGCGGATCCGCCGCCCGAAACCGCGTCCGGCCTCGTCGAGGGTCGCGCGCAGCCACTCGGCGTCGCCGGGGTCGGCGTGGCAGAGCCGCATGCGCCGGGCCCGCACGGGCGCCATGCGCAGGGCGGCGAGCCGTCCGGTGTCCGGATCGAGTGAGGCGAGGTAGAGCAGCCGCAGGTCGTCGCGGTACTCCTCGTACCCGCTGATCCCCTCGTAGTCGTCGACCAGGTCGCCGCAGCCGTAGAGGACCAGCCGGCCGCGGTACACCTCGATCGGGCGCGGATGGTGCGAGGAGTGCCCGTGCACCGCATCGACGCCCCCGTCGATGAGCGCGTGCGCGAAGAGGACCTGTTCCCGGGCGACCCAATACCCCCAGTTGGAGCCCCAGTGGATGGAGGCCACCACGATGTCCCCCGGTCGCTTCGCCTCCCGTACCCGCTCGACGATCGCGGCCGCGGCGGCCGGCGACGGCTCCGGGACGAAGTCGACGCCGGAGCGGTCCGCGGCCGCCGCCCAGTCCGGTGGCACGCCGCTGGAGGGCATGCCGAACGAGAACACCAGCACGCGCCCGCCTCCTGGCAGGGGCACGGTCGCCGGGCGACGCGCCTCGTCCAGGTCCCGCCCCGCCCCGGCCGCCGCGAGCCCGGCCGAGGCCAGCGCGTCGAGCGTCTCGGTGAGCCCGGCGCGCCCGAAGTCCAGCAGGTGATTGTTCGCCAGTGCGCAGGCGTCGGGCCGCACCATGGCCAGGCACGGAAGGTTGTCGGGGTTCATGCGGTAGTGGACCGCCTTGCCCGGAGCGAACGCATCGCTCTTGGTCACGCTCGTCTCCAGGTTCACCACCCGGACGTCCCGCGCGTACGCGTCGAGGACCGACAGCGCGTCGCCCCAGGGCCAGGAGAAGTCGACCGGACGCGGAATCGGCCCGTTGACCGCCTCGGCGAGCTCGACGTAGGTGCGCGCGTCGTCGATGTGCGGCTCACGCAGGGCGGGATCACCGGGATGCGGGAGCACCTGGTCCACACCGCGGCCGAGCATGACGTCGCCGCCGAGGAACAGGGTCACCAGGTCAGCGCCCATGCCTCCATGCTAGGCGGCCAGGTCGGTTCACCGAGACACGCGCTTGGCGTCCGCCAGGGCGCCGGTCCCGGCCATGGCCAGGGTCGCCTCCGGGTTGATCGGATGGAAGGGCCCCCGCGGACGTCGCGGTAGGCCCGCTCCAGCGGCGAGGTCCGAAAGAAGGCGGTGCCGCCCACAACGTCGAGGCGTCGCGCACCTGCGGGCTGCCGTGCACCGCCTGGCGGCGTCGCGGTCTCCGGTCCCGCCGATGTACGCCGGGCCATCCCCTCGTGGATCGGCCAAAGCCCGCTGTCCGCCGTCCCGCGCCCGGCATGAAGGTCATCAGGCCACCGCCGCAGTCATGGAACGATCCAGATCATCCTCGGCTTCCGGCTCGGTCCGCTCCGCCCGTGGGTGCGCGAGCAGCTCGGCGCGGACGCGCGCTCCACGTGGGCCTGTTCGCCCACATCATCGCGGTCAATCGCCTCCATGCCCCGTTCGAGGCGCTGCTGACCCTCACCGGCATCGTGCTCATCCTGCTGGTGGTGCTCGTGGAGATGGCCCTGGCCCTGGAGGGCCCGGCCAGGGTCGTCGCGGCCGTCACCGGCCTGCTGGCAGTGACAGCGATGGTCATCGACCTGGCGATTCCCATCCCGGTGGCTGAGGTGGACGGCCCGACAATCGTGTTGATGACAGTCTTGGTCCTCATCGGCGCGCTCATTTTCCGCGTGGGCCTGGACCCGGGGAGACAGATAGCCTGGCGGCCGATCGTGCTCGGTATGACGGCCACGGTTCTGGTCACCATCGGCGTCCTCAACCTCCAGAACGGCAGCGGTCCTGGAAGTTCGTGGGTACCCGCCTATCTACCGGTGCTGCTGGTGTTGCTCGTCGTTGAGTCCCAGGTGACGCACGACCGGCTGGAACTGCTGGCCGGCGTCCAGTTCATGGCGATCGCGGGCTTGATCCACAACTTCGCGCTGGTGCCGACTGGGCCGGCGTTCTTGGTGATGTTGTTGATCGCGGCGGCGTTCGCGGGTGCTGCCGCGTACCACGCGAGCGCCGGACCGGAACCCGCGCAGTTGCTCCGCGATGGTTGACGGGTCACCAGGTGACAGGGAGTTGGTGGACGCCGCTCCACCGTGGCCAGGATCACGTCTCGCGTCGCGCTGCCCCGTTCCGACCGGATCGTCTTGCCGACCATCGCCATCACCTCATCAGGACTCCTTCTCAGGTCCCCTCCTCAGCGGGCCCGTACTCCCCTAAATATAAATCACATGATTTACTCAGATAGCTGGACGGACGGAGGTTCCCGCGTGTCGCCATGCTGATCCCAGGTGGGCTCGCGTATGGGTGGACCGGGTCAGTCGTCCGTAGGTCCCACCTGCCTCGAACCACGCCGCGGCCGTTGCGGAATCACCGCCGTCGCACCGTCGATCCGGCCGCCCGCACATCGCGCACCTTCAGTACGTTTCCGTTCCGCCACGCTCCGAGGGCCGGATCGCCCGCCGCCCTGCGACGGCGCCCTCGGGGTGCCTACGTCAAGAACCGTTCCGCGAATCCGTCGCGGCTGGGACGACAGAGGCGCTCATGCCGTCCAGGGTGAGTCTGAGCATCGGGGCGATGGTGCCGCCGAAGCCGGCCCGTGCCTGCGCTGCACCCGCGTATCGGAGGTCCATGCCCTGGTGGGAGCGGTAGTTGGCGAAGCTGACCACGTGGCGGTCCGGCAGCACCAGCCAGGCGTAGGCCTGGTCGGGTTCGACAGAGGGATTCTGAAGCACGAGCCCGGATCCGTTGAGCGGTTCGTACGGTCCGGTCAGGCTGGGCGCGGCGAAGCCGTACAGCCCGGTGGGCGCACGGCCGGCCGGGTGGAAGGTGTGGCGCTGGGCGCAGAAGAAGAGGTAGTACCAGGAGTCGTGGACGATGACGTGCGGTCGTTCGAGCTCGTGGTTGACGCCTTCGGCGACGAGGAGGGGCGGGAGCAGCGACCAGGCGTCGCCCCGTGACTCGGCGAGGGCGATCGCACCGGTGAAGCCATCCTTCCAGGCGGTGGATGCGGCGACGAGCAGATAGTCGCGCCCGTCAGCCGGGTCCCGGAACCAGCCGGGATCACGGAAGGCCCTGATACGGCCCGGCGCCCCGTCGGCCTCGTCGGCCGGCAGGTACATCCGGCCGTCGGAGCGCAGGACCTCTCGATGCCCGGCGTCTTGTCGCAGCAGGATCCGGCCGCGGTCGTCGGCGATCAGGACGGGTTGGGTCTCGATGACGCTCTGCTGATACGTCGGGCGTGCTTCGCCGCGCCGTCCGGCGGCCGTGTAGAACACCGACACGGTGCCGTCGGACCGGCGGACCGCCGATCCTGACCATTCGCGGCTGCCGGGCGAGGCGCCGTCGGCGAAGGCGTCGCCCAGGTCTTTCCACTGCCCACCGTTCTTGCCGAGCAGGCGGATCCGGGCCTGATCGTGGCGCTTCTCGGGGTGCCCGAGGGCGGGCGCCGACAGGGCCATCCACAGCTCGTAGCCGCCGGTCACGCTCGTCGAGCCGTCCTCCTCCTGGACCGGCCACAGGTCCCAGAGGTCGTGGTCAGGCAGGATCCGCGGTACGGCCGCCGGGTCGATGACGGGCGCCGTGGTCACGCCGCTCTCGGCAAGCAGATCGAGGTGCCGGCGGGTCCAGCGCGCCGGTCGGCCACCGCTCACGTGGCACCCTGCCGGCGGCGGTGACCACCGGCCGGTCTCTGAAGCACGCGGGATCCGGTCGCCGCTCCTGGCCGTCCTCGTTGAACCATGGATGACCTCTTCTTACACTCGTGGGAGGTGATTGAGCCAGCTGGGGCCTACCGGTCGTCAGCCCTTCAGGGAGCCCTGGAGCAGGGCCTTGACGAAGTGGCGCTGAAAGATGAGGAAGATCACGAGCGTGGGCGTCAGGATCAGCAGCGATCCGGCGCACAGCAGCGGGATGTCGGTGCCCCACTGGCCCTGGAAGGCGCCCAAGGCGCCGGACATGGTGCGCTTGGTGGGGTCGTCCACCAGGACGATGGCCAGCAGGAACTGGTTCCAGGTCCACAGGAACAGCAGGATGCCCAGGGACGAGATCGCCGGCATGGCCAGGGGGACGTGGATGCGCCGGAACAGCTGCCACACGTTGGCGCCGTCCATCCGTGCGCTCTCGGACAGCTCGCCGGGCATGTTGACGAAATGGGCGCGCATCCAGAAGACGGAGAACGGCATGAACAGGCCGATGAGCGGCAGAATGATGGCCCAGCGCGTGTTCAACAGCCCCATGTCGCGGACCTGGTAGTACAGCGGCGTGATGATGCCCTCGAAGGGGAGGGTCAGACCGAGCACGAACAGCAGGAAGATGACGCGGCCGCCGATCACGCGCAGGTGGCCGATGGCGAAGCCGGCCATGGTGCCCAGCAGGATCGAGATCGGTACCACGCCCAGCACGATGAGGACGCTCGACTTCAGCAGTTCGCCCATGTTCGCGACCTCGAAGGCCCGCAGGAAGTTGCCCCACTGCGGGTCGTCGGGCCAGGCCAACCCGGCCGGGTAGGTGCCCGAGGGGTGCAGGGCGGTGACGAACAGGCTGAGGAACGGCAGGAGCGTGACCGCCATCATGAGGATGAGCAGCAGCCGGCCGGTCCAGGCCTCCCGCCCTGCGATGATCATCGGTTGCCGTCCTTTGCGAACCACTGGATGGGAAGGGCGCAGGCGATCACGAGGACCATGAGCACCACGGCCAGGGCCGAGGCCAGGCCCACCTCGCGTTCGGAGAAGGCCAGGTAGAAGATCTGCAAGCCGGGAACCATGGTCGTGTTGCCGGGGCCGCCCTGGGTGGAGATGTAGATGATGTCGAAGCTGGCCAGAGCCGCGATCACGGTCACAGTGACGCAGACCGCGATCTCCTGGCGCAGGCTGGGCACCGTGATGGAGACGAACTCCCGCCATGCTCCGGCGCCGTCCAGCCGGGCGGCCTCATAGAGGGCCGGGTCGATCTTGCTCATGCCGGCCAGCAGCAGGAGCGTGCACAGGCCGAGCAGCACCCATGCGCCGATCATGCCGACCGCCGGCAGAGCGGTGGCGAAGTCGCCCAGCCAGGCCCGGGTCACCCCGCCGAGGCCGATGAGCGAGAGCAACTGGTTGATCACTCCGGTGGAGGCCAGCAGCCAGCTCCACGCGATGCCGGCCGCCACCAGCGGGATGACCTGCGGCAGGAAGAGCACGGTCCGGGCCACGAGGGCAAGCCTGCTTGCGGCGATCCGCCGGATCGTCGCGGCGATGGCCAGGCCCAGCACGACCGGGATCACGCTGAAGAACACGATCAGCTGGAAAGCATTCACCAGCGAGTCGGACAGGTCCGGATCGGTGAAGACCTTGCCGTAGTTGGCCAGCCCCACCCAGGTGGAGGCGCCGATGCCGTTCCACTCGTACAGCGAGTACTGGAAGGTCAGGGTGATCGGGCGAAGGACGAACACCGCGTAGAACACGAGCGCCGGGGCGACGAACAGCCAGCCGACCAAGCCGCGCGCGTCGCGCAGCCTGGTCGCGACCGGCCGCCGGTGCGCGGATCGGGAGCCGGCGGAGCGGGTCATCAACTGCCTCAGTTCCCTTCGAGCTGGCCGGCGTAGTCGGCCTGGACCGTCTTCAGCAGCTCCTGCGGACTCTGCTGCCCGGCCACCAGCTTCTGCAGCTGCGGCGTCCAGCTCTTGGCGTAGATGGCGCCGGTGGCGTTGGCGATGAAGTCCATCGCGCCGTTGTCCTTGGCGATGTCCGCCCCGGCCGCCAGAGTGCTCGCCGTGACCTTGTCCGCTGCCACGGCCGGCATGTACGCCTCAGCCGGTCCCATCGGACGCGATCCGCCGACCTCGACGCCGATCTCGCGAGCCCGCTTGTCGGTGGCGACCCAGTTGAGGAAGAAGGCGGCGCAGTCGGCGTTCTTGGCGTTCGCGGCGATCCCGAAGGTGAGAGGTGCCGACATGGCGGCGAGCTTGCCGCCCTGCTGCGCCGGCGGCATCAGCAGGAAACCCACGTTTCCCGGCATCTGCTTGTCGAGGTTGCCCGACTCCCAGTCGCCGTTGAACATGAACAGGCCCTGGCCGTCGATGAAGCGGCTCATCATGGTCGCGTAGTCGAGCGCGTTGACGTCCTTCGGGAAGTAGCCTGCCTTGACCCATTTGTCCAGGTGCTGGGCGGCCCGCAGGTTCGACGGGGTATCGATGGTGGCGCCGGGCTTCTGGAAGATCCAGTCGTTGACGGGCCCGGCAGGGCCGTAAGAGGCCATGAGGTTTTGCAGCGGGAATGCCAGGCCGCCGGTGGCGCCGCCGTTGAACTGCAGGATGGGCGTGATGCCCGCGCCCTTGGCCTTGTCCAGCACTTGGTCGAGCTCCGCCAGCGTGGTGGGCGGCGTGGACATCCCGATCTGGGCGGCGAGTTTCTTGTTGTAGAAGACGCCGGTCATGCTGAAGTTGAGCCCCAGGGCGTACAACGAGCCCTCACCCCGCGGCCGCCCGCCCGGACCCAGGCGCAGCTGCTGAAGCTGCGAGGCCGGCCACTTGTCCCAGCCGAACGCCGTCGCATAACCGTCCAGGTTCTTCAGCAGGTTGTCCTTGACCAGCTCGGACACCTGGGGCAGGCGCATCAGGTCGGGCGGGTTGTCCGCCAGCACCCGCGGGGCATTCTGCGTGATGACCGCGAACTGGTCCTCGCGGATATCCCAGGTGACGTTCGGGTGCTGTTTGGTGAACTCGGTGGTCAGCGTCTTGGGCAGCGGGAAGCCGGTCTCGAAGTAGCCGTTGAGCTTGATCGGCGCCGAGCCGCAGGTGGGCGCCGCGGACATCGACGACGTGCTGGTGGCCTTGGGCTGCGGGCTGTTGCTGCCGGGAGCCGCGCAGGCGGCGGTCAGCGTCCCCATGGCGATCACAAGCGCGGCACCGGACCTGCCGGGGCGGACTCGACGAGCCATGTGCATCTCCTCTGCTGCTTGGGACAATCGGCACCTGGCTGATGTCCCGACTCCGTTGCTAAATCGGGTTAGCGCCCGATAGTCTCACCATGCGCGTCGTACGATGTCAACCCCCCGTAACACACTCTTGACGATCGGAGATTTTGGGTGAGCCCACGACGGGTCACGCTGGCCGATGTGGCCAAGGCCGCCGGTGTCTCCCGCCCGACAGCCTCGCTCGTGCTGTCAGGCCGCGGCCGTGAACTGCGCATCTCTCAGGATGTCGAGGAGCGTGTGCTGCGGGCCGCCGAGGAGTTGCAGTACCGGCCCAACATCGTCTCCGTCGGGCTGCGTACGGGCAGTTCCCGGACGATCGGCTTCGTCTCGGACACCGTCGCCACCTCGCGGCTGGCCGGTGACATGATCAAGGGAGCGCTAGAGGCCGCCCGTGAGCGCGGTTTCATGTTGTTCATCGGTGAGACCGAAGGCGACGCCGAGCTTGAACGCCTCCTGCTCCAGGCCATGCACGACCGCCAGGTCGACGGGCTCATCCTGGCCTCGATGTTCACCCGCACCATCAAGATACCCAAGGCCGTGACGGCCGTGCCCGCCGTGTTGCTCAACGCGCTGCCCAAGCAGCCCACCCATTTGCCCGCCGTCCTGCCCGACGAGGTCGAGGCCGGCCGCCGTGCGGCCCGCGTTCTGCTCGACGCCGGCCACCGTGACGGCATCTACCTGATCGGCGCCGGTCCGGGCCTGCGCGATGTGCCCGCCGAAAGCCTCGCGGCGGTGGAACGGCTCGTCGGCATCCGTGAGGCGCTCGGCGAGGCGGGCGTCAAGGTGGCGGGCGCTCGCACCTGCCCCGATTGGCAGCCGGAGTACGGCCTCGCCGCGACGCGGGACCTCCTGCGGACCGCCCAGCCGCATGCGCTGATCTGCTTCAATGACCGGATCGCGATGGGTGCTTACCAGGCGCTCGACGACTTCGGGCTCAAGGTGCCCGCCGATGTCTCCGTCGTCTCCTTCGACGACCATCCCCTCGCCTCGTGGGTGCGGCCGCAGCTGACCACCGTGGCGCTGCCCCATTACGAGCTGGGCCGCAAGGCGGTGGACGTGCTGTTCACCCAGATCGAGCGCGACCCCGCGGACACCGAGGCGGGCCAGGTGCACCGGGTTCCGATGCCCGTCCGCAACCGCGAGTCCGTCGCGCCGGGTTGAATCACAAGCTCAGAGAGGCCCCTTCTCCCCTCCCCCGATCACGAGTGACGCGTCACCGGAGCCTGCAACAGTCCGACGATCGCGTCGATCAGACTGGCGGCGAGGTCGTCCCAGCTCGGCTGGAGGGTGGATGTGCCCTCGGCGAGGGCACGTTCCCGCTCGACGCACATGTGCACGATCACATGACGCGCCATGGCCCAGCGTGCCTCGCGCACGGCGGGCGGCAGATCGGAAATACACCGGTTCAGGCCGTCCACGAGCAGCCGTAGCGAGGGCGACGGGAGCGACTCCTCGACCGTGATCTGATAGAGCGCCGGATCGGCCATCACCTGGGCACGGAACCGCGCGTACCAGGTGGGACTGCCCTGGGCCGCCAGATGCCGGATGAACGGGCGCACCAGACAGTCCACCCAATCGCGGACATCCGTGGAGCCGGCGGCGTCGGCCACCATCCACACCCGCAGCTCCTCCATCTGGTCGGCGTGTTTGCGGGCGATCGCACGGACCAGATCCGCCTTCGTGCCGAAGTGGTAGCCCACCGCGGCACTGTTGCCCTGACCCGCCGCCTCACTGATCTGGCGGTTCGACACCGCGTGTACACCGTGTTCGGCGAACAACCGCTCCGCCGTGGCCAGGATCAACTCCCGGGTCGCCCCGCCCCGCTCGGGCCGTACCGTCCTACCCGCCATCACCGTCTCCTCGATCTCGACCCTCACCGCATCGTAGGGAACCGTCGCACCCACCCAAATCAATCATACGGTTTAATTAAATCAATCGTGCGGTTTACTTTGATGTCGGCTGCTCTCACCTAACTGGAGGCTTCCCCCGTGTCCCAAGTCCTTGCCGGACCCGCTGATTCCAGGACATCCGCCCCGCCGCGGTCGGGCGCGATCGTGGCGGTCCTGGCCTTCGCCGGGATCGTGACGGCGTCGATGCAGACCTTGGTGATCCCGCTGGTCCCCAGGCTCCCCTCGCTCCTGGGCGCCTCCGCCTCCTGGGCGGTGACCGCCACTCTGCTCGCCGCCGCCATCGCCACCCCCGTGGTGGGGCGACTGGGCGACATGTACGGCAAGCGGCGCATGCTGCTGATCAGCCTCACCCTGCTGGCGGAGAGCATGGCGAAGGAGGGCTCGGGCGGCATCGGCTTCATCATGATGGACGATCCCGATCATGCCCGGCTGCACCGCATGGTCACCTCCGCGTTCACCATCAAGCGGGTGGAGGCGATGCGGCCGGCCACCCAGCGGATCGCGGACGAGCTGATCGGCGAGAAGCTCGCCAAGCCCGGCGACGACCTGCTCTCCGGGCTGGTCGAGCGGGTCAAGGCCGGTGAGCTGTCCCGGCCGATCACCCACGGCGGGTTGCGGCGGGTGGCGCTGGAGGACATCGAGATCGCCGGCCAGGTCATCCGGGCCGGCGAGGGGATCATCATCGTCAACGAGACCGCCAACCGAGACCCGTCCGTCTTCCCCGACCCGGACCTGCTGGACCTCCAGCGCAACGCCCGGCTCCACGTGAGTTTCGGGTACGGGGTGCACCAGTGCCTGGGACAACCCCTGGCGCGGATGGAACTGCAAGTCGCCTACCCCGCGCTCCTACGGCGGCTCCCCACCCTGGCGCTCGCCACCGAGGTGGAGCAGATCCCCTTCAAGCACGACGGATTCGTCTGCGGGGCCTACGAGTTACCCGTCACCTGGTGACATTCCTCCTGAAAAAAGGAGTTACGCAACTCCCTGCCACTCTCAACCTATAGCGCACCGGGGGGCTTGCGGCAAGGCCCGGGTCGTGCTGCAGAATCGGCGGCCGAGGCCAGAACCTGCGGAAATCCGGACCGCGCGGAGCAGCCGGCCGGAATGCGACCTCGTGGAGTGGGGGGTTCATGATTGACGTGATCGTCGCCGGCGGCGGACCGACCGGCCTGATGCTGGCCAGCGAGTTGCGGCTGCACGGCGTACACGCGCTCGTGCTGGAGAAGGACACGGAGCCGACCGGGTACGTCCGCGCGCTCGGTCTGCACATACGCAGCATCGAGGTAATGGACCAGCGCGGTCTGCTGGAGCGGTTCCTCGCCCTCGGTAAGCAGTTCACGGGCGGTGGTTTCGCCGGCATCGCCAAGCCGTGGCCCGACCGGTTGGACACCGCGCATCCGTACACCCTCGGCATCCCGCAGACCACCACCGAGCGCCTGCTGACCGAACACGCCACCGAGGTCGGTGTCGAGATCCGGCGCGGCTGCGAGCTGGTCGGGCTGAGCCAGGACGAGCACGGGGTGACCGTCGAGCCGGCCGACGGCACGCGGTTGCGCGCGCGTTACCTCGTCGGTTGCGACGGCGGCCGCAGCACGGTGCGCAAGCTGCTCGGCGTCGGCTTCCCCGGCGAGCCCACCAAGGTCGAGACGCTGCTGGGCGAGATGGAGCTGACCGAGGATCCGGCGACGGTCGCCGCCATCGTCGCGGAGGTCCGCAAGACCCAGCTGCGGTTCGGCGCCGGACCTCTCGGGGACGGGGTGTACCGCGTCGTCGTGCCCGCCGATGGGGTGGCCGAGGACCGCGCGGTTCCGCCGACCCTCGAGGAGTTCAAGCAGCAGTTGCGGGCCACCGCGGGCACCGACTTCGGCGCGCACTCACCGCGCTGGCTCTCCCGCTTCGGCGACGCCACCCGGCTGGCCGAGCGCTACCGGACCGGTCGGGTGCTGCTGGCCGGCGACGCGGCGCACACCCACCCGCCGGTCGGCGGGCAGGGGCTCAACCTCGGCATCCAGGACGCGTTCAACCTCGGCTGGAAACTGGCCGCCGAGGTCGGCGGGTGGGCACCGGAGGGGCTGCTGGACAGCTACCACACCGAACGGCACCCGGTGGCCGCCGACGTGCTGAACAACACCCGCGCGGGGATGGAGCTGCTGTCCCTGGAGCCGGGCCCCCAGTCGGTGCGCCGGCTGTTGTCGGAACTGATGGACTTCGAGGAGGTGAACCGGTACCTGGTCGAGAAGATCACTGGGATCGGGGTGCGCTACGACTTCGGCGAGGGGCACGAACTGCTCGGCCGGCGGATGCGGGACGTGGAGCTGAAGCGAGGGCGCCTCTACGCGTTGATGCACGGCGGCCGCGGGCTGCTGCTCGACCAGACCGGCCGGCTCTCGGTGGCGGGCTGGGCGGACCGGGTCGACCACGTCGTCGACGTCAGTGACGAACTGGATGTGCCCGCGGTGCTGCTGCGGCCGGACGGTCACGTGGCCTGGGTCGGTGACGATCAGCAGGGGCTGCTCGGCCAGTTGCCCAAGTGGTTCGGCGCTGCCGTCGGCTGAGCGCCGCGGCAGGCGCCCGGCCACTAACGGGAGGGCCCCGTTCCCAGAGCGGGAACGGGGCCGTGGAGCAAGACGAGTCAGGTGACCGGGGCCGGCCGGTCAGCTCCGGTCGATGTACCAGTTGCCGCAGAAGCTACCGAGTATCGCGGTGCGCGCGCAGGCCCGGACCGCGTAGTGCCGCTGCTGGCTGGTGTTCCAGTTCAGGACGAGGCTGCTCTCCGAACTGGAGAAGGGGCCGCACTGCTTCCAGCCGCCGTTCGCGTTGACCTGTTCGGTGGTGGGATGCATGGGCAGGCTGCTGGGCATTCCCTGCAGACTGCGGTCCGCCCAGACCTGCTCGCCCGAATAGCGGGGTGAGAGCCTGGCGTAGCTGTAGTTGAAGGCGCCGCCGTTCCACAGTTGGAGTCTGCGGTCGCCCAGATCGGGGCTTGAGCCGACGACGACCTGGTAGTAGTCGGGGATCCCGGACTGGTCGCACTCGGACGGGGTGGCGCTCGCGGCGGAGACCGGAACGACGGCCCCGGCCGCCGCGCCGATGATCACGGCGAGGATGATCTTCACGAACCGGTTGGAGGTCGTTGACTTTCCAGCACTCATGACTGTCCCTTCATTGGCGAAATGTGCGTGATCAGTTGGGATCGACCCAGAAGCCGTCGTGGTCCAGCAGTCGCTGATAGCGGACGAGGGATCCGTACTTCCCTCCGGCGCCCTCGTTCTCGTCCCTGGGGACCATGGCCCAGCTGAACGCGCCGCCGCTCGTCGAGGCGCCCTCCCACGTACGCGCCATGGGGTATTCGTCGCAGGTGTATCCCGTGGGACGGGGCCGCCAGTCGGGGCAGGCGATTCGCCGGTTCTCGTCGGCCTTGTCCTCGTTGGCCAGCCGGTGGAGCGGGGTGGTCCCCGGGGCTCCGGGGAGCCCGCCAGCCTGCGCCGTCCTGATGTGCGCCCTGACCTGCGGGTAGTCAGTCAGCCCGCTGAGCGTGGGGAGGAAGGTCGGTATGACGCAGCCGGCGCCGCTGAGAATCCTGTCGCAGCGAATGTCCGGCGAGGGGTAGGGGCCCTTCTCGGGCGGGAAGACGTTGACAACCTCCGTGTCGCCGCCCGGATGCGTCACCTGCGGATCGTAGGTGGTGTGAATGGTGCGTTCCCCGTTCCCGGGCACGTTCACCAGATGGGGTACGGGCGGGGTCAGGTATTGCGGGGAGTTCTCCGGCAGCGTGATCGCCGGGCCGAAGTCGCCCGCCGTGCAGCCGTAGGAGCAACTGACCGCCAGACGGAAACCGATGGCGTCATCCGAGGTCAGCGCGCCTTGGGAGTTGAAGCGCACGATCGCGAAGACGTCGGTGAGTTCGAGGCTGTCGTAGAACATGGCGATGTAATGGATGTAGTTCAAGGTGGTGCGGCCGAGCAGGGCCCCTGTCGCGGTGTCGTAGAGGCTGACCGTCGCGTAGTTGATCAGGCAGGAGGCGAATCGCCTGGTCTTCCACGCGCTCTTCGTCTGGTCGTCAGGGGGGTCGATGCACCAGGCGGGCAGGGGTGGCGGGGTGGCGGCGACGCTCGCCGTGGTCAGGGCCGACGTGGAGGGCGGTTGGGTCACCGGTGCGACGCACAGGGCCTTCTTCTTGCCCTGGCGGGCGAGTGACGGTAATCGGTGCCTGATGCGGTCGCAGCCGTTGTCCGTCTTCGTCGGGGTGGTGGCGTACGCGTCGGCGCCCGGTGCCGCGAGCAACGCGCACATGAACAGGAGCAGAAGCGTGATGGTTCTCATCCGAATAGTGCCCATGGCATCCCGTCAGGCCGGTGGGTGAGACCCCCTCAGGGAACCAGTCGCGGCAGTCCGGACGGCAGGCGCTCGACCGGCGGTTGACCGGCGGTTAGGCTGCGGGCGCGCGGACATGATCGCGTACTGTGAACCGGCCGGAAGGGGATCGATGTTCGGCGACGCGCTGCGCGAGTTCCGGGTTCAGGCGCTGCTCACACAGGAGGAACTGGCCGCGCTGTCCGGCGTCAGCGAGCGGCAGATTCGTGAGATCGAGTCCGGCCGCGTCACGGTTCCCCGGGCCAGCACTGTCCGGGTGCTGGCCGACACCCTGAAACTGTCCCCGGCGGACCGCGCCGCCTTCCAGCTCGCCGCGCAACCGGACGCCGGTCATCCGCCGGCGCCCGCGCAGTTACCCGGCGACGTCGACGGTTTCACCGGCCGTGCCGCGGCGCTGCGTGCCCTCGACGCCGCCACGGCGGCGGTGGTCACCGTCTCCGGGCCGGCGGGCGTGGGCAAGACCTCGCTCGCCGTGCACTGGTCCCGCCTGGCGGCGCCGCGTTATCCCGACGGCCAGCTCTACGTGGACCTGCGCGGCTTCTCCCACCACACGACGGTCGATCCCGCCGAGGTGATCCGCGGATTCCTGGACGCGCTCGGGGTGCCGCCCGACCGCATCCCGTCCGGCTTCGACGCGCAGGCGGCGCTCTACCGCAGCCGGTCCGTCGGCCGCCGCCTGCTGGTCGTGCTCGACAACGCCCGCGACGCCGACCAGGTCCGGCCGCTGCTGCCCGGGGGCCCCGCCGCCCGTACGGTCGTCACCAGCCGCCATCAGCTCACCGCCCTGGTCGCCGAGACCGGCGCCACCGCGCTGCGCCTGGACGTACCGGAGGTCGAAGAGGCGGTCGAACTGCTCAGCCGCCGGCTGGGCACGGGCACCGATCCCGCGGGCGTGACGGCGATCGTGGCCGCGTGCGGACGGCTCCCGCTGGCGCTGGCGCTGGTCGGCGCGCGGGCACGGCTGACCGGCTTCCCGCCCTCGGCGATCGCCGCCGAGCTGCGCCACCCGGGCGGCCGGCTCGCGGCCCTGGAGATCGACGCCGTGTTCTCCTGGTCCTACGACGCGCTGAGCCCGGCCGCCGCCCGGCTGTTCCGGCTGCTCGGGCTCGCCACCAGCGCCGACATCGCGGTGGCGGCGGTGGCCGCGCTGGACGGACGGGCGCTGTCCGAGGTCCGGCGGACGCTGGCCGAACTGACCCACGCCAGCCTGGTCATCGAGCACGCGCCCGGCCGCTACCGGACGCACGACCTGCTGCACGCCTACGCCCGTGAACGTGCCATGGCCGAGGAGTCCGAGGCCGCGCGGCAGGCGGCGCTGACCCGGCTGCTCGACCACTACACGCACACCGCGTACCACGCCGAGCTGGTGCTGAACCCGGTGCGCGCGCCCATCCCGATGACCCTCGCCGAGCCCACGGACGGCGTCGAGCCGAAACGCGCGTTCGACCTGCCCGCCGCTCTGGACTGGCTGAGAACCGAACAGGCGGTCCTGCTCACCGCGCTGCGGCAGGCCGAGGAGGAGGGTATGCATCGGCACGCCTGGCAGTTGAGCTGGGCGCTGGACACGTTCCTGAACGACCAGCGGCGCTGGCAGGACGAGGGCGCGGCGTGGGCGGTGGCGCTGCGCGCGGCGACCGCTCTGACCGACCGGCCCGCGGCGGCGCACGCGCACCGCTTCCTGAGTGCGGTGCACGGCCGCCTCGACCGGTTCGACGACGCGCACGACCACATGCGGCAGGCGCTCGACCTGAGCCTCGCCGCCGGACACCGGGCAGGCGAGGCGGAGAGCCGTTTCGTGCTGTCCTACGTCTATTGGCTGCAGGGGGACCGTGAGCAGGCGCTCAACCAGGCCGAGCAGGCGTTGTCGCTCTTCACCGAGCTCGACGACCCGCTCTGGGCGGGCAAGGCCAGTCTCGCCGTGGGCTGGTACCTCTCCGAGATCGGCGCCTGCCAGGAGGCCCTGTCGTACCACGAACGAGCGCTCGAACTGCAACAACGGGCGGGCGACCTGGCCAACGAAGTGGTCACCTGGGACACGCTGGGCGTGCTCCACCAGCGGCTGGGCGATCCGGAGTCGGCGATCAGGCACTACGAGAGCGGTCTGCGCCGGATCGGCACGATGGAGAGCCCGGGGTTGCGCGCCCAGTTGCTCGGGCATCTCGGCGACGTGAGCGAGGCCATCGGCGACTGGCAGACCGCCCGCGAACGCTGGCTGGAGGCGTACGAGATCCTCCGCGAGCTCGGCCACCCCCAGACGGGCGACCTGCGCCGCAAGCTTCAGTCGCCCGGCCCGTCGTCGTAGTCCGGGCCTGCCTGCGGCTTACGGCCGGAAGCATCGCCGTCTGCCGCAAAATCGTTGGCGTCGCCGTCAATGAGCGGGCTAGCGTTGCCGCGTTATGCGCCAGGAGGACGTGTCCTGTCTGCGCGGGTGGGTCAGCGGATTGGAGATGCTCTATGACTTCGCAGCTTGTCGCGCTCTGCTTCGATGCGAACGATCCCCTCGGTCTCGCGCGCTTCTGGGCCGGAGTCCTGGGCTGGGAGATGGCCGACGACCCCCACGAGGGCATCACGCTCCTGCCGAACGATGACACCGGGTTCCGGATCCGTTGTCTTCCGACCGAGGAGAAGAAGACCGAACCGAACCAGATCCACTTCGATCTGACGAGCAACTACGAGGCCCAGGAGCAGACGGTGGCGAGGGCGCTCGCACTCGGCGCCCAGCACATCGACGTCGGGCAACTGCCGGAGGAGGGTCATGTGGTGCTCGCCGACCCCGAGGGCAACGAGTTCTGCGTCATCCCGCCGGGCAACAACTTCCTCGCCGACTGCGGATTCATCGGGGCGCTCGCGTCCGACGGTTCGCAGGAGGTCGGCTACTTCTGGAGCGAAGCGCTGGGCTGGCCGTTGGTCTGGGACCAGGATCAGGAGACCGCGATCCGTTCACCGCACGGCGGTCCGAAGATCACGTGGGGCGGCCCGCCGGTGAGGCCGAAGACCGGAAAGAACCGGCTGCACTTCGACCTCGCTCCACCTGCGGACGGCGATCAGCAAGCGGAGGTCGACCGGCTCGTCTCCCTCGGGGCGACTCAGATCGACCTCGGCCGGCACGGGGCCGGTCACGTGGTGATGGCCGATCCCGACGGTAATGAGTTCTGTGTGTTGCCCCCTCGATAGCGCGACCCTGGGTCCGTTACCGCGGACCCCGCGCCAGAACGTAGACGAACAGGACCGCCATCACCACCGCGCCTGCCCACATGGCCTGCTGCCAGCCGTCGACGAAGGATTCTTGGGCGGCTCGGGTCAGCGCCCGCGCCTGAGGGCCGACCCTGTCGGCGGCCGCGAGGGCGTTGGCGACGCCCTCGCGGGCGGTGGCGGCGGCGTCGTACGGCACTCCGTCGAGCCGGGAGTCGATGGCGCCGCGATAGCCGGCGGTCAGGACCGCCCCGAGCAGCGCGACACCGAGCGCGCTGCCGAACTCCCGGGTGACGTCGTTGAGCGCGGACGCGACACCTTGACGCGCGCGTGGCAAGGCGGTGGTGATGGCCTCGGTGGAGGGTGTCATCGTCACACCCATGCCGAGTCCCATGGCGAGCATGCCGGGCAGGATCGAGAGATAGCCGCCGTCGACGGAGACGGAGGTGGCCATGAGGGCCAGCCCGGCGCCGCCCAGGAAGATCCCTGAGGCCATCGTCGAGCGGCTGCCGATGCGCGCGGCCACCCGCGGGGCGAGGCCGGAGGCGAACATCATCAGCAGCGCCATCGGCATGAGCGCCAGGGTGGAGCGAAGGCCGGACCAGCCGAGGACCGCCTGGAAGTACGGGAAGAGGACCACGAAGATCCCTGCCTGCACGCCGAAGACCGCCAGGAGCGACACGGAGCCGCTCGCGAGACCTCGCTCGCGGAACAGGCGGACGTCGAGGAGCGGAGCCTGCCGGCGCAGCTCCCAGGCCACGAACCCGGCAGCGGCGATGACGCCGGCCAGGAGGCTCAGGAGCGTCGCGGGCGCGGTCCAGCCTCGTTCGGGGCCCTCGTGAAGGAACAGGACGAGCCCGACCACCGCGACCACGGACGACAGCGAACCGACGACGTCGAACCCGTGCCCTGACTCCTCGCGTGAGTCCGGGATGGATCGCAGCGCCATGACGACGGCGACGACGACGAGCACGACCGGCAGGACGAAGAGCCACCGCCAGCTCGCCACGTCGACCAGGACGGCCGACAGGTACATCCCCAAGATGCCCCCACCGCCGGCGACGCCGGTCCACACGCCGATCGCCTTGGAGCGTTCCTCGTCCGGGAAGGTCGAGGTGATGACGGCGAGGGTGACCGGCATGATCATCGCTGCGCCGACGCCGCTCAGGAAACGCGCGGCGAGCATGAGCTCGGATGACGTGGCAAGGCCGGCCGCCGCACTCGCTGTTCCGAAGACGAGCAGGCCGGCCAGCAGCACCGGCCTGCGGCCCCACCGGTCGCTCATCGCGCCGAGCGGCAGGAGCGCCGCGGCCAGAGTGATGGTGTAGATGTTGATGAACCACAAGACCTCGCTTTGCGAGGCGTCGAACGCGACGGTGAGCTCCGGCTGGGCGACGTTCAGCCCGGACACCGAAGCGATGACCGCCATGAGCGCGATGCAGACCGCGACCAAGATCGTACGTCGTCGTCGTGGGTCGTGGATGGTCGGATCGGGGGCTTCCGCGTCTGCGGACGGGTTCGTACGCATGAGATTCCTTTACCGGCGGCGGGTGGCGCGCACGACGACATCGTGGAGAGGGACCGCTCGGCCGGTGACCGTACGGAGGTGCTCTTCCGCTGTGACGATCTCCCACTCCGCGCCGTCCATGCGCGCGGTGATGGCCGCGGAGGTGACCGACGCCTCGGCAGGCGGGTGGTGTCCGTGGCCGGTTGAGCCCGGGGTGTGCAGGTGCCCCACGATGAGCAGCGTGCCGCCGGGAGCCACCCATCCGGCGATGCGGTCGTAGAACTCCAGTTGGGGCATCACCGGGTGGGCGTAGTGCGTCGTGACCAGGTCGAACCGCTCGCCCGGGCTCCAGGCGCTCAGATCCGCCTCGACCCACCGCAAGCGCTCGGGCGCCCCGCTCGTCGCCGCGCGCTCGGCAGCGCGAGCGAGGGCCTCGGAGGAGATGTCGGCCGCGGTGACGTGCCAGCCGTGGGAGGCGAGCCAGATCGCCTCGGCGCCGCCGCCGCACCCCGCGTCCAGAGCCGTGCCCGGTGTCAGGCCGCTGGTCTCACGAGCGAGGTACGGGTTCGGCGGGTTGCCGCCCATGGATCCTGGACCCTGTTGCCAGTGCCGCTCCCAGAAGTCCTTGTCGAATCCGTGCGTCATAGGTCGTCCCCTTCGTTCGCGGTTCGTGCTTCATGGTGCTGATCGAGGAAGCAGATGTGCAAACGTCGTTGCCGAATGGCAAAATGGAAGGGTGGACGAAACCATAGACCGCACTCTTGACGCTGTCGGACCGAGGTTGAAACGACTGAGGCTGCATCGCGAGGTCACGCTCGCCGGCCTCGCGGCGGAGACCGGCATCTCCATCAGCACCTTGTCCCGGCTCGAGGCGGGCCTGCGACGTCCCACGCTCGAGCAGCTGCTTCCGCTCGCTCGCGCCTACGGGGTCACGCTCGACGACCTCGTCGACGCGCCGCCGACCGGCGACCCCCGCGTCAACCTGCGTCCCATCCCCTGCGGCGACGGCTCGGTCATCCTGCCGCTGACCCGCAGGCCCGGAGGAATCCAGGCGTACAAGTTCGTCCTCCCGACCGGAAGCGACGACGCCGAGCCCGACCTGCGCACCCACGAGGGCTACGACTGGGCCTACGTCCTCAACGGAACGCTCCGCCTCGTGCTCGGTGAACACGACCTCATCCTCAAGCCGGGGGAGGCCGCGGAGTTCGACACGCGCACCCCGCACTGGTTCGGGGCCACCAGCGCCGGCCCCGTCGAGTTCCTGAGCCTCATCGGGAAACAAGGCGAGCGCGCGCACGTCCGTGCGGCACCGAGACCTGGCCCGGCTAGCTGATCGGGACGGTGAGGCGGCGTCTGCTGGGTGGTTGCTCCTTGCGCTCGCCGAGCAGGGTCATGAGCTGGTCCATGGCCACCTCGCCGAGCTTTTCGCCGTCCACGTCGATCGAGGGGACGTCGCCCAGGCCGAGGCTCTCGACGATCATGCGCTCCGAGCTGACCACGACATCGCGGATCCCGCGGTTGAGCAGGGAGAACATGACACCAAGGCCGATCGAGGTCGCGTAGGGGACCACGGCGGTGGCGCCGGCGGCCACCACGGCCTCCGCCGTCTCCACTCCGGCGGCGAACGTCGAGGGGTAGGGGCCGAGCATGGTCAGCGTCGCGCCGCTCGACTCGGCCGCGGCGCGGATGACCGCCTGGCGCTGGCGATCCTGCCAGGAGCCCGCCGGGCCGCCGATGTAGATGATGCGTTCGTGGCCCTTCTCGGCGAACCAGGTGACGAGCGCGCCGAAGGCGGTGGCCGTGTCGGCGACCGCCGAGGTCATGCCGTCGATCTCGCGGTCGATGAGCACGGTCGGCTTGTACGACGCGGCGGCGCGGACGATCTCGTCCGAACCTCGGGGCGCGGTCAGCAGGAAGCCGTCGACCTGGTGCGCGAGTTGCTCGACCGAGGCGAGCTGGGCCGCGTGCTCCAGAGAGTGCACCGCGATGGTCAGCTGCATGCCCGAGTCGGCCGCGCGCGCCTGGGCACCACCGATGATCGGGGTGAAGAAGGTGTTGTCGAGCGTGGGCACGACGATGGCGACCACGCCGGTCCTCCCCCGGGCCAGCTGGGTGGCCGCCCGGTTGGGGACGAATCCGAGCTGCTCAGCGGCTGCGCGGACGCGGGCCACCGTTTCCGGGGCGGCCAGGTCCGGCCGGCCCAGGGCGCGGGAGGCCGTCGCCTTGGAGACCCCGGCCAGCGCGGCGACGTCCGCGAGTGTCGGCACTGATGCTCCTTAGTCGTCGTTACACGGAATTCACGGCGGGGGTTTGTGCGCGGGGCCGCTCATAATCTATGGTCAGGCTTCATGGAACCGGTTCCGCAACCGGTTCCAGACAAGCGTACGCCACTGAGAAAGGACGCCGACATCTCCCGCACATCGGCCTTTCTACTGGTGCCTGGTCTCGTCCTTCTCGTGGCAGGTTTCCTCATCCCCTCCGCCGCGATGCTCTTCGCGCCGCCGGACGTGCCGACCAGCCAGATCTTCGCACGCCTGGGCGAGATGCTCACGGATCCCTACGATCTTGAGGTGATCGGGCGCACGGTCGGGCTGGCCCTGGCTGTCACGATCATCTGCGTCGTCCTCGGCTTTCCCATCGCCTACTGGCTCGCCCGCTCGCCGTCCCGCTGGAGCGGGGTCTTCCTGGCAGTGGCGATCTTCCCACTGATGCTGAGCAACGTGGTGCGGACGTTCGGCTGGCTGGTGATCCTCGGCTCCAAGGGGGCGCTCGGCCAGTTGCTCGTCCAGCTCGGCATAGTCGACGTGGCGCCGCAGCTGCTCTACACCAAGCTGGCGATCGTCCTCGGTCTCACCCAGCTGTTCCTGCCGCTGGCGATCATCTCCTGCTACTCGGCCGTCGCCCAGGTCGATCCCGGCCTGGACGACGCCTCGCGCGGGCTCGGCGGGAGCAGGATCCGCACGATGTGGAACATCGTCATCCCGCTGACCATGCCGGGCATCGTGGTGGCCGCCACCCTGGTCTTCGCGGGCTCCGTCACCGCTTACACCACGCCCTATCTGCTCGGCGGCTCCAGCCAGCGGATGCTCTCCACGCAGCTGTTCAACTACGCCAGCACCACGGTCGACTGGGCCTCCGCCTCGGCGACGGCGCTCATCATGACGGTCCTGGTCTTCCTGGTCTCCGGGCTGTCCTCGCTGATCGGGCGGAAGGGGGCCACCTCATGAAGCGGCCGATCACGGCGGCGCTCGCGGTCATCGGCTACGTCATCATGATCGTGCCGATCATCTTCGTGGTCGCCACCGCCTTCACGGCGGGAAGCACCCTGAGGTTCCCGCCCGACGGGATCTCGCTGCGCTGGTTCGACGAGGCGCTCGGCTACGAGCCGTTCATCGAGGCCGCGATCTCCAGCTTGGAGCTCGCCGTCCTCGCCACGGTGCTCGCGCTGCTGCTCGGCGTGCCGGTCACGCTCGCCGTCCACCGTGGCAAGCTGCCCGGTAAGGGCCTGGTCGAGGGGTTGTTCCTGTCGCCGCTCATCGTCCCTGAGCTGGTCGTCGGCCTCGCGCTGTTCCAGCAGCTGATGGTCGGCCTGGACCTGGACAACTTCAGCACCCTGCTGGTCGGGCACACGGCGCTGATGCTGCCTTATGCGGTACGCGTGACCGGCGCCTCGCTCGCGCTGGCCGACCCCGTGCTGGAGGAGGCCGCCCGGGGACTCGGCGCCTCGCCGCTGCGGGCGTTCTTCAACGTGACGCTGCCGGTCCTGCGGCCGGGGATCTTCTCCGCCGGGCTGCTCAGCATGGTCACGTCCGTCAACAACGTGCCGCTGTCGCTCCTGCTGCAGGGACGCGACTTCCGGACGCTGCCGGTGACGATGCTCGACTACGTGCAGCAGTCCTATGACCCGATGGTCGCCGCCGCTTCCACCCTCATCCTGGCCGCCACCGTGGTCATCGCGGTGATCGCCGAGCGCACGGTCGGATTCGCCAAGATCTTCGGAGGGATCAACCAATGACCGCCGCCGCCGAGCTGATCGGAGTCACCCAGAGGTTCGGCTCCTTCACCGCCGTCGATGAGATCGACCTCGCCGTGCCATCGGGGAAGCTGACGACGCTGCTGGGGCCGAGCGGCTGCGGTAAGACCACCACGCTCAGGATGATCGCGGGCTACTCGGCACCGACGTCGGGGACGATCCGCATCGACGGGGTCGACAGCACGCGCACGCCGCCGGAGAAGCGGGATCTGGGGATGGTCTTCCAGTCGTACGCGCTGTTCCCGCACATGACGGTGGCCGACAACGTCGGCTACGGGCTCAAGCTGCGCAAGGTGCCGGCCGCGGAGAGACGGTCACGGGTCATGGAGACGCTCGAGCTCGTCGGGCTCGCGCACCTGGCCGACCGCAAGCCGAAAAAGCTCTCTGGCGGGCAGCAGCAGCGGGTGGCACTGGCCAGGGCGATCGCGATCAGGCCCAAGCTCCTGCTGCTCGACGAGCCGCTGTCCAACCTCGACGCCCGCCTGCGCGTCCAGATGCGGGCCGAGATCAGGCGCATCCAGGCGGAGACCAAGCTGACCGTCATCCTCGTCACCCATGACCAGGACGAGGCGCTGGAGATGTCCGACGAGATGGTCATCATGAACGAGGGCAGGATCGTGCAGCAGGGCTCTCCCCAGCAGGTCTTCCCCCGTCCGGCTGACCGCTTCGTCGCCGAGTTCCTCGGCTACGAGAACTTCCTCACCGCGGCCGACGGCACCCCGCTGACCATCCGGCCCGAGCATCTGCGCCTCGCCGAGGAAGGTCACGGCCTGGACGCCACGGTGGTCGACGTGGCCTTCCGCGGCGTCGACCTGCTGGTCTCCCTCGACGTGGTCGACCCGTCGGGCGCGACCGTCAGGCTGCTCGCCGACGTACGCAGCGGCACCGCCCTGACACCCGGATCGAGCGTCACGGTGCTCGCGCCGGACGACCATCTGGTCCCCCTCCCCCGCTGAACGCCGCTGAACTCCGCCGATTTCCGCTGAAAGAAGGAACCCCATGCCCACGCGCCGTGCCGTACTGGCCGCTGCCCTGACAGTGCTCGCCGCAGCCGGATGCTCCGGCTCCGGGTCCGGTGAGAAGCAGGCCGATCAGAACACCATCGTCGTCAGCACCTTCCCCTTCGGGGTGAAGGAGTTCGAGCAGGCGGTCGTCACTCCGTTCACCAAGCAGACGGGGATCAAGGTCGAGCTGGACACCGGGTCCAACTCCGACCGGCTGTCGAAGCTGAAGCTCACCAAGGGCAAGCCGGAGGCGGACGTGGTGCTGATCTCCGACTACTTCGCCGCGCTCGGGCAGAAGGACGGCCTCTTCCAGAAGGTCGATGTGCCCAACATCAAGGAGCTCGCGCCGTTCGCGACTGAGGGCGCGTACGAGGGGCCGGCCTACACCCACCAGCTCAACGGGATCATCTACAACACCGGCAAGCTCAGTCAGAAGCAGGCCGCCGACTGGGCGTTGTTCGCGAACCCGGCGAACAAGGGAAAGGTCGCGCTTCCCGATATTTCAGTGACCGCCGGGCAACTCATGATCTCGGGGGTGGGTGAGTCGTACGGCAAGGGCCCCTACGACATCGACACGTCGTTGAAGACCCTGGCCGGTTGGGCGCCGAACGTCCTGCAGTTCTACACCTCCTCGACCGAGGTCACGAACCTGCTGAACCAAGGCGAGATCGTCGCCGCCGACGCGCTGAGCGGCTTCGCCACCAAGCTCGCCACCTCGGGCGAGCCGATCGCCTGGACGGCTCCCGCCAAGGGCCGCTACATGGCCACCAACCGGGCGATGATCCCCAAGGGCGCGCGCAACCAGCAGGGAGCGGCGAAGTTCATCGACTACATGCTGTCGGCCGAGACGCAGAGCGCCATGGCGAAGGCCGTCGGTGACCTGCCCACGAACCTGAAGGCCGAGATCCCGGCCGACATCGCCAAGGTGACGGGCGAGGCGGCGAAGGACCCCGTGGCCGCCGGGTTCAAGACCCTCGACCCCGCCCAGCTCGTCGACACCCGCACCACCTGGGTCGACCGCTTCACCCGCGAGGTGGCCGGCAAGTGAACCTTGACCGGATGCCCAAGGTCGATCTGCACTGCCACCTCATCGGCACCGTACGCGCCGCCACCTTCGCCGAGCTGGCCAGGCGGGAGGGGCTCGACCTGCCCGACACGCCCGAGCGGATCTACGCGGATGTGAACTCGCTTCCGCCGGACCCGGCGCTCTACCTGAACACCCGGATCCCGGTGCCGCAGGGCAGGAGCGCGGACGAGCCCGAGGTCTCCTACTCGCTGTTCCAGGTGTCCTCGTGGGTTCTGCAGGTCCTGCGCGAGGCGGACGATCTCACCAGGATCACCTACGAGGCGTTCGAGAACGCCCACCGGACCAGTGCGACCAGGCATCTCGAGCTCTCCTTCGACGCGCTGACCGGGCATCAGGAGAAGCTCGGCTACGCCACGGTGATCGAGGCGTACGCCGAGGGCATCAAGATGGCGGAACGCGACTTCGGCATGTCGGGCCGGCTCATCGCGGCCGTCGACCGGAGCACGTCGGGTGAAGAAGCGCTCTCCTGGATCCGCACGGTCGTGGACAACCCGCACGACTACGTGGCGGGGATCGGGCTGGACAACCTGGAGACCGCCGGGCCTCCCGAGCGGTTCGAGGCCGCCTTCCGGCTGGCCGGTGAGGCCGGGCTCCGCCGTACCGCTCACTCCTCCGAGCACGCGCCCGTCGCCGTCAACACGGTCACCTGTCTCGACGTGCTCGGGTGCGACCGGATCGACCACGGCTACTTCGTACTCGAGGACGACGAGGTCGTCGCCAGGGCCAGGGACGAGCAGATCCCGTTCACCGTCATCTCGACCACCTCGCGGCGCTCGTGGCGGCCGTGGCGGCGGGCGTCGATCGCGGCGATGCTCGAGGCCGGGCTGAACGTCATTCCCGCTTCCGACGATCCCGGGATGTTCCCGACGTCGCTGGCGAACGAGTATCGGATCCTGTCCGATCAGCTCGCCGTACCGGATGAGCGGTTGCGCGCGATGGCGCTGGCCGGGGTGGAGGCGTGCTGGCTGCCCGAGCCCGAGAAGGACGGGCTGCGCAAGCGCTTTGAGAGCGAACTCGCGAGCGCGGAGTAGTCGGCATGCTGCGTTCGGCCACGAGGCGCTGACCCGCGCATGCGGTTGCCTCCCACCAGGAGGACGGTTTCCGCGGCCAGGAGGGCATCGAGCGCGGCCGTGCGATTCTCCAGGCCGGGCACACAGATCGTCTCGCCCAGGCGCAGCCCCGCATTCGACCCTGACCTGTCAAAGCCGGATCACGGTCTGGTTCGCCTTTCGTGGGCGGCGGCGAGGATGAGGTAGGCGCTGGCCGTCCAGGTGTAGGCGCGGTCGCGCAGGCCCTCGCCGGTGCGGGCGTCGAAGTTCTCGGCGAAGCCTGACTTCTCGCACAGCGCGCGGAAGCGGGCGCTGATCTCGTCGGCCAGGTCCGGGTATCCGGCGCGACGCAAGCCGTCTTCGATCAGTACGGTCGAGGGCGCCCAGATGGGGCCGCGCCAGTAGCCGTCGTCCTGGTAGTGCTCGGAGGCGGGCAGCTCGGTGGCGGGACCGAACGCGGTCAGGTGCTGCTCGATCCGGGCGGCCAGCGCCGTACGGACGGGTCTCGGCAGCTCCTCCCCCAGCGCGATCGGCATGAGGTCGAGCAGGCTGGAGCTGGACCGGGTACGTCCGGAGCGCACGCCCCGTGCGCGGAATCGTTCGCCGTCCCACAGCTCGGCGAGGAGGGCGTCGCGCATCCGGTCGGCCTGCTCGCTCCATCGGGCGGACGTGTCCGGGTCGGTGGCCAGGCGGGCCAGCTGGCGCAGCTGCAGCACGAGAAAACAGGCCAGGTCGGCGGTCTCGACGACCCGCTCGTGGTCGAAGGTGGTGGCGTTGTCCCAGCCGCTGTCGTTGCCGTGCTGGTAGTGCGGCAGCTCCCGCCCGGGGGCGCGGCGGGCGTCGAGCCAGAACGTGGTCCAGCGTTCCAGCAGCCGATAGGTCTCGCCCGGATCGGGCGCGGGCGGGAGGTGGCGCAGGGCCCAGCCGTGGATGGGCGGCTTGACGAAGTTGTAGAGGATCTCGGAGTGGGTGATGGAGTCGGGCAGCGCGCCCGCGGCGTCCTGGTGGTCGAAGGGCAGCCGGAACTGGTCCCAGGCCAGCTCGGGCAGGCCGTCGGCGAGGGCGAGGGCATTGAAGCAGTGGTCCCAGCTCCACACCTTGTCCATCCAGTGCTTGGACATGAGCACGGCCGGCCGGGTGACGAACCCGGCGGGGCGCACGGTGGCCGACCACAGCACGTAGGCGGCCAGTTCGGCGGCGGGAGTGCGGTCGCCGCGCCAGGGCGCGACCGCCGCGACGAACGCCTCGAACTCGGCCCGCGCCGCCTTGGCCACCTGTTCGAAGGCATCCGTGCTCGCGTAGGGGGCGCGCGCGGTCTCGTACTCCTCGATGGCGATCTCCCACGTCTCGTCGGCCGGCAGGACGACGCCGCGCTCGGCGGTGCCGAGCGCCTGGGCGCCGAGGTGGTCGGCGCGCCCGCTGACGAGGGTGATCCGGTAGCGGCGGCCGGTCTGGTAGACGGTGAAGACGTAGGAGTCGTCGCGGGGGTCCTGGTAGAAGTACGGGCCGCTGAACGGCGTCAGTACGGGGTCGGCGGCCAGCAGGCGGAGCCCGAGGCCGCGGCCTTTGACGCGTACGGTGTCGGCGTTGTCGTAGACCAGGTCGATCCGGCCGTCGTCGCGGCTCCAGGTGAGCTGGTGCGGGGTAGCGGTGATGGTGGTCTCGACGGCGGGGATCAGCCGCAGAACCGCGTGCATGCCGGTCTGGTGCGAGACCAGATGCACGTCCTCGGCATAGGTCTGCTCCGCCACCACGGGCGAGAACCCGAACCAGGATCCGCGGTAGCTGAACGGGATTTCCCGCAGGGAGAACACCGGGCCCGAAGCGGCGACGGTCATGAAGTGAGGGTCCCTTCAGTCTTTTACGGCACCGGCGGTGACGCCTGCCGCGACGTAGCGCTGGGCGACGACGAGCAGGATGGTGGCCGGGATGGAGGCGATCACGGCGGTGGCCATGATGGCGTTCCACTCCTGGTTGTTGTTGCCGATGTAGTGGTAGATGCCCAGCGTGATGGGCTGGTGGTCGCCGCCCTGGTCGAGGGTGCTGGCGAAGATGAAGTCCGACCACGCCCACAGGAAGGCGAACAGCGACACCGTGATGATCGAGTTGCGGCTGACCGGCAGCACGATCGAGGTGAACGTGCGCACCACGCCGGCGCCGTCGGTGCGGGCCGCCTGCAGCAGTTCCTCGGGGATGCCGGACATGAACGCGGTCAGGATGAGCACCGCGAACGGCACGGCGAGGGTGGAGTCGGCCACGATCAGCCCGGGAACGGTGTTGAGCACGCCGGTGGTGAGGAAGATGGCGTAGAAACCCATCGCCATGATGATCCCGGGGATCATCTGCGCGATGAGCAGCACGAAGCCTAATGCCCCACCGCCACGTGGGCGCAGCTTGGCCAGCGAGTACGCCGCCGGCGCCGCGAGCAGCAGGGTCAGCGCCACCGTGCCGAGCCCGACGACCAGACTCACGCCCAGGTAGGGCAGTTGCTGGTCCAGCACCGCCCGGTAGCCGTCCAGGGTGCCGTTGACCGGGAACCAGCTCGGCGGGGTCTTACGCATGTCCTGATCGCGGGTGAACGAGACGTTGATCATCCAGTAGATCGGGAACAGCATCACCGCCGTGAGCACCAGGCCGATCGCGCTCTTGAGGCGCCTCATGCCAGAGCCTGCCTGCGCTGCGCGCGGATGTAGATCAGCCCGAAGACCAGCGCCGCCACGATGAGCAGGTTCCCGACGGCGGCTCCGGGCCCGAACGAGGGCACGAGGTTGCCGAACCCGAGCCGGTAGGACCAGGTGGCGAACGTGGTGGAGGCCCCGCTCGGCCCGCCCTTGGTCATGATCCAGATGATGTCGAACACCTTCAGCGTGTAGACCAGGCCGAGCAGCAGCGTGATCGCCGACACGGGGCGCAGCAGCGGGAAGGTGACCCGCCAGAACCGCTGCCAGCCGTTGGCCCCGTCCAGCGCGGCGGCCTCGTAGATGGCCGGCGAGATCGCCCGCAGCCCGGAGTACAGCACGACGAGGTTGAACGGGATGCCGATCCAGATGTTGGCGATGATGACCGACCACAGCGACCAGTCCGGCGAGGTCAGCCAGTTCACCGGGCCGATCCCGAGCCCCGACAGCACCGCGTTGACCACGCCGGAGTCGCTGTTGAGCAGCCACGACCAGGTGGAGGCGGACACGATCAACGGCAGCAGCCACGGCACCAGGAACAACCCCCTGAGCGTGGCCGACAGCCGGAAGTTCGTCAGGAAGAACAACGCCAGCGCGAGCCCGATGGTGAACTGGAAGGCCAGCGAGACCAGGGTGAACACCGCCGTGTGCCACAGCGCGGGCCAGAAGGTGGCATCGGCGAACACTTTGGCGTAGTTGGCGAACCCGGCGAACGGGGCGTCGCCCCGCACGAAGGAGCGCACGGTGTAGTCGCGCAGGCTCAGCTCGACGTTGCGGTAGAGCGGATAGGCGTAGAACACCAGCAGGTAGAGCACGACCGGGGCGAGAAACGCCCATGCCGCCCACTGGCTGGACCGCTGTGTGGTTCGGTTCATGCTGCTACTGGATCGCGCTCGCCGCGGCCGACTGCGCCGCGGCCATGGCCTCCTGAGGAGACTTGGATCCGCTCAGCGCCGCCTGCACCGCGCCCCACAGGGGCTCGGAGATCTTCGGGTACTTGGTGCCGAGGTCGTCGCTGGTGCGTCCCTTGGCCGCCTTGACCGCCTCCACCCACACCCGCAGGTCGGGCGTGGCCGCCACCTGCTTGGCCTGCACCTGTTCGGTGGGCGCGATGTAGGACAGGGTGGTCGTCGTGGTGAGCGAGTTGTCGGCGCTGGTCAGGCAGGTCACCAGCTTCTGGGCGGTGGTGTAGCGGCCGGTGTCGGACTGCACGGGAATGCTGACGAACTCGCCGCCGGTGGGAGCGGGCGCGGTGCCGCCGTCCTTGCCGGGAACCGGGACGATGCCGTAGCCGAAGCCGGCCTTCTTGGCGTTGGCGAGCTGCCAGGTGCCGTTCTCGGCGAAGGCGAAGTCGCCGGTGGCGAACTCCTGCCAGCTGGTCGTCTGGGTGTTGTTGATGACGGAGTTGGGGGCGTAGCCCTTCTTGAGCCAGTCCGCCCACAGCGCGACCGCCGAGACGCCCTCAGGCGAGTCCAGCTTGGTGAGGTTCGCGCCCGAGCCCCAGAACCAGGGCAGGAACTGGAAGCTGCCCTCCTCGGTGCCGATCGCCGAGAAGGTGATGCCCTTCTTGCCGGCCGCTTTCACCTTCGCCAGCGCCGCCGTCAGCGAGGCCCAGTCCTTCACCGAGGCGATGTCCACCCCGGCCTTCTTCAGCACGTCCTTGTTGTAGTACAGGGCGAGGGTGTTGGCACCGATCGGGACGCCGTAGGTCTTGCCGCCGCTCTGGCCGGCCGCCAGCAGGTTCGGCGCGATCGCCGAGACGTCGAGCTTGTTCTCCTCGGTGGTGGTGAGCACCCCGGCCTCGGCCAGCGTGGAGACCACCGGATTGTCCACGATCAGCACGTCCGGCGAGTTGCCCTGCTGGGCCGCCAGCAGCGCCTTGTTCGTCAGGTCGCTGGTGTCGTAACCGGTGCGCTCCACCTTCACCCCGGCGTCGCTACCGCACTTGTCCAGCAGCTTCACCCACTCCGAGCTCTTGTCGTACTGCGGGTACGGGTCCCAGATCGTGTAGGTCCCGGCCCCGGCGGCCTGGCTCGCGCTCGTCGAAGCACCGCTGCCGACGCCGCCGGACGATGACGAGCAGGCGACCGGCCCGCCCAGGGCGGCCAGGACCGCCAGACCCACGCCGGCCGCACGCCGGCTCCTTGCCGCTGATCTCATTGAGCTGACCTCCGAACGAAGTCGAATCGATTCGCCGAATCGGTTCGACCGAACATAGGCCTGCTCCATCGCGCGAGTCAATGGGGATGTGCGAGGCGGCACATCCGCGGCACGGAGCACCACGTCATGAACCGATTCGACCTACGATGGTCGCCGACCGGCGGATCGGATGAGGAGCACGGGTGAACATCGGAGAGATCGCCAAGCGGGCCGGCGTGTCGCGCAGCACCGTCTCCTACGCGCTCACCGGCAAGCGCCCGGTGTCGGAGGAGACCAAGCGCCGCATCCAGACGGTCATCGACGAGCTGGGCTACCGGCCCAACGCCGCCGCCAGGGCGCTGAAGGAGGGCCGCACCCGTACCATCGGCCTGGTCATCCCGCCGGCCAGCCAGCGCCTGACCGACATGCAGCTCGGCTTCGTGGCCAGCGTGGTCGACGCCGCCGCCCGCGCCGACCTGGACGTTCTGCTGTCACCTTCGGGCGGCGAGCACGACCGCTCCTTCGAGCGCGTCGTCACCGGCCGGCGCGTGGACGGCGTCATCCTCATGGAGATCCGGCTGGAGGACGACCGGGTCGCCCGGCTGCTGCGGAGTGGTCTGCCGTTCGTCGGCATCGGCCGTACCCGCCGCCCGGAGGACATGTCCTGGGTGGACATCGACTACGAGACGCTCATCGCCAAATGCGTCCACCACCTGGCCGACCTCGGCCACCGGCAGGTGGCGCTGGTCAATCGCAGCGCCGAACTGGTCGCCGCCGGGTACGGCCCCGGCCACCGCGCGCAGGCCGGCTTCGACCGGGCCGTCGCCGAACGCGGGCTGAACGGTGTGCGGGTCTGCTGCGGCGACGACGCCCAGGCCGGACAGTCCTGCCTTCGGCAACTCCTCGACGAGCACCCGGAGTTGACCGCCATCGCCACCATCAACGAGGCGGCGGTCTTCGGCATGTACCGCGCACTGGACGAAGCGGGCCTGACCGTGCCCGGGAACTTCTCCATCGCCGGCGTCGCCGCCCAGCACTGGGCCGAGAGCCTGCACCCCCCGCTGACCGCCGCCGACGTACCCGCGAACGAGATGGGCGCCCGCGCCGTCGAGCTGCTCATCCAGCGCATCGCCGACCCCGGCACCCCGCACCGCCACCTCCTGGCCGCCCCGCCGATCTCGCTCCGCGGCACGACCGGGCCCGCCCGGCCACGCGCCTGACGGCTCTTGACCATCGGACGAGGAGACGCCTATCGTCCAGGTCGAATCGATTCGACATCCCCCAACTCTCCCGAAACGGGAAAGGCGCATGGCTGAACCCTCGTCCCGGCGGGCACGCTGTCTCACCGTGGTGATCGTGCAGGCGGACGGTGCCGAGTACGCCGCCGAGCACGCGCGGCCCTGGGACCGCGGGGACGCGGGAAGCGTCTTCGCCACCATCGGGCGTACCGCGCGGTCGGCCCTGGCCGAGGTGCGTGGCGTCATCGAGGTGCTCCGCGACGCCGACGGGACGGACGAGCCGCACGGGGCCCGGCTAGGGATCACCGAGCTCCGGCAGCTCGTGGACTCGGTACGGGCGACGGGACTCGCCGTGGATGTGGAGGCCGAGCCGGCCGTGTTCGACGACGTTCCCTCCGCGATACGGTTCACTGTGCTCCGTGTCGTACGGGAAGCACTGACGAACGTGTTGAAGCACGCCGGCCCGCACGCCACAGCGCACGTGACCGTCGCCAGGACACAAGGGGGGATCATGGTTCGAGCCGAGGACGACGGCGTCAGCAGCCGTCGCGCCGACGCGACCGCCTCCCCACCTGGCTACGGTCTCGACGGAATGCGCGAGCGCTTGCGCGCCATGGGCGGAGCACTGGAGGCGGGCCCACGCCCTGGCCGCGGATTCGTGGTCGACGCCACGATCCCCGTCCCCGCGCTGCGCCCTGTGAGCCTCGCCAGTCCATGACTCCCCAGCACCTCATCCGCGTCTTCTTGGTGGACGACCAGGAGCTGGTACGCACCGGATTCGCGATGATCCTCGACGCCACCCCGGATCTGCGGGTCGTCGGATCGGCCGGCGACGGGCAGACGGCCCTCGACGCCCTGCGGCGGCCCGAGCACCGTGCGGACGTCGTCCTGATGGACGTTCGCATGCCAGGTCTCGATGGTGTGGAGACCACCCGGCGGCTGCTGGCCACACCCGACCCGCCACACGTCGTCATGCTGACGACGTTCGACGACGACGAGCTGCTCATCGCCGCCCTTCGAGCGGGCGCGGCCGGCTACCTGCTCAAGGACGCGGGCGCGGCGGAACTGCTGGCGGCGATCCGGGCCGCCGCCGCCGGGGAGGCGCCTGTCGCGCCGAGGCTCGTACGCCGCCTGATCGACTCGTTCGTCCTCGCGCCGCCGGTGACCACATCCGCCGAGCACTCGCCCGCCGCCGAGTCCAGGCTGGGGCGTCTCACCACCCGCGAACGCGAGATCCTCGCCTCGGTCGGCCTGGGACTCACCAACGCGGAGATCGCCGCGCGGCTGCAGCTGGCCGAATCGACCGTCAAGACGCATCTCGGCTCGGTGCTGCGCAAGCTCGAGCTACGTGACCGGGTGCAAGCGGTCATCCTCGCGCAGGCACAGGGACTGACCGACTGATCCCGATCGCGAGGGCGCAGGCCGCCGTGCCGGCGAGCACGAACAACCCGGTGTCACCAGCCAGGTATTCACGCACCACCACAGGCTGCTCGGTCGAGACCGCGTACTCCAGCAGCAGGGCGAAAGTGGCGTTGTGCGCGAAGTGGGCCAGCACGACCGGCCACACGCTGCCGGACAGGACGCGCAGGTACCCGAAGAGGAACGAGAACGCGATCACCGAGCCACCGAACAGCAGCAGCACCAGGCTGCGGGTCCCTTCGCTGTGGTAGTACGGCGTGAGCAGGATGTACGGCAGGTGCCAGGCGATCCAGACCAGCCCGACGACCAGCATCGCCGAGCGCTCGCCCAAGAACGCGAGCCGTGGCTGCAGGTAGCCCCGCCAGCCGATCTCCTCGGCGAACGCCAGGATCGGCCCGGTGATGGACAGAGCGATCACCGACTGCGGCCAGTCGCCCTGCGGCGCGGAGAACCGGCCGAAGCCGAGCACGACGGCGCCCGCGGTGGCGAGCAGGCAGACGCCGGCGGTGGTGGCGACCGCGAGCGGCCAGGTCCGCAGGCCGAGCCGCCCCATGCCGAGTCGGCGCCACCCCGGCCGGGAATAGCCCTCTCGCGTGATGACGAGCAGCATCGCCAGCACGACGAGCAACGGCGATACGGCGAGGATGAGCCCTCCGGCGATGTTGGCGGTGCCCAGAGAGATCGTGAGCGTCAGGACGATGAAAACGATCGACGAAGTGCGATCGGAGAGCTGTTCGAACACGGACAGACCTTCTTTCAGGGAATTGGCCTGGCCCAGTGTTCAAGAACGCGCGCCCGCCGCCATCCACCCACGGTCCGTACTTCGTCCGGCTCTCCCCTCCTGGGACTAGTACTCCAGCAGCATTCAGCGCTTCGGCGGTTTGCGATAGGTGGTGACCTGGTCGCCCGGTCCCGGGTACGCCATGATCAGCAGCCGCTGGGTGCCGTACTTCTCGCCCTTCCAGGGAGACCAGGCGAAGTGCACGCGGATCCGGTAGTGCCCCTTGCGGCCGTTGAGCGACAGGTCGGGCAGGACGGTGCCGCTCAGGCCGTCCATGAAGCTCATCTCGCCGCTCTGGTTGGCGTAGCCGACCTCGACCACATCCTGCCAGCCCTTGGTCTCGACCGGTGGGCGGCGCGGGTAGGTCTCCAGCGTGACACAGACGTGCAGGTCGGAATCCGTGCTCACCGTCACCCTGCCGGGCTCGGCGGTGACCGGGCCGGCTGTCGTGCTCTTGCCCTCGCCGGCGAATTCGTCGTACAGGTCCAGCCCCACCTCGGGCCACTCCGGCTCCTTGAGGCGGATCGCCTTGGCGGGCTTGATGAGGGGGCGGTGACTCGGGGTGGCGTCGCATTTGCGGCGCTCCTCGGCCATCGTCTCGTCGAATTCGCGATCCTCGGCGGCCGCTTCAGCCGTGACCTTCGCGTTCGCGGCCGGGCAGATCCCGGCGAGCACCCAGCTCAGGTCACGGACGTTCTCCCCTTCCGTGTCCTGCAGCCGGGCCAGTTCGCGCGGGTCGTCGCGGGTGTAGGCGGCGCACAGGCGACGGCCGTGGGCGAGCAGCACCTGGTCGGGCGTGGTGGCGGCGAAATCGAAGGCGTTGTGCTGACGTACCGCGCAGATGAAGGCGCGTACACCGGTCAGCGGCGCGGGCTCCTCCTCGGCCACTCCGTTCTCCCAGGGTTCGGGCGGTGAACAGCTCGCGGCCGTGGTGATCGGGCCGCGTGACTGGTCGGCGGCCGGCAGGAAGCACAGGACCACGGAGGTGGCCAGGGCCGTCACGAGCACGTGGTGGCGCAGGCGGGCGGCGGGCGGGGCGCCGTACAGGGCGAGCAGGACGAAGGCGGAGGCGGCGAGCGCGAGGCTGTACCACAGCGGGGAGAGTCCGAAGAGGATGTCGCCCTTCTCGTCCGGCTCGAACAGCCCGTCCGGGTACAGGGCCAGCCGCTCCTCGGTCATGTCGGGGATGATCCGCCAGTCCGCCTCGGACTTCGTGGTGAGCGCGGTGACGACCCCCGCCGCCGCGGCGAGGGCCAGGAGCAGCATCGTGGCACGCAGCAACCGCCTGGTCCTGCGTACGACCGCGACCAGGACCAGTACGGCCGGGGCGCCGACCCCGACGAGCAGGTCCACGGCGACCCAGAGCACCGTCGCCGGGTAGCTCACGTGCCCGTGGAACAGGTCGTCGACCGCGCCCCTGGGGCCGATCCACACGGGCATGCCGTCCGCGAGGTTGACGGCCGCGGGGATCACCGGGAGCACCACGGCCACGGCGGCGAGGGGCCACGCCCGCGCGGGTGCGACCTGGACCGGAGGCGCCGGGGACGGCACGGGGATCGGGCCGCCCAGGTCGTGGGCGGAGCGGGCCTGCCACACCGTCCCGAGGACACCCAGGATGCTCAGGACCATGAGCAGCAACAGATCGTAGTCAACGCCGGAACCGCCGAATGAGACGATCGAACTGCCACCCGACGACAGCAGCGACAGCGCCGCCGCGGCCCCGCCCATCCGCACGGTGCCTCGGGTCCAGCGCGTGTCTCTGGCCTGGCCGGCCAGGACCGGCACCAGCCACAGCAGGTAGACGACGTTGCCGAGCCGGTACGGAGAGACGAACGGCACGATGTCGTACTGGCCGAGGCCGTAGGCGAAAGTGGCGGCCAGGCCCATGGCGGCGTTCGCCAGCCCCGCCACGAGCCCGAGCAGCCGCAGCCATCGAGGCAGGCTCCCGGCGAGTACCACGAAGAACAGCCCGACGATGGCGACCTGGAGCAGGTCGGAAGGCAGGCCGAACCACCACTGGTACGGGATCGGCAGCCGATACAGCAGCGTGCAGGCGACGCTGAGGTACATGGCCGCCCGTAACAACCGGACGGGCCTCTCGTTGACCGCCGCCGCGCCGATCGGCCGCCCGCGCAGCACCTGCCAGTAGGCCCAGCCCTGCAGGATTCCGCCCGCGACCATGAGGAGCTCCACCCACCAGGTGTAGGGCATGAAGTCCGTGTCCCACCCGCCGGTGACGATCTCGCGGAGCAGCGCGGGGTCGCCGGTGGCCAGCGCGAGGACGCCGGACAGGACGACCGCGACCACATAGATGGCGGCGAACAGCGCGGCGATTCTGCCGAAACGGTAACGGCGCATGGGAACACCCTTGGGCACGAGTGGAGGGGATCAGGCAAAGGCGCCCAACCCTAGCGAGCCACCACCGAAATGATCAAGTGCCGCCCGTCAGATCTGCCAGAGGGCGGACAGCACCGCGTGCACGGCGGTCGCGCCCAGGACGCTGATCACGGCGTTGCGGGTTTTCAGGTGCAGCCCGATCGCGACGGCCAGGGCCAGGGCGGCGGGCACGACGGCCGGCCCGGCGGGGCGGACCGCGCGCAGGGAGTACAAGGTGAGGATCAGCATGATGCCGGTGGGCATCTGGCAGGCGAGGTAGCGCAGGACGGCCGAGCGGCGCAGCGGGGTCAGGACGGCGAACGGCAGGGCGCGCAGACCCCAGGTGACGCCGGCGCTGACGGCCACGGCGGCGGCCAGGTAGAGCGGGCTGGGCATGGGTGTTCACCCTTCCCTGACTGAGACGGCGGCGGGGAGCGCAGGGCGGATGTGATCGGGTGCGGCACTGCGACGGCGGCGGCCGGAGGCGTAGCGGATCAGCAGGCCCGCGGTGAACAGGGCCATCGCGGTCGGCAGCACCTGCCCGGGAGTCAGGAGCACGGCGACGGCGAAGCCGGCCGCGGCCAGCAGGGGGGCGGGCAGATCCCGCTGGGCGCGCCAGGCGTCGATCGTCAGGACCACAGACAGGGCGGTCAGGGCGAAGTCCAGGCCCCGCGGCCCTGGGCCGTTCTCTGGAGGTGGTCCTCTCGGTGGATCGCGGTCAACGACCTGCAGACCGTGGAGGACTTCGAGTCCCGGGTCGCGGCGCTGGAGGAGGTCGTGGAGTTCAGGCGCATGTTCAGCCGTCCGGACTACTACATCCGGGTGGCGGTCGCCGACCCGATCGCCTACGAGGCCTTCCTCAGCCGGCAGATCCTGCCGCTGCCCGCGGTCTCCCGCGTCGACTCCCATCTCACCATGAAACGCATCAAAGATTGACCGCTCAGCTGCTGGAGCTGGTCGGGGTGGGCAAAACGGCCATGGTGGCGAGGGAGCGACGGGTCGCGACATCCCAGAGGCGCGCCGTACCGTCGAAGGAGCCGCTGACCAAGGACCTGCCGTCCGGGCTGAAGGCCAGGGCGGCGATCTGACCGTTGTGTCCGGTCAGTGTGCCGATCGGGCGCGTGGTGGCGACATCCGTCAGCACGATCGTCGTGTCGAAGCTGCCGGTGGCCAGCGTCGTGCCGTCCGGGCTGAACGCCAGCGGGCCGACCCCGTCGGTGTGTCCGGGCTTGAGGTCCTTGCTGGTACGGGTCGTCAGGTCCCAGAGCTGGATGGTGTACGCGACGCCGCTTGAGCCGGCCAGGGTCTTCCCGTCCGAGCTGATGGCCAGGTAGTGGATGCCGTCCTGGGCGCCGGTGAGGGTGCTCCTGGCATGGCCGTTCGCCGGGTTCCACAGGCCGATGGTCCTGTCCTCACTGGCGCTGGCCAGGGTCTTGCCGTCGGGTGTGAAGGCCAGCGCCGACACCTCACCCGTGTGACCGGTGATCACGGTTCGGGTACGGCCGCCTGCCACGTCCCAGAGGCGGATGGTCTGATCGATGCCGCCGCTGGCGAGGGTCTTGCCGTCCGGGCTGAAGGCGAGGGCTCGGACGACACTGGCACGACTGCCGTTGACCAGCGGGCCCTCGGTGTGACCGGTGAGATCGGTGATCGATTCGCCGGTGCGGGCGTCCCAGAGGTGGATCGAGTTGTCGCCGCGGCTCGCGGCGATCTTCTTGCCGTCCGGGCTGAAGGTCAGGCCGTAGAGGCCATTGGTGTTGCCGGAGGAGGTGAGCGTGGACAGGGCGGCTCCGGTTGACGCGTCGCGTAGCCAGACCTCGCTTCTGAGGTAGCTCGCCATCGCGACGGTCTTGCCATCCGGGCTGAACGCCACCGACGTCATCGGCGCCTCGCCCCTGCTGCTGCCGCTGTCGCTGTCGTGTTTTGATCCGTTCATGATCACGGTGGTGATGGCCGCCGCTGCCACAGCCATTGCCAGCCCCGCCAGGAGGGCGATCCGGGTCCGTAACCGCCAGCGCCGCCATGTCACGCCGATCGAACCTGTGATGGCAGGTGCCTTCGGAGTGTCGGGCTGCTGAGCTGGGCTGGTCGCTTGAGGCGGGGTAGAAGGCTGGACCGGTGTGGCAGAGGCGGGCTGGGACTCGGTGACAGGCTCGGCCGTGGGTTTGGGCTTAACGGCAGGTTCGGGCTTAACGGCAGGTTCGGGCTCGGCGGGGAGGGTGGGTTGAGCGGTGGTTTCCAGTCCGGCGAAAGCTTGGGCAGCGGCGGCGGAGACCATGCGGCTGTCGTCGTCGGCCAGTTCCCGCAGGGCGATCCGCGCGGCCAGGGCGAGCCCCGCATGTGGGCCGCGCAGCAGGCGTTCCAGATCCCCGACAATGGCGGCGCGCACTGTGGGAAGCGGATGATGGAGCGTTTCGCGCAGCTCGGCGGGCAGTTCGCTGGGCCGCTCGACCGGGCGGGCGCGCCGGGCGACGATCAGATCGCCTTGTACCTCGAACGTCCACTTGCCCGGCGTCTGCTTGGGGGTGATCGTTCGCACCCGTTCGTAGACGAAGTCGTACAGTTCGTTGATGCCCACGTACCCGTCCTGATTGAGGTCGGCCTCGCCGGTCTCCAACCCTTCGACGAGCACACCGGTGAACACGGACGGAGTGGGCTGCTGGTCATCGGCCAGGTCAATGCCGTCGAAGGCGTATTCCAGCGCGTTGGACGCGGTGATGACGATGCGACCGCGGCCGCCGAACTGGTCCTCGACGTGCGTACTGAACCCGGCCCGCGGCATCGCGCCGCGCGCGAAGGCACCCGCGTAACAGCAGTCGAGCAGCAGGACGATGCGGCGGCAGCGGCTGCGGCTCATCGCCTGGTTGACGAAGCCGGCCGAGATCGCCGTCGCGGCGAGCAGGTTGAGCTTGGTGCTGGAGGTCGCGAAGTACAGCTGCCCACTGTCGTCCTTCACACCGTGCCCGGAAAAGTGCAGCAGGAGCAGGTCATCGGGGGCGCGGTCGGCGAAGAAGCCCTCGATCGCCTCGGTGACGACGGGTGTGGGCTCGTTGACCAGCGTACGTACCTCGAAATCGCCGATCGCCGGATCGCCCAGCACCCGGGTCAGCGCGTCGGCGTCCATGGCGGGCGCGCGCAGCTTGCGCAGCCCCGAGTCGCGGTAGTCGTCGCAGGCCACGATCAGCGCCACCCGCCGGCCGCCGCGGGGCGTGGCCTCGGTGAGCTCCTGCGGCGAACGGCGGCGGGCCAGCCACGCATCGATCAGCCGGCGCTGATCCGGCGAGGCCACGCCCGTCACCTCGAGCAGGTCGCCGTCGAGGCTCATCTTCACCGAACGATCCCGGTGCCGCGTCAGCCAGGCGGTCACCGCGTCCACGAGGGCGCCGAGCAACTCGGTGCCCGCCAGCGCGACCGTCAGGCCGCCGATGGCGAAGGACAGGATCGCCTTGCTGCCTTCCGGCGTCGCGCCCGCCTGGGAGAGGCCGACCACGACATCCAGGTCGAGCAGTTCGGCGCGGAGCGTGGCGGTCAGCTCATCCAGCTCCTGCGGCTCCGCCGAATCGTCGACCACCCATAGATTGAGCTGGTTCGTCCCACCCGCCATGGCAGCTCCCAAGGGAAGGATCCGGGCTGCGTCGAGTGGAGCCTAACCGGGATTCATCTCGATGGCGTCACCTCCCGCGCTCTGGGGGCCCTGCCGGTCGCGCAGAGAGCCGTACACCGAGTCCAGGATCGGATTCGCCGCGACTTTCACCAGCACCGTGTGGAACGCGCGATCGGCCTCGAGGAAGTCGTCGAGGTCGACGGTCACGTCGGCTGGTGCCCGCCGGATACGGCGTTCACGCGGTGCTCTGACCGGATCGGGGAACCAGGCGGACGATCGGCAGTTCCCGGTCGGTCTTTACCTGATATTGGGCGAAGCGGGGCGCGGCGCCCACGATCTGCTGCCAGGCGTCCGCGCGCTCGACCCCGTGCAGCTGCTCGGCGACCACGGCTATCTTCAGTCCGCTCTTGGCACCGATGGTCGTCAGGACCAGGGCATTGAAACCCAGGAATGTGCCGCCCCCCTTGCGGCGGATCCGCCTTGAGCGCCGCGCGTTCCCGCACGTGTGTTGAAGCTCATGTCGCTTCCTCCTATGCCTGGGCGGCGGCCATCGCGGCTCGGGCCCGGATGACGCCGGGGATCAGCTCTCCTTCGGTGCGGGCCTGGTTCAGCACGGAGGACCACCAGGCCAGGTCGTCGAGCGTGATCTGCAGGCTGATGTCCGTCGCGGCGCTGACCGGCTCGTCCTGGTCGTCGAAGGCCGCCTGCACGTACGGGATCACCACGGTGTTGCGCAGCGGAACGGCCTCGGCCTCGACGAACATGTGCGCCAGATGCTCGATCGCGCGGATCCCTCCCCCGACGCCACCGCTGTAGCCGACGGCCGCCACCGGCTTGTTGCGGAACCCGAACGACATCCACACGCTGTCGATGGCGTTCTTCAGCCCGCCGGGAACACTGTGGTTGTACTCCGGGGTGATGACGACGAAGGCGTCGGCCTGCTTCACCTTCTGGTTCCAGGCCCGCACGATCGGCTCGGAGTACGTCGGGTCGCTCAGGTCGCCGATCGTCCCCATGTGCTCGGCGAAGATCGGCAGCGGCCAGTCCCGCAGATCGGCGAGCTCGACCTCGAAGCCGCCGTGCGCACGGACCCGCGACAGGACCCAGGGCAGGACACGGTCCGCCGCCCGGGTGGGGCGCGTGCTTCCGACGATGACAAGAAGTTTCGGCATGTGGTGCTCTCTCGTGAGCGCTATTGTTATCGACGCATACTGTACATGTCATTAACTATATTCGCACAGGGGAGATTCATGAGCTTGTCCACCGACAACGGCATGCGGACCGAGCAGGAGGGGTGGCTGTGAGCCCGGGTATCGTGCCCGGCGAGTCGGCCGTCCGCCGGGCGCTGCGTCGAGCCAGGGACGGCGTCACCCTCGACAGGACCGAGGCCGAGACGCTGCTGCACGCCCGCGGTGACCAGCTGGAGCAGTTGCTGGCCGCCGCGTCCCGGGTGCGCGACGCCGGGCTCATCGAGGCGGGCCGGCCAGGGGTGATCACCTATTCCCGCAGCGTGTTCGTGCCGCTGACCAAGCTCTGCCGGGACCGCTGCCATTACTGCACGTTCGCCACGGTCCCTGGGCGGACGCCGGCGGCGTTCCTCAGCGAGGACGAGGTGCTCGACATCGTCCGGCGGGGCGCCGAGCTGGGCTGCAAGGAGGTCCTGTTCACGCTCGGCGACCGGCCGGAGGACAGATGGACCGCGGCCCGCGAGTGGCTCGAAGAGGCCGGTTACCCGGACACGCTCTCCTACGTGCGGGCGATGTCGATCAAGGTGCTGGAGGAGACCGGGGTACTGCCGCACCTCAACCCAGGTGTGCTGACCTGGACCGACTTCCAGCGGCTCAAGCCGGTGTCGGCGTCGATGGGCATGATGCTGGAGACGACCGCGACCCGGCTGTGGTCGGAGAAGGGCGGCCCGCACTACGGCTCGCCCGACAAGGAGCCGGCCGTCCGGCTGCGCGTGCTCGAGGACGCCGGGCGCAGCTCGGTGCCGTTCACCACCGGGATCCTGATCGGCATCGGCGAGACCCTCGCCGAGCGGGTCGACTCCCTGTTCGCGATCCGCGACGTGGCCCGGCGGTACGGCGGCATCCAGGAAGTCATCGTGCAGAACTTCCGCGCCAAGCCCGACACCGCGATGGCCGGCCTGGCCGACGCCACGCTCGACGAGCTCGCCGCGACGGTCGCGGTCGCCCGCCTGGTGCTGGGGCCGAAGATGCGCATCCAGGCGCCACCGAACCTGATCGCCGGCGAGTTCGAGCTGCTGCTGCGGGCGGGGATCGACGACTGGGGCGGGGTGTCGCCGCTGACGCCCGACCACGTGAACCCCGAGCGGCCGTGGCCGCAGGAGGAGACGCTGGCCGAGCACACCGCGCGGGCGGGATTCTCGCTCGCGGAGCGGCTGCCGATCTACCCGGAGTACGTGCTTCGCGGGGAGCCGTGGCTGGATCCACGGGTCGCCGCGCACGTCGCCGCGCTCGCCGACCCGGCAACAGGTCTGGCCGCGCCGGACGTCCGGCCGGTCGGGCTGCCGTGGCAGGAGCCGGAGGTCGCGCTGATCTCGTCCGGGCGGACCGACCTGAACGCGTCGATCGACACCGAAGGCCGCACGTCGGATCGGCGAGACGACTTCGACTCCGTGTACGGGGACTGGGAGACCCTGCGGAACCAGGTGGCGGCGATGCCGTCCGCGAGGTCGTCCGGCCCGGCAGGCGGGATTCGCCGGGAGTTCTCCGCCGCGCTGCTGCGTGCCGAGTCCGACCCGAGTGGCCTGTCCGACGAGGACAGCCTCATGCTGCTGTCGGCCGGCGAGGGCCCCGAGATCTCGGCGCTCGCCGCGCTGGCCGACGACGTCCGCAGGAGCACCGTCGGCGACGAGGTGACCTATGTGGTCACGCGGAACATCAACTTCACCAACGTCTGCTACACCGGCTGCCGGTTCTGCGCGTTCGCGCAGAGGCGCACGGACAGCGACGCGTACACGCTGTCGCTGGAGCAGGTCGGGCAGCGGGCGGAGCAGGCGTGGTCGGTCGGCGCGACCGAGGTGTGCATGCAGGGCGGCATCCACCCCGACCTGCCCGGAACGGCGTATTTCGACCTCGCCGCCGAGGTGAAGAAGCGCGCGCCGGGGCTGCACGTGCACGCCTTCTCCCCCATGGAGGTGGTGAACGGCGCATCGCGCACCAACCTCTCCATTCGCGACTGGCTGACCGCGGCGAAGGAGGCCGGGGTGGACTCCCTGCCCGGCACCGCGGCCGAGATCCTCGACGACGACGTCCGCTGGATCCTGACCAAGGGCAAGCTTCCGACGGCGTCCTGGATCGAGGTCGTGACCACGGCCCACGAGCTGGGCCTCCCGACGACGTCGACGATGATGTACGGCCACGTCGACAACCCGGCGCACTGGGTGGCCCACATCAAGCTGATCAGAGACCTCCAGGCGCGAACGGGTGGGTTCACCGAGTTCGTGCTGCTGCCCTTCGTCCACACGAACGCACCGCTCTACCTGGCCGGCATCGCCCGCCCAGGCCCCACGCACGTGGAGAACCGGGCCGTGCACGCCCTGGCCCGGCTGCTGCTGCACGGCCGGATCCCGAACATCCAGACGAGTTGGGTGAAACTGGGCCCGGCGGGGGTGGTCGACGTGCTCCGCGGCGGCGTGAACGACCTGGGCGGCACGCTGATGGAGGAGACCATCAGCCGCATGGCGGGCTCGGAGAACGGCAGCTACAAGACGATCGCCGACCTCACGGCCCTGGCGCACGCCGCCGGCCGCCCGGCCCGCCAGCGAACGACCACGTACGGCGAGGTCTCCGCGGAACGCCTGGCGGCGGGCCGCGAGCACGACGGCGTTTGGCGGCCGAACCTGCTACCGCTGGTCAGGGGGTGACTTCGGGTGGGGTATGAAGTGGACCTGGTCGTCCCGATCAAGAGACTGGACCGGGCGAAGTCGCGGCTGCGCGGCGCCGTGCCGGCGTCCGAGCACGCCGATCTCGTGCTGGCGCTGCTGCTGGACACCGTGACAGCGGCCGCGCAGGCCGGCGGGGTGCGGCGGGTCCTCGTGGTCTGCGAGGACGAGCGGATCCCGGCGGCACTGGCCGGCACCGGCGTGGAGTGCGTCGACGAACGCGGCCTTCCCGGCCTGAACGCGGCCCTGGCGTTCGCCGCGGAGTACCTGTGCGCGCCGAACAGCACGGTCGGCGCGCTGCAGGCCGATCTGCCCGCGCTACGCCCGGCGGACCTGTCCGCGGCGATCGAGGAGGCCGCCGGGCGGCGGGCGTACTGTGCGGACCGGCCGGGCACCGGGACCACGCTGCTGCTGGCCGCACCCGGGGAGCCGCTCCGCCCGCGCTTCGGCCGGCGCTCCGCCGACGCGCACGTCGCCACCGGCGCCGTGCGGGTCGGCGGATCGCTGGCGTCACTGCGCTGCGACGTGGACACCGAGTCCGATCTCGCCGTCGCGGCCGGAATCGGACTCGGCAAGTTCACCCTCGCCCGTACGACCGCCGCATCCAGCGGATGAGCGAATGACCGATTAACCACAGGAGGAAACGTTGATCGACGTGACAGGTGTGACCGTGGGCGTGCTCGGCGGCACCGGCCCACAGGGAAAGGGCCTCGCACTGCGCTGGGCCGCGGCCGGCATCAAGGTGATCATCGGCTCGCGAAGTGCCGAGCGCGCCGAGGCGGCCGCCGCCGAACTGGGTGACGGCGTGACCGGCATGGACAACCAGGACACGGCCGCCATGGCGGACGTGGTGCTCGTAGCGGTGCCATGGGAGGGCCACGGTGAGCTGCTGGCCTCGCTGCGGGACCAGCTCGCCGGCAAGATCGTCATCGACTGCGTGAACCCGCTCGGCTTCGACAAGCAGGGCCCGTTCGCGCTCCCCGTCGAGGAGGGGAGCGCCGCTCAGCAGGCCGAGAAGCTGCTGCCGGAGTCCCGGGTGACGGCCGCGTTCCACCACGTGTCGGCGGTGCACCTCGCCGACCTGTCGATCCCCGAACTGCGCACCGACGTGCTCGTGCTGGGCGACGATCGCGAGGCCACCGACCTGGTGCGCGCGCTGGCCGACGCGGTGCCGGGCATGCGGGGCGTGTACGGCGGGCGGCTGCGCAACGCCCACCAGGTGGAGGCGCTGACCGCCAACCTGATCGCGATCAACCGCCGCCACAAGGCACACGCGGGAATCCGCATCACCGACGTGTGATGATCCCGCCGCCACCGTCTCACCGAGCGTCGGTTCACGAGCGCCGTGCCGCTCGGCGAGACGGTGGCGAACGTCGGCTTTTTACGATGGGTGGCCCGCACCGGAGTTGTCCGGCTGCGCGCCCGGGGCTTGATGCACGGTGCGCTGGACGTGGACCTCGCTGTCATGGGTGAACGGCAGCCCCTCCAGGTTGAAGCTCCACGACACGGCGGGGGTGATCCGCATGTAGGACGCGGGCCCGAACTGGCCAGGGCGTTCGACGAGTTCGGCGTCGCCGTAGATCCGCAGGTAGCGCGGCGTCCACGGATCCGCCGACGGCAGGTCGTCGATGACGAGCGCGACCTTGGTGTTCCCGTCCCGCACGTTGCGGAATTTCCGCGTCTTGTCTGGATCGAAGCCGCCCACGTACAGGTACGTGCCGTCGAACTCGAACCCCACCGGCACCACGTCCGGCTGATCGTCGGCCGAGACGGTGGCGAGCCGGACCAGTCGCTGGGATCGCAGGTAGGCGAGCTCTTCTTCGTTGAAAGACACCTGGGGCCTCCTCATGTGATGATCCGCGCACGGCGGCGAAAGTTAACACCACAGACTGTATGCTCCATTAACTATATGCGTACTGTACCGTAGTGCCGTGGATGAGACGGCGCAAGCGATGGTGGCCACGGCGGTGGTCGCCGAGCAGGGGTGCGTAATCACGGATGGCGCGCACGACGCGCAGATGGACGTCGTCACCGGGCTGGTGCAGCTCACCGGGCTGGTACAGGGCATCTACACACGCATCTCCGAACGCCACGATCTGACCCCCGTCCAGGCCAAGCTCCTGTGCGTCCTGCTCGGCGGCCCCAGAGGCATGGCCGAACTCGCCCGCTGCTTCGGCGTGGAGAAGGCCGCGCTCACCGGCCTCATGAACCGTGCCGAACGGCGCGGCCTCGCCCAGCGATCATCGGTACCCGGCGACCGGCGCGCGGTGCGGGTGACGCTGACCGACGCCGGCCGCCAGGCGGCGATCGCCTTCCACACCGAGGTGAGCACGGAACTGGGCCGTCTCACCTCGCAGCTCACACCCCACGACCGCGAACTGTTCCGCAGCACCACGGCCGAGATCATCACCAGGTGCAGGACATCGTCCCTCTCGGACACGTGCTGACTACGAGCGTTCCGGCCGTTCTACGCGGCCTTGCGGCGTGACGGCGAGATCGCCCACACTCTGGCCCGCCACGTCGAGGGCGCGTCCCACATGGCCGAGGGCTATGACCGCGCTTGTCTCCCTGCTCGACTGACATGACCGGCCCGAGTGCTTGGGAGGCGAGCAAGGCGGGATTCCACCCCGGTTTGAGACTTTTCGTCGGCCGTCCTGTGGCAGAAGGCCAGAAGTCTCCGGGACTTGTTCAACGACAGGCTTGACGTCATGAGTGTTCATGACAACAACGAAGCGACCGCCATCGCGGGCGGGCCCGACCTCGCGGAACGGCGCGCCGCGTCCGGCAAGCGGACGGCGGTGACGGCGTCGTGGCGGGAGTTGCTGGGCCCGGAGCATGCCGGCGCGGCGATCGTGCCGGCCGTCGGGGTGCTGGTCGGCGCGGTCAACATCTATCTGGCCTCCAGCCTGCTGCCGACCGTGGTGGCCGACATCGGCGGCAGCGGCTTCTACGCGTGGAACATGACGATCTACCTGGTCGCCATGGTGGTCGCGACGATGCTGGTCAGTCAGCTCTCGGGCCGCTGGGGCAACGTGGGTGCCTACCTGCTCGGCTTCGGCGCGTTCCTGGTGGGCTCGCTGGCCTGCGCGGTGAGTCCGGTGATGCCGCTGCTGCTGGTCGGCCGCGCCGTCCAGGGGTTGGGGGCGGGGCTGCTGTCCGGGTTAGGCTTCGCCGCCGTTCGGTCGGCTCTGCCGGAGCGGCTGTGGGCGCGCGGCAATGCGCTGATGTCGGCGATGTACGGCGTCGGCAACTTCGTCGGTCCGGCGCTTGGCGGCCTGTTCGCTCAGTTCGGCGCGTGGCGGCCGGCGTTCGTGGCGATGGCGGTGATCGCGGCGGTGTGCGGCCTGTTCGTCCCGCGGGTGCTGCCGCGTGGCGAACGCGGCGATGCACGGGCACCCGTCCCGCTTGTGTCGCTGCTACTGGTCACCGCGGCCACGGCGGCGGTCAGTCTGGCGGGGGTGCTGCCCGGCGCCATGGCCATCGCGTCCGGCATCGTGGTGGCGCTGCTGCTGGTGGCCGGATTCGTCGTCCATGAGCGGCGGAGCGAGGTGCGAGTCTTCCCGCGTACGACCTACCAGCCGGGTTCGCCGTTGAAATGGGTGTATCTGACACTGGCGCTGCTGGCCTTCGGCGTGGCGGTGGAGTCGTTCGTGCCGCTGTTCGGTCAGCGGTTGGGCGGGCTGGCCCCGGTCGTGGCCGGGTTCTTCGGGGCGGCGATCTCGCTGGGGTGGTCGTCGACCCAGTTGGTCAGCTCGTCGGCGGTCAAGGAGCGGACGATTCGCCGGTTGCGGATCATCGGGCCGCTGCTGCTGGCGCTCGGCTTCCTCGTTCAGGGGCTGCTGCAGCGCCAGGACGCGCCGGTCTGGCTGGTGGTCGTCTGGGTGCCGGTGTTGTTCGTCGCGGGTGCCGGCATCGGGCTGGCCTATCCGCACCTGGCCGTCGCGGTGATGTCCAGCACCCAGGATCCGGAGGAGGGACGGCGGGCGGCCGCCGCGATCGCCACGGTGACGAGCTTGTCGATCGCGTTCGGTACGGCGGTCGCCGGCGTCCTGGTCAACCTAGGCGGCCGCTCGATGCTCGACTCGGCCCGCTACACGCTGTTCGGATTCGCGATCATCTGCGCGGTCGGCGCCTTCACCGCGCGAGCGGCGAGCCGTAGCCGTTCTGTATCAGCGCGCACCGTGACCGTGTTCGATGCGAAGGAGATGTCATGACGGACACCTTGTCGTTCCCGATGGCCCGTGCGGCGGGATGCCCGTTCGATCCGCCGCCGGAGCTGAGCCGCCGCAGCGAGCAGGCGCCGGTTTCGCGGCAATTGGCCGCGATCCGCGCATCGTCGTGCTGCTGAACGAGAGCCCGGCCCCGCGAACGCACGATGATGTTCGTGAGGCCGAGCAGATCTGCCCGGTCTTGGCGATCACTCTGACCCGGTCGTGACCATCCTGCGCAAGCACTCCCAGCCCCCATACTGTGACAGGGTGAGCGCGCCTGCCGATCAACTGTCCGCCGCCCTGGCGCCGTTCGTGGCGAGGCTGGATGCGTACGATCTTGGGCCCGGCTCGGCCGGCGTTCATCGCGGGCTTCCCTCCTCCACGGTGTCGATCACGATCCCCGAGGAGGACTCGCTCGAGATCGCGTGGGTCGGGCGGCCCGGCTCGCGCAGACGGCTCCGGGCTGTTGTGGCCGGGCTCCATCTGAACGCGGCTGAGCTGCGGCAAGAAGGGTGTACGCGCGGCGTGTGGTTGACGCTCAGCCCGATGGGTGCCGGCGCGCTGCTGGGAGTCCCGGCGTCGGCGCTGGCCGGGCACATCGCCGACCTCGCCGACGTCGTCCCGGCGATGGCGGACCTGCCCGAGCGTCTGACGGCCTGCCGGTTCTGGCCGCAACGTCGCGCCCTCGTCGAACACTCCCTGCTCACCGGCCTGGCCCGGCACCGCGAACCGGCCAATCACGACAAACTGCGGACCACGCTCGCGGCCCCGTCCGGGACCACCCGAGTGCAGGAGGCCGCTCAGCTGCTCGGCCGGGATTCGCCGATCAGGCGCACCTCACCCGGGAGTGGCGGGCCATGGCCGGGTGTACGCCCACCGAGTGGCTGCGCGCCGAATGCCTGGCCGTGCGGGGTTAGAACCCTTTGAAAGCAGGCGGCGATTGGGTTACCCTCAGGTTCGCGTTTCGGGGCGCGACCGGTCCGCGGGAAGGGCTCAGCCCACTCGATCCTCAGTACGTTTCTTGCGTCATTCCTCCTTTTCGGCCCGAAGATGCGGACGTCGGGCATATCCGAAAGGGAGGTCTTCGTGACCAACCGTCTGCCCGAAAACCCCAGTCTCGACCACCTGAAGAACGAGGCCAAGCAACTGCTGCGCGGCGTACGTACGGGCGAGATCCGCGCGCTCGCGACGGCGGGCGGGTGGTATCCAGGAGAGCTGTCCGAACTGCGGTTGGCCGGCGCCCAACTGGTGGTGGCCCGCAAGTACGGCTTCACGAGCTGGCCGCAGCTGCGCGCGCACTTGGCGATGGTGGGCGAGTTCGCGCGCCGGCCACACGAGGTGGGCCCGTCGGCCGACTCCGCGACTGAGTTCTTGCGGCTGGCCTGCCTGACCTACCACGCACCCGCGAGCACCGAGGCCGCGGCGCGGCTGCTGGCCGCCCATCCGCAGACAGGCGACGCGTCGGTGTGGACGATGGCGGCGGTCGGCGACGCCGCCGGGGTGGCACGCGCGGTGGCGGCCGATCCCGCGTCGGCCCGGGCACACGGCGGCCCGTTCGGCTGGCAGCCGCTGCTGTACCTGACCTGTTCACGGGTGACGCAGGCCGACGCCGTGGGGACGGCGCTGGTCCTGCTGACGGCGGGCGCCGATCCGAATGCCGGCTACCTGCCTGAAGGGCTGGCGCCGCCGTTCACCGCGTTGGCCGGGGCGCTGGGCGGAGGAGAGCTGGGGCAACCGCCGCACCCGCGGGACCTGGAGCTGGCCCGGGTGCTGCTGAGGGCGGGGGCGGACGCCAACGACGGCAAGGCCCTGTACAACCGCGGACTCCTGGGTGATGACACCGGCTATCTGGAGTTGCTGCTCGAGTTCGGGCTCGGCCGCGGGGGCGGCGGGCCTTGGCGGGCCAGGCTGGGCCAGGTGCAGGACTCGCCGGCCCGCATGCTGAAGAACACGCTGCTGACCGCCGCGTCGCGTGGCCGGGCAAGCCGGATACGGTGCCTGCTCGCGCACGGCGCGCCCGCCGACGCCAAGGGCGACGGGCACCCGTCCTTCGGCGGGCACACGGCCCTGGAGCTGGCATTGCTGGGCGGGCATACGGAGGTCGCGCGGATCCTGGCCGACGCGGAGGCCTCCGGCACGCTACGTGGGCTGGATGTCGTGGAAGCGGCTGTCATGCGAGGGGATCGCGGGGAGCTCGAACGCCTGATGAGCGGCGACCGCACACTGGTCCGGCGCCTGCTGACAAAACGGCGGGACCTGCTCATCAAGGCAGCGGAGTACGGCCGGGTGCCTGCCGTACGGCTGGCCTGCGCGCTGGGCTTCGACGTGAACGCACGCCTTCCGTCGGCGGCGTTGCACAAGGCGGCGCGGGCAGGTCACCTGCCGATGGTACGAGCGCTGTTGGAGCTGGGAGCTGACCGGTCACTACGCGATCACGATTACGATGCCACGCCGCTGGAGTGGGCCCAGTCCGCCGGCCAGGCGGAGGTGGCGGAGCTCTTGAGTCAGTAGCGACCGGCTGGCTGACTCTGCCGGGCGCGGGTCGTTCCCAGATGTTCAAGACCCCGTCGGCGCCCGTCACCGTGGGGGTGGCTCTCACCGAGTGATCTCGGCGGCTCCGCGGTCCTGCTCGAGATCGAGGTGGACGACCCGGACGCGGTCGGCGAACGCATGATCGCCCACGGCGCCGAGGTGGTCGTGCCGATCGAGAACCGGCCCTACGGCAAGCGCTCGGGCCGCATCCGTGACCCCTTCGGCCACCTGTGGATCATCACCGGCGAGCTTCGCTGAGCCTGCGGTTCCGTTCACACGACCTGGTCGCGACGAGCGTACCGTTACCGGATGCGGTCCCAGCAGGTGCGCTCGGCCGCCGCCGGGTCGTCGACGACGGTGATGTGATCGGAGATCAGGCCGGTGGCGCGGCGGCTGGTGTCGTAGGCCGGCCATCCCGGGTCGCCGCGGGTGATGAAGTCCACCCACACCTTGTGCGCCTGGTCGGAGACGGCCTGCGACGGCGCGGCGCCCAGGCGCGGCCGGACGTCATCGCGGCCGATGGTGCCGAACACGTACGGCACTTCCGCGCCATGGCACGCGCCCAGCCGGTTGTTCTCCTCGGGATCGGGGTGGTCGAACCGGTAGGTCCAGGTGTTCGCCGTCCCCTGACGAGCGCGGGCTTCGGCGATCCGGATCGACGGGACGGCGTAGAACCAGTCGGTGACGACGGCGGCCAGCAGGTCGCCCGGACCGGCTCCCGGCCGGTTGGCGCGGTAGGCGGCCAGCGACTAGCCATCGGCGGCCAGCCGGTAGTTGATGGTCACGCATACGACGCCGTCACGCGCGAACGCGCTGCCGTCGTACTCGCCGACCGACCCGGATCCGTTGGTGAACGAGCCGCCGTGAATCCAGACCAGCACCGGCAACCCGGTCGTGTCCGGGTCGGGTGTCCAGACGTTGAGGTTCAGGAAGTCCTCGCCGGGGATCACCACTTCTGGGAAGAGCGGGGCGTACTGGGGCGGGTAGTCGCCCTTGGGCGCCGTCGGGCCGTAGCTGGTGGCTCCTGTGCGATGTTCGCTGGACCTGTTTTGGGAGGGGTACGTACTGCCGGCCCGACGTCATCCGCCGTCCGCCGGGTGTCCCGCCGACCTGGTGGCGTGGATCGCGGCGAAGGCCAGGAGGAGTTCGGCGGTGCGCGGCGGATCCTCGAGTATGGGTGAGTGTCCGAGACCGGGCAGCAACTCGATGTTCGCGCCCGGCACGGTGCGGTAGTCGGCGGCGGATGAGGATCGCCATCTGCGGTCGTCCTCGCCGAAGATCACCAGTAGCGGCTTGCCGAGGGTCATCAGCCGATCCGGGAGCGCCTGCTCCTGAAGGTAGCCGACGGTGGCCTGCATCGTCGCGGTGAGCGAGTGGAAGGTCATGGCGCGCACCTCGTCCAGGAGCTCCTGCGGGATCTGGTAGCCCGCGCGGCTGAAACCGGTGCTCGCGAACTGGCGGAGCTGCTCGTCGGTCGGCGGCCACTGCGCGGGGTCGATCGCGGCGGCCGCCGAGGGGATGAAGGCGCCCAGGCTGGGTCCGGTGTTGATGAGCGCGAGCGCGGTCACGAGGTCGGATCGCTGTTCGGCGAGGGCGGTGGCGACCACTCCGCCGCTGGAATGGCCGACGACCGTCGCGTGCTCGACGCCGAGCCGGTCCAGGGCCACGCCGACCCGGTGTCCCTGGTCCGGGGTCGCGTAGCTACGGTCGGCCGGTTTGGCCGACCGGCCGTGCCCGAGCAGGTCGATCCGGATGACGCGATGGGATCTGGTCAGCAGCGGAACCAGCGCGTCCCACGAGCGGGCCGAGGACGCGGACCCGTGGATGAGCAGCAGTGCGGGGGCGTCGCGGGGGCCGTCCTGGCACACGAAGATGTCGCCGTCGTCCAGGGACAGGGTCGTACCCTCGGTGGCGTCTTTCACGTGCGGTCCGCTGTCAGAAATGGTCATGAGCCCACTGTCGCCGCCGGTGCGCGGTGGTGGATTGGACAAATGTTCCCCTCGGTCGGCTCGCGTAGCATGGGGCGGTGCGAACGTTCGTGCACGGTGGGGCTGTGTGGGATGTCGCGCGCCCGCAGCGGCCCAGCCGGGTGGCCGGTGTCACCATGGCCGGGTTCCGCGTCCGTGACCTGGACGCGCTTCGGATGGTCCCGCATCCGGCCGTGACACTGCTGCTGGAGTTCGGCACCGGTTCGCCCGTCGTCGACTATGCCGCCGGGCGGCAGCAGCGGGGAAGTGTCGTCGCCGGGCCCGGGATCGGGGCCGGCGGCGCGGTCTGGGCGCGGGGGGAGAATGTCGAGTGCGTGCAGGTGCGTCTGTCCCCGGTGATCGCACGCGCGGTGCTGGGCGCCTCCCCCGCCGACCTCGACGGTGCCGTGGTGGCCCTCGACGACCTGTGGGGCCGGGAGGCGGCACGGATCCGTGAGCGGCTGGGCGAGGTCTCGTCGTGGCAGGACCGCTTCGCGTTGACGGACGCGCTCCTCGCCCGCCGGTACGAGGCGGGGCCGCCGGTAGACCCGGAGGTGGCTTGGGCCTGGGACCGGATCGTCGGCGACCGCGGCCTGGTCCGGGTCGACGGACTCGCGGGCGAGGTCGGATGGAGCCGTAAGCGGCTGTGGTCCCGGTTCCGGTCGCAGCTCGGCCTGCCGCCCAAGCGCGCCGTGAAGCTGGTCCGCTTCGACCATGCCGCCCACCGCCTGGTCGCGGGTGAAGGCGTGGCCAGGGTCGCGGCCGACGGCGGCTACACCGACCAGTCCCACCTGCATCGGGACGTCGTGGCGTTCACCGGAGTGACCCCCGCGAACGTGGCCGGCGAGCCGTTTCTGGCAGTTGACGACATCGCATGGGCCGGTCACTGAACACCCTGTCAAGGATCTGCACCTGATCGCCGCGCCTGACCTTCCGAGGTCCTGACGCGACGGCGAGGGGCACGGTGGCGGCGGTTCCCTGTCGCGTTTGCCGGGGAGCGCGCGGTACCCGGTCGGCGCGTCGCCTCACATTTCGCACGGCTGTGTCGTCGTACCGACGAACCGCACGCGAAAGAAGGAAACCGATCATGGAACCCGTGAAGGTCGCGATCATTTACTACAGTGCGACAGGCACCGTGCATGCCTTGGCGCAAGCCCTCGCCGAGGGCGCGGAGAAGGCCGGCGCCGACGTCCGACTGCGCAAGGTCGCCGAAACGGCCCCGCCGGAAGCGGTCAACGCCAGGGCGGAGTGGGCCGGGCACCTGCGGGACACCGCCGACATCGCCGAGGCCGGCCACGACGACCTGGAGTGGGCCGACGCGGTGCTGTTCGGCACTCCCACCCGGTTCGGCAACCCGGCCAACCAGCTCAGGGCGTTCATCGACACCACCGGTCCCCTGTGGTTCCAGGGCAAGCTCGCGGACAAGGTGTACTCGGCGTTCGCCGCCTCCAACACCGCCCACGGCGGACAGGAATCCACCCTCCTGGCGCTGGGCAACACCTTCTACCACTGGGGCGGCATCATCGTGCCGCCCGGCTACACCGACCCCATCCAGTTCCAGTCAGGCAACCCCTACGGCACCTCCCACGTGGTCGGCGACGGCCCGCCCAGCGAGGTGATCTTGCAGGCGGCCCGTCACCAGGCCCGCCGCGTCGTCGACACCGCGGCCGCGCTCAAGGCCGGCCGCGCCGCCTGATCCAGCACGGAACACCGACCACGAGGGCCGTCGCCAGGTGAGCTGGTCGCGGTCAGATTTCTTGAACGGAGGATGCGATGACGACGAACGATGCCGAGGTCAGGGCGTTCTTGGAGAGCCGAGTCGCTGCCTGTCAGACAAAGGACATTGATCGACTCATGTCACATTATTCTGCCGACATCGTTTATTACGATGTCGTTCCCCCGCTCCAGTTCGCGGGATCCGATGAAGTCCGTGGCAACTTTGTGCGGTGGTTCGATGAATACGACGGCCCCATTGGCCTGGAAACGCACGACCTTACCGTTGTGACCAGCGCAGATGTCGCGTTCGCGCACATGCTTCATCTGGACAGCGGAACGCGGAAGAACGGGCTCCAGAGCGCGATATGGGTACGATCGACCGTTTGTTGCCGACGATCAAATGACCAGTGGTTGATCACGCACGAACATATCTCGGTGCCGATCAACCCTCAGAACCTCCAAGCCTGGTTTCCGCCGGGGATGTGAGCCGGTCTGATCGTTTTGGGGTGCCGCGCTGGTTGCGGCGCCCCAGGGCACGACCGCCGTCACCACGACGCTCGGTGACGGCCGCCTCGACCCCGGGCTGGACGGCTGGACCCCGGCGCCTACAAGAGCGGCGGGACGATGAGGAGGTCGGCTTTGTCGTAGGTGAGCTCCGAGACGACGTCGATCACGCCCTCCACCCGGCGGATCTCCTCCACCAGCCGAGCGGCCTGGGAACCGCGCGCCACCCGGCCGCTGATCGTCACCACTCCGCCGGAGACGCTGACGGACACCGGTGTCAGGTCACCGAGCACCGCTTTGACCTCGCTCTCCAACTGACCCGCGGACCGGGTGAAGACACGCAGCACGTCCGACTGGTGCAGGGTGCCGATGATGCGCCCGGAGACCGCGTCGATCACCGGCAGCTGCTTGATCCGCCTCTCGTGCATCGACCGCGCCGCGTCGCGTACCGGGGCTCCCGGGGTCACGGTGATCGCGGGCGTGCTCATGAGCGCGGAGGCGGTGACCGCGGCTGCCTTCTCGTGCTCCTCGCGCCGCTTGCGGCTCTCGAAGATCGAGACGCCGTGCCGTGCCGGGTTCACCTCCTTGAGCAGCAGATCGTCTTCGGAGACGACCCCCAGAGGCCGGCAATCGGCGTCGACCACACTGACCGCTCCGACGGCGTATCGCCGCATCGTGCGTACGATCTCGGCGAACGACGCGTCCTCCAGAACCGCGATGGCGACGTTCCTCATGACGTCCCTGACCTTGATGGACATGGCGGTCTCCTCTCACCTCTCCCCCGCAACGATGCTCTTCGGGCGACATGAGCGGCATGGGGCGAACGTCCCTCGTCGCCGAGTCTTTGGTCCCGGTTCGGCAGAAACCCTCGGCTCGCGCCAGTTTGGTGGGTCTGGTGTGGAGGGGTCGGTGCTGTTACCGTCGATCCTGGAGCGCCGGGAAGCCTGGTCGGCAACGTCATATCGGACCGGCTTCAAGGAGGCGCCCATGCGGGGCGAACCTGCCATCCTCATCAGCGGGCTGACCAAGTCCTTCGGGCGCGTGCGCGCCCTGGACGGGCTCGATCTCACCGTGGACACGGGCGAGGTCCACGGCTTCCTCGGCCCGAACGGCGCGGGCAAGACCACCACCCTGCGCATCCTGCTCGGCCTGCTGCGGGCCGGCTCCGGCCACGCCGAACTCCTCGGTGGCAACCCATGGCGCGACGCGGTCGAGCTGCACCGGCGCCTGGCCTACGTACCCGGCGACGTCGTGCTCTGGCCGACGCTGTCCGGCGGCGAGGCCATCGACCTGCTCGGGCGCCTGCGCGGCGGGCTCGACCAGCGGCGCAAGAAGGCGCTGCTGGAGCTCTTCGACCTCGACCCGACCAAGAAGGGCCGCGCCTACTCCAAAGGCAACCGGCAGAAGGTGGCCCTCGTCGCGGCCCTGGCCTCCGATGTGGAACTACTGCTGCTGGACGAGCCGACCGCCGGGCTCGACCCGCTGATGGAGGCCGCCTTCCGCCAGTGCGTCACCGAGGAGCGCGGCAACGGCCGTACGGTGCTGCTGTCCAGCCACATCTTGTCCGAGGTCGAGGCCCTGTGCGACCGGGTCACCATCGTCCGCGACGGCCGAGCCGTCGAGAGCGGCACCCTGGCGCAGTTACGCCACCTGACCCGCAGCTCCATCACCGCCGAGCTCGACCGGATCCCCGACGGCCTGGCCGAGCTGGCGGGCGTGCACGAGCTGGCCGTCAGCGGCTCCCGCGTGCGCTTCGAGGTCGAGGCGGCCCGGCTCGGCGGCGCGCTGCGACTGCTCACCGACGCGGGCGTACGCAGCCTCACCTGCCAGCCGCCCACCCTGGAAGAGCTGTTCCTGCGGCACTATCAGAGCACGTCATGACGGGCACGTTCGCGCTGGTACGGCTGGCGTTGCGCCGTGACCGCCTGCTCCTGCCGGTCTGGATCGTGGTGATCACAGGTGCCATCGCGGCCACCGCCTCGGCGATCGGCGAGCTCTACCCCGGCATGGCACAACGTCTCGCCCTGGGCGTCACCATCGGCTCGACCCCCGCGCTGCAGGCGCTCACCGGCCCGGTCTTCGACGCGACATCGGTGGGTGGTCTGACCGCCTGGCGTGCGACCACCCTCGCCACCAGCCTGGCCGCCTTGATGAGCATCATGGTGGTGACCAGGCACACCCGCGCGGAGGAGGAAACCGGCCGCGCCGAGCTGATCGGGGCCTGCGCGGTCGGCCGCCACGCGATCCCGGCGGCCGCGGTGCTCGTGGCAGGTGGCGCCAACCTCCTCCTCGCGCTCCTCCTCACCGTGGCGCTGACCGGCCAGGGACTTCCCGGCTCGGGCGCGCTCGGGTTCGGGCTCGCGGTGGGCGGGACCGGGTGGGTGTTCACCGGCATCGCCGTGGTGGCCGCGCAGGTGACCGAGCACGCCCGCACCGCCAACGGCCTGGCCGTCTCGGTACTCGGCCTGGCCTACCTGCTGCGGGCTTCGGGTGACGCCGCCGGTGTCGAGGCGCTGGCGTGGCTGTCGCCGTTGGGCTGGGCTCAGCGGGTACGAGCTTTCGCCGGCGAACGCTGGTGGGTGGCCGGCCTGCTGGCGCTGGCCGGACTCATCCTGGTCGGGCTGGCCGCGCTACTGGCCAGGCGGCGAGATGTGGGCGCCGGACTGCTGCCGCCCCGGCTGGGCCCGTCGGACGCCGCGCCGAGCCTGGCCGGTGCGCCGGCGCTGGCGTGGCGGTTGCAGCGGGGCGGGCTGCTGGGCTGGATGATCGGGTTCGCGATCGCCGGAGCCATGTTCGGCTCGCTGGCCCAGAGCGTGGGCGACATCGTCAACGACAACCCTCAGCTCGCCGCGATCCTGCAGCGGCTCGGCGGCGCGGGGGCGCTGGTGGACACCTTCCTGGCCGCCGTGATGGGGCTGCTCGGCCTGGCCGTGGGCGGTTTCGCCGTACAGGCCACGCTGCGGTTGCAGGGCGAAGAGGCCGGCGCACGCGCCGAGCCCGTGCTGGCGGCGGCCGTGCCCCGCTGGCGGTGGACGCTCAGCCACCTGGTCATCGCTGTGGGCGGCACTCCGCTCGTCATCACGGCCGGCGGCCTGGCGGCCGGGCTGGCTCACGGCGTGCGAACGGGCGAGGTCGGCGAGCAGGTCCCCCGGCTGCTGGGCGCGGCCTGGGTCCAGGTGCCCGCGGCGTGGGTGCTGGCCGGGATCGCGATGCTGTTGTTCGGCCTACTGCCCCGGCTCACCGCCCTGGCCTGGGCGGCTCTGGTGGCCTTCGCCCTGCTCGGCCAGCTCGGCGAGCTGCTCCAGCTCGATGACTGGATCAGGAACCTGTCGCCCTTCGCCCACCTCCCCCAGGTGCCCGGCGGCGAGGTGAGCGCGGCGCCGCTGCTCTGGTTGACCGCCGTCGCGATGGCGCTCGTCCTGGCCGGTGTCGCCGCCTTCCAGCGGCGTGACCTGGCCGGTAACTGACTTGTCGGGAGATGCGCTGCCGTGTGCCGATGGCCGCTCTTCTGACGCTCATGCTTGACTGTTCCGGCTCCCCGAGGACCGATGCGCGTGATCACCGTGCCGCCACGCAGTCGACCGCCGAGGCGCCCCTGGCCACCACATCCCCGGCACCGCCGTCACCAGCACCTGCGCTCTTCGCTGCCGAGACGGGACTGTGTCAGGTCTCGTCTCTGGGATCCACGCTGCCGTTGACTCGAAGCCCATGATCTTGTACGGCTGGCGGGCGGCTGCCGGGTGACGGGGGCGCGTACCGAACAATGATTTCCGCGCCTTCGTCGGCGGGGAGCGGGGTGGCGGTCACCTGGAGGGTCTGGGCGAGCGGTCTGGATGGTGACGTCGGGGTCTTCCTGAATTGTGTGCGGAGACCTGGTCCTTTCAGGGTCGGGAGGAAGCGCCACCCCTCCTTACAAAAACAGTATGGAAAGCCTTGGTCACACTCGGTAATGCGTGCGGTGGGTGAGGACGCTGTGACAGGAGGTACGCTTGATGGCAATCCGCCGCTCCGCCACCAAACGCCACGGCCTGCCCAGCGTCGTGCAACTGCGGCTCACACCCGCCCCGGCCCAAGCCAACGCGCTGGCCGCAGCCGTGCTGTTGTGTAATGAGGCGGCCACCGTCGTGTCCCGGCTGGCCTGGCAGTACCGTACGTTCACTGTGATGGAGCTGCACCTGGCTGGCCTATTACGCGGTGCGGGCGCAGGTGGCCGGGCTGGGTGCGCAGGCGGCGGTGCGGGCGATCGCCCGGGTCGCCGGTGCCTACGCCAACCGGCGCGCCAGCAAGAAACGGGGTCACATCTTCCGGCCGCACGGCGCCGTCCCCTACGACGCCCGGCTGATGAGCTGGAATCGCGACGCCCGCACGGTGTCGCTGTGGACTCCCACCGGCCGCGTCACCGTCCCCTATGCGGGTCGGCCAGAAGACCTCAAAGCCATCGACACGCTGCCGATGGGGGAAGCCGATCTGATCTGCCGGCGCGGGGTGTGGCTGCTCCAGGTCACCCTCACTCTCCCCAAGCCGGCGGTGCGTGAGCCGGTCGGTGGCTTTGTGGGGGGGTGGATCAAGGGGTGGCGAACCTGGCGGTCACCTGCGACGGCGCAGCACTGCCTGGTCCCGCCCTGGCTGGACCAATCGGCGGCAACGGCCACGTCCGCACGCTGCGGGAGCGGCGGCACCGGCAACGCCGCCGCCTGCAGAAGAAGGGAACGTCGGCGGCGCGGCGAGTGCTGCGCCGCCTGTCCGGGCGTGAGCACCGGATGATGACCCCAGCAGACCGCGTTCACCCGCTACAAAGCCGCCCGCGCCGGGGTCGCGTTTCTGCTGGTCGACCCCCGCCTACACGTCGCAGGCCTGTCCGGAGTGGCCAGGGCGAACCAGCCGGCGCGGGGCCGGTTCCTCTGCACCCGGTGTGGCCTCGCTGGGCACGCCGACCACATCGCAGCCCGCAACATCGCCACACACGGCGCAGCGGGCTGGGCCGCCATCAACCAGCCACACGCTACCGGCCTCCCCCCAGCCAGACGGGACCGTGAGAGCAAACCACCAACTTCAACCGGCGGTAGTTGATGATGTTCTGGTACCAGTCGGCCTTCGGCCCGAATCCGGAGGCGGCCACGTAGCCGTGCTCTCCGCGTTGATGACCTCGCTGACGGCCTGGCGCCGCCGGCCGGAGACGCGGCCGATGTGGGCGAGCAGCACGATCCGGCGCCCCAGCAGCGGGCCCAGCCCTAGATTGGCCGGTACAGCCGGATGGGGAGCCGCCACAGCCTGCGGCGCAGCCCGGTGGGCAAGCTGGGCTTTTTGATGATCTGCATGGTTCACGCCCTCTCGATCACGCGGCTGCGCCTGGGCCTGGTAGCGGGTCGATGTCGCTCGCGTGCATCGGCTCGCCGCAGTGGGCGCAGCGCAGGTCGACGTGGCTGATCTCGCCGCAGGCGTGATGGCGGTAGAGCACGGGCGGGCCGGCCTCGCCGGCGAGCCACTTGTCCCCCCAGCCGGTCATGACCATGAGCAGGTCGACGAGCTCGGCACCCTTCTCCGTCAGGCGGTACTCGTAGCGCGGCCGGTTGTCGTACGGATGGCGCTCAAGGACGCCCTGGTCGACGAGGTGGTTGAGCCGCTCGGTCAGCACCTTGCGCGAGATCCCGAGGTCGGCCTGGAGCTGGTCGAAGCGACTCAGGCCCACCCATACGTCACGCAGGATCAGCGGCGACCACGGCTCTCCGATCACGTCGAGGGTGCGCGCGATGGAGCAGGCCATGTCCCCGAACTTCGTGCGTTGCATGAGACCAGTCTACCCATTGGGGTTCCCTTACGGAACTTCCAGTGTTACGGTAACGGAGTCTCCTCAAGGAACTCCGAAAGGATCACGTAGATGAGCAAGGTCATCAGCGCCCACGCGGTGTCGGTCGACGGTTACCTCACCGGTCGCGACCCGGGCGCCGGGCGCGGGCTGGGCGACGGAACGATGCTGTTCGACTGGTACTTCGATGGCGACACGCCCAGTCAGGTGTTCGACGGGTTCCGGCTGAGCGAGCCCAGTGCCCGCGTCTTCGACGCCCTCGCCGGACGCGTGGGTGCGATCGTGGCGGGGCGCAACACCTATGAGGACTCCGACCACTTCGGAGGCGGCAGCCCACACCCGAAGGCCCGGCTGTTCGTCCTCAGCCATCGGGCGGCGCCGGAGATGACCGAGCGGCAGACCCTGGTCACCACCGGCATCGAGGACGCCGTCGCGGCGGCGCGCGAGACCGCCGATGGCAAGGACGTCGGCCTCATGGGCGGCGGCGTCGCGACCGAGGCCCTGAAGGCGGGGCTGGTCGACGAGGTGATCCTCCACCAGGTGCCGATCCTGCTCGGCGGCGGCCGCCCCTTCTTCCAGACTCTGCCCGAGCACGTACGCCTGCGCCTGGTCGAAGCCGTCCCGGCACCGGGCGTCACCCATCTCCGCTACGCGGTCGAGCGCTGACCCCCATCACCTACAAACCCACCCAGCACAGACTTCATCCCAGGAGATGATCCCGATGCTCAACCCCGACATCCGCCGCGTTCTCGACGGCACCTCGATCGCCCACCTCGCCACCATCCTCCCCGACGGGGCTCCCCACTCCGTTCCCGTCTGGATCGGCACGGAGGGCGACCACGTCGTGATCCTCACCGGCCCGCATACCCTCAAGGCGCGCAACCTGCGGCGCGACCCGCGGGTCGCGGTCTCCCTGACGCCGGTCGACAACCCGTTCCAGCCGGTCATCCTCCACGGCAGGGTCGTCGAGTGGGTCGAGGGCGACGCCGCCTGGGAGATCGTCGACCGGATCGCCGCGAAGTACATCGGCGGCCCCTACTCCCGCGACGCCGAGCGGCACGTCGCGCTCATCGAGCTCGATCGACAGAGCATGGGCTGAGACGTCTCAGGTCACCAGGCCCCTGCGGTAGGCGTAGACCACCGCCTGCACGCGGTCCCGCAGGTCGAGCTTGGTGAGGATGCGCGACACGTACGTCTTGACGGTCTCCTGGCTGATCACCAGCGTCGCGGCGATCTCGCTGTTGGACCTGCCGTCGGCCATGAGGCGCAGCACCTCCAGTTCGCGCGGGGTCAGGGCGACGTCGTCCGGTGTGCCCTCGGCGGGACGGATCCGCGCCGCGTACCTGCCGACGAGCTGCCGCGTCACCTCGGGTGCCAGCAGCGCGGCGCCGGAGGCGACGGTACGGATGCCGTTCAGCAGCTGCGCCGGTGGGGCGTCCTTGAGCAGGAACCCGCTCGCCCCCGCGCGCAGCGCCTCGTACACGTACTTGTCCAGGTTGAACGTCGTCACCACGAGCACCTTGACGGGCTGCGCCACCTCGGCACCGGCCAGGAGGCGGGTCGCCTCGATGCCGTCGAGCACGGGCATGCGGACGTCCATCACCACCACGTCCGGGCGCAGCCGGCCGGCGAGGTCGACCGCGGCCTGCCCGTCCCCGCACTCGCCGACCGCCTCAAGATCGGGCTGCGCGTCGATGATCGTTGCGAACCCGGTGCGGATCAGCGCCTGGTCGTCGCAGATCAGGACGCGGATCGGCGCGGTCACGACGGGCTTCCCGCGGGGATGCGCGCCCGCACGACGAAACCGCCGCCCGTCCGCCGATCCGCGCTGAAGTCGCCGCCCAGAACGTCGACCCGTTCGCGGAGACCGGCCAGGCCCTTCCCGCCCCCGCCGGGGGACCCGGCCTTCGAGCCGGAACCGTCCGTGCTGACCTCCACGGTGATCTCCTTTTCGCCGTGGCGCACCCGCACCGAGGTACGGCTGCCGTGGGCGTACTTGAGAGCGTTCGTCAGGGCCTCCTGCACGACCCGGTAGGCCACGAGGTCGGCGCTGCCAGTCAACTCCGCGGGCGTGCCCTCCTCGGTGAAGTCCACCGGCTGCCCGGCCTGACGCGTCTGCTCGACGAGGGTGAGCAGTCTGCCGATGGGCGGCGTTCTGGCCTCGGTGCCGTGGTCGGGGTTGAGCAGGTCGAGCAGGTGCCGCAGGTCGGTGATGGCCCGCCGGCCGGTGTCGGTGACGGCGGTCAGGGTCTGGTCGAGGCGATCGGGCGCGGCGGTCAGATAGCGGGCCGCCTCGGCCTGCACGACCATCGCCGTCACATGGTGGGTCACGACGTCGTGGAGCTCGCGGGCGATACGGGTACGTTCGGCGGCGCGGGTGTCCTCGGCGACGCGACGGCGGCGTTCGGCCTCCGCGGCCCGGACGGAGCGCAGCCACGCCCCGATGCCCCACGCGAGGACCAGGCATAGGTAGAACAGCACGAATCCACCCGGCGATTCGGCGCCCGAACCGAGCAGGAAAAGCGCGACCGCCAGCGGCACGTAAGCTGCGGAGAAGGCCAGCGCCGTGGCGCGCCGGTGCCGTTCCAGACGGTAGCCCACGCCCAGCAGCGCGATGGCCAGCGCGGTGCCCGCGAGCGAGTGGTAGCCGCGGAGCTGGTCGACGGCGAAGCCGAGCGACACCAGGGCGAGACAGCTGACCGGCCACCGCCCCAGCCCGGCGAGCGGGAGGCACTGCAGCGCGACGGCCACGACGGCGAGCACGTCATACGGGCGGGCGGGCAGGCCGCCGAGCTGCGTCCCGTAGGTCTGGAACGCCGGCATGAGCGATGCGGCAAAGAGCAGCAGTCCGGCCAGAAGGTATCGGAGCGTGACGTCAATGCGGCGCCACAGCTCCGGGACCCGCGCCAAAGCGATCACCGGGAGAGTGTAGTGGCGGCGTGCCGGCAGCGGGGCACCACATTGCCGCGCCGGCCGACGTGCACGCCGATCCGCACCCACAGGTTGCGGGTGGCGACGTAGGCGGCGGCGAGCATGCAGCCGAACAGACGTGAGCCCGGGCCGTGCACCTTGTCGTACCCGAGGAAGTAGATGTTCACGGTGACGGCCCCGAACAACGCGACGCCGATGAGCACCCCCCGGGTGATCGCGGTCCCGGCGCCCTTCCGGGCCACCTCCGTGACCGGGCGGTGCTCGGTCCGCCGCACCACCCACCCGTGGACGAGCACCGCGAGCACGGCCGTCAAGACGCCGAGGGCGAGCGTGAGCCACGGGTTCCCCCGCATCGCGGCGACGCCCTGGCCGCCGATGAAGGCGACCGCGGCGACGGCCAGGAGCTGCCACACGAGTCTCATGAAGAATCCTCCGTCAGATCCGCGACCGGAGCGCCGCGACCGCCTCGAACGCTACGGATCCGGCGGCCCGCGATCGTCACCACACGGTGGACACCTGCGGGTAGCTCGCACGGGGGACACTGTGCTCGACCGCTCCGGCCGTCAGCCGGGCAGCCGGCGTGGTCGCGACGCCACGAACCCATCGCCTGGGAGCCGGCCAGCAACTCCTCGACCGACGGGTCGCAGGTCCGGCGCGTCGGCATGCCCGGGCTCCTCGAAGAACTTCTCGAACCCCGCCGGGGTAACGACGCAGAAGCCGCGGCCGCGCTTGGAGCGCACGAAGATGGAGTGAGCAGTGCGCCGCGGAATCCAGACCGTGCAGAACCAGGTCCTGATCCGTCGTCGGGGTATCACCGTGCGGTGCGGTGTAGTCGACGGACATCGGGGCGCCTCCCCTCAGCTTTGCGGCCGGTGTAACCCGGCCTGGTCCAGGTAGGACTCGACGGTGGTGCGATCGGCGGTGACCAGGGCGACGTATCCGTCCGGCCGGATCAGGACCCAGTCGCCGGGTGACAGGTCGTACGCGTCCCGCAGGTGGCCGGCGCGGTCCACGATGTCGCCGCGGACTCCCGTGGTGTGGATGCGCACTCCGGCGCGCGGCTCCAGAGCGCCCGATACCTCGTACCCGATCAGCGTCCACTGCGGACCGGCCAGCAGCTGGAACAGCCGCACGGACTGCTCACCAGCGCCGGTGAGCGGCGCGTCGGGCGCCCGGTACCCGGACAGGTCGCCGGGGCCGTTGAGCGGTGACTGGGGGTATCCGAGGTCGAGCTGTCGCGCCTCACGGCCGCGGCGCATCCTGCGGCGCTCGGCCTCGTCAAGCAGCAGGGTGGACAGCCCGGTCAGCTCGTCGTCGGCCACGAAGTAGACCAGGCGGCCGTCCGGGAGCCGGCCGACGCCGTCCACGCCGGGGACCATCGGCAGCTTGCCGGTGCTGGTGTAGTGCCGGCCGGAGGCTCCGGTGCGCACCCGAGGGTGCAGCCCGACCGCGAGCACGTCGAGGACCACCTCGTCCTCGGTGCCGGGTGCGGGAAGATCGTACGACTCGTAGCGGGGCGGGTGGTCGAACGAGCTGACCACGGCTGCGCTGATTTCCATCGGCCCTTCCTCAAGTAGTAGGTGTCATGGACTGCCTGGGGCAGTGCGCCGTAGTCAAGGGATAGGTACGCATGGATGACGCCACGCCGATCCGGGCAGGCACGGCAGCCTGGTGGCTGGCCCGGACCGAGAACGCCGACGATCGCCCGCGGCGTCGGCGGATGCTGTCACTCGATCTGATCGCCGACACCGCGCTGTCCGTGCTGGACACCGAAGGCGCGGAGGCGCTGACCATGCGCCGTCTCGCCCAGCAGCTCCGGTGCAGTCAGGCGTCGCTGTATCGGCACGTCACCAGCCGGGACGAACTCATGGTCCTCGCCATGGATCGGGCCGTGGGGCAGGGCCTGCATCCGCCGCCGGAGGATCTGGGCTGGCGGCAGTCCGTGGAATGGCAGGCGCACTCGTTCCGCGATTTCCTGCTCGCGCATCCGGGGCTGGTCCCGTTCCTGCGCGGCACCGAACGCCTGAGCCCGAGCTCACTGAGCGGGATGGAGCACTCGCTCGGGCAGTTCATCGACATCGGGCTGAGCGTCCGGGAGGCCTACGCGACGGCGTCGGCGTTCGCCACCTTCGTGGTCGGCTCGGTGCAGTTCAACCTGGGCGTGGACACCGCGAGCCCGATGGAGCAACGGCTGCGCCGCAGACTCTACGAGGGCTTGGACCCTGACCGGTACCCCATCCTGGTCGCCCATGCCGACGAGCTGTCCCGCATGGGCAGCCACGAGGAGTTCGAGTTCGGCCTGGCCGCGCTGCTGGACGCCATCGAAGCCCGGCTGAGGTGACCATTCGCGTCAGGGGCCGCGTCGAGCCGCGAGCTCGGCCAGGCCCGCGCGGGCGACGTCGAGTACGCGGTCGACCAGGGGAAGAAGTTCCTCGGTAGCGATGTCGCGGTGGTGGGCCTCGTGGGTCATGTACAGCTCGCGCAGGCCGCCCACCACGGTGTACGCGGTCAGGCGCGGGGCCAGCGCGGTGGGCGGCAGGCCCAGGTCCTCGCCGATGGCGGCGGCGATCAGGCGTTCCAGTTCGTAGTAGCTCGCGCGGGCGCTACCGCGGAGGTCCTCGTCCCCGGCTATCAGAGTGGCGCGCTTGACGCGGAGGGACCAGGTCTCGCCGGGCTTGCGACCCTGGTCGGCGTCGCGCTCGTCGAGGGCGCGCATCGTGTCGCGCATCCACTCGCCGACGGCGTCGAGAGCGGCGCCGGGACGGGTGTCGAGGCGGGCGGCCAATGATTCCGGGGCGAACGGGTCGTCCGCGAACAGCAGGTCTTCCTTGGTGGGGAAGTGCAGCGTGACGGTCCGTGTCGCGACGTCCGCGTGTTCGGCGATCGCCGCGATGGTCGCGTTGCGGTAGCCGTGCGACGTGAAGAGCTCCAGCGCCGAAGTCTGGATCCGTTCACGGGTCTGCCGCTTCTTACGAGCCTGTCGCGGCCGAGTACGAGGAACGGCTGGCCACATGGCGGAAGTGGCAGCCGGTCGCGGTGGCCGCATTCCGTTGAGCCGGCTCTCTCTCAGCCGGCCAGGACGCGGCGCATGTCGCCGATGGCCCGCAGCGTGCCGCGCACGGTGCCGGTCATCTTCGACCGGCCTGCCCGGGCCAGGTGGTTCACCTCGACCTCGCCTATCCGCCAGCCCGCGGAGGCCGCGCGCAGGACCATCTCCAGGGGATAGCCGCCGCGCCGGTCGGCCAGTCTCAGCGCCAGCAGGTCGGCGCGCCGGCACGCCCGCATCGGCCCGAGATCGTGCAGGAGGGCGCCGGTCCGGCGCCGCAGCCTCCTGGCCAGCAGGGCGTTGCCGATCCGGGCATGCGTCGGCCACGACACTCCGGGGCCGAGAATGCGACGGCCGAGGACCAACTCCGCCTCACCGCCCAGGACAGGCCCCGCCACCAGCGGCAACTGTCCGGGGTCCAGTGACGCGTCGGCGTCCATGAAGCAGACCACATCCGTGGTCGCGGCCATCAGCCCGGCATGGCAGGCGGCACCGAACCCGCGCCGCGGCTCGATCACCACCGTGGCACCAAGCTTGGCGGCGACCCGGGCGGATCCATCGGTCGAGCCGTTGTCGACCACGATCGGATGGAAGCCGTCCGGCATACGCCCGAGCACCCAGGGCAGGGCCGCCTCCTCGTTCAGGCAGGGCAGCACCACATCGAGCTTCATAGATCGACGCTAGAGCCACAGGACGCGCTCGATCCCCATGAGAGGGTCACGTGCCTTCAGGGAAATCGCCAGTTCCCAGGGCCCGGCGGGGCCTGGTCGCACATACGCTCGGCCTGCCCCTGAACGGACGCCGAGGTACGGGGTTGGACTCTCCCACAGTGGGAGAGTCCACCATGATGGCGTGCAGATGACCCGGATGATCCTCCCCGTTCAGGAGAGCATGGCATGACCACGGCACCAGACATCGATGTCCGCGGTACGCAGCACTGCGAGACGACAACGCTGGGAGTGCTGCTGCGGCACCAAGGGCTCGATCTGTCCGAGCCCATGCTCTTCGGCCTCGGCTCCGGCCTGTCCTTCATCTACTGGGACAGCAAGAACATGGACTTCCCCTTCCTCGGCGGACGGGTCAGGCCTTTCGACCTCACCAGAAACCTGGCCACCAGCCTCAAGCTGGAACTCCTGGTCCAGGAAACCAGCTCGCCCCGCAAGGCATGGGAGAACGCAGTAGCCCCCATCGACGCCGGCCACCCCGTCGGACTGCAACTCGACAGCTACTACCTGGACTACTTCGGGTCGAAGGTGCACTTCGGCGGTCATTTCGTCGCTATGTACGGCTATGACGACCACGACGCCCACCTGGTGGACACCGACCAGCAAGGCGGAGCGGTATCCACCAGCCTGGCCAGCCTCGCCCAGGCCCGGGCCGCGCGCGGCCCGATGACCGCCAAGCACCGCTCCTTCACCCTCACCGTTCCGAGGAACCTGCCCGACCCACGGAGCCGGATCATTCCCGCCATCACCGCCTGCGCCGAGGCCTTCCTCAACCCGCCCATCGCCAACCTCGGCCACCGAGGCATCGACAAGGCCGCCAAGCTGGTACGCACCTGGCTCCAGCGCACTGACAACCCGCGACGGGACCTGCCGCAGGCCGCCCTCCTGATGGAGAAGGCCGGCACCGGCGGCGCCCTGTTCCGCAACCTCTACCGCGACTTCCTCGCCGAATGCATCGAGCTGCTCGACAGCAGCCACCTGCGCACCGGCCACGAACTGTACGGCGAGGCAGCCAGCCTGTGGACGGCAGCCGCAGCACTGATCACAAAGGCCGGTGAATCGGGCGATCCGCAGTGCCTCGTGCAGGCAGGCACCATGCTCAGCGATCTTTCACGCATTGAGTACGAGGCCATGCAGGCACTGAACCGCCTGGAAGAGTGAGACCCAGGTACAGACGGCTTTCGGAAGCCGCCCGGGCCGGCCGCAGGAGAAGTCCTAGGCTCCCACTACGGCGACCGGGGACGGGGCGTGCTGGAGGAGCGGGGCGATCGTTCCGAGGTGGTCGGCCCGCTTGCGACCCGCCACGATGAGCGTCGGTGTCTTGTGCCCCTCCTGAACCATGGGGACGACGCTCGGATGGCTCTCCTGCCAGGCCCCGGGCTCGGCGGTGGTAACCAGGGCGAGCCGGCGCATGTCCGCCTCATCGGCGGCGAACTCCAGGACTGAGGCGGTCGGCTCCTTGTCGGCGACCACGATCGGCCCTGGATGCGCGAGGGCGGGCAGCGGCCCTGGTCCGCGTACCACGATCACCGGGCACTCGGCATGCGCGGCAACATATCGGGCCACCGACCCCACGAGGGCCCCGGGCAACCCGTGCAGCCCTCGCGAGCCGACCACGACGAGGGCGGCGCCGCTGGACAGTTCGACGAGCCGCTGTGCCGCCGGGCCCTCGTACAGGTCAGTCTCGATGCCGAGGACCGAGCTGGTCGAGCGGGCGCAGTCGGCGCCGTGCCACAGCACGTGATCGGCTGCCTTACGCAGATGGTCCTTGGCCTCCTCGTCGGCTTCGCCGTACGGCCACTGCCAGGCGTGGGCGATGGTCAGCGGAAGCTTTCTGAGCTCGGCCTCGTCCAGCGCCCAGTCCAGGGCCTGTACGGAGAAGTCCGAGCCGTCGTAGCCGAGGACGATGTGGTTCATGGCAGTTGCCTCCTCCCAGACGGCGGCGGTGCCGTCACCCATCCTTGTCGGGGTCGATCCCGGGCAGCTCAGCGCGCAGCACGTACCGGCCGTCGGCGACGTAGTCCTCTGATGTCCCTACGCTCTGGCAGGTTCATCACAGCCTCCTTGTGTGGTTCCGATTCCCACACCTTCAGGACACGCCTGGGACTGCCCCCGCCCTAGAGGCCGAAGTCCCTCCCCTCAAGGGCGATCGGCCCTGTTTCGCCGGGCGCGCGTGAGCCGAAGCCCCCGTAGAACAGCACCGCCAGCGCCGGAACATCCGCCCACCGGTCCTGCGCGGTCAGTGTCTTTGGTCCTGCCGACCGGGGACGTTCGTCGCTGTCGCGCGGCCTCCGCAGACACCCACCATGTGCTTGAACTGTTTTCTTGGAGGTGAGTCGATCATGATCGGCGGGCGAATGATCATGGAGTCGTCGGTGCTCGAAGTCGAGTTGCTGTCGCTGAAGAGGCGGGTTGACAAGCTGGAGGAGCTGGTCCGCACGCTGACCGCCGCGAACCTCTCACTCGTCCGAGCCGTGGAGAACCTTCACCGCACCTCGGCCAGCCTGGCTCCTGGCGACTGAGGCACCCTATCCCCTCTCGCCCCCGTAGCCGGTGGTCCGGAAGGCGTCGGCGTTGCGTGCGCACCAGGCGGCGAAGGTGCGGGGCTTGCGCTGGAGCAGGCGCTCCACGGTGTCGGTACGGAACCCGGCGGTGTCGGCCCGCATGAGGTGGAACCCCTCGATGATGGCCTCGGCCAGCGCCGGGGGTGCCCCGTTGGGGAATCGGGAGGCGACGGCCTCCTCCGCGGTGGCCACCTCCCGGATCGCGAGATCCCGGCCGGCCGCCGCAGCGAGGATCTTGACCTGTTCGGCGATGGTGAACAGCTCCTCGCCGGTGACGACGTATTCCTGGCCCGCGTGGCCGTCCTCGGAAAGAGCCAGGGCGGCGACGGCGGCGATGTCAGCGGGATCGATCGGCGCGTATCGGCCGGGGCCGACCGGATCGAGGACATAGCCCGCCTGGCGGATGGTGGGCAGCCAGTCGAAGGCGTTGGTCATGAAGCCGCCGGGTCGCAGGAAGGTAGCCGGGACGCCGGACGCTCGGATGGCCTGCTCGCGTTCGTGGTGCCAGCGACCCATGGCGGGCATGGGGTCGCCGAGCACGTTGAACGAGGACAGGTGCACGATGTGGCGCACCCCCGCGGACTGGGCGGCGGCGACGGCGTGCCGGGTGTGGTCGAGGCCGATGCCGGGGGTGAGCAGGAACAGCCGGTCGACTCCGGCGAAGGCGGGCGGCAGCGTCGCCGGGTCGTTCAGGTCCGCCACGACCCGTTCGGCCCGCTCGGGCAATGAGGCGGCGCGGGCCGGGTCGCGGATCAGGATGCGGAAGGGAGCGCCGGTCTCGTCCAGCTGGCGGACGAGCTCGCGGCCGACATTCCCAGTGGCGCCGGTGACCAGTATCATGAGGACCCCTAGATCGTGTACCGGTTAGTGATCGAGGAGAACGCTAACCGGTTCACGATTTGCTGTCAATCGCTCCATGCTGCGTTCGCGACATCACCGGAGGCCTCGACGTGCCCGAATTCCTGGACATGCACAGCAAGGCGTCGAAGGTGCTGCGGGCGGCGGCCGACGCGGCTGTGCGGCGCCATGGGCTGCACCTGGGACAAGATCACCTGCTCGCGGTGCTGTGGCGGCAGGACGGCCGCACCCCGGGCGAGGTCGCCGCCGCACTGAACGTCACCACCCCCAACGTGGTCAAGGCGGCCACCCGGATGACCGCGGCCGGCCTGCTCACCAGGCGCCGCGACGACCGGGACAACCGTCTGGTCCGGCTGTGGCTCACCGACGCCGGGCGCGCCCTGCAAGCACCCATCGAGAAGGAACGGCAGTTCCTCGAAGAGAAGGTCACCGCCGACCTCACCGAGGCCGAACGCGAACATCTCCTCAGCGCGCTGAGGAAGATCCATCGCTCGGCGAACGCCCTGCTCGACACCCCCGGTGATCAGCGCGACCCGGCCACCTGACGCACCATCCCGCAGCCGCCGAGCTCCTGACTTCGCCCGCGGCGGCTGGACCGGCGAATCCGCTTAGGGACTTTCGCCCCTTTTCTGTGCTGGCCGCGGCCGGTTAGCGTCAAAGCATGATTCGTGTGTTTCTCGTCGACGACCATGAGGTGGTACGGCGGGGCGTGGCCGCCCTGCTGGGCTCCGAAGAGGACATCGAGGTGATCGGCGAGGCCGGGACGGCGGAGTCGGCGATCGCCCGCATTCCGGCGCTCAAGCCGGACGTGGCGGTGCTGGACGTGCGGCTGCCCGACGGCAATGGCGTGGACGTGTGCCGCGAGGCCCGCTCCAGGCTGCCGGAGCTGGCGTGCCTGATGCTGACGTCCTTCGCCGACGACGACGCGTTGTTCGACGCGGTGATGGCGGGCGCGTCCGGGTACGTGCTCAAGCAGATCCACGGCTCCGACCTGGTGGGCGCCGTGCGTACGGTCGCCTCGGGGCAGTCGCTGCTCGATCCGCAGACCACGGCGGCGATGCTGCAGCGGCTACGGGAGCACGCCGCCAGGAAGGACCCGCTGGCGGCGCTGTCGGAGCAGGAGCGGCACATCCTGGACCTGATCGGTGAAGGGCTGACCAACCGGCAGATCGGCGAGCGCATGTTCCTGGCCGAGAAGACGGTCAAGAACTACGTGTCCAACCTGCTGTCCAAGCTCGACATGCAGCGCCGTACCCAGGCCGCGGCGCTCTCGGCACGCTTGCGGGCGGATCGGCGGGAATGAGGGGAGCGGCTCGGCCGGCAACTGTCTGCTGCTCCGCCTGCGCTGACCAACGACCACCCCGTTCGGGACTTCCGGCCCTACCAGGCGCCCAGCTGCGGGGCTGTGATGAAGGTATGACAGCAGCAGACGAGAAGGGCTGACCCGTGAAGCGCAGGACCGTCGCCGACGTGATGACCGCCAAGGTCATCACGGTTACCGCGAAGACCCCGTTCAAGGACATCGCCGAGACCTTGATCGCCGGCGGCATCAGCGCCGTCCCGGTGGTCGACGAGGGCGGCCACGTCGTCGGCATGGTGTCGGAGGCCGACCTGCTGCGTAAGGAGGAGTTCCGCGAGCAGTTCTACCGTGAGGGCTACCGGCCGCCGCTGCGCGCCCGGCTGCGTCACCCCAAAGGCGGGAAGAAGGCCACTGGTGACACCGCGGGTGAGCTGATGACGAGCCCGCCGATCACCGTCTCGCCCGAGGCCTCGGCCGTCTCGGCCGCCCGGCTGATGGACGCCCACGACGTCAAGCGGCTCGCGGTCGTCGATGCGGACGGCCATCTGGCGGGCATCGTGAGCCGCCGCGACCTGATCAAGGTGTTCCTGCGCGGCGACGACGACATCGCCGCCGAGGTGCGCGAGGACGTCCTCGACCGGGGGCTGTGGGTGGACACCTCCGGCGTCACCGTCCAGGTACGCCAGGGCGTGGTGACCTTGAGCGGCCAGATGGACCGCAAGACCGAGACCGCGATCGCCGTACGGATGGCCGGCCGGGTCGACGGTGTGGTCGACGTCATCGACGAGCTCACCTGGAAGCACGACGACTCCACGTGGGAGGCCCGATAGCCATGCTCGTGCGCGAGGTCATGAGCAGCCCGCCCATCACCGTCCGCCGCACCGACCCGGTACGGCAGGCCATCCGGACGCTGCACGGCCATGACATCACCGCCGCCCCCGTCGTGGACGACGCTGACCGGCTCGTCGGCGTGGTCAGCGAGCTCGACCTGCTGCGCGGCGAGTTCGACCCCGACCCCCGCGCCTCGGTACGACCCGTCGGCCCGGCTGCCGAACCACCGCCCCGCCGGGTCATGGAGGTCATGACCCGCGAGGCCGTCACGGTGACCGAGACCACCGACGTCACCAAGGCCATCGACCTCATGGTCGGCAAGCGGATCAAGAGCCTGCCCGTCGTCCAGGGGGACCGGATCGTGGGCATGGTCAGCCGCCGCGACCTGCTGGCCATGCTCGCCCGCCCTGACGAGCAACTGCGGCAGGACGTGATCGCCGCGCTGCGCGAGCACTACCCCTTCGGCCCCAGCTGGGACGTCACCGTCCACGACGGCGTGGCCCAGCTGAGCGGGTCACCCCACGAGCACACCGACCACATCGCCGACGTGCTCGCCCGCACCGTGCCCGGCATCATCCGGGTCAGACACCTGAGGTGATCGCCATGAGAACGACCGTCGCCGACGTGATGACCACCGCCGACGGGCGAGGCGGACGTTAGCGCGACCCCCGACGGCGGGCCCTCGTACCGCGGGCCCCTACGCCGCGGGGTGCTATGACCGCATCGCGCGGAGTTCAGGTAGATCAGCCCGCGTTTCCGAGTTCTCCGGTTCGCGCCGGGTGAGCACCAAGGGGGCGTCCTCGGTGATGGCCACCGTGTGCTCGGAGTGGGCCGTGCGCGAGCCGTCCGCCGACCGGATGGTCCAGCCGTCGGCGTCGTAGACGATCCGGTCGGTCGTACGGGCGAACCAGGGTTCGAGCGCGAGGGTCAGGCCCGGCTGGAGCGTAAGGCCTCGCCCTGCCCGGCCCCTGTTCGAAACGTGGGGCGCCTCGTGCATGGTGCGGCCGATGCCGTGGCCACCGAATTCGTCGTTGACCGGATAACCGTAGCCGCGGGCCACCGCCCAGATCGCCGCGGAGATATCACCCACGCGATTACCCGGACGCGCCACCTCGATCGCCGCCTCCAACGCTTCCTCGGTGGCGCGGACAAGCCGCAGGTCCTCCTCGGCAGCGGTCCCGACGATGACCGTACGCGCCGAGTCGGCCACCCAGCCGTCGACGCTGACCGCGAGGTCCGCGCTGAGCACATCCCCGTCGCGCAGCGTGTAGTCGTGAGGCAAGCCATGCAGGACGGCGTCGTTGACGGACAGGCAGATGACGTTGCGGAACGGGCCGCGTCCGAAGGACGGCGCGTAGTCCCAGTAGCACGACTCCGCCCCGCGCCGTTTGATCATGCCGCGAACGTGGTGCTCCAGGTCAAGGAGGTTGACGCCCACGTCAGCGAGTCGGCCGACCTCGGAGAGCACCTCGGCGACGAAACGCCCGGCCACCTGCATCCGTTGAATCTCCGCAGGCGTCTTCACTTCAATCACGAATACCTCGCATCACTGGATTTTGGTATTATTATCCCATAACCGTAACACTTGCCGGTATAGTAATACCAGCCCTATTCTTGGAGCATGGTCCGCCAACCGCTCACCCCTGAACAGATCGAAGCCGGCAGACGTCTCGGCGCCCTGCTGCGCCACGCGCGAGCGGGACGCGACCTGGCGGAAGTCGCGCACGCGGCCGGCATCTCGCCGGAGACCCTGCGCAAGATCGAATCCGGACGGCTGCCGTCCCCCGGATTCGGCACGATCGTCTGCCTCGGCGAGGCACTCAACGTGCCGGTTCAGGAGTTGGCCGCCATCTGGCGCGGCAAGGACCTACCGCTGGAAGCCGCCTCGTAGCCGCGCGTGGCTGTCCTTCAGACGTCCTCGACGGGCTGTACGAAGACACCGCCCGCGTGCAAGGGAAGGCGGCGGCCGCTGATCTCACGCAGAGGCAACCGCACGAACACCGGCTCGGTCAGCGCGACCCACGGAGCCCCGCCCAACTGCTCCAGGCGACGGACCTGGTCACGATCGGTGACGACGTCAGCCCGGCCGCTCAGCACGACGCTCCAGCCCACGCGCAACGCGGGCTCCACATCGTCCACCTCGAAGGTCAGTGGCACGCCGTGCTGGATGGCGTCGAGCATGCCGCCCCGCGCCGTCCTGAACACGATGCCGTCACCGTCCAGCACGAAGTTGACCAGCACAACCTTCAGATCACCGCCGGATGCCGACCAGGCGACCCGGCCGATGACGACTGTCGACAGCAGCGCCAGGCAGGCATCACGGCCCAGTGCCTCGATACGACCCTCCTGGTGCTCCATGCACACAGCGTCTCATGTGGTCTGTCCGGGCTAGCGGAACAGGGCGTCGTCGACGGTGAAGCGGATGAACTCGCCCTCGGCCCACCGATCAGTGCCGGGCCACCAGCCACCCGCCAGGTAGGCCGGAATGGTGAACCCGTCGAATTCGATCTCGCGCCCGCACTCCACCCCGAACACGTGGTCGCGATAGCGTCCCTCCCCGGGATCACCCCAACGGGACATCGTGACGCGCTCCAGCGCGCCGTTGGGCGCGATCGTCAGGGTCACGTCGTGATCCTCGGTCCCCACAGGGAAGCTGGCGATCGCTTGGCGGTCGTCGATCGACTTCCACCGCAGCCTCGGGTCGAGTGCGGCGGCGGGCGCCATGACGAACTCACAGGCCAGCCGTCCGGCGGCGCTTCTGGTGATGTCCGGACCGGCACCCGACATCACGGGGATGACGTCCAGCAGCCGCCAGCGCATCTCCCCCTGACCAGCGCGATACCGGTCGAACCCGTGCACGGGTAGCAGTCCCAGATGGGCGGTGGCCGACCACACGAAGCCCTCCATCGGCAGGAGCACCTGCTGGGCGCGGAAGTCCCGCCAGGCGCCGAGCCGGATGGAGCCGTGCATGTCCAGCACCACCGCACGCAGGAGGGGTGTCCCCGGAGCGATGGCGTGCAGCACCCAGCGGCGCGCCGGTTCCGGCAGGTGGCCGGCCTGCGCGGGGTCGAACTCCTGGGCGTCCCTGGTCTGCGCCTGCAGGAGGTCCCAGTCGCGACAGGCGGTCTCGGTCAGGGACGGCGGGGCGACGATGACGCTCACGACCGCCTCCAAGGACCCTGTACCACGGCCACCGGACAACTAGCCCGGTGCAGGACGCCGTGGCTGACGGACCCGAGTGCCGCCGAGGCGAAGCCGCCCAGTCCGCGCGATCCGACCACCACGAGCGCCGCCGTCTCGGACGCCCTGGCCAGGACCGGGACCGGGTGCCCCGGGACGGTCGACTCGATCACCTCTACGTCCGGGTATTTGTCATGCCACGGCGCCAGGCGCAGCCGGATCTCGGCCGCCTCGTCGCCCAGCGCCCCGGTCAGGAGCGGGCCGTACCCCGCGGGATGGGGGGTGAGCATCGGCATCCGCTGGGCGTACACGACGCGAACCGGCATGCGCCGCGCCCTGGCCTGTTCCAGGGCGTAGTCCAGTGCCGACTCCGCGAACGGGGAGCCGTCGAAGCCGACCACGATCTCACCATGGCTGCCGGGGACGGGCATCCGGACGATGACCACCGGGCTGTGCGCGTGCCCGGCCAGGCCGAGCCCGACCGAGCCCAGCACCAGTCCGGCGAACCCGCCGAGCCCTCTGCTGCCCACGACCACGCTGTCGGCCGTCTCCGACTCGCTCTTCAGCCGCTCGATCACCGCGCCCGTGACCACCGCCGTTGCGACCTCGAGCTTGGGGATGAGTCTCCGTACCTGGTCGGCGGCGTGGTCGAGCACGTACGTGCACCGCTCGGTCAGCGTCTGCCGGTCACTGGCCGCGGTGAGCGGATGCTCGGCCGCCCAGGGCTCGCGTACGAGCACGATCCGCAGGGGAAGCCCTCGGCATGAGGCGTCGTCGGCGGCCCAGCCGAGCGCCGATCCGGCCGATGGCGATCCGTCCACGCCGACCACGATCGCTCTGCTCATCGTCCTCCTCCTTCGCGTCTCGCCGCCCGGATGTGGCACCCGCCCCCGGCTCGCTCACCTCCAGCACACACCCGCCGGCCCGCGGCTCCCAGAGGACGAGGTCCTGCCTTACCAGGGACCATCGGCCCTGGGAAAGCATGCGCACCGATCGCCGGGCGCCTTGTGACGGTCTCAGGAACGACGAGGCGAGACGCATTGCTTGGCCCGCTGGCCCCAGCGGCCCCTGGGTGCCCGTGACGTAGAAGGGCGTGACCGCGGCGAGGCCGAGCCGGCGCAACCGCTTGCCGACACCGCGCACGGCCGAGCCTCGAAGATCTGTGGATCCGCGACCTCACCATCACCACCGGCCTGGTCGACACCTACGCGACGCCGACCCTCCTGGACATGATCGCCGCCGGACGGCTGGACCCCGGCACGTTCATCACCCACCGGTTCGCGCTGGAGGACATGGCCGCCGCCTACGAGACCTTCGCCGACCCGACCGCGACCGGAGCTCTTAAAGTGGTCCTGTCCCGCGGATGACGCCGGGCGAGGAATGACGGCGAGTTGACGAGTCCACCCGGCTATGAGAAACTGATGGCGGCAACGAGGTTGACACGTATATTAAGTGTAGACATACGTTTCTCACTTGCGCTATGCTGCCCCTCGCGCTGCCTTGCAACGCCCCGGATTTTCGCCGGGGCGTTTGGCGTGCGCGCAGTTCGATTCCATCCGTGCCCTCCGGAAGGACATCTGTTGGCAGCCTCGCGCAACGCCTCCGCCGTACCCGCTGGTCCCCGTCGCGTCTCTTTTTCGCGCATCCAGGAGCCCCTCGAA